>NZ_MKIQ01000031.1 GCF_001832885.1 Floricoccus penangensis | reverse complement strand
ACGGCGAAGATCGCGGGTTCGATTCCCGTCGGGACCGTTTGAACGAATATAAGTTCAAAAAAAATAGTATGACGACTCGTTAGCTCAGTTGGTAGAGCAATTGACTTTTAATCAATGGGTCGCTGGTTCGAGCCCAGCACGGGTCATACGCGGATGTGGCGGAATTGGCAGACGCACTAGATTTAGGATCTAGCGCTTTACGGCGTGGGGGTTCAAGTCCCTTCATCCGCATGATTAGGTTTTAGCCAATTTAAACCTGATAGGTAGCCGGCTTAGCTCAGTTGGTAGAGCATCTGATTTGTAATCAGAGGGTCGCGTGTTCAAGTCATGTAGCCGGCATCAATTGCGAACGTAGTTCAGTGGTAGAACATCACCTTGCCAAGGTGGGGGTCGCGAGTTCGAACCTCGTCGTTCGCTTTAAAACACCTTAGCCGGGGTGGCGGAACTGGCAGACGCACAGGACTTAAAATCCTGCGGTGAGTGATCACCGTACCGGTTCGATTCCGGTCCTCGGCATTAATTAAATAATAGCACCCTTGGCTCAACTGGATAGAGTACCTGACTACGAATCAGGCGGTTAGAGGTTCGAATCCTCTAGGGTGCATTGGTACAATATATTAATAACACGGGAAGTAGCTCAGCTTGGTAGAGTACTTGGTTTGGGACCAAGGTGTCGCAGGTTCGAATCCTGTCTTCCCGATTGATATTTTATCAAATGGCGGCGTAGCTCAGCTGGCTAGAGCGTCCGGTTCATACCCGGGAGGTCGGGGGTTCGATCCCCTCTGCCGCTATATTTTAGTTTTACTTTGTAGGACCTTTAGCTCAGCTGGTTAGAGCTCTCGGCTCATAACCGAGTGGTCGCAGGTTCGAGTCCTGCAAGGTCCATTATTTTTGTTGGCTCGGTAGCTCAGTTGGTAGAGCAATGGATTGAAGCTCCATGTGTCGGCGGTTCGATTCCGTCTCGCGCCATTTTAATAAGCGGGTGTAGTTTAGTGGTAAAACTACAGCCTTCCAAGCTGTTGTCGCGAGTTCGATTCTCGTCACCCGCTTTGAACTATTTTAGTTCATACAATATTTATATAGGGCGCATAGCTCAGCTGGTTAGAGCGCACGCCTGATAAGCGTGAGGTCGGTGGTTCGAGTCCACTTGTGCCCACTAGCTTCAATTTTTATTGAAGTGAAAAGAGATATTTGTTATAATATTCTCATGGGGAAGTACTCAAGAGGCTGAAGAGGACGGTTTGCTAAATCGTTAGACCGGGAAACCGGTGCGGGGGTTCGAATCCCTTCTTCTCCGTATCTGCTATTGGATAGTTAATCCAATAGCTTTTTTTGTTTTAAAAAGGTAGAATATAATAAGGATTGCAACTTTAGTTAATAGATATAATTATGATAAATAATGAGGAACTATGATAGATAGAATAGAAAATAATAAATTTGAATTACATTCAAAATATGAACCTGCTGGTGATCAGCCTCAAGCAATAGAAGAATTAGTAGAAGGGATTGAAAATGGTGAGAAGGCTCAGATTTTACTAGGTGCCACTGGTACTGGTAAGACCTATACTATGAGCCAAGTTATACAAAAAGTTAATAAACCAACTCTTGTCATTGCGCATAATAAAACTTTAGCGGGACAATTATATGGTGAATTTAAAGAATTTTTCCCTAATAATGCTGTGGAATATTTCGTTTCATACTATGATTACTATCAACCAGAAGCATATGTACCATCAAGTGATACATATATTGAAAAAGATAGTTCAGTTAATGATGAGATTGATAAGCTTCGTCATAGTGCTACTTCTTCACTACTTGAACGAAATGATGTTATTGTGGTAGCCTCAGTATCTTGCATTTATGGTTTAGGAAATCCAAATGAATACCAAGACAGTGTTGTTTCGTTAAGACCTGGTCAAGAAATTTCTCGTGATAAATTGTTAAATAGTTTAGTCGATATCCAATTTGAACGAAATGATATTGATTTCCAACGTGGTAGATTTAGAGTACGAGGTGATGTTGTTGAAGTATTTCCGGCGAGTCGTGATCAACATGCGTTTAGAGTAGAATTTTTTGGTGATGAGATTGATAGAATAAGAGAAATAGATGCATTAACAGGACATGTTTTAGGTGAAGTTGACCACCTAGCTATTTTCCCTGCTACTCACTTCGTTACCAACGATGATCATATGGAAGAAGCGATTTCTCGTATACAAAATGAGCTTGAAGTACAACTTAAACATTTTAATGAAGAAGGAAAACTTTTAGAGGCTCAACGTCTAGAGCAGAGAACTAACTACGACATTGAAATGTTAAGAGAAATGGGATATACAAATGGGGTGGAAAATTATTCACGTCATATGGAAGGACGTGCAGAAGGAGAACCGCCGTACACTCTTTTAGATTTTTTCCCTGATGATTTTTTGATAATGGTTGATGAGTCACATGTTACAATGCCACAGGTTAGAGGGATGTATAACGGAGATAGATCACGTAAACAAATGCTAGTTGACTATGGATTTCGACTACCTTCTGCTCTAGATAACCGTCCATTGAGACTGGAGGAGTTTGAGGAGCATGTTCATCAAGTAGTATATGTATCTGCAACACCTGGACCTTATGAAGCTGAACAGACAGATACCATTGTTCAACAAATTATTAGACCTACAGGTTTATTAGATCCAATTGTTGAAGTAAGACCAATAATGGGTCAAATAGATGATTTACTTGGAGAAATAAATGAACGTGTTGATAAAAATGAACGTGTTTTTGTTACTACCTTAACGAAAAAAATGGCAGAAGACTTAACAGATTACTTTAAAGAAATGGGTATAAAAGTTAAATATCTTCACAGTGATATTAAGACACTCGAGCGTACTGAAATAATTAGAGATTTGCGTTTGGGTGTATTCGATGTATTAGTTGGAATAAATCTACTCCGTGAAGGTATTGATGTGCCTGAGGTATCGTTAGTTGCTATTTTAGATGCTGATAAAGAAGGTTTTCTTCGTGGTGAAAGAAGTTTGATACAGACAATTGGACGTGCTGCACGAAACTCTGAAGGTAAAGTTATTATGTATGCAGATAAAATGACTAATAGTATGGAAATAGCAATCAGTGAAACTGCTCGAAGAAGAAAAATTCAAATGGAGTACAATGAGGAGCACGGTATTACACCTCAGACAATTATCAAAGAAATTAGAGATAACATTGTAATCACACGTAAAACTGAGGATGGTGAAGAAGAAGTTATTGATTACTCAGAAATGAATAAAAAAGAACGTAAAGATGCTGTAAAAGAACTTGAAAAACAAATGAATGAAGCTGCGGGAATCCTTGATTTCGAGCTTGCGGCACAAATTAGAGATACAATTATGGAAATAAAGGCGATGGATTAAATCAAAAAAAGTGAATATTTATTCACTTTTTTATTGACAATTATTCTTTTTACATGTATAATTATAAATATAAAAAGAATAATATACAGAAAAGAGAGAAATTATGAAAAAAATATTTACAGCAATAATTACTTCACTAGCACTTGTGTCTTTGGTAGGTTGCGGAAGCAAAGGTAGCTCTGGTGATAATGATAAGTCATTACAAAAGATAAAAGATAAAGGAGAGCTTATAGTAGCACTAAGTCCTGATTATGCTCCATTTGAGTTTCAAATGATTAAAGATGGAAAAAATGTTGTTGTAGGTAGTGATATTGATTTAGCGAATAAAATTGGTGAAAAAATTGGTGTTAAAGTTAAGATTGATACTATGGATTTTAGTAATGTTCTTGCAAGTGTTTCAAGCGGGAAAGCTGATCTGGCAATCTCCGGTTTAACTGCGACTGCTGAGAGAAGAAAAGCATTTGATTTTTCTGATGAATATTATAAGACTAAGAATGTAATTGTAATTAAAAAGTCAAATTCAGACAAATATAAATCAATTGCTGATTTCAAAGGGGCTAAAGTTTCAGCACAAAAAGGAAGTATTCAAGAAGATTTAGTGAAGAATGAGATTAAAGATGCGAGTCTAGTCTCACTTCCAAAGTCAGGTGCGATGATTAATGAACTTAAAAATGGTACTGTGGATGCGGTTGTTTTAGATAATATGGTCGCAGAAAGTTACGTAGATGCCAATAGTGACTTAGAGATTGTAAAAGATATTACATTCAAATCAGATGATGAGGAAAGTAACGCAATTGCGATGGAAAAAGGTAGTAAGACCCTTCAAGAAGAAGTAAATAAAATAATTGCTGATCTTAAAAAAGATGACTCAATTAATAAGAGTGTTAAAGATAACTATGATTTAGCAAAAGAAGCTAAGCAAGTTGAATAAAATATTATTTTAAATAAAAAAACTCTGAATAATAAGGATTGAGCCAGCATAGTTGGACTTTAAAAAAAGAACATTAGTTAGGTATATTTATTTTTCGATACTCAATCGGAGATAAGTATCCTAACTTTTCTTATGTTCTTTCTTCATTGTAAAATTTAATATAGTTTATCATAGTTTGTGATACAACGGAATTAGAATTACTTAGTTCTGAGTTTAGATAGAATGTTTCAGACTTTAGTGAGAAGTGAAATGACTCTATTGGAGCATTATTAGTGGGTGTGCCTTTCTTAGATATGCTCATGGTAATGTTTTTCTTTTTATCCAATTTTTGGTAATACTTAGATGTATACAAAGAATACTGGTCAGAGTGTTGGACACAAAGGTAGATTTTCCTTATAAGCTATGATCTTCACATTATACAAGTCTTTAATTGATGATGAGTACTGCATACCATTTTTGAAAGGTATGCAGTACTTATCTGTAACTAATTTCTCCAAATTATATTATTAACCACAATTTGTTGAGATACGCAGTTCTTTGATTTTTAACTTTAACTCGACATTGTAGGTTAAAGTTTTGCATATTTTTTTAGTTTTATTAATTTGACTAGTGATTTTACAATAACCATAAGTATATTTATTTTTTTTAATTAACTCAATAATCTCTATTTCTAAATTATATATATTTGGTTTCTTAGCCTGTTTAGTCTTTTTCCATTTGTAGCAAGTAGATTTAGGTATATCAAATAAAGATAATATGTCTTTCCCTTATATAACTTCTCTGTATTCATCAATTATTTGTATAATTTGTTCTGGAACCAATTTTCTTCCAAAACTTTGTACTTTTTTAGAAGTTCTATCTGCCATCTAGATAATTTGAGTTTTAGGAGATATAATCCTTTTTTTCGAAACCATCGGTACCAAGTTTCAATTTGAGTCTTGTTTTTAATTTCCCTAGTAGTATAACTTTCTTATTTCATTTCTATAGTTCGTAATTTCGTATCATAGCTGTGCATAATTCTTTTCATAGTAAAAGCACCTTGTATGATTTTCATTTTTACATGAATTTCATACAAGGTACTCTTTTATTGAGTCTCAATTTACTAGGTTAGTTCTCGTTCCCTGAGTCAACTTTTTTATTTACTTAATTATGACTCTTTTTTGAGTCTCCATCTTGATTGTTTCATTTGGTGTTGCAAGAAACATTTCGCCATCAATTTGAATTGGTTGTGGTGAAGAAGTTTCTATTTGAAAAGATCTATTCGTTGTATGGTAAACATTTTTATTATCCAAGTGCTTTCCTTTTAATAATTGGGGAATGATTTTAGATATTTTAACCAAACTTATTCGTGGCAACTCTACTAGGGTTAAACTATTCTGTAAAGAAGATTCATTTGGTGCAATTTTAAAGCCTCCTCCAAAGTATGGGTGAGTTGTTACTGTTAATAAAAATGCGTTTTTAAATTCATTATTATTAATTTTAACATCAAATGGTTTCTTTCTAAAAAGCACTTTTATAGCATTAGAAAGATAAGCTAAACCTCCCAGATTTAATTTGGCAAATATACTTTTTAAACTACTGGAGTTTGTAGAATGAACTATCGCAGCATCAAGTCCAATCCCGATATTATTTATTGCATATCCTGAAAGACTTTGGCTATCATATTTAATAATATAAAAATCTTCCATATGTTTTTTTTGTATCTGTTTGAAACTTTCAATTGGATTTTTTGAGATATTCAAGCTGCTTGCAAAATCATTACCACTACCAGCTGGTATGTACGCGAAAGGTAAATCAACTGGCAATTGATTTACAGCATTTGATAAAGTTCCATCTCCTCCAATAATTATTAATGTATCTTCTTTATTTATAACTTTAGAAATTTCTCTCGCGAGTTCTTTTTCTTGTTTTGGTCTTTGACTAATATACTTAACATATTCAATTCTATTTTTATCTAGAAAATCACATAAAGTTTTTTCAACTTTATGTCCTTTGTTCCCACCTGATGTGGGGTTTATTAATAAGTAATACTTCATATTCAAAATTATATCACACAAAGTAAATAATTTTGTTAATTTTTTTCATGATATTATAATTTTTCTTGCAATTAATATATTATTTTGTGTATAATTATTAAATGGACGTGAAAAAAATTTCTCGCATTTCGATACTGGTAGCAATAGCAGTAGTATCGAGATTTGCATTTGCACAATTTCCTAACATAAAACCAATAACAGCATTATTTTTGGTCACAATCGTCTTTTGGGGAATATATGACTCTATTATAGTCATGATTCTTACTATGATTATAACTGGAATATATATGGGAATGAGTATTATGGTTCTATTTCAAATCATTTCTTTCGCAGTAATAATGATTATTTGGAATCTTACTTATAAATATATGACAAAAATAGTCTATCAAATGATTCTTGCAGGGATAGTGACGATGCTTTATGGTTTGATAATATCATTGTTTTCTACATACATTTTTAGTGCTAGCTTCTGGCCGTTCTATATGGCAGGACTTGGATTTGATATGATGCATGCAGTAAGTACTGTGATTTTTTATCCATTAATTTATAATATATTTGAAAGGTTTAAAATATGAAAAAAATAATTGCTTTAATTTTGCCACTTTTTCTTGTTATCAGTTTAGTAGCTTGTTCTAATAAGAAATCTGAATCAGATAAACATAAAGAAGAGACTGGTAAAGTAAGTCTGACTGTTAAATTTGATGAGAAAAATACAAAAGAATTTAAAGATATTCCTATCAATGCTGATTCAACAGTAATTACTGTTTTAAGAGAAAAGGTTCAAGTGGAGGAGAGTAAAGGATTCATCACGGCGATTGATGGAGTAAAGCAAGATGAGTCAGCTAATAAGTTCTGGTTATATAAGTTAAACGGTGAGATGGCTAATAAGGGAGCTGGTGAGCAAGAGTTAAAAGATGGTGATAAGATATACTTTGAACTTGGTAGTATGTAAAAAAAGTCCGTAAGGATTTTTTTTAAACTAAAAAATTGCATTTTATAAGATTTAAAAGTATATTTATGTTAAATAGGAGGATTTAAACATGAATAGAATAATTAAAGAAGCAACTAAGTCATTAGTCCTTTCAACAGTCCTAACCGTAGCAACAATTGCAGCAGGGAAATTTATTTTCGATCAAATAGATGAAAATGAAATTGATAATGATATGAAGAAATGAATAATTTCTTTTTATTTTATGAAAAAAATGCAAAACGTTGTATAAATATACATAAAATATGTTATAATAAATAAAAATTAATTAATATTAAGGGGTAGATACATGAACTTTTCATTTCTTCCAAAATTCCTACCTTACTTTACTGATGGAACAGTTATCACAATTGGGATTTCTGTAATAGTAGTTTTTTTAGGGACGATATTTGGGATTTTACTTGCACTAGCTAAATTATCAAAGATTAAACCATTGAGATGGTTAGCAAATATTTATATTGAACTTTTTCGTGGAACACCAATGATTCTTCAAATTATGGTTTTCTTTGTAAGTGTTAAAATGAACTTTCTTCCAACTTTTACATTTGGAATACTAGATGTTGATCTTTCGCGTCTGGTACCTGGAATTATTATTCTTAGTATGAACAGTGGGGCGTATGTAGCAGAAATAATTCGTGGTGGGATTTTATCAGTACCAAAGGGTCAAGTAGAGGCTGCATATTCATTAGGAATTCGTCCTAATCAGGCTATGAAGAGTGTTATCTTACCACAAGCAATTAGAACAAGTCTTCCATCTCTTGGCAATGAATTTGTGACAATTATCAAAGATAGTTCTCTTTTGTCAACAATAGGTGTTATGGAGCTTTATAATGGTGGATTAACAACTGCAAGTACAACATACATTGTACTTGAGCCACTACTATTTGCCGGTTCCTTCTATCTAGTGATTACTTTTGTTACGAGTCAGCTTTTAAATCTTGTAGAGAAGAGAATGTCAAAGGGGTATGTTAAATGAGTAGGAAAATAATTGAAATAAAAAATCTTCATAAGTCATTTGGAAAAAATGAAATTCTTAAAGGATTGAATCTTGAAATCTCTGAAGGTGAAGTGATTGTCATGATTGGTCCTTCTGGTAGTGGAAAATCAACATTCTTACGTACTATGAATATGCTGGAAGTCCCAACTGAGGGTCAGGTTATTTTTGAGGGTGTAGACCTAGCTGGTAAAGGGGTTGATATATTTAAGTACCGTGAAAAAATGGGTATGGTTTTTCAATCATTCAACCTATTTTCAAATATGAATGTTTTAGATAATTTGACTTTAGCTCCTATAAAAAATAAAAATATGCTAAAAACTGAAGCAGAGAATATTGCTTTAAAATTACTTGAAAGTGTAGGATTAGCTGATAAAGCTGATGCGTATCCTCAGAGTTTATCAGGTGGACAGCAACAACGTGTTGCTATAGCACGCGCATTGGCTATGGGTCCAGATGTGATGCTCTTTGATGAACCAACAAGTGCCTTGGACCCAGAAATGGTTGGAGAAGTATTAGCTGTAATTAAAAAATTAGCTAAAGAGGGAATGACCATGGTTATAGTGACTCATGAAATGGGATTTGCTAAAGAAGTAGCTGACCGAGTTCTTTTTATGGATCAAGGACATATTATTGAGGAAGCTAGTCCAGAGGAAATATTTGGAAATCCAAAAGAAGAAAGAACAAAAGATTTCTTATCTAAAGTTCTATAATTTATAGTTAAAGACTTATACAGGAATCTGTTTATATGGATTGTATCGGTCTTTTTTTTGGATAGATTGAAAAGAACATGAATATCAGTTAAAATTGAATAGAGTGATTTTAATATCTTTTTTTAAAAAGTATGATAAAATGAACTCTGATTTAAAAAAGAAAGAAGTGACTATATGTCTTTAACTCATAGAAGAAATACCCGACCTGTATTGGTTGGTGATGTTGTGGTTGGTGGTCGTAATAAAGTTATCATCCAATCAATGTGTACTACTAAAACTCAGGATGTGGAGGCTACTGTAGCCCAAATACATGAACTTGAAGAAGCTGGTTGTCAGATAGTACGCGTTGCGGTTCCTGATATGGAAGCAGCTCTTGCCCTTAAGGATATTAAAGCACAAATCTCGATTCCTCTAGTGGCTGATATCCATTTTGACTATCGTTTAGCCTTACAAGCAATTGAATCAGGTGTTGATAAAATTCGAATCAATCCGGGAAACATTGGACGTGCAGATCGTGTACAAAAAGTCGTAGAGGCATGTAAAGCAAAAAATATTCCTATTCGTATCGGGGTTAATGCCGGTTCGCTTGAAAAAAAATTCCTTAAAAAGTATGGATATCCAACTGCAATGGGAATGCTTGAAAGTGCGCGTGAACATGTAAAAATTCTTGAAGATTTAGACTTTCACGATATAATAATTTCAATGAAAGCTTCAAATGTTGAACTTGCACTTGCAGCCTATCAACTTGCAGCTGAAGAATTTGACTACCCACTTCATTTGGGAATTACTGAATCAGGTCCATTATTTTCTGGTTCAATCAAATCTGCAGCTGGAATGGGAGCATTGCTTTCACTTGGAATTGGCGACACAATGAGGATTTCACTTTCTGCAGATCCTGTGGAGGAGATAAAAGTTGCACGTGAGGTCTTAAAATCATTTAATTTGATTGACAATGCAGCAACTCTTGTTTCTTGTCCAACTTGTGGGCGTATTGAAATTGATTTAATTCCAATTGCTGCAGAACTTGAAAAATATATTGCTAATATCAAAGCACCAATAACTGTTGCTATTCTTGGATGTGGTGTAAATGGTCCAGGGGAAGCGCGTGAAGCAGATATTGGTTTAGCAGGTGGAGACGGAAAAGGTATGCTTTTCAAAAAAGGAAAAATTATTAAGACTGTACCTGAAGAAGTCATGCTTGAAGAATTCAAAAAAGAGATAGATGCCATGTATAAACTTTATCAGGAGACGGGTAAGTTACATGAAGATGCTGAGTGATCCATATTTTTATATAATTTTATTTTCAGTCGTTCCAATGATTGTGTGCCTAACGGTTTTTATCAATTTGATTAGAACTGATCCACGCACTTTGAAGCTAGGTCGATGGGGAATCTTTTCGGCCTTCTTCATCTTTGTTAGTATCAACCTCTTGCTTTTATATTTGAATGGTCAAGGTGTCATACCAGAAGGTGTGCTTATTATTGAAGCAATCACTCTTGTTATGGGGTTTTTAATATTTTCGGTTGTTATTTTTATCGGTATTATTGTTGAAAGTATTAAAGTTTGGCGCAGAGAAAGCCATAGTATAGCAAATCTCTTACTTCCCTTAAGTTTTCTGGCCTTTTGGTTGATGGGTAAAATTATTAGCAAAATAAGCAATTTACCTCCAAAATATGACTATTTGAAAATTATAACTTATGTATATCCTATTTTAATTATGTACATTGGTTGGCAGTTTATCGTCTTCTTTGCCTCAAGTGTAATTTATGGATGGCTCATGAAACGTGCTAAATCTAACTACTTTGTCGTTTTAGGAGCTGGATTAATTAATGGTGATCAAATAGGTAAGCTCTTAGGATCAAGAATTGAAGTTGCTGTAAATCATTCAAATAAACAACAAGAAAAAGCTCAAATTATCTTTTCTGGTGGTCAAGGACCAGATGAACTTGTTCCTGAAGCAGTTGCTATGAGAAATTATGCAGTTCAAAATATGGGTTATCCAGAAGACTATACTATTTTGGAAGATAAAAGTAAAACTACTTATGAGAATTTAGTTTTCTCTTCAAGAATTATTGAACAGAAGTCTCAAGTGATTGGGGAAAAATTTCTTTTCTTCTCAAGTGAGTATCATGTTTTTAGGGCGGCATTATTTGCCAGAGAATTAGGCTTAAATGCTCAGGGTATTGGAAGTAAGACAGCAATGTATTATAGAATTCCCGCATTTATTCGTGAATTTATTGCCGTTTTAAACAGTAATAAGAAAAAACATCTTAAGTTTCTTATTTTTATTTTAATATTGAATATATTACTTGTTCTATTTACAAACTATATTACAAGAAATGCAGCATAACATTACCATCCATAGGATGGTATTTTTCTTTTATAAAAACGTATAAATAATAAAGGAGATTATCATGTTAACAGCTGAATATTTATCGGGGAAAATAATAAATTTATTAGAAGATGATAACATTGAATCTATTAAGGAGAGGAAACTTTTCTGTCCAGGTTGTAAAGGAGAAGTTGTCCTAAAAAATGGAAATATTAGAGCAAGGCACTTTGCTCATAAATCATTAAAAAATTGCGAGTTTTATTCAGAAAATGAGAGTCAGGAGCATTTGCAACTGAAAATGGATTTATACAAGTGGCTTAACTATGATACTTATGCGCAAGTTGAATATTATCTGCCAGAAATTATGCAAATAGCTGATATCATGGTGGAATTAAATATTGCATTAGAAGTACAGTGTAGCTCTCTTTCACTTAAACGTTTAAGTGAAAGAACCTTATCATATAAGAAAATTGGATGTTCTGTTTTATGGCTTTTGGGAAAGAAATTACACTTGGATAAAAAAGTTAATAAATTGAATATGAATTTTTTATATTTTTCGATGAATTGTGGTTTCTACTACTGGGAACTATGTAATAAACAAAAATGTCTAGTCCTAAAATATTTAATTCATGAGGATTTAAAAGGAAACTTGATTTATAAAGAAAAAATATTCCCTTTTTTTAAAGGAAATCTATTAGATATATTGCGTTTCCCATATAGGAAACAAAAATCTGAAGTAATTGAAGGAAAGAAAATTTCTGACATGGAGTTATATATAAGCCAGAATTTACGTCGAAAAAATGGCAAGTGGATGGAAATTGCTGGACTCTATTACCAAAAAGGGTTAAGTTTAAGAGATATTAAAAATTATCCTGTGCAATATTTTCCTCTTGGTTTTAATTACTACAGGTGGCTAATTAATGAAAGTGACCATAGCAGTTTTTTACAGATAAATAGGGATTTATCCCATTATTATGAGAATTTTATAAAATATTATAAATTAAGAGATAAAAGTGGTCGACAATTGATGTACCCACCTGCTTTTTATGGTAAAATGTAAAATGACAAAATTTTAAAATATTAAGATAGAGGATTATTATGGCAAAAAATAGAAATGAAATTGCTGAAGATAGAAAATGGGATCTAACTAGTGTTTTTGATACTGATCAAGCTTGGGATGCTGAGTACGAGGCGGTTTCTAAAGAACTTGATGAAGCTAGGAAATTAGCTGGACATCTAACAGACTCAGCTTCATCTTTACTTGCTACTACAAAGATTGAACTAGCTATCGCTCAACGTGTTGAGAGACTTTATGTCTATGCTTCTATGAAGAACGATCAAGATACTACAGTAGCGAAGTACCAAGAATTACAAGCAAAAGCAACAGCTTTATATGCTAAATATGGTGAAACTTTTGCCTTCTATGAGCCAGAATTTATGACTCTTACTGAGGATGAATTAGCTGAATTTAAAGTTAAAGTACCTGAACTTAACGATTTTAAACATTTCTTTGAAAAATTATTAAGTAAAAAAGCTCATGTTCTTTCATCTGCTGAGGAAGCATTATTAGCTGGTGCCGGAGAAATTTTTGGAGCATCTGCTGAGACTTTTGAAATTCTTGATAATGCAGATATTATTTTCCCAACTATCAAAGATTCAGAAGGAAATGCTGTTCAATTAACACATGGTAATTATATTTCATTTATGGAAAATAAGGACCGTGAAATTAGAAAAAATGCTTACCAAGCTCTTTACAGTATTTATAATCAATTCCAAAATACGTATGCTAAGACTCTAGGTTCTAATGTTAAAGTGCATAACTTCCAAGCAAAAACTCGTAAATATAATTCAGCTAGAGCTGCGGCACTTGCTGAAAATCATATTCCTGAAAGTGTTTTTGATACATTAGTTGAAAGTGTTAATAAACATTTACCTCTTTTACATCGTTATGTTAATTTACGTAAGGAAATTTTAGGAATCGATGATCTTAAAATGTATGATATGTATGCTCCTCTCTCTGATCTTGATTATAAATTTACTTATGATCAAGCAGTTGATAAAACAATCGATACACTTAAAATTTTTGGTCCAGATTATTTAGAGCGTGTTAAACGTTCATTTGATGAGAGATGGATTGATGTTGAGGAAAATAAAGGGAAACGTAGTGGTGCTTATTCAGGTGGTTCTTACGATACTAATGCCTTCATGCTTTTAAACTGGCACGATACATTAGATAACTTATTTACTTTAGTTCATGAAATGGGTCATAGTATGCACTCAACCTTTACTAGGGAAAATCAACCATATGTGTATGGTGATTATTCAATTTTCCTAGCGGAGATTGCATCAACAACTAATGAAAATATATTAACTGAAACTTTACTTGAAGAAATTAAAGATGATAAAACTCGTTTTGCTATTCTTAACCATTATCTTGACGGTTTCCGTGGTACAGTATTCCGTCAAACTCAATTTGCTGAGTTTGAACATGATATCCATGAAGCAGATGCTGCGGGGACTGTTTTAACAAGTGAATTCTTGAATAATTTATATGCTAATTTAAATGAGAAGTATTACGGTATTTCAAAAGAAGAAAATCCAGAAATTCAATATGAATGGGCACGCATTCCTCATTTCTATTATAATTATTATGTTTTCCAATATTCAACTGGATTTGCAGCTGCAAGTTACTTAGCTGAAAAAATTGTTCATGGAACTGAACAAGACAAAGAAAACTATTTAAATTATCTAAAAGCTGGAAATAGTGATTATCCACTTGATGTAATTGCTCGAGCAGGTGTGGATATGACTAATTCAGTCTATCTTGATGAAGCTTTTAAGGTTTTTGAAACTCGTTTAACTGAGCTAGAAGAGTTGGTTGCTAAAGGAGCACATCTAAATGGTTAAGTCATACGGGGAACGAAGCAATCGCAACATGCGTCGCCCTGTTGTTAAAGAAGAAATAGTAGATTTTTTACGAACAAATCAAAAGCAGCTAGATGGTTATCTAGCTGACTTGGCAGATTTTGCTCAACGTGAGAATATTCCCGTTATTCCACATGAAACAGTTGTTTACTTTCAATTTCTTTTACAAGCTATCCAGCCTAAGAAGATTTTGGAGATTGGAACTGCAATTGGTTTTTCAGCACTTTTGATGAAAGAATCTGTCCCTGGAGTTCAGATTACAACAATAGATCGAAACCCTGAAATGATAGCTTTTGCTAAAGAAAATTTTTCAAAATTTGATAAAGATAGTCAGATTACTCTTTTAGAAGGTGAAGCACAAGAGGTTCTACCTAGGATTAATGATAAATTTGACTTTGTATTTATGGATTCAGCGAAGTCAAAATACATAGTATTTTTACCTTACATCTTGGAAAAGCTTGATGTAGGTGGCGTGATTATCATTGATGATGTATTTCAGGGTGGTGATGTAGTTCGTCCCATTGAAGATATTAGAAGAGGGCAAAGGACAATTCATAGAGGATTAAATAGATTATTCGATGCTGTACTTAATAATGAAAAACTGACAGCAAGTTTAATTCCAATGAGTGATGGAATATTAATGATTCGTAAAAATGAGGAAAATGTTGACTTAGGTCTTGATTAAGTTTTCTATAAGCTATTTGAATTAGAATGTCTATAATTAGAATCCAGGTCTTATATTGAAATGTTAATTTTTTGAATTTATATATTCTATTTTAAAAAATTATTTTGAAATTTTATATTTATCATTTTAAGAAGTATTTAAGATTTTGTGATATAATAAACTCGTTATAGAGAAAAAGGAGAATTACTGTGAACTTTAAAAAAATTACTTTAACTGCAGCAACTGCACTTGCAATGGTAAGTCTTGCAGCATGTGGTCAAAAAGATTCATCAACTAATACTGACATCGTTACTATGAAAGGTAACACTATTCGAGTTACTGATTTCTACAATGCAGCAAAAAATAATACTTCTGCAAATGGTACTCAGATTGTTCAACAATTAGTTTTAGATGATGTTTTGGAAGATAAATATAAGGGTAAAGTAAGCGATAAAGAAGTCAATGCCGAATATGACAAAACTAAAAAGCAATATGGTGATCAATTTTCAGCTGCTTTAGCTCAAGCAGGTTTGACTGAGGAATCATATAAATCATCAATTAAGACTAACCTTTTAGTTAAGTATGCTGTTGATCAAGCAGTTAAAAAAGAATATACTGATGCAAATATGAAAGCTGCTTGGGATAAATTCCATCCTGAAGTTACTGCCAGAGTAATTCAAGTTTCAGACGAAAAAACTGCAAAAGAAGTTCTAGACGAAGTTAAGAAAGATGACTCTAAATTTGGAGATATTGCAAAAGAAAAATCAGTAGGTCCTGATAAAGACAAAGGTGGGGAAATTAAATTTGATTCAAATTCAAATGAACTTCCAACAGAAGTTAAGGATGCTGCCTTTAAACTTGAAGATGGAAAAGTAAGCGATATTATTACTGTTTCAAATCAAACGGGTGCTTCAAGTTACTATATTGTTAAAATGGAAAAAAATAGCAAAAAAGGTAACGATATGAACAAGTACAAAGGTGATCTTGAAAAAGCAATTAAGAATGAAAAAGAATCTGATTCTAAGTTTACAACAGGAGTAATCGGTAATCTTCTAAAAGAGTACAATGTTACAATTAAAGAAAAAGCTTTCAGTAATGCATTATCACAATATACTACTGATGCTACTGATACTAGTGAAAAATAATTAAAAAAAGTTGATTATACAGAGAGTCTTAGATGGTGAAAATAGACAATTAACTTGTGCGGCTTAAAAAAGCTATAAGGTGAGAAAACACTTTTATCAAACAATACGAGATAATGAAACTTCATTGTAAAAAGAGGGTGGTACCGCGGTTTTCGCCCCTCATTACAGTGGAGTTTTTTCTTTTTAGATTGGGAGAAAATTCACATGAAAGAGTATAGAATTAAGCAAAGATTCTGGTCGATCGGTGGGAAATTTGAAATTACTGATCAATATGGAGCCGTTAATTATTATGTTAATGGTTCATTTATGAAGATACCCAAACAATTTATAATTACTGATTCCTTTGGAAATAGAGTATCAACAATTACAAAGGTAATATTTCAATTTTTACCAAAATTCGATGTATCTCTGGCTAATGGACAAAATTTTAGAATAAAAAAAGATTTTACTTTCTTCAAATCAAGTTATCAAATTGATGGTTTAGGTCTTTCTGTCAAAGGAGACTGGTGGAATATGAATTTCTCTCTTCTCGAAGGAAATAAAAAAGTAGCTAGTATTAGTCAAAAATGGTTTAAGCTCACTTCAACATATGATATACAGGTATATGATGAAAAATACTCAGATGTAGTAATTTCACTTGTCATTGCAATAGATTATGTGAAAGAACAAGAAGCGTCAAGTAGAAGTGCATCAAGCTCTTCGAATTCAGGAAATTAAAAAAATTAATAATAAACATATAGGAGATATAAATAATGAAAAAAATGTCATCAGCAGAAGTTCGTCAAATGTTTTTGGACTTCTTTAAGAGTAAAGGACATACGGTTGAACCCTCAGTTTCACTTGTTCCAGTAAATGATCCAACCTTACTATGGATTAATTCTGGTGTAGCAACGTTAAAAAAATATTTTGATGGTTCTGTAATCCCAGAAAATCCACGTATTACAAATGCTCAAAAAGCAATCCGTACAAATGATATTGAAAACGTTGGTAAGACAGCTCGTCACCATACCATGTTTGAAATGCTTGGAAACTTTTCAATCGGAGATTATTTCCGTGATGAAGCGATTGAATGGGGATATGAGTTATTAACAAGCCCAGAATGGTTTGATTTTCCAAAAGACAAACTTTATATGACATATTATCCTGACGATACTGATTCTTACAATCGTTGGATTGAATTAGGCGTTGATCCTAGTCATCTTGTTCCAATTGAGGATAACTTCTGGGAGATTGGTGCAGGACCAAGTGGACCTGATACAGAAATATTCTTTGACCGTGGAACTAAATATGATCCTGAAAACGTTGGTGTGAAATTACTAGCAGAAGATATTGAAAATGATCGATATATCGAAATCTGGAATATTGTTCTTAGCCAATTTAATGCTGATCCATCTATTCCTCGTAGTGAATATAAAGAACTTCCTCATAAAAACATTGATACGGGTATGGGACTTGAAAGAATGGTTTCTATTGTACAAGAAACTCCAACAAATTTTGAAACAGACTTGTTTATGCCTATTATTCGTGAAGCAGAAGCATTATCAGGTAAAGAATATGATCCTTATGGGGATAATATGAGCTTTAAAGTTATTGCTGACCATATTCGCTCCCTTGCATTCGCAATTGGTGACGGTGCTTTACCAGGAAATGAAGGCCGTGGATACGTTCTTCGTCGCCTACTTCGTCGCGCTGTAATGCATGGTCGTAAACTTGGAATTAACGATGCCTTTCTTTATAAATTAGTTCCAACTGTTGGTCGAATCATGGAATCTTATTATCCAGAAGTTTCTGAGAAAAAAGATTTTATTGAAAAAATTGTTAAACGTGAAGAGGAAACTTTTGCACGTACAATTGATGCAGGTTCAAGTTTACTTGAAGATTTGCTTGAAAAACTTAAGGCTGATGGAAAAGATACTCTATCTGGAGAAGATATTTTCAAACTTTATGATACATACGGCTTCCCTGTTGAATTAACTGAAGAGCTTGCTGAGGACCAAGGTTTTCAAATAGACCATGAAGGATTTAAAGCCGCTATGAAGGAACAACAAGAGCGTGCGCGTGCTAGTGCTGTTAAAGGTGGTAGTATGGGTGCACAAAGTGAAGTTTTATCTAGTCTTATAGATACTTCTGTATTCAACTATGATAAATCAACTTTGGAGTCTGAAGTAATTGCAATTATACGTGATGATGAACGTGTTAAATCTACTAACGACTATGGACAAGTAATCTTTGCTGAAACACCTTTCTATGCTGAAATGGGTGGACAAGTAGCCGATTATGGTGTGATTAAAGATGGTGAAGGGCAAGTTGTAGCTAATGTAGTTGATGTTCAACGTGCTCCAAATGGACAACATCTTCATACACTTGAATTAGCTAGTGAACTAGTTGAAGGTCAAAAATATACACTTGAAATTGATACAAAGCGTCGTAATAGCGTTACTAAAAACCATACTGCAACTCATATTCTACATGCTGCACTTCATGAAGTACTTGGAAATCACGCAGTTCAAGCTGGTTCATTAAATGAAGTAGAATTCTTACGTTTTGACTTTACTCATTTTTCTGCAGTAACTCCAGAAGAACTTGAAAGAATTGAAACACTTGTTAACAAAGAGATTTGGAATGCAATTGATGTCAATACAATTGAAACAGATGTTGAGACTGCAAAAGGTATGGGTGCTATGGCACTATTTGGTGAAAAATATGGTAAAGAAGTACGTGTTGTAACCATTGGTGACTTCTCAGTTGAACTTTGTGGTGGTACTCATGTTGGTAATACAAGTGAAATTGGACTTTTCAAAATAGTTAAGGAAGAGGGAATTGGTTCAGGAACTCGTCGTATCCTAGCTGTAACTGGTCAAAAAGCATATGAAACATTTAAGGATCAAGAAAAAATTCTTAATGAAATTTCTAGTCAGGTTAAGGCTCCTCAACTTTCAGTGCTAGTTGATAAAGTAACAAATCTACAATCAGAACTTAAACAAGCGCAAAAAGAAAATGAAAGTCTTTCTGCTAAACTTGCAACAAGCCAATCAGAAGAAATCTTCAAAAATGTTAAAGAAGCAAATGGCGTGTCATATATTGCTGAGCAAGTATCAGTTAAGGATGCAGGAGCTCTTAGAAATCTTGCTGATGTATGGAAACAAAAAGATGCAAGTCAAGTTTTAGTTTTAGTGGCAGCTATTGGAGACAAGGTAAACTTACTAGTATCAAGCAAAGATAAAGACATTAAAGCTGGTGACTTGGTTAAAGCTCTAGCACCATTTATTGATGGCCGTGGAGGTGGAAAACCTGATATGGCTATGGCAGGTGGAACAAATGCAGCTGGTATTTCAGAACTGCTAGAAAAAGTAGGACAAACAATTGAACAATAATACGGAAGTAATGCTTTATGTGGAGAATGTTGCAGCTAGTGCAGCATTCTGGAATGCTATTGGATTTATCGTAACGGAGACTGAAGATTTTTCAGGAGCTAAACTGGTTACTATTAAACCAACATTGGACAGTAATACTATCTTTAATTTATATGATATAGAGCAAGTAAGAATGATGTCGCCAGAAGTTGCTGACAATAAACCTTCAGTACTTTTCCATTCATCTGATTTAGAAGCTCTTAATTTAAAAATTGAAGCAGCTGGTGGTCAAACAAGTGATATTATGACATTTGATAACGGTGTAAGAGTTACAAATTTTGCAGATATTGAAGGAACATATTTTGCTGTAATCGAAGATTAATAAGAAGTAGATAGTTATTAAGGCTTGCAAAATAACATTAGTGAATTTTAATAACACAAATACAAATTTAGGGGGTTATCATGAAAGCAGGGTTACATATAGAACCTTTTAAGGCATCAGAATCAAAGATTAAAGACTTGAAAATAATTAATACAAAAAGAGTAACAGACAATAGAGGAACTGTACGTGAGTTATATAGGGAAAGTGCCTATTCTTCAATTAATTTGGAATCAAGTTGTTCATGGAAGCAAATTAATTTGACACGTACAAAACGTGGAGCTGTTCGTGGTCTCCATGGAGAAGCCATGTCAAAACTTGTTACTGTAGCATATGGTGCAGCTTTTGGTGTTTATGTTGACACAAGAAGAGATAGCAGTACTTTTGGGAATGTGGTCACTGTTGAACTTATGCCAGGAGTGCAAGTGTTTGTACCACAAGGAGTATGTAATGGGTTCCAGGCGCTGACTGATGATACTGAATATCTTTATTTCTTTGATAATGAATGGGCTCCAGGAATGTCAGGAGTGGCTCTGACACCGCTAGATCCTAAATTAGGAATTAAGTGGCCAATTGATATTGATATTAAAGATCTTGAACAGATTTCTGAAAAAGATATGTCAGCCCCAACATTTGAAGACTTTCTAAAACAATGATAAAAAAGTAGGACTTTCCTACTTTTTTTGATACAGATATATTTGTATAAACACTATATTTAAGCGTTAGACTGATTGAAAATTAAAGTTTTTGCTATACTATCTAAAAGTATAGAATAGGAGCATTATTATGACTATAAAAAGAAATATGGATGTAGAGTGGAACTACACAGGTGATCTGGGTCCTGAGAATTGGCATAACCTATGCGAATGGTATTCAGAAGGTGCGAAGTATCCATATCAGTCTCCAATTTCTCTAAATGTAAAGGACTGTGATAGCCTTCCGATAGAGGAAGAGTTATCAATCCATCATTTGAGAGAGAGATTTACTGAGAAAGAGTTTAAAAATACAATTCATTTTGTTCCTTATAATACTGAAAGCTATGTTGTTTTCAAAGGAGAAAAATATTATTTAACTGATATCCATTTTCATCTACCTTGTGAGCATGAAATAAACGGTGATACATATGATTTGGAAGTTCATTTAGTGCATACAGATAATCACCAAGAAAATTTAGTTCTTGGTGCATTATATAATGTAAGTGATGAATTGAATTGGATTGATGAAAATAATCCAGAAAATATATGGGATTTTGAAAATCATGAAGAATTTTTTAATCCAAGTATGTTTTTACCAACTGATAGTAGCTTCTTCCATTATCTTGGGTCACTTACAACACCACCAACATCTGGTCCGATAAATTGGTTTGTATTTGATAAAATTGGTAAGATGTCTAGAAAATTTATAAATCAGTTTTCAGAAGAAATATTACCCAATAATAATCGTCCTCTTCAAGATAGAAAAAATAGAGATATTTATTATAAATGAGATTCATTTGAAAGAAAAAGCATTAGGATTAGTTAATCCCAATGCTTTTTCCTATTTATATCTACCATCGTAATCTCTAGTTGCATACCCAACAGTAATTGTTGCCCCTTCTTCAGCATATAAACCCGTCCTACCATCTCTACACTCATTATCACTAGAGTACAGTTTAATTACTGCAGAACCATCAGAAGCATATCCATATGTTATTTCCTTACATGTTCCTTTAGGTATTAGCATTCCTCTACGCGTTGCCTCGTATTGTAAATTAGCATCAAAAAATTGAACTTTAAATCCAAGATCAGTCAGTTTTTTTTCTACCTCCTCTTTTGGCAATAAAGAGGTATCAGGAAGCTTTACGTAATCATCTGATTTATATTTTTTTTTAAATATTTTCTTCTTCTTTTGATTGTCTTGCTTAATTTCCGGCTTATTGTCTTGCTTACTATCCTGCGGTTTCTCACCTTTAATTTTTTGTTCAATGTATAGAGAATTATCGGATTTATGAAATCGTTCTGTTGATGTACTTATTATAAATAGTGCAAATGATGAAATTAGTACCATCATAGGTAGCCTAAAATTCTCACTCAACGTAAAATAGTTAAGAATAAATAAAATTATTGCAGTTGCGAATACAAAGTAGGATATTAATTTAATTGAATCATTAAAAAACTCTGAGTAATTAGCGATAAAAATTACAACTAATAGAGCTAAACTTATTTTTAGTAAAGGTTTTTCCATAACTTCTCCTATTTTTATTCTTCTTATTACATTATATATTGTAGTATATAATAGTTCAATATATAATTTTTATATAATATGTACTTATGAGTATGTTATTTTGTGAGTATGTTATTTTGAAAAAAGACAATATTACTCTTGATTTATCATCGGAAGAGATATTTATTTTAAAGAATAGAGTTAGGATTAGTTAATTGCATTGCTTTTTCCTTATTCCTTATTCTATCTACCATCGTAATCTTTAGTAGCGTAGCCAATGATAATTGTTGCGCCTTTTTTTGCATAGTAACCAGATTCACCATCCGGAGTATCTTTCTCCGAGAAATATCTTGTATTATCTGTTTCTGCTTTGTTACATGTATCTTCAGGAATTAATATTCGTTTTTTGTCAGCTTCATTTTGCAAGTTAGCATCAAAGAATCGAACTTTAAGTCCAAGGTCGGTTAGCTCTTTTTCAACATCCTCTTTTTTCATTAGAAATGTATTAGGGACTTTCTCATAACCATCAGATTTGTAAGTTTTATTTTCTTCTTCAGTTTTTTTATTCTTACCTTTAATTATTTGTTGAATATAAGGTGAATCTTCAGATGAATGAATTACTCCAGAAGATAAACTTACTACAAATAATGCAAAAGAAATAATCAAAATTATAGAAGGTAATCTAACATTTTGTCTTTTTTGATAAAGATAAATGAATAACATCACTAATCCATATATAAATAACAATACCGAAATTAGAAATATTATAACAGTAAGTGTATCTGAATAGTTAGCAATAAAAATTACAATCAATGCTGCAATAATTATTTTTGGTAGTGGCTTTTCCATGAATTCTCCTAATTTTCTTTTTCTTATAATATTATATAGTGTAGTGTATAATTGTTCAATAAATAATTTTTATATAAATACTAAAGTAAATAATATATAATTATAAGTAATGAATTATAGAATGGATTGGTATGGACATGGCAAAAGTAAATTTACAGGACGATGAATATATTATTTTAAAAGAGAGTAATATTACTCCGGCTTTACCGATGGCACTTGCAACTGATGAAGTGATTTTTACTAATAAAAATATAATTTATATCAGCAAAGGCTTTTTGGGAGACACCAAAAAAGTTGATTATTTTTTACTCGATGATATAAAAATAATTGATGGAAATGTTCAAATTTTTGAAGTTGAAAAATATAATCTTAAATACTTAGAAATTGATTTTAAAAATAGAAATTTAATGTTTAGTTTTGACAGTGGATACCACCGAAAAAAATGGATTGAGGAGATTACTAACTTTATTAAATCAAAAAACGATAATAAAGTTGTAACAAAATGTGTAAGCTGTGGAGCACAAATTTCTGGTATACGTGGGCAATATACTAAATGTCAATACTGTAAATCTGAGCAGATACTTTAGAAAGTATATTAAATTATGAATAAAGGAAAATACAATCAAGAGTTAAATAACATGAGATTCAAAGATAGATAATGGCTATTAAACATTAATAGATATTCTTTAATATAAATCAGAAGTTAGCATTTGTATATCTTCTAATTTATAAAATAATATTAACTAGTATTGTTTAGCTACAACAGTTATTTATTAAGCTAAGCCTTTCATGATATTTTTTTACCTTTTGTGATAATCAGTAAAATTTTACTTTTAAATATGATATTGTATATATGGGAAGAATTTAGAAATCTGATTGGGGGATCTTATGAATTCAAGGAGTATTGTAGGGAGAACTGATACCGATACAGCGATATTTGTTAGAAATAATATGCCGATTGTTTTGGCAATGGGATTTATTTTACTCTTGATAATTCTTTATTTAGCATTTAAGAAAAAATAAGATGTTGTTATTTGTTGTAATGAGGAAATTACTTTAAAAGAAGAGAAACGCTTGATGAGAAAATCAAGTGTTTTTTTGGTATAATGGAGGAAGATTTTTTTACGAGGAGATAAGAATGAATCCTTTACTAGATAAGATGAATGACAAGCAGGCTGAGGCAGTTGTAACGACTGAAGGTCCGCTTTTAATAATGGCAGGAGCAGGTTCGGGGAAGACACGCGTCTTGACTCACCGTATTGCCTACTTGATAGAAGAGAAGATGGTTAATCCATGGAATATATTGGCCATAACGTTTACCAATAAAGCAGCAAGAGAAATGAGGGAACGTGCAGTTGCGCTAACCCCAAGAGCTCAAGATTCTTTAATTGCAACATTTCACAGTATGTGTGTGAGAATATTACGTCGTGATGCTGACCAAATCGGTTATAATCGTAATTTTACAATTGTAGATCCTGGTGAACAAAGAACACTAATGAAAAGAATTTTGAAAGCAATGAATTTAGATCCTAAAAAATGGGATGCTAAAGCTATTCTTTCAACAATTTCAAATGCTAAAAATGATTTACTAACTGCAGAAGCATACGCAAATAAAGCAGGAAATATGTACCAAGAGGTAGTTGCTAAGTGCTATCTTGAGTATGATAAAGAGTTAAAAAGAAGTGAATCAATGGACTTTGATGATTTGATTATGAACACTTTAAGATTATTTGATAATCAAGAGGTACTTACATATTATCAAAGTCGTTACCAGTACATTCACGTGGATGAGTATCAAGATACAAACCACGCGCAGTATCAGTTAGTTAAGACCTTAGCTGCTCGTTTTAGAAATATCTGTGTTGTTGGGGATGCTGACCAATCAATTTATGGTTGGCGTGGTGCTGATATGCAGAACATTTTAGATTTTGAAGATGATTATCCTGATGCTAAGGTAGTTCTACTAGAAGAAAATTATCGTTCTTCTAAAAATATTTTAGCTGCAGCTAATGATGTAATTAAAAACAATATAAATCGTCGTGATAAAAAACTTTGGACAAGTCGCGATGAAGGTGAAAAGATTATTTATAATCGTGCAAATGATGAAAGAGATGAAGCTCTTTTTGTTGCTGGAATGATAAATTCTGAGATTAGCCAAAATAATAGGACTTATAGTGATTTTGCAGTTTTATATCGTACAAATGCTCAAAGCCGTAATATTGAGGAAGCATTCCTCAAATCAAATATTCCTTACACTATGGTTGGTGGAACAAAATTCTACAGTCGTAAAGAAATTCGTGATGTAATTTCATATCTAAATGTAATTGCTAATGAGCGTGATAATATGAGTTTTGAAAGAATAGTCAATGAACCAAAACGTGGAGTTGGTCCAGGAACTGTTGAAAAACTAAGAGATTTTGCATTAGCTTATGACTACTCACTTTTAGAAGCAGGACGTGAAGTCACTTTGAGTGGAATTAAAGGGAAGGCAGCGCAAGCTATTTTTGACCTAAGCATGCTCTTGTCTAACTTGGCTGACAATATGGATAACTACACAATTACGGACTTAACTAAGGAAGTTTTGAAAAAGACGGGTTACATGGATGCTCTTGTTATGCAAAATAACCTCGAGAGTCAGGCGCGTATTGAGAATATTGAAGAATTTTATACTGTTACGCAAAATTTTGATGAGAAAGCAGACAAGATTGAGGGTGAAACTGGACTTGAACGCTTAAGCCGTTTCTTAAATGATCTTTCATTGATTGCTGACACAGACGATTATGAGGAAGAGCAGTCACAGGTTACTCTGATGACCCTTCATGCTGCAAAAGGTTTGGAATTTCCAGTTGTCTTTGTAATTGGTCTTGAAGAAGGGATTTTCCCACTTAACCGAGCAACTGAGGAGCCAGATGAACTTGAAGAGGAACGTCGTCTTGCCTATGTTGGAATTACTCGTGCAGAGGAAGTCTTATATCTGACTAATGCATCAAGTCGTACTATGTATGGTAAATCAAGCTATAATCGTCCTAGTCGTTTCTTGAATGAAATAAGTTCAGATTTATTAACTTATACTGGACAAGCAAGACCTGCTGGTAGCGGAACTGCATTTAATGCTACTTATAGAGATTCGTCATCACTTTCTAATAAATTTGGAAGTGGTCAAGGAATGTCATTATCACAAATGATGAATAATGGTAATTCACGTAATGCTCAAAATCAAGCAAGAAGGGGCGCATCTGCAAGTGCTAGAACCAGACCGCTTAAGCAAGATAATAGCAACCAATCTAGTGGAACTTCATGGGATATTGGTGATAAAGCAGTTCATAAAAAATGGGGTGTAGGTACAGTCCTTGACGTTAAAGGTGAAGGAAGGGCAATGGAGCTTAAAATATCTTTCCCAGAAGTTGGTATGAAACGACTTTTAGCACAGATGGCACCAATTGAGAAGAAAACGGATGACTAGTCAGAAGATAAAATTTCAGGCAAAACTTCTAAAGAATCCAGATATGGATGCTGCTTATATTGAAATTCCTTTTGATGTTGAGGCTCTTTTTGGTAAGAAAAGAGTATTAGTAGATGTATTAATTAATGGTTTTAGCTATCATGGTCAGTTAGTAAGAATGAAAACAGAATGCCACATCTTAGGTGTTCGAAAGGAAATCAGAAAGTCTATTAATAAGATCTATGGTGATACAGTGAATATTGAATTAAAGGAAAGAATCAAATGAATGGAATCATAAATCTTTATAAGGAAGCTGGGATGACTTCGCACGATTGTGTTTTTAAGCTAAGACGAATTCTTGGTACGAAAAAAATCGGACATGGTGGGACGCTTGATCCAGATGTAGAGGGTGTTTTGCCTATCGCAGTTGGAAAAGCTACCAAAGTTCTTGAATTTATGACAGAGGCTGGTAAGGTTTATGAAGGCCAGGTTACTCTTGGATTCACGACTGAAACTGAGGATGCTTCTGGTGAAATCGTTGAGAAAACTCCAGTAACTAAAAAACTTGACGAAAAGCTTGTTGATGCTACCATGCAAGAGTTTGTGGGTCCAATAATTCAGATTCCTCCTATGTACTCAGCAGTTAAGGTTAACGGGCGAAAGCTTTATGAGTATGCTAGAGCTGGGCAAGAAGTCGAAAGACCTCAAAGAGAAGTTACAATCTATGACTTTGAAAGAACAAGTCCGATTACCTATGAAGATAACCTTGCTAGATTTGACTTCCGTGTTGCTTGTAGCAAGGGTACATATGTTCGTACTTTAGCTGTTGACCTCGCTGCCAAATTATCTTATGCCGGACACATGTCTAGCTTAAAAAGATCAGCCAGTGCCGGACTGCAAATTGAGCAAGCACATAAATTATCTGAAGTAGCCAATTTTAAGGACGAGGGAAGAATTGATGAAATCCTCATGCCGATGGAATATGGTGTAGCAGATATGGTTCGACTTGATTTAAGTGATGAACAATTTGAACGAGTAAAAGTAGGGAAGTTTTTAGAAGTGTCAGAAATTCCAAGTCAGGCTTTGGAAACACAAGAGCTTTTAGCAACATTTTATCAAGACAAATTAGTGGCAATTTATATGCCACATCCAACAAAAAAAGAATCCTATAAGCCTAAAAAAGTACTTATAGAAAATTAGGAGCAATATAGTGGAAGTTATAAAAATAGATACAATATATGATGTAAAAAAAACAGAAGATACAATTTTAGTTTTGGGATATTTTGATGGTCTTCATAGAGGGCATAAGGCTCTTTTTGATGAGGCAAAAAAATTATCTCAAATATTAAATTTGAAGATTTCAGTTCTTACATTTCCAGAAAGTCCTAAATTAGCATTCACTAAATTTAAGCCTGATTTATTAAAACATTTATCAACAACTGAGGATAGATTAAAGAAATTTGAAGAGTATGGTGTTGATTGTTTATATTTAACAGACTTTACTTCAAAATTTGCTCATACTAAAGCTGATGATTTTATTCGTAATTACATTGAAGATCTTGGAGCAAAGGTTGTAGTTACAGGGTTTGACTATACATTTGGTAATGAACGTATGGGAGCAGAGTATTTAAGAAAAAATTTCTCTGGAAAAGTGGTAACAGTGCCAGCAGTTAGAGAACCTTTAGAAGATGGGGAAAATGAAGAATTAACTGATAAAATTTCTTCTTCAAGAATTCGTGATGCTATTGATAAGGGAAATATAAAATTGGCCAATAAATTATTAGGCTATAATTTTATGATTGAAGGAATTGTAGTTCACGGAGATGCGCGTGGTAGGACATTAGGATTTCCAACTGCTAATCTTGTCTTAACCGATAATGTTCATTTACCAGATGACGGTGTCTACGTAGTTGATGTAAACTATGACGAAAAAACATATCGTGGAATGGCAAGTGTTGGTAAAAATGTAACTTTTGACGGCACAGAATTACGTTTAGAAGTTAATATTTTAGATTTTTCAGGCGACATATATGGTGAAAAATTAGAACTTATCTGGCTTGATCGAATAAGAGATATGGTTAAATTTGATAGCATTGAAATGTTAGTTGATCAATTAAAAGATGATGAAGAAAAGGCAAGAACATGGGTCAAGTAAAAAGCGCCTATGTTCATATTCCTTTTTGTACTCAAATTTGCTATTATTGTGACTTTTCAAAAGTATTCATAAAAAATCAGCCAGTTGACGAGTATATTGACTCTTTAATAACTGAGTTTGATTCTTACAACATTGGAGAATTACGTACTTTATATATTGGTGGTGGAACTCCAACTGCCTTAAATAGTCAGCAGCTTGAAAAATTACTTGCAGGACTTACAAGAAATTTAGATTTATCGAAGTTAGAAGAATTTACTATTGAAGCAAATCCTGGTGACTTGGATGAGGAAAAAATCTCAGTCCTTGAAAATAGTCCTGTAAATAGAGTTTCTCTGGGTGTCCAAACTTTTGATGACAAGCTTTTGAAGAAGATTGGTCGTAGCCATACTAGTGAAGATGTTTATCATAATATTGAGCTTTTAAAAAATCATGGTTTTGAAAATATTTCTATTGATTTAATCTATGCTTTACCTGGTCAAACCTTTGATCAAGTTAAAGAGGATTTAAGAAAGGTTCTTTCTTTGGATCTTCCACATGTAGCACTCTATAGTTTAATTTTAGAAAATCATACAATTTTTATGAATCGTATGAGACGTGGGAAACTTAATTTACCAAATGAAGATACTGATGCTGAAATGTATCAATATATAATTGATAATTTAGAACTCGAAGGCTATGAACACTACGAAGTATCTAATTTTTCAAGGCCTGGTTTTGAAAGTAAACATAATTTAGTTTACTGGAACAACGAAGAATATTATGGTATTGGGGCTGGTGCAAGTGGATTTATTGATAGTACACGTTATAAAAATTTTGGCCCAGTCCATCATTACTTAGCCCATCAAAATAAGGTAGTTTCAGAAGAAGTTTTAGACAAGAAAGCTCATATGGAAGAAGAAATGTTTCTTGGCTTGCGAAAAAAATCAGGAGTAAATATTTCTGATTTCGAAGCAAAATTTGAAGAAGATTTTGAAAAACTTTTTGGAAAAGAAGTGAAAAAATTAATCTCCCAAGAACTTATTGAAATTCAAAATGGAGTCATTAATATGACTAAAAAAGGTTTTCTTTTGGGAAATGAAGTGTTTGAAAGTTTTCTACTTGATTAGTATGTGCATCTAGATGATGATGACACACTAACTTATTTATGATAGAATTAAATATCTTTCTTTTATATATTAAATTGTATAGATAGAATTGAAATTTTTGAAAAGAAAAAAATATAAATTATATGAGAAATAAACTAAAACTAAAAACTATTTTCATGATGTCTTTTGGAGTTATTGTGTTAGTTTTTTTGTCTAGTTTGTATGAAAAAACTGGTTTCACAAGTATTTTTGAAGGTTCTGCTAATGATTCGATTAACCAAAACATACAGAATAGACAACTTAATAATGTAAATTTTAAAGAGGTAAATATCCAGGCTCCGATAATAGATATATCTGGCTGGCAACTTCCTCAAGAAATGGACTATGATCAGATAAGTAATCAAATTGTTGGAGCTATAATAAGGGTTCAACATGGTGGTGGATCTGTTAAAAATAATGCTGCTTCAACTTCGTCAGGTGAAGATAAATCTTACAAGAAACATATTGAAGAATTTCAAAGTAGGAATGTCCCTGTTGCAGTGTATGCTTATGCAAATGGTCGAAGCGAAAAAGAGATGCGTAAGGAAGCTCGCGACTTTTATGATAGAGCAAAAGATTATACTCCAACTTATTGGTGGGTTGATGTTGAAGAAGAGACTATGAACGATATGAATGCAGGGGTTGAGGCATTTAGAGATGAGCTTGAAAGTCTAGGAGTAGAAAATATTGGTATTTATACTCAAGATTGGTTTTTATCAGCTTTTCAAATAAATGTTGATAAATTTAATGCAATATGGTTTGCACATTATGGTGGAGATACAGGATTTCTTGACTCTAGGCCAGAAACGGATAAACATTATGAACTGCATCAATATACTTCGCAAGGTAAACTTAATGGTTATCCTAACCAATTGGATTTTAATATTGCGACTAGTAGAGAAGACTATGAAAAGATATTTACTTATAAATAGAATTCCAAGAGCTTAGGCTCTTTTTTTGTTAACTAAAATTTTATTTGAAAAAATTCAATGATAATTGATAGAGGAAGTCTTTAATTTTTTATGATAAAATTAACACAAGAAAGAGAGATGACTATGGGATTAAAATATTCAAAAGATTATACTGTTAGCTATTTTGACGCAGATGTTAACAGTAATATGAAGTTACCAAATTTGATGAGTGTTGCATTGGAAGTTTCTGGTGAACAAAGTAGTGTAGTTGGTAGAAGTGATAAATATTTAATTGATACTTATGGATGTGCATGGGTGGTACTTGAATATAAATTCGAAATTACTCGCTTACCTGTTTATGAAGAAAAACTAAAAATTGTTACTGAAGCTACATCTTATAATAAATTTTTTACCTATCGTGATTTTGTTTATTATGATCAGGATGGACAAGAATTAGTTAAAATATCTTCAACTTGGTCACTTATGAATTTACAAGAGAGAAAAATCGAAAATATTACTGATGAAATTGTCGCTCCTTATCATTCAGAAAAATTAAATAAACTTGTCCGTGGAAATAAATATAAAAGACTTGAAGACTATACAATAGAACATCAATATTCTGTAAGATTCTATGATTTAGACATCAATGGTCATGTAAATAATACAAAGTATTTTGATTGGCTAGTTGATGTACTTGATGATCAATTTTTAACAGATTATGAACCAACGACAATGTACTTTAAATATATAAAAGAAATTCATTATGGTAGTCAGGTTGAAAGTAAAGTTTTAGTAGAGAATTTAACTACTTATCACGAAATTTATACAGGTAGTGAGAAAAATGCACAAGCTGAAATTATTTGGAGGAAGAGAAATAAATGAAATATAAAGGTTACTTACTAGATTTAGATGGTACTATCTATCTAGGAGAAAATAAAATAGAAGCAGGTACTCGTTTTGTTAAACGCCTGCAAGAAAATAATATTCCATATTTATTTGTTACAAATAATACTACTAAGACACCTGAGCATGTTCAACATAGATTAACTTCAATGTTTGATATTGATACTCCGGTTGAAACTATCTATACTGCAAGCCTTGCTACTGTCGACTATATGAATGAATTAGGACGTGAAAAATCAGCATATGTTATTGGTGAGCAGGGTCTTAAAGATGCAGTTTATGGTGCAGGATATATTGAAACAGAAGAAAATCCATCATATGTAGTTGTGGGCCTTGATAATGATTTAACTTATGATAAATTGACGGTTGCAACTCTTGCGGTTCAATCTGGTGCAACTTTTATTGGAACAAATCCCGACTTGAACATTCCAACTGAGCGTGGGCTACTACCTGGAGCTGGTTCAATAATTAAACTTATTGAAGTAGCAACAAGGGTTGAACCAGTAATAATTGGTAAACCAGAAGCTGTAATTATGGACAAGGCAGTGGATAAACTTGGCTTTGACAAGAAAGATCTAATAATGGTTGGGGATAACTACTTAACTGATATTAATGCTGGAATTGAAAACGGGATAGATAGTCTGCTTGTTTTGACTGGATTTACACAAAAAGAAGATGTACCTAACCTACCAGTTGCACCGACATATGTAATTGATTCTTTGGATGATTGGAAATTCTAGTAAAAAGAGCTCATCAACATATTATGACTAGCTCATCTATCTATTCCATAGTATTTTCGATAATAGTATACTTAAAAAGGAGATCATATGATTTCCTTTTTGTAGTCTATATTTTGTAAGTTTTATAACATATGATAAAATGGGTGTATCAAAAAATAGATAATAGAAAATAGAAAGTTGGCACTATGACTTATCAAAATCCAATTTTAAATACTGATGCATACAAACTTACTCATTGGAAAGAGTATCCTGAAGGCTTAACTAAGCTTTATTCATACGGTGAAGCTCGAAAGGGTGGAGTTTTCGACCAAACAATTTTCTTTGGTTTACAAATGGTAATCCACGATCATTTTCTAGAACCAATAACTGATGAGATGATTGATGAAGCTGAAAAAATAGCTGAGTTGACTTTTGGGACAAAAGAATACTTCAACCGTCCAGTGTGGGAAAAAGTCCGTGATTTAGGTTATTGGCCTGTAAAGATTACGACGATTCCTGAAGGAACATTAGTTCCAACTGGAACTGTATTATTTACATTGGAATCCACTGAGCCATGGTTTGCTACTACATTAAACGCTTTGGAGACAATGCTGATGCATGTATGGTATCCAACGACCATTGCAACAAATGATTTTTTCATAAAAAAAGATTTAGTACCGTTCTTTAAAAATACTGGGAATATTACAAATCTTCCTTGGGCAGTTAATGATTTTGGATTACGTGGTGTAACAAGTTTACAAGCAGGAGAACGTGGTGGTGCTGCTCATCTAGTCAACTTCCAAGGGACAGATAATATGGCTGCAGATCTTGCTATTGAGCGCATATATGATTATAGTGGTCGTGGACAAAGTGTTTGGGCAACAGAACATTCAGTAGCCACATCTTATGGACCTGAACAAGGAGAGTTTGAATATCTAAACGCCCAGTTAGATCGTTCTGATGAAAATACTGCAATTTCAATCGTTATTGATTCTTATGACACATTTGCCTTTATTAAAGATGTAGTGGGATCTGACGAAATAAAGAGCAAAATTATCGCTCGCCCTGGTCGTGTCGTTTTTCGCCCTGATTCTGGAAATCCTATTGATACACCACTTCAAGTTATAGAAGAATTAGGAAAGATATTTGGTTATAAAGAAAACGAAAAAGGCTATAAGGTTCTAAACAGTAATGTCGGTGTAATTCAGGGTGATGGCATGAAGCGAGAAAGCATCAAAGAGCTTTATCAGAAGTTAACAGACCTCGGGTGGTCAGCTGATAATATAGTAGTTGGTTCAGGTGGGGGTCTTCTCCAAGAAGGATTTACTCGTGATACAGAACGTTTTGCTCTGAAAGCATCTTATGGTGAAAGAGAAGATGGGACTGGTTTTAATATCCAAAAGAAACCAAAGACTGATGCAAGTAAAACCTCAAAAGCAGGTAAATTCAAAGTTATTCTTGAAGAAGGTAGTTTAAAAACTGTTAGTATTGATGATGAAGGGGAAAATATCTTACGTACTATCTATGAAGATGGTAGTTATTATCCTGATGATTTTGAAAACATAATTAGAAGAGCAGAGGCTGCTTGTTTTGATGAAGAATAGGATTACATTAATTTTTACTATTTTATTTATTATAGGAAGTGCTGTAAGCTTGACTGTCTTACTTTCTGTTCCACTATTTCATTTTGATATTGATTATTTGAAGATTCCTGAATATGCAAATCAAACTAAAGAAACGATTGTAGATAATTTCAACATACTTATGCATTATTTAATCTATCCGTTTGATAAAGTGTTGAATATGCCAGATTTTCCTACATCAAAACCTGGTGCAAAACATTTTGCTGACGTAAAACGACTTTTTCAAATTGCTTTTGGAACAACTCTAATTGGATTCCCGTTTTTTATTAGCTTTATGCGTCGTAATTTAGCATTAATGTATAGAAACGTTTTACGTTTTTTCTTAGCTTTACCAATAATGATTGCTCTTGTAGGTTTCTTTACAAGTTTTGATATGATTTTTATAAATTTCCATAAAATATTTTTCTCAGATGATTCTTGGATGTTTGATCCCAATACGGATCCAATAATTAATGTATTACCAGAAGAATATTTTATGCATTGTTTCATAATATTCGCTATTTTATATTTCCTTTTCTTCTATTTAGTTTATAGATCAGGATTTAGAAAAAGCAAAAAAAGACAATAATAAAAGCATCTACCTTGTTCTAGGGTAAATGCTTTTTTACTGCGAATCACAATCGACCATGATTGGGTTCTCACTTTCTAATTATGCAGTTTTGTTGAGTTCAGCTACGGCTTGTTCAATAGTAGTACCAGTTGCTACGTGATTTGAATCATTTTTATCAAAAACGATGAAAAGGTTCAAGTCAGTATTGAGCATTACACGATAGTCTAACTCATTATTATTTTTATAGAATGTCATATTTGCATTCTCCTTTCTTTATAATATTTCTTTGAAAGGCATCAATTAATATAACGAAATTCCACCCTTTAGTATATCACTCAATTGATTTTTTAGCAAATAATTAGGAATAATATCAGAAAATTTTCAGGAAAGGCTAAAAATACAATAATAAAAGCATCTACCATTTTCTTAGGTAAATGCTTTCTTACTTGGAATCACAGTCGGTCATTATTGTAGCCTCACTTTCTATAATTGTGTAGTTTTGTTAAGTTTAGCTACAGCTTGCTCAATTGTAGTACCAGTTGCTACCTTATTTGAATCATTTTTATCAAAGACAACGAAAATATTTAAATCAGTATCAAGAGTCACTCGATATTTCAATTCATTATTATTTACATAAAATGCCATTTACAATCTCCTTTCTTAATATATGATTTTAAAATATATAGTCCATAGGACTCTATGAACACGAGTATATCATTCAATCTATTTTCTGGCAAATAATAACTTGATCTTGAAATAAATGCATTTAAAAAGCAACTCTTTTTTGTATGAATTTATTTAAAGCTATTAATTTGGTACAATAAATATATTATACATTTAGGAAGAAATATTAATGAATCAATCAATAAAAAAATCTCAAAGAATTGTAGTTAAAATAGGAACTAGCTCCTTAATTTATGCTAATGGAAGTGTGAACTTGGCAAGTATTGATCAACTTGCATTTTCTCTTTCTGCCTTACAAAAGGAAGGTAAGGAAGTAATTTTGGTAACTTCTGGGGCAATTGGAGTTGGGCTTGATAAATTGAATCTAAAAAAACGACCAACTTCAATTCCTGAGCAACAGGCAATAGCTGCACTTGGACAAGCAACCTTGATGAATATTTATTCTCAAAGATTTTCATCTTACAATCAAGAGACTGCGCAAGTTCTTTTAACTCGAGATATAATAGACTATCCGGTTAGCCGTGAAAATGTAACTAATACTATTGAACAGCTTATAAAAATGGATATTATTCCAATTATAAACGAAAATGATACTGTATCAGTTGAAGAGATGGATCATCAGACAAAATTTGGTGATAATGATAAGCTATCTGCGATTGTTGCAGGACTTGCTGATGCTGATTTATTAATAATGCTTTCAGATATTGATGGTTTTTATTCAGCAAATCCACTTGAGAATCCAGATGCCAAACTCTATCGTCAGGTTCAAGAAATTAACGATGACTTGATGGAAAGAGCAGGAGCTGCTGGTTCTAGATTTGGTACGGGTGGTATGGCTAGTAAATTAAAGGCTGCAAAGCTCATTTTAGAAAATAATCAATCAATGATTTTAGCTAACGGAAGTGATCCAAGAATAATTCTGGATATTGTGGCTGGTGAAGAAATAGGAACTTTGTTTTCAAAAGTGAATGAAGGAATAGACAATGACTGAAAATTATATAGATATTTTAGGATCAAAGGCTAAAAAGGCTTCCCGCGACCTTGCTTTAATTGATTCTAAGACGAAAGATTTTTTACTTGGTAAAATGGCTGAAGCACTTGAGGTCGTTTCTGAAGAAATTTTAGTAGAAAATGCTAAAGACTTGGCTCAAGCAGAGTCTAATTGTATTAGTGAGACTATGCGGGATAGACTTAGACTTACTGAAGAACGTATTACTGCTATGGCAGATGGTATTCGTCAGGTTGTGGGACTTTTAGATCCAATTGGTCAAGTTGATAAGATGTGGCGTAATGAGGATAACCTATTAATCGGAAAGCAACGTGTTCCTCTAGGAGTAATAGGAATTATCTATGAATCACGTCCTAATGTAACAACTGATGCAGCGGCGTTATGTTTTAAAACTGGGAATGCTGTTATTCTTCGAGGCGGAAAAGATGCTTACAATTCTAATAAGATCCTTACTGAGGTCTTACGTGCTACCCTTGTTGTTGAAGGTTATTCACCAGATGCTATTCAGTTTGTCGATGATACAAGTCATGAAGTTGCAAATCAAATGATGAAGGCAACAGATTATTTGGATGTTTTGATACCTCGAGGAGGAGCAGGTCTTATTAGACGTGTTAAAGAAACTGCAACTGTTCCTGTTATTGAAACTGGTACTGGTAATAATCATGTTTATGTTGATAAAGATGCACAAATTGATATGGCTTTGAATATCGTAAATAATGCTAAAACGCAACGTCCTTCGGTATGCAATGCTGCAGAAACAGTTCTTGTCCACTCAGACATCGCTGAAAAATTCTTACCTCAATTAGAAGAACTATTACTCCAGAAAAACGTTCAATTAAGAGCAGATGAGCAAGCTATAAAGTATTTAAAATCAGCAATTCCTGCAGAAGAAGATGATTGGTCAACTGAATATCTTGACTATATATTAGCTGTCAAGGTTGTATCTTCAATTGAAGAAGCAATTGACCATATTAATAAATACAATACCAAGCATTCAGAAGCTATAGTTACAGATAATTATTTTGCTTCTCAAAAATTCTTAGCTGAAGTGGATGCTGCTGCAGTATATGTAAATGCTTCTACTCGCTTTACTGATGGATTTGTTTTTGGTTTTGGTGCCGAAATTGGTATATCTACTCAAAAGTTACATGCGCGTGGTCCAATGGGACTTGAAGAATTAACTTCCACAAAATATATTATTTATGGTGAAGGTCAAATTAGAGAATAATAAAAAAAGGATTGGTTTAAGCCAGTCCTTTTTAAATGTTATTCATGTTTTTCTTCAATTTTTTCATACTCATTCTTTAGTAGTCCCATGAAGTAAGAATCATGATATTCACCATTACTAAAGAATTGATCTCTCATAGTTCCTTCTATAATAAAGCCACATTTTTTGTAGATATGTACAGCGGGAAGATTATCAACGTCAACATATAAGTATACTTTATGCATGTTTAGCATTAGAAAAGCATACTCAATTCCCTTTCTCAAGGCTTCAGTCGCAAGACCTTGACCACGGAATTTAGTGATGATTACAATCTGAATTTCACAGTTACGGTGAATATAGTCAATATCCATCAATTCAACAATACCAACAAACTCGTCATTTAACTCAATGACAAAACGGCGTTCATGCGAATCTCTAATATGTTTATCGTAGAGTATTGTCAACTCATCTAGTGATTCATAGGGTTCCTCAAACCAGTAGGCCATCGTAGCTCTATGATTATTAATTTTGTGGATATTAGGTAAGTCAGTCCTTTCGAGTGCTCTTATTTTCATATTTATATTGTTCCTTTCTAATCATGTCAATTGTTGCTTATATCATACCACATAAGGAAAAATTAATAAAATGGATCATATCATCTGGTGAAAATATCAAAGTGTTTTTCCTGTGATTTTCTGAAAAAATATTAAGCTTTTTCTCTTGATAAAAAATTTATTAAGATATATAATAATTTTCGTGGATAAAAAATGTCTATAATAGATATTTAAAATCCGTAACAGATAAAGATTATCTACTAAAGAAGGAGGTGCGTATGCAATTAACGAAGGCTTTTGAACAAAGTGTATGTGTAATGGCGATGCTTACGACACAAACAAAAGATATACCATTAGGTTCATATAGTATTCATAAGCATTTGGGTGCTTCAGCAACTTACATTCAAAAAATTGTAAGGAAGCTTGTTGTATCAAATCTTGTTCTTTCTGTTTCTGGGCAAAGAGGTGGATTTATGTTGGCTAGACCAGCTGAAGAAATTTCATATCTTGATGTTGTCGAAGCGATTGAAGGTCCAGTTGATACTTTTCCAAATACCAGTCTTATAGGTAAAGTTTTGGGAAATGTAACGGATGATGACAAGATTAGCAAGGCAGAAGTTGGACTACATCGTGCTTTTAAAGAAGCAGATGAAAAGTGGCGTGCAAGTCTTGCGGGCGTAACCATCCAAGATTTAGTGAATGAATCTTTAGACGGACAAACATTTAAAACTACTAACTGGAACGAATATGCTCCGAAAAATGAATTGTTAGTAAAAAGATTATTAAAAGGAGGAGATAAGTCGTGATTAAAGAAGAATTTAAGAAAATTCGCTCCAACAAATTGCTTCTTGCAACAGTTGTGGTTATATCACTCTTACCAATCATGTACGCAGGTGTATTCCTGAAATCTATATGGGATCCATACGGTCACATGGATAATCTACCAGTTGCGGTAGTGAATGAGGATAAATCAGTTGATTTCCAAGGAAAGAAACTTGATGTGGGTGATCAGGTTGTAAATAACCTTAAGAGTAATAAATCTCTTGACTGGAATTTCGTTTCAGCAAAAGATGCAAAAGATGGATTAAAAGATCGTAAATACTACATGATAGTTACAATTCCAGAAAATTTTTCTGAGAATGCAGCAACAGTATTAGATCCAGATCCACAAAAACTAGATTTAAAATATGAAACAAACCCAGGGGTTAACTTCCTTGGTGAAGTAGTAAGTGATACTGCAATGACACAATTGAAGGCGCAGGTTGGTGAAAGTGTCAGTGATTCATATGTCAAAGCAATTTTCTCAACACTTAAAGGTGTTGGAAATGGTATGAGTCAAGCAGCAGATGGTGCTAAAAAGATTAACGATGGTACAAATAAGGTAAACGATGGAGTTAATCAATTAAATGAAAAAGTACCAACACTCGCATCAGGTGTTAATCAATTAGATTCAGGTGCAGGTCAACTAAACTCAGGTATTCAACAATATACAGCAGGAGTTAGTCAAGTAGCAAGTGGTCAAAATCAACTTAATGAAGGAATTAATCAATTAAGTGGTAAAGTTCCAGCTTTAGCATCAGGTGTAAGTCAATTGGACTCAGGTGCAGGTCAACTAAACTCAGGCATTCAACAATATACAGCAGGAGTAGGACAAGTTGCGACTGGTCAAAATCAGCTTAATGACGGTATTAATCAATTAAGTGGTAAAGTTCCAGCTTTGGCATCAGGTGTAAATGATTTAAATTCGGGTGCTACAAGATTAAATGCAGGTGTTGAACAATATACAGCAGGTGTTGGTCAAGTGAGTGGAGGTCTAAGTCAATTAAGCCCTGGTGTATTAAGTTTATATACTGGAATTAACCAATATACTGGAGGAGTCGGTCAAGTTTCAAATGGTTTAAATCAATTAAGTCCTGGTATATCAATTTTACATACTGGACTTAGTCAATACACAGCAGGAGTAGGTCAAATTTCAACTGGTTTAAATCAATTAAGTCCTGGTGTATCAAGTTTATACACTGGACTTAATCAATACACAGCAGGAGTAGATCAAGTTTCAACTGGTCTAAATCAATTAAATACTAAATTACCAGAATTTGAAAAAGGTATATCTTCTCTTAAAGATGGTTCAAAAAAACTTGCAGAAAGCTTAAATGATATCCCGCAGAGTGTTGTTGATAATCAAAGCCAATTAGATTCGTATTTACAGAATGTTGATACATATTTGGACACTGTAAATTCGATATTGTCATCTTTTGAAGGAACTGATACTTCAGCATTAGATAATATAGCAAATCTTAAGTCAAGCTTAGAATCAGTTGCATCAGAACTACAAACGGTTGGTTCTAGTCTTCAAAATATTCAAAATGGTATTTCAAAGGCTAATGAATCAGATGTTCAGTCAAATACTTCAGCAGTTATTAACGCATTGAAAAATAGCGGGATTGAACTTACACCAGAACAAACTTCCCAAGTTGGGAATGCATTAGCAAGCAATGCATCAAATAGTCAAGTTAATTCTTTAATAAATTCAGAATTAAATCAAGCAAAATCTAGTCTTGGAAATATTGCTTCTAAAATGAGTGAAATTTCTTCAATAAGTAATATTGACCTTTCAGGGATGAAAAATGTAATATCTTCCCTCCCAGAACTTAAAGAAAAAACTAATGCATTAGCAATTGCATCTAAGACTGCAACACCAGCTTTAACAAGTGCCGTTGATGGACTAGTAAAAGTTAAAACTCAAGCAGCACCTGGTGCTGTTCAACTGTCAGATGGAATGAGCAAATTAAATGATAATTTTTCTCAAATGGCAGAAGGTATTGAAAAGCTAGGAGCGGGGGCTGATAAGCTAGTGCAAAAATCCTCAGAATTAAATGATGGATCAAAACAAGTTGTGTCAGCTATAAACGAACTTCAAACAGGCGCAAATAAAGTAAATGAAAAATCCTCAGATTTAAATAATGGTTCAGAACAAGTTTCATCAGCTGTAAATCAACTTCAAGCAGGTGCAAATAAAGTGAATGAAAAATCCTCAGATTTAAATAATGGTTCAGAACAAGTTGTATCAGCTGTAAATCAACTTCAAGCAGGTACGCAACAATTAAACAAAAAATCCTCAGAATTGAGTGATGGTTCAAATAAATTATCAAATGGTTTAAATCAATTAAATGGAAATATTCCTTCTCTTACAAACGGAGCACAAAAATTAGTTGATGGCAGTAATAAGCTAGTTAAAGGTACAAGTGAACTAAACGAAAAATCCTCAGATTTAAATGATGGTTCAAACAAATTATCAAGCGGCTTAAATCAATTAAGTGGAAATATTCCTGCTCTTACCAATGGAGCACAACAATTAGTTGATGGAAGTAATAAACTTGTTAATGGTACTTCAACTCTTGAAAGCAAATCAGGAGATCTAAATAGCGGTTCAAGTAAACTTGCAAATGGGCTTACTGAACTTAATGGAAATGTTCCAGCATTGACAAATGGTGTAAGCCAATTACTTGGTGGAACTAGTCAGCTAGTAACTGGAACTGGTCAATTATCAAGTAAACTTCAAACTGGTTCTCAAGCAATCAAAAAAGTAAATCTTACAGACAAGAATGCAAATATGATTGCTTCACCAGATAAAACAACTCAAAGTAAATACAGTGAGGTTCCAAACTATGGACATGCTTTGGCACCATACTTCATGAGTGTTTCACTTTACGTGGGTGCTCTAGTATTTAACTTTGCATATCCAATTCGTAAGGTTGCTAATCGTAAGAAAGCGACAGCTGCAAACTGGTTTTCAAGTAAGGTGGCAGTAGGTGGTATGGTTGCAACAGCTATGGCATTAATCATTGGTATCGTAATGCAGATGATTGGTCTTGAAGTTGATAACCAATTTGAATACTTTGCAATGTTACTTATCACGTCATGGGCTTACATGTTCTTAGTAATGTTCCTAGCAATGACTCTTGATAACCCAGGACGTTTCATAGCTATGATTCTTCTAGTTCTTCAACTAGGCTCAGCCGGTGGTGTATTCCCAATGGAAATCATTAGTAAATTCTATAATGTCATCCATCCGTACGTACCGATGACATATTCAATCTATGGTTTGCGTCAAGCAATTTCAGGTGGTTTAGGTAATCACATGTTTGTAAGTTCATTCTTTATATTACTTGCAACAGCAGTAGTATTAATTGGTTTATTATACTTGTCAATGAAACATTTGTTCAAAAAAGGTATGGCAGGATATTCGCAACTTAATAATAATCAAAAGTTGATGGATGAAAACTATGGTAACCAAAGCAGCTATACATTATGGTAAAAACAGAGAAGTTAATCAGTAAAAACTGATTAACTTTTTCTATACTACAATCAAGTTTTACTACATAAAAAGACTGAATAGTTAGAAAATAAAAACCTTTTGTAAAAGAAAAGCAAACGCAGACAATCCCTTACAAAACGCTTGCAATCTCACGAAAATTAAGTATAATAGTATAGTAATGATAGGTTGTTATGCCCAAACTATCTGATTATATTTTATAAAAACCATAGGAGGCTTTTTTTAAAAATGGCAAAAGAAAAATATGACCGCAGCAAACCGCACGTTAACATTGGTACAATCGGACACGTTGACCACGGTAAAACTACTCTTTCTGCGGCAATCTCTAAAGTATTAGCTGACAAACAAGGTATCGAAGCAACTGACTTTGCTTCAATCGATGCTGCACCAGAAGAACGCGAACGCGGAATTACTATCAACACTGCTCACATCGAGTATGAAACTGATAAACGTCACTATGCGCATATCGACGCACCAGGACACGCGGACTACGTTAAAAACATGATCACTGGGGCTGCCCAAATGGACGGAGCTATTCTTGTAGTAGCTGCAACTGATGGACCTATGCCACAAACTCGTGAACATATCCTTCTTTCACGCCAAGTAGGTGTTAAATACCTAGTAGTATTCCTTAACAAAGTTGACTTAGTTGACGATGAAGAATTACTAGAATTGGTTGAAATGGAAGTTCGTGATCTATTATCTGAATACGATTTCCCAGGAGATGATACTCCAATCGTAGCTGGATCTGCTCTTGGAGCACTTAACGGCGAAGACAAATGGGTTGAAAAAGTTTCAGAACTTATGGACATCGTTGACGAATATATCCCAACTCCAGAACGTGATACTGACAAACCTTTACTATTACCAGTCGAAGATGTATTCTCTATCACTGGACGTGGTACTGTAGCATCAGGACGTATCGAACGTGGTACTATCCGTGTTAATGATGAAATCGAAATCATCGGACTTAAACCAGAAAGCACTAAAGCTGTTGTAACTGGTGTTGAAATGTTCCGTAAACAACTTGACGAAGGTCTTGCTGGAGATAACGTTGGTGTACTTCTACGTGGTGTACAACGTGACGATATCGAACGTGGTCAAGTTATTGCTAAACCAGGTTCAATCACTCCTCATACTAAGTTTAAAGGTGAAATCTACGTTCTTTCTAAAGAAGAAGGTGGACGTCATACTCCATTCTTCGATAACTACCGTCCACAGTTCTACTTCCGTACAACTGACGTAACTGGTAGCATCAAACTTCCTGAAGGAACTGAAATGGTAATGCCAGGGGATAACGTAACTATCGAAGTTGAACTTATCCACCCAATCGCTATCGAACAAGGAACTACATTCTCTATCCGTGAAGGTGGACGTACTGTTGGTTCTGGTATCGTTTCAGAAATCGAAGCTTAATTTTAAGTTTTGAATAAGATATAGTATCTGTTGGTCGGACAACAGATGTATACCTTCTGAAAAAAGGCTCGTTAATTCGAGCCTTTTTGTGTTGCAAAAAAAGCACTCAGATTTATCTGAAGTGCTTTATTACTATATTTCTTCTTTAGTAAATACATTTCTATCGATTAATGAATCAAGTTGGAAATAAAATTTTTCTGCAAGAGGTGTATTTTCCTCTGAATCGAAAATGTTAACTCTTCTAAGACCTGATTTATCAGTGACAATCATCTTAAAGCCGTCTAATGTTTTATTTACAGTTATTTTTAAAAGGAAACCATCATTTGAATTTGGAATGAATTCAAGATTACGTGTTAATTCATAGTTTCCTGTTTTCGTTTCTTTAAAAGTTGTGTCTTTTAAAGTATATTTTTTGATACCAGGCGATAAAGTGTATTTATATTTACTATCTTCTAAGTGGATTTCTTTTTCAAAAGCCATTTTATTCTCCTAAAATTTCTATTAATTTATTTGCAAGCTTATTAACATCATCTTTTGTATTATATTCTGAAAAACTAATTCGAACATTCTCTTTAAGTTTAGGGCTATTTTCGCCATATATTGCACTTAGTACGTGGCTGGGTTCAATAGCACCAGCGGTACAAGCACTTCCTGTAGAAATAGCAATTCCTGCAAGGTCAAGTTTCATCAGTAACATATCCTGATTCTGGTTAGGAAATCCGAGATTTAATACGTGAGGCATAGTTGGACCAAATTCATTTCTATAAAAATTTAAATTTGAGATTGTTTTTAAAAAATCTTCTTTAAGATTTTCTATATATGAAAAGTTTTTGTCATATTCTTTTGAGCTTTCCTTCAAAGCTTGAGACATCCCAACTATTCCAGCTATATTTTCAGTACTTGGGCGATGTCCATCTTCTTGTTCACCACCATGAAGAAGGTTATCAAATTTATTTGAATCTGAATATAAGAACCCAATACCTTTTGGCCCATGAAATTTATGAGCTGAAGCTGAAAGGAAATCGATGCCTAATTCTTTTGGATGAACAGGAATTTTACCAGTTACTTGAACTGCATCTACATGATATACTGCTTGATGATCTTTAAGGGCTTCACCAATTTCTTTTATCGGTAAGAGGCTCCCAGTTTCATTATTGGCAAACATTGTACTTACAATTATTGTGTCATCTCTCAATGCATTTTTAATAGTATTTGTTGTAATTATTCCATTTTCATCAGGATTTATGTAGGTTATTTCAAAATCAAAACGGTTTTTTAAATATTCAGTAGCATGTAAAACTGAGTGATGTTCAATTGATGTTGTTATTATGTGGCGGCCTTTATCTTGATTTGCGAGTGCATACCCGATAAGGGCAGTATTGTTGGCTTCGGTTCCACCCGATGTGAAAATTATATCATGAGCGGAAACTTCCAGTATATCAGCAATTGTTTGGCGTGATTGACGAATGATTTTTGATGCATCACGTCCATAATTGTGGATACTTGAGGGATTACCGTAATGATTGGTCATTACTTCAAGCATAGCGTCAATGACACTTGGCGACATTGGAGTAGTGGCGGCGTTATCTAAATATACCATGATTCTCCTTTTGTAAAATAAAGGCTTAAGAAACAATAGTCTCTTAAGCCTAAGTAAATCTTAATGATGATTTTTATCGAATTCAAACAGTGGACTTACTGGTTTATTTTCATGAATACGGATAATTGCATCAGCAATAAGTTCTGATGCTGTAAGATATTTGACCTTGTCAGGCTTGATTGTATTTGTCTTTACTGAGTCAGTAACTAAAATTTCTTTGATTTCAGTATTATTTAATAGGTCACTTGAACCTGGCGTAAATAATCCGTGGCTTGCTACAACATAAACATCTTTTGCACCGGCATCTTTAACGATTGCAGAAGCACTAGCAAATGTTTTACCTGTTGTTAAGATATCATCAATTAAAATAACATCTTTTCCAGCAACATCACCAATTACATAACCATTTTCGCGATGCTTATCATCGTCTTCGTAGTCGACGATAGCTAGTGGTGATTCTAAGTACTCAGCTAAGCTTCTAGCACGTTTAACACCACTATTTTTAGGAGCAACAACGACAACATTATCACCTAAAATACCTTTTTCGCTATAATACTCAGCGAATAATGGTGTAGTGAATAAATTATCAACAGGGATGTCAAAGAATCCTTGAACTTGAACTGCATGAAGATCTAAAGTAACAACGCGGTCAACTCCAGCTTTCACTAACATATTTGCAACAAGTTTTGCTGTGATTGGCTCATGAGGAGCTGCTGTACGGTCTTGACGTGCGTATCCAAAGTAAGGCATTACAACCGTTATAGAGTTAGCGCTTGCTCGTTTACAAGCATCAATCATAATTAGTAACTCTAATAGATGATCATTTACTGGGTAACTTGTTGATTGAATGATATAGATATCAAATCCACGGACACTTTCTTCAATATGGATTTGAATTTCTCCATCTGAAAATTGTCTTGAAAATAGGTCCCCAAGAGGAACACCGGCATGTTCGCTAATTTTGTTAGCAAGTTCTTCGTTTGAGTTTAGGCTGAAAAGTTTAAGATGGGAGTCTTTGTACTTGTCTGTCAATGTTATTCTCCTTCTAGAAAGCAATATATATATATATCATTCTATCAAAAAATGATATTTATTCCCAGTAAATTGAAAAAAATATTTGGCCTAGGTCACTATAAAAACACACTTTAAATTTATTAAGGTAAAAAAAAGTATGTTTTTATTTACCTTAATATTTTATTCTTAAAAACTTTTAGTATTGGTCTTTATTTTCGTATAATTTAAGTTTTTTACGCTAACTAGTTTTAATCAAAAAATTATTTTCAAGTGCATATTGGTACTAGATATAATAAGTAATATTATTATCCCTATTTTTAGAAGTTGGCTTTGTAAATATAGGATCAATGAGCAAGGTTAGTGATAGTAGAGAAATGAAAATTGATATTATTCTCGGAGCTTATTCAGTGGATATGTTTGTTGAACTATGAAATGAATAAACCATTTGTTACCATGAGGTCTATATTGCAGGAAATGGAAGGGCTAATTTTATTGTTTTGTGTCATAATATTTTTTTATCATAGAAATTTATTTGAAAAAAGATACCTTTCAGTTTAAAATAGGATAAAGAATAAAGAGGTGGACTATGAAATACTTTGAAAAATCTGACAAGCTAGAACATGTAAGTTATGATATTAGAGGGCCTGTTTTAGATGAAGCAGATCGTATGATAGCTAATGGGGAAAAGATCCTACGATTAAATACTGGGAATCCAGCCGAATTTGGTTTTACGGCACCAGATGAAGTAATAAGAGATTTAATAATGCATGCTAGGGATTCTGAAGGCTACAGTAATTCAAAAGGCCTTTTTTCTGCACGCAAAGCAATTATGCAATATTGCCAGCTAAAAGGTTTTCCAAATGTTGATGTTGATGACATATATACTGGTAACGGTGTTAGTGAATTAATAGTGATGTGTATGCAAGGATTATTGAATAATGGAGATGAAGTTCTCGTCCCAATGCCTGACTACCCGCTATGGACTGCCGCAGTATCGCTAGCTGGTGGTAACGCTGTTCATTATATTTGTGATGAGCAAGCTGAGTGGAATCCTGATATTGCAGATATTAAATCAAAAATTACATCAAATACTAAGGCGATTGTTTTAATAAATCCAAATAATCCAACTGGAGCACTTTATCCAAAGGAAATACTAGAGGAAATAGTTGAAATTGCGCGCCAAAACAATCTAATCATCTTTTCAGATGAAATTTATGATCGCTTAGTTATGGATGGATTACAGCATATTCCAATTGCAACATTGGCTCCCGATTTATTTGTAGTTACCTTAAATGGTCTATCAAAATCTCATCGTGTTGCTGGGTTCCGTGTTGGTTGGATGGTTTTATCAGGAAATAAATCAAAAGTTAAAGGTTACATTGAAGGTTTGAATATGCTAGCAAGTATGCGTTTATGTTCAAATGTATTAGCGCAACAAATCGTTCAAACATCTCTTGGTGGCACGCAATCTGTTGATAAACTTCTCTTACCTGGTGGTAGGGTATATGAGCAACGAGAATTTATATATAAAGCAATGAATGACATACCAGGAATATCTGCTGTGAAACCTAAGGCTGCATTCTATATCTTTCCTAAAATAGATACTCAAATGTATAATATTAAAGATGATGAACAGTTTGCTTTAGATTTTCTAAAGGAAAAGAAAATTCTTCTTGTTCATGGTCGAGGCTTTAACTGGAATGAACCAGATCACTTTAGAATTGTATATTTACCAAGAGTAGATGAACTATCTAAAATACAAGAAAAAATGACTGACTTTTTATCTCACTATAAACAATCATAAATACAAGATAAGGTATTTATTTAGTCTTATAATGATAATAAATATATAAAAAACTCTCTTTACTTACCGCTATAAATGGTGGAATAAAGAGAGTTTTTAATTGGATAATATTTGTGGATTATTTTTTTTATATTGCATGAGTCTCTAAAATCTTATATACAGGACTCTCAGGTATATCCCATTGTTTGAGTCGCCATGATTTGCTATTAAATTTTCCATTTTCGATAAAATCCTTAGCTTTTAGCAAAGGCAAAGATGCATTATCTGGATTTATAAATTCTAATGGTAACCATAAGGCTCCAGAAGAGTCTTGTCCATCAAAGGATATTATGAATGGTTGTGCTTCACCTTTGAATTCATTTACATTGTAAAAAATCGCAAGATGGTTATTCATATTAGTATCTTTGTAATCCCATGGAAATATGAAATTTGTTGCTCCAATTTGTTCAAATTCTAATGCAATAATTGAAGTTTCATCTTCAACTTTTCTAATAAGAGTATCTGCCATACTTTCCCCCGATTGTTGGCAGCCACCTGGTAAATCAAATCTGTTAATATATGGACCGGCATTCTTTTTAATAACAAGAATTCCATCATCACTGTGGACGACCCCATATATCCCAATAGTATCATTAAACTTATCTAACATTATTTTCCCCCTTCATATTTTAAATTGATAATATCATAAAAGGAAAACAATTACTTAAATGAACTCATTTAAAGATAAAGATTATATGAAAATTCAATAATTTTAATATCAATATCAATAAAAAAATCAATGAAAAAAGTAAAATAGATATATTGTTCTAATTTACTTTCTTTAATATAATAATTAGAATTGTGGATATTCTAATACTTCCCAATGTTTTAGGCGCCAAGATTTACTATTAAATTTATTATTTTCAAGAAAATCTTTCGCTTTTAGAAGAGGTAATGAGGCATTATTAGAATCAATAGAAGAGAGTGGAAGCCACAATGCACCTAATGAATCTTGGCCATTGAAATTTATTGCATTCATTCTTGGCCTACCACTAAATTGATTTACATTATAGAACACAGCTAAATGATTGTTCATATTTTTATCTTCGTAGTCCCATGGAAAAATAAAATTTGTTATTCCTACTTGTTGAAATTTTTCTGCAATAACTGCTGTTTCTTCTTCGATTTCTCTAATTAAGGTATCAGCTAAACTTTCACCAGATTCTTGACTACCACCTGGCAGGTCATATCTGTTGATATAAGGTCCAGCATTTTTTTTGATTACTAATATTTGACCGTTTTGGTAAATTATTCCATAAACGCCAAAAGCATCGTGAAAATTATTTAACATGCAAACCTCCTGTATTGTTAATTTAATAATATCATAAAAACAAAACAAATACTTCTTAAGATTAAAAATATTACTTCTGTTGTTTAATAGATAATATTCAGAAAATTACTTGCATTTGTAATCAATTGTTGTTATAATTAAACGAAATTAAATGCTAAGGAGAAATTATGGTTTCTTTACTAGAAAAAACAAGAAAAATTACTGCAATCCTGCAAGATGGGGATATTACAGGGTTGAATGCTAATGAAAATGACATTTTACCTTATAAGGAAATGACAGCCCGTATCGCTGAGGTTATTGACTGTAATGCTTGTGTTATAGATACCGATGGTAACCTATTGGGTTACGCAATGCCGTACAAAACAAATAATGATCGTGTTGAAGAATTCTTTGATACACGTAAATTCCCTAAAGACTATGTTGTTCAAACAACTCGAGTTTATGATGTGGAAGCGAATTTAGACATAAATGCTAAATTATCTATATTCCCTGATGAAGCTAAAGATGAGTTTCCTAATGGATTAACAACTATTGCCCCTATTTATGGTGGTGGTGAACGTTTGGGAACGTTTATTATCTGGAAAAATGATAGCGAATTTAACGAAGACGATTTAGTTCTTATTGAACTTGCAACTACAGTAATCGGTGTTCAACTTTCATATATTAAAATGGATAATATGGAAGATGATATCCGTAAACAAACTGCAGTAGCTATGGCTGTTAATACATTATCATATTCTGAGATTAAAGCAGTAAATGCAATCTTAGAGGAACTTGGTGGAACTGAAGGACGATTAACTGCAAGTGTAGTTGCCGATAAGATTGGGATTACTCGCTCAGTTATTGTAAATGCTCTACGCAAGCTAGAAAGTGCTGGGATTATCGAAAGCCGTTCGCTTGGTATGAAGGGTACTTATCTTAAAGTCGTAAATGATGGAATTTATGATAAATTGAAAGAACGTAATTTTTAAAAAAATCAATAATAAGTAAGAGTAAATAAATGAAAATTTTAGAGAGTGTACAGTTGCTGGAAAGTACATATTTAAATTTATTGAAAAACACACTTTAGATTCATGCTAAAAACATGGACGTTAATCGCGTTAAGATAAGAGATAAGATTTATCGCTTCATTAAATGAAATGATAGTCTTAAATTTAGGTGGTACCACGAATTTCGTCCTATGAGTAGGATGAAGACGTGGTCTTTTTTTATAAAAAATTAACGAAGGAGGACAATATGAGTAAGATTTTTGTAGGTGATTATAGTTTAGAGCAAGTTGGAAAAATAGTAACAGTTCAGGGGTGGGTTGCTAATATACGCGATCATGGTAAGTTAGCATTTATCGAATTACGTGACCGTGCTGGGATTTTACAAGTCTTTGTTGATGAATCATCAGCTGATTTTGATATGGTTCATGAATTAAAAAGAGAAAGTATTATTGAAGTTACTGGTTTATTGGTGGAAAGAGATGCTAAATTTGTTAACCATCATTTGAAATCAGGACAAGTAGAGTTAAAAGCTGAAAAGATAAAACTTATTTCTCAAAGTAAAGACTTACCTTTTGAGCTTGATGCATACTCACATACTGGTGACGAAATAAGACAAAAATATCGTTACCTTGACCTCCGTCGTGAAAAAATGACATCTAATATCATGTTAAGACATAAGGTTACGACTGCTATTAGAGAATATCTAAATTCGGAATCATTTGTTGATATTGAAACTCCATATCTAACTAAGTCAACTCCTGAAGGAGCGCGTGACTTTCTTGTTCCAAGTAGATTACAGAAGAATCAATTTTATGCACTACCTCAAAGTCCTCAAATGTTGAAACAACTTTTGATGGGTGCTGGTTTCGATAGATATTATCAAATTGTAAGATGCTTCCGTGATGAAGATTTACGTGGTGATAGACAGCCTGAATTTACGCAAGTCGACCTTGAAATGAGCTTTGTAAAACAAGAGGACATCCAAAATCTTGTTGAATCAATGCTTAAGGAAGTTGTGAAAAAATCTAAAGGTATTGAAATTGAGGATAAATTTCCTGAAATTTCATATGATGAAGCAATGACGAGGTTTGGATCGGATAAACCTGATACAAGATTTGGATTAGAATTAGTTGATTTAACTGAAATTGAAAAAGATAGTAAAATTCTTTTTATTACCAAAGCTTTAAAAGAAAAAAATGGTAGTATTCAAGCAATAAATCTACCCGAAGGATCAGGAAAGTTTTCTAATAAAGAGCTTGGAAATATTAAGCAAGCAATGATGGAATTTGGGATTACATCATTTGCCACTGCACCTGTTGAAGATGACATAATTTCAGGTGGTATGAAATCAACATTTAAGGAATCAAATGCCCAAGTTCTTCAAGCATTAGATGCTAAAGATGGAGACTTAATCTTTTTCGTCACTGGGAGAAAGGAGAAAGTTCAACAAGCTCTCGGTGCTTTAAGACTTCGTTTGGCCAAAAAATTAGATTTAATCGATCCAACTAAACTTAATTTCCTTTGGGTAACTGATTGGCCACTTCTTGAATACAATGAAGAAGAAGGACGTTACCAAGCAATGCATCATCCCTTTACTCAAGCAACTGTAGTTAGTGCTGATGAGCTAAAGGCAAGCCCTGAAACAGTTAAGTCATATGCTTATGATATTGTTTTAAATGGTTATGAAATTGGTGGTGGAAGTCTTAGAATTCATGAAAGAGACATGCAGGAAGCAATGTTCCAATTGTTAGGAATGGACGCTTCAGACTATGAACGTGATTTTGGTTTCTTCTTAGAAGCATTAGAATATGGCTTCCCTCCACATGGTGGACTTGCATTAGGTTTGGATAGATTAGTAATGCTTTTGGCTGGCGAAGAAAATATTCGTGAAGTAATGGCATTTCCAAAAAATGGAGTTGGTCGAGATTTGATGTTGGAATCTCCAAGTTCAGTAGATGAACATCAATTGAATGATCTTAATATTACCCTTAAATAAATAATTTCTGCTTTTAATATATATAAATTGAACAATAGTTCTATATATGAAGGGAAAATTTTGGTAGAATATAAGCATTGAAGTTACTTATATAGTTAATATGCTTATGTAGGTATCTTAATGAAGATATCATTTGTATCAAGTAAGTGAAATACTTTTTTCAAGAGAAGGCTTACTCTAATAATGAATATTAAATAGAAATAGGAGAAGTAATGAGTAAAATTACTGAAGAAGAAGTTCGCCATGTTGCGAATCTTTCGAAATTAGAATTTAATGATCAAGAAGTTACGGCATATGCAGAGCAACTTGGTAAAATTATTGAAATGATTGATCTGCTTAATGAGGTGGACACTGAAGGTGTTGAATTTACATCAAATGTAGCAAATAATACTAACTTTATGAGAGAAGATGTTTCGACTCCAGGTTGGAATCGTGATGAACTTATGAGAAATGTGCCTGAAAGTGAAGATGGATTTATTAAAGTTCCTGCAATTCTTGATGGTGGAGGTGATGCATAATGGCAACTATTAAAGAATTACATGATAAATTAGTAAATAAAGAAATTTCAGCATTAGAACTTACTCAAGAAACACTTGCTGGGATTAAAAGTCGTGAAGACAAGGTTGATTCATTCCTGTTAGTTACTGAAGATGAAGCTCTTGCGGCTGCCAAAGCAATCGATGAAAAGGGTATTGACGCTAGCAATCTATTAGCAGGTATTCCAATTGCGGTTAAGGATAATATTGTAACGAAAGATATTATCACAACTGCGGCAAGCAAAATGCTTTATAACTTTAACCCAATTTACAATGCATCTTCTGTAGATAAATTGCATGCAAGCGATATGATTATCGTTGGTAAGACTAATATGGATGAATTTGCTATGGGTGGTTCTACTGAAAATTCAGCATTTAAAACTACAAAAAATGCTTGGGATGAGACTAAAGTTCCTGGTGGTTCATCAGGTGGTTCAGCTACTGCGGTAGCATCTAACCAAGTGTTACTATCACTAGGTTCTGACACAGGTGGTTCAATCAGACAACCAGCTTCATTTAATGGAGTTGTAGGTATGAAACCAACTTATGGACGTATTTCACGTTTTGGTCTTATTGCTTTTGGTTCTTCGTTGGACCAAATTGGACCATTTTCTCAAAATGTTGAAGATAACGCACATTTACTTGGAGCAATCTCAGGATATGATGCAAAAGATTCAACTTCATCAAAAGTTGAGGTACCTGACTTTACAAGTAAAATTGGTAAAGATATAAAAGGACTTAAGATTGCCTTACCAAAAGAATATTTTGGACCTGGTATTGATGAAAAGGTAAAAGAACAAATTCAAGCTGCTGCTAAACATCTTGAAAGCCTAGGAGCAATTATTGATGAAGTAAGTCTTCCTCATTCAAAATACGGTGTTGCTGTTTACTATATCATTGCTTCAAGTGAAGCATCATCAAACTTACAAAGATTTGATGGAATCCGCTATGGATACCGTGCTGAAGATATTGAAAATCTTGAAGATGTATATGTTAAATCACGTAGCCAAGGTTTTGGTGAAGAAGTTAAACGTCGTATCATGCTTGGTACATTTAGCCTTTCATCTGGATATTATGATGCATACTTTAAAAAAGCAGGGCAAGTTCGTACATTAATCATGAATGATTTTGCTAAAGTTTTTGAAGATTATGATTTAATCCTTGGACCAACTGCACCAAGTGTTGCTTATGACCTTGGAACTCAATCTCATGACCCAGTTGCAATGTATTTAGCTGACCTTCTTACTATTCCAGTTAATTTGGCTGGACTTCCAGGAATTAGTATTCCTGCAGGTAGTGTAGACGGATTACCAGTTGGTATGCAATTGATTGGTAAAGCATTTGATGAAGAAACAATTTATCAAGTTGCAGCGGCATTTGAAGCAACAACTGACTTCCATAAAAATAAACCAGTAATTTTTGAATAGAAAGGACTTCTTAAATGAACTTTGAAACAGTCATTGGACTTGAGGTCCATGTCGAATTAAAAACAAATTCTAAAATATTTTCAACAGCACCTGCTCACTTTGGTGCTGATCCAAATACAAACACTAACATCGTTGACTGGGGATATCCTGGAATGCTTCCAGTTATGAACCGTGGAGTTATTGATTATGGTATAAAAGCTGCTCTTGCTCTTAACATGGACATTCACCAATCAATGCATTTTGACCGTAAAAACTATTTCTATCCTGATAATCCCAAAGCATACCAAATTTCTCAATTTGATGAGCCAATTGGATATAATGGATCAATTGAAATTGAATTAGAAGACGGTACAAAGAAAAATATTCGTATTGAACGTGCTCACTTAGAAGAAGATGCAGGTAAGAATACTCACGGAACTGATGGATATTCTTATGTTGATTTAAACCGCCAAGGAACTCCACTTATTGAGATTGTATCTGAAGCTGATATGAGAAGCCCAGAAGAAGCATATGCTTACTTAACAGCTCTTAAAGAAATTATCCAATATACTGGAATTTCTGATGTTAAGATGGAAGAAGGTTCAATGCGTGTTGATGCCAATATTTCCCTTCGCCCATATGGACAAGAAGAATTTGGTACAAAAACTGAACTTAAAAACTTGAATTCATTTAACTTTGTTCGTAAAGGTCTTGCTTATGAGGTTGATAGACAAGCTAAAGTTCTTCGTTCAGGTGGACTTATCCAACAAGAAACACGTCGTTACGATGAATCAACGGGTGAAACATTATTGATGCGTGTTAAAGAAGGATCAAGTGATTACCGGTACTTCCCAGAACCTGATCTACCACGTTTTGAAATTGAAGATGAATGGATTGAAGATGTTCGTAAATCTCTTCCATCATTCCCGAAAGAACGTCGTGCTAAATATACATCAGAACTTGGTTTATCTGATTATGATGCAACTCAAATTACAGCTAACAAAGAAGTATCTGATTTCTTTGAAAAATCAGTTGAGTTAGGTGGAGATGCAAAATTAATTTCTAACTGGTTGCAAGGTGAAGTTGCTCAGTATTTAAACTCTGAATCAAAAGAATTAGCTGAGATTGAACTTACTCCTGAAAACTTAGTAGAAATGTTGAAGTTGATTGCTGATGGAACTATCTCAAGCAAGATGGCTAAAAAAGTATTTGTACACCTAGCTAAAGAAGGTGGTAGCGCTGAAGAATATGTCAAATCTGCAGGACTTATTCAAATTTCAGATCCAGCCGTTCTTGTTCCTATTATTCAAGAAGTATTTGCTAACAATGAAAAGATTGTTAATGACTATAAAGGCGGTAATTCAAACGCTGCCAAAGCCTTTATTGGACAACTTATGAAAGCAACTAAAGGACAAGCAAATCCACAAGTTCTTCAAAGCTTATTGCAAGAAGAATTGGCTAAATTATAATATAATAAAGATAAAAGCAGACTAGTTCTGTTTTTATTTTCTGATAATATTGACTAAAAATGTAAAAAGTGTTTTACTTATTATGTGGTAAAACAAATGAAATCGGAGGTGTAAAATGAAAAATAGGATAAAAGATTATCGTAAGAGAATGAAATTTTCACAAGAAGATTTAGCACGTCTTACTCACGTAAGTCGTCAAACTATTAATGCCATTGAAAATGACAAGTATGATCCAGAGCTTGCTTTGGCTTTCAAACTAGCACGTTTCCTTGATGTAACAGTCGATGAACTTTTTGACTACCAAAATAGAAAGAAGGAAGACGATGTACTTTGGTGCTCAAAATATCACTGTGAGTTATGGGAACAACAAAGTAATACAGAATCTCTCGTTTGAGATTAAAGAGGGCTTAACTACAGCAATCATTGGTAAAAATGGATGTGGGAAATCTACATTATTAAAAGCTCTTGGACGTCTAATAAAATATGATGGTCAAGTAACTTTCAAGGATGAGGACTTACTTAAGATGTCAAATATTGATATTGCAAAAGTAATGGCGATTCTTCCACAAAGTCCAGTTGCACCCGAAAATATCACCGTTCTTGATTTGGTTAGCTTAGGACGATTTGCTCATCAATCCATGCTTGCTACGAATCTATCAAAGGAAGACTATGATATGGTTCGTCGAGTTATGATGGAAACTAATGTTTGGGATCTTAGATCAAAAAAGATTGAGGATTTAAGTGGTGGTCAAAGGCAAAGAGTTTGGATTTCAATGGTTCTTGCTCAGGATAGTGAAATAATTTTACTTGATGAGCCAACAACTTATCTTGATATTGTTCATCAGCTTGAAGTTTTAAGCTTGCTTAGAATGTTTGCAAAAAAACTCAATAAAACAGTTGTTTATGTCTTGCATGACTTAAATATGGTAGCTAGATTTGCTGATGAGATTATTGCTATGAGAGATGGGAAAATAGTAGCACAGGGCCCAGTTAAAGACGTATTTAATGAGACTGTGATAAAAGATACGTATGATATTCGTGTTCATATTGGTGCGGATTCATATGCTGAAACACCAATGATTTGGGGCGTATCAAATGGATAAAAGAAAAAAATTCTTAAGTTATATTTTTCTTTTACTAATTAGCTTACTTATCATCAGCTTACTTACTTTGACCAAGGGAATTGAAAATTATCCGTTAAAGGGAATCTTGTCTAACGAAATTGTAATGGAAATCCGTATGCCAAGGTTAATAGCAGCATATTGTGTTGCTATTCTACTTTCGGGTAGTGGGCTTTTAATGCAAAATCTAACACAGAATCCGATTGCTGAGATGTCAACATTAGGTATCTCTAGTGGATCAAGTCTTGCTATTGCCATTGCACTTGCATTAAGTATTCCAAATGATCCAATTCATTTAATTATTGTTGGTATTGTTGGAGCAACAATTGCTTTTGGACTCTTATTTTTCTTAACAGCTAAAAATAGTTTTGATCCTTTACGGGTGGTACTTGTTGGAACGTCAATTGGACTTTTTTGTACAAGCTTGGCATCTGCCATTAGTTACTATAAAAAGAATTCACAACAGTATTTTATGTGGATTGTTGGTTCGTTCTCTGGAATTAACAAAATTAAAATGTACGAATTATTGTTTGTATCAGTTGTCTTTATTATCTTAATTTTACTTTTTTCAAATCAAATCAAGTTAATTGGTTTTGGCTCTGAACTTGCAACAAGTTTAGGTGTTAATATAACTTTTGTTAGATTCTTAATTATGTTCTTAGTAGTATTAGCAAGTGCAGCTACGGTCTCGACAGTAGGAGTCATTAGTTTTGTTGGACTTATTGGCCCACATATTGCTAGATCTTTGATTGGTAATTCATCTTTTAGAAGAACCTTTGTCCTCTCAACACTTATAAGCATGGTACTTGTCACAGTTGCAGATTTCTTAGCGAGAAATCTCTTTAAGCCATATGAGTTTCCAGTCGGAAGTATACTTATGCTCCTTGGGGCACCTTTCTTCTTATATCTAGTAAATAGAGCAGGGAGGTTGAGGATATGAAAAAATCACGAACTCTTTTGCTAATTTTTACAATAATCATCTTAATTGTTTTAGATCTTTTCGGGGATAAAATACTAAGTGGTGACTTGTCAGGTTTGAGTTTTATAATTCTCAATTTTAGATTACCAAGATTATTGATAGTTTTGATTGCAGGAGTTGCTATTTCAATTAGTGGTGCTCTAGTTCAGAACATATCATTAAATCCACTTGCTGATAGTGGAATGCTAGGTTTTACTAGTGGAGCAAGTTTTGCTATCGTTCTTCTGATTTTTATATCAGAGAAATTTACAATGCCTTCTTGGACTACATATCTTTATCCAGCTTGTGCCGTAATTGGTGCATGTCTTGCTTATTTTTTATTAAGTGGACTAGCAATGGGAAAGAATTTTTCTCAATTAAGATTAATATTAAGTGGTTTAGCAATTACAGCTATCTTCCAATCACTAATCACAATTTTACAATTAACTTTAAATTCATTTGATTTTCAAAAGTTAGCAATCTGGTTAACTGGTGATGTATGGTTGACTGATTATAAATACATTATCTTTTTGACAACCTGCTTAGTTTTTGGACTTTTAGCTCTTCCGTTTTTCTTTAATCGACTTGATGGTCTTGCTCTAGGCCAGGAGCTTGCAACATCTTTAGGAATTGATGTTGAAAAAACCATCAAACAGCTATTTTTCTTAACGCTCGTTTTTACATCAATCGGTGTAGCAGCAGTTGGGGCAGTATCTTTTGTTGGATTAATATCACCACACATTGCTAGAAGCTTAACTAGCTTTAAAGCAAGAAATCGTTTGTTTTACACGGGGCTTGTTGGCGTAATTATTATGCTACTTGCTGACATTATTGCGAAAAATATCATATCACCGAGTACGCTTCCTTTAGGATTTGTTGTAGCTCTAATAGGAGCTCCGTACTTTGTGTTCCTCATAAACAGAAAGGTTTAATCTTGAAAAAATTTACTAGCTTATTATTAGCAGGAGTTGCTATCCTTGGTTTAGCAGCATGTTCAAATAATTCTTCATCGTCTAAGGATGAAAAGAAAGATACTGGGACTCATAAATTTGAAGCAAAAAATGGAACAATTGACATCCCAAATAAACTGGATAAAATTGTAATCCAAAATTACTCAGATGAAGCAGTTGCTTTAGGTCAAAATGTCGTCGGAACTGACTCTTGGAGTTTTGCAAATCCACATCTTCCTAAGGAAGCAAAAGATAAGATTAAAGACATGGGTGCTCCTATGAATGCTGAAAAGATTGCAGAAGAGAAACCTGATTTAATTGTTACTATGGATAAAGATCAAGTAGCTAATTACGAAAAAATAGCAAAGACTGTTTTAGTTGACTATAATGATAAAGCTTTGAAAGATATGGACAGTCGTCTAGAGTACTTTGCTAAAATGTTTCAAGCTGAAGATAAGAAAAAAGAATTTCTTAAAGCTTTCGATGCTACAGCAAAAAAAGAGACTGCACGTCTTACTGATAAAGGGATAGATCCTTCAAAATCGACAGTAGCAATTATTGAACTTAATGCTAATAAAATTTACAGCTATGGTGATAACTTCGCGCGTGGTGGACAAACATTAATACGTGGACTTGGTTTTGAGCAATCAAAAGAAATGAAAGAAATCACTGATGGAGATGGATGGAAGGAAGTTAATGTAGAGAGCCTTGCGAATTTAAGTGCAGACTACATCTTTATTGATTATCCAGAGACAGATAAAGCTCAATATGAAGCCTTAACAAAAAATCCAGTATGGCAAAAAATTAAAGCAGTTCAAGATAAGAAAGTAGTTCAAATTGATTACAACCAAGTTTATTATTTTGGTGGACCAATCGCTACTGAAAAATTACTACCAGTTTATGTTGATGCTATTTTAGACCAAACAAAGAAATAATCTAGAAAAATAAAAATAATGATGTATACTATAAGTGATACGTCATTTTTTTGTGGCAAAATATGGAAATGTAGGAATAAAATGGATATAAAACATCTTAGATATGTGGTTGCAATAGCCAATACAGGAACATTTAGGGAAGCTAGCGAGCAATTATTTGTAAGCCAGCCAAATCTATCAATTTCAATTAAAGACTTAGAACAAGAACTTGGATTTTTAGTTTTTGAACGTACAAATAGTGGAGCAGTACTAACACCTCAAGGGGAGCGCTTCTATGAACAAGCTCAAACAATTTTAAGAAATTTTGAATCTTTTGAATCACGATATACAAAAAACGATGAGGTAGCAAAAACATTTTCAGTTGCAAGCCAGCATTATGATTTTCTTGCCCCTGTGGGAGTTGATTTCACCAATAAAAATCCTGAAGTGAAGAATTTCCGTGTCTTTGAGAGTACAACGTTTAACATTTTACAAGAAGTGGCTGATGGACATAGTGAAGTTGGAATAGCCTATCTAAATAAATATAATCGAGCAGGTATTATGAGAATGCTTGATAAGTTAGAACTTGAAGAAATCGAGTTAATGAACTTTAAAACACATATTTATGTGAGAAATGATCATCCACTTACAAAAAAGGATAAGATTTATACTGAAGATTTAAAAAGCCTAAGTCGTGCACGTTTTACACAAGAAAGTGATCAATATTTGTATTACTCAGAAGACCTTGTTGAGACTTTTGAGGATACTCTAATCTATAATGTAACCGATCGTGCCACCTTGAACGGTATATTGGAGCGTACTGATAGCTATGCAACGGGTAGTGGATTTATCGATGGTAAAAGCGTTCATAACATTGCTGTTTTATCTATTGAAGATGGGAATGAAAATGCCTTGATTCTGTTTAAGAAAAAAAGTCATGATTTGAGTAAATTTGCTCAGTCATATAGAGCAAGTTTAGAAGACTATTTTGAAAAGAATAAATTTTAAGAGTTTCTAGATTTTTTCTGAAAAATACTGTAAAATGGACTTGTCAAATAAATCACTAAAAGGAGACACTAACAAATGGTAAAATTAGTTTTTGCACGTCATGGTTTGTCTGAGTGGAATGAAAAGAATCTTTTCACTGGTTGGGCAGATGTAGATCTAGCTGAACAAGGAACTCAAGAAGCAATCGCTGCTGGTAAACTTGTTAAGGAAGCAGGAATCGAGTTCGATGTTGCATTCACTTCAGTTCTTAAACGCGCTATCAAGACTACAAACTATATTCTTGAATATTCAGATCAACTTTGGGTACCGACTCTTAAATCTTGGCGCCTAAACGAACGTCACTATGGTGGGCTTACTGGTCTTAACAAAGCTGACGCTGCTGCTGAGTATGGTGACGAACAAGTACACATCTGGCGTCGTTCATATGATACACTACCACCAGATATGCCTCGTGATAGCGAATACTCTGCACATTCTGATCGTCGCTATGCTAAACTTGATGACTCAGTTGTACCTGATGCTGAAAACTTAAAAGTTACTCTTGAACGTGCTCTTCCATTCTGGGAAGACGAAATTGCACCTGCTCTTAAAGACGGTAAAAATGTTTTAGTTGGAGCTCATGGTAACTCAATCCGTGCTCTTGTTAAACATATCAAACATCTTTCTGATGATGAAATCATGGATGTTGAAATTCCAAACTTCCCACCGCTAGTATTTGAATTAGACGAAAACTTAAATATCGTTGATGAATACTATTTGGAAGCTAAATAATACTTAATTATTTAAATTAAATCATAGGACCTTTGTCTTATGATTTTTTTTGTTAAATAAGTCGCGTCCATTGTCAAAGATTAAGTTATAAAGTAAGATAGGTATATTAAGAATGCAAAGGAAATATGTGATGTTACCACTAGTGGAGTTCTGTCAATTTAATTTACTCAAAGGAAGTCAGATAGTTTTAGAACATTTAGAGGAAAGAAGTGATATTGACATTTTGGTTAGTGATTGTTTAAGTCAATGTAGTTTATGTGCTAAAAGCCTTTATTGTTCTTTTGAAGGAAAAATCATTTCAAGCGATGATGCAGTAGGTCTTGAACTTTTAATTAATGATGAAATTATTGAGTGGTACAAGGATTTATAAACTAATCTATACTATACACTTACTTACATTTAGACCCCATTTAAAACTTTAATATTTTTTAAAAATAGTGTAAACTTGAATAAGTATTTAAGGTGGGTATATATGTCTAAAAATGAAAAAAATAAAAATAAAAATAAAAAAGAAAAGAAGTCAGTTGGTAATTCGATAAAAGCAATTCCTATGAGGATAAATTTGCTATTTTTCCTCATTTTCACTTTGTTTATTATACTAATAGCAAGGCTTTACAATATGCAAATTGTTCATCATGACTTTTATTTGAAAAAATTAGAGGAGGCTGGATCAGTAACTAAAGTTGTTGAATCTACACCCCGTGGTCAAATATATGATGCAAAAGGAACTGTGCTTGTGAGTAATAAGGCAAAGACAGCTGTCAAATTTACAAGATCAAATAAGATTAGTGCGGATCAGATGAGAAAAGTTGCTGAAAAATTGGTAACGATTGTTCCTGGTGCACTCGAAAATGAACCATTAACAGAAAGAGATAAAAAAGATTTTTATCTAGCAGACGCTGATAACCTAAGAAAAGTACAAGAAGCGACTACTACGGATGAAAAGTATGATAAGAAGACAGGTGATAAACTGTCTGAAGGAAGTCTCTATGCGCTATATATCTCAAAAGTCACTGATGGACAAATTCAATATTCTCCTGAACAAGAAGAAGCAGCAAAGATTTTCAAACGAATGAATGCTACTTCGAATTTTAATACAACGATTGTAATTTCAGGTGATTTAAGTGATGTTCAGGTAGCGACAATTGCTGAAAATGAAAGTAAATTATCAGGTATAAGTATTGGTAATGATTGGGATCGTGACTATGGTAAAACAGCATTACGTCCATTACTTGGAACTATTTCTTCGGAACGAGCAGGGATTCCTGCGGAAGACCTTGATGAATATCTGAGCAAAGGGTATTCAAGGAATGATCGTGTTGGTACAAGTTATGTTGAAAAAGGATATGAAGAGTATTTACAAGGAACAAGAAAAATTAGTGAAGTATACTTAGATAAGAATGGTAATATTAGTGATACCAAAGTATTATCAGATGGAAAACCTGGAAAAAATGTTAAATTAACAATTGACCTTAAATTCCAAGAAGGAGTTGAGGATATACTTCAAAAACACTATCAAGAAGCTAAAAATCAAGGTATTGCAAATGTATCTGAAGGTGCTTATGCTGTTGTTTTAAATCCAGATGATGGCTCAGTTCTTGCAATGGCAGGACTTACACAAAATAAAGAAACTGGAGAAATAACAAAAGATGCACTTCAATCATTTACTGGATCATTTGTACCTGGATCTGTAGTAAAAGGGGCAACTATTACTGCTGGTTGGCAATATGGTGTAATAAATGGTAATGAAACCTTAATTGATCAACCAATACAAATTGCAGGAAGTCCTGTTAAACAATCATGGTTTACAAATGGCGGTAGTCTTCCTATAAATGCAGTTCAAGCATTAGAATATTCATCAAATACTTATATGCTTCAAATTACACTGAAGATGTTGGGGCAACCATACTATAGTAATATGGGTCTCGACCTAACTAACAAAGATAAGGTATTTGAAGAACTGAGAAAGACCTATGGTCAATACGGTATGGGTGTGTCTACTGGGTTTGATATTCCAGGTGAGTCTGAAGGGCTTGTTCCACCTGCCGATAAATCAAGCATTGGATCACTTCTTGATCTAAGTTTTGGTCAGTATGATAACTATACAACGCTTCAATTAGCACAATATGCTGCAACTGTTGCAAATGGAGGAACTCGTTATGCCCCTCATATTGTTTCAGGTATTTATGAAGGTTCTGATGGCAACGCATTAGGTAAAGAAGTTAAATCAATAGATACAAAAGAAGTAAATAAAGTTGATATTTCAAAAGATGATATGGATATCATTAAGGAAGGATTTTACCAAGTTGTTCATGGTGATTCTATGGCAACCGCAAAAGATATCTCAGCTGGTGAAAGTGTTCCGATAAGTGCCAAGACTGGTACAGCTGAAACATTTGCAACTGATGCAAATGGAAACTCTGTATCAACAACATCTAATAATATTGTGGCTTATGCTCCAAGTAATAACCCACAGATTGCTCTTGGTGTTATGATTCCAAATATTGCAAGTACTAATTCGCATATAAATCAAGAAATTGGAAAAGATATTGTAAATCTTTATAACAGTATGTATGGTTTTAAATAAACAGAAAGGGAGTGAAGGATATTATGTATTATCCAGAACCAATAGCTAAACTAATTGAGTCTTATAGTAAGCTCCCAGGGATTGGACAAAAGACAGCAACTCGTTTAGCCTTTTATACTATTGGTATGGAAGATGAGGATGTAAATTTATTTGCAAAGAACCTCTTATCAGCAAAACGCGATTTAAAGTTTTGTAGTATTTGTGGGAATTTGACAGACGAAGATCCTTGCAATATTTGTACAGATGAAAGTCGAGATAGAAGTACAATTTTCGTTGTTGAAGATAGTAAAGATGTCTTAGCGATTGAGAAAATAAGAGAGTACAATGGTTTATATCATGTACTACAAGGTACAATTTCTCCAATGAATGGAGTATCACCTGATGATATCAATGTTAAAAGTCTAATAACTCGTCTTATGGATAGTCAGGTAGAAGAAGTTATAATAGCTACTAACGCAACAAGTGAAGGTGAAGCCACAGCCATCTACCTATCACGTTTAATAAAGCCATCAGGCATAAAAGTTACTCGTTTAGCCAGAGGGTTAGCAGTAGGAAGCGATATCGAGTATGCAGACGAAGTAACCTTATTGAAAGCTGTTGAAAATAGAAAGGAAATCTAGATTTACTATTTGTAAATTGGAGGTAATGTTATGAAAGAAGTTCTAATTTTATTATATGGTGGACGAAGTGCAGAGCGTGAAGTTTCAGTTCTATCAGCTGAAAGTGTGATGCGTGCAGTTGATTATTCAAAACACACGGTAAAAACATTTTTTATTAGTCATCAAGGCGACTTTATTAAAACACAAGAATTTGATGAAAAGCCTGATGAAGATGAAAAATTAATGACTAACTCAACTGTTGAACTATCAGCTAAAATTAAACCAAGCGACATCTATGAAGAAGGCGCTGTGGTATTTCCTGTACTTCATGGGCCAATGGGTGAAGATGGATCAATTCAAGGCTTTTTAGAAATATTGAAAATGCCTTATATTGGACCAAATATTACTGCAGCTAGTGTAACTATGGATAAGATTATGACCAAACATGTTCTGGATACAGTTGGAGTTCCACAAGTTCCTTATGTTGCAGTAATTGGTCAAGAATCAATAGCTGAAAAAATTCAAGAAGTTGAAGACAATTTAGTTTTTCCTGTCTTTGTTAAACCAGCAAATATGGGATCAAGTGTTGGAATTTCTAAAATTGATTCAGTAGATCAACTTGAAGATGGACTTAGGGAAGCGTTCAAGTATGATAATCGTGTTCTAGTTGAACAAGGTGTTGATGCAAGAGAGATTGAAGTTGCAGTTCTTGGTAATTTAGATGTTAAAGCAACACTTGCTGGTGAAGTTGTTAAAGATGTAGCATTTTATGACTACAATTCAAAATATATTGATAATAAAATTACTATGGATATTCCAGCTCATGTTGATGAAAAAGTTATGAAAAACCTTCGTCATTATGCTAAGCTTGCTTATCGCACAGTTAACGGCAGTGGTTTAAGTCGTTGTGACTTCTTTGTTACTAAAGAAGGTGATTTTTACTTAAATGAAATTAATGCAATTCCAGGATTTACTCAATTTTCAATGTATCCCCTTTTATGGGAAAATATGGGACTCCCATATGCTGATTTAATTGAAGAATTAATTAATCTAGGTAAGGAAGCGTTTGAAGTACGTGAAGGACATCTAAAATGAAATTAAAATTTTATGAACTTGCTGAAGCAGTAGACGCACAAAATAATTTTGAACAATTTCCTAATATTGAACTTACCGGTATTGAGTTTGATAGTAGAAAAATAGAGGCAGGAAATATCTTCCTGCCTTTAAAAGGAGAGCGCGATGGCCATGATTACATCGATAAGGCTTTTGAGAATGGTGCAGCAGTAACACTAGCAGAAGTTGGGGTTGAAAATCATCCTTATATCTTGGTAGAAGATTGCCTTGCAGCCTTCCAAAAACTTGCAGCTTATTATGTTGAAAAAACACAAGTTGAAGTAGTCGCAGTGACGGGATCAAATGGTAAGACTACTACCAAAGATATGATTGACTCTGTTTTATCTACAACATATAAGACATATAAAACTCAAGGTAATTACAATAATGAAATTGGTTTGCCTTATACTATTTTGCATATGCCAGATGGCACTGAAAAACTTGTTCTTGAAATGGGACAGGACCATATGGGAGACATTCATCTCCTAAGTGATATTGCAAAACCAAAGATTGCGGTCATTACTTTAATTGGTGAAAGCCATATCGAATTTTTCGGTAGCCGTGAAAAGATTGCTCAAGGAAAGATGCAAATTGCTGACGGGATGTATGAGGGAATTTTAGTTGTACCGGCTGATAAGATAATTAATAAATTTTTACCGAACAATCAAAAGATAGTACGCTTTGGTCCTAATGAAGACATTTATATTGATAATTTAGTTGAACATAAGGATTATTTGGAATTTGAAGTTAATTTCTTATATACTAAACTTATTGTTCCATTACCAGGGAAATTTAATGCAACTAACGCTATGCTTGCAGCTTATGTCGGTAAGGTATTAGGAGTTAAGGAGCATGAAATTAGATCTGGTTTAGAAAATATTCAATTAACTAAGAACCGTACGGAATGGTTAGTAGCCTCTAATGGTGCAGATATCTTATCGGATGTTTATAATGCAAATCCTACTGCCATGAGATTGATACTTGAAACATTCCAAGCAATCCCTGAAAATACTGATGGAGCAAAGGCGGTTGTTCTTGCTGATATGAAGGAGCTTGGTGAAGATTCATCTAAATATCATGAGCAGATGATTACTGCTATTGATCCTGATAAAATCGATAGGTTATATCTATATGGTCAGGAAATGGAAGCTTTAGTTGAGTATGCAAAAGATATTTTTCCTAAAGGCCATTTGAAGTTTTATAGGAAAGATGATGAAGTTGATGAGATTGATGAGTTAATCAATGATGTATCTAATGATCTTGAAGCAAATGATCAGATTCTGCTTAAAGGCAGCAATAGTATGAACTTAAATAAGGTAGTAGAAAAGCTACTTTAATAAAAAAATAAGAGGAAGAGACATGTAGAGTACGCTGTTATTGCAATGAACTAATATAACAACGGAGAGAATTAATAATGAATTTACAAGAAGAAGTAAACAAGCGTCGAACATTTGCCATCATCAGTCACCCGGATGCTGGTAAGACAACAATTACAGAGCAACTTTTAATGTTTGGTGGGGCCATTCGTGAAGCTGGTACTGTTAAGGGGAAGAAGACTGGGAATTTTGCTAAGTCTGACTGGATGGATATTGAAAAGCAACGTGGAATCTCTGTAACGAGTTCAGTAATGCAGTTTGATTATGCTGGTAAAAAGGTTAATATCCTTGATACGCCAGGGCATGAGGACTTCTCGGAAGATACTTATCGTACTTTGATGGCGGTAGATGCTGCTGTCATGGTAATTGACTCTGCAAAGGGTATTGAAGCACAAACTAAAAAGTTATTTAAGGTTGTAAAAGATAGGGAAATTCCAATCTTTACCTTTATTAATAAGCTTGACCGTGATGGTCGTGAGCCACTTGATTTGCTTGAAGAGTTAGAAGAAACTTTAGGAATTCAATCAACTCCTATGAACTGGCCAATTGGTATGGGAAAAGCTTTTGAAGGTCTTTATGATATGCATAATCATCGTATTGAGATGTTCAAAGGCGATGAAAGATTTATCGAACTTTATGAAGACGGTCAAGTACCAGAAGATAGTCATTTGAGACAAAATCCTTTTTACCAACAAGCCTTGGATGATATTGAATTGATTCAAGAAGCTGGTAATCCTTTTGATGAGGAAGAAGTACTTGCTGGAGAACTTACGCCTGTATTCTTCGGTTCAGCCCTTACAAATTTTGGGGTACAAACTTTCTTGGATACCTTCCTAGAATACGCTCCAATTCCACATGCTCATAAAACAACTGAGGGTGAAGAGATTTCGCCTTATGAACCTGATTTTTCTGGTTTTGTTTTTAAAATTCAAGCTAATATGAATCCTGCTCATAGAGATAGAATAGCTTTTGTTCGTATCTCATCTGGGGAATTTCAACGTGGTATGGATGTTAAGCTTGCTCGTACTAATAAGAAAGTTAAACTTTCAAATGTAACTCAATTTATGGCAGAGAGTCGTGAAAATATTGAGTCAGCTGTAGCTGGTGATATTATTGGGGTTTATGATACTGGTACTTATCAAGTTGGAGATACTTTATTAACTGGTAAGCAAAATTTTGAATATGAGCCACTTCCAACATTTACACCTGAATTATTTATGCGTGTATCTGCGAAAAATGTTATGAAACAAAAGAGTTTCCATAAAGGTATTGAGCAACTTGTTCAAGAAGGAGCAATCCAACTTTATAAAAACTATCAAACGAATGAATATATGTTAGGTGCGGTTGGGCATCTTCAGTTTGAAGTATTCCAACATAGAATGATTAACGAATATAATGCTGAAGTTAATATGACACCTATGGGTAATAAAACTGTTCGTTGGATTAAGCCAGAACAACTTGATGAAAAAATGAGTTCAAGTAGAAATATTTTGGCGCGTGATAGATTTGATAATCCTTTGTTCTTATTTGAAAATCAATTTGCTGAAAGATGGTTTGCTGATAAATATCCAGATGTTGAATTGAGTGCAACACCACCAACAGAATAAAAAATTTAAAACATTTTGCATATGTGCAAGGTGTTTTTTTATTGTTTTAAATTATGTAAAATCAAATATCTGTTTTAAATATAAAAATATAATTATGTAAAATGCATATTTTATACATTAAATATGCAAAAATACTATTAAACAGAATTTTGACAAAAACTTATATATTAACTATGAATAATATCTATATATATACTTTCCTATATAAGAAATATACATAAGTGTAATTTAATTGTTTTGTTTATGGAATAGTTATTCAACAGTATAAGAATGGTGAAATATTATGTGAAATATTTATTTATGAAAATACTATGAAAACTTGTGAAATATATATCTAAAGGTGTGTTTTTCTGTGTTTTTCTGAAAAATCATTGAATAATTGTGATATAATATTTTCGAGTATAATGAGGGGAAAATTATGCTTATTTGTCAAATATTTACTGCGTTTTTTTTCATTTGACAATTGAACTTGAATTTAAATCTTTTAGAGAGGGATAAAGATGACGAAAAAACAAAAATTGTTCAACCGGATAATCTATGGTTTTATGGTTATAATAACTATTCTGCCTTATTTTACTCCGGTTGTAGCAGTTGCCCAAAGTCTATCTTCTGAGGACAATGTTCCAGTTAAGCTTAAAAATTTAACTGTTTCCAAAGAAGATAAGTCGATTCTTGAACTGGATGTTCAGGTCAAGGGAACTGGAGAAGAACAGGATATTGATATTAGTTATCCTCAAGATTTGCCGGTCGAATCGATAAACTGGAGTGAAGCTGATAAAGAGGGTAAGAAAGAGATTACTTTTGATGAGAAAAAGAATACTTTCAAACTTCCAGTAGAGGCAGATGCGAACTACAAAGCAAAAATCAATATCAAACTTAAAGAAAATGTTACACGTGAAAAAGGTAAAACTAAGCTTTCTTACACATTCCGTGAAGCAAAGACACAGGCACCTAAAGAGTCTGCTACTGGGGAATCATCTGATGAATCAGACCCTGCGACCGCAGAAATTGGAGCTCCTGTACAAACAGTAGAGGAAGAATTTGATCTTCCAGAAATTGATACAACAGTTAAAGTTGAGGAACCTAGCTCAACTACAACAAGTGAATCAACTTCAGCTAGCATTTCTTCTACAAGTGAAGAAACAAACAGCAGCAGTACTGTAGCGAGCACTATACCAAGTAGTGAACCAGCGCAATCAACTGAACAATCAAGCCAAGCTAATACGAGCGAAAGTAAAGTTGAGAGTTCTTCTAGCGAACCTGCAAAGGACACTAAGAAGATTGTAAAAAGATCGGTAGAAACTGCTGCTCTTAGGAATGATATAAGATCATATTATCCTAATGGTGATGGTACAATCATTACAACTGGTAAAGTTATATATACTAACTCAAAAGGTGAGCCTGTTGACCTAGGTGATGGTACTGTTCATGGTGTGCCACTTGATACTACAATGAGAATGCAGTATGCGTGGGCAATTCCTGAGGATATTAGAGAAAATATTAAAGCAGGTGACTACTTTGATTTCCATATTCCGGATCAGTTGAAACCAAGAGTTGCTCAGAATGGTGAACTGAAAAATAAAGCAGGTGAAGTATATGCAACTTATACTGTGGGAACTGACGGTAAAGTAAGATTTACTTTTAAAGATCCTGTTGAAAATGAAAGTGGGATAACTGGTGATTTCTTCTTTGATGTTAAATTTAACAAATCAGAAGTTAAAGAAATTGGAGAAATAAAAGTTGAATTCCCTGCAGAGGATAAACTTAAACCTTTTGATGTTTATGTAAGACCTGATACGAGTAAAGAAATTTCTAAGTCAGGTTTAGTAGATCAAATTAATAACCCGAAAGAAATATATTGGGATGTTACTTTTAACCAAGCACAAAAACTAAAAGACAATCCTACGATAACTGAAACTTTCCCATCTGGTGTAACATATAAAAGTGTTAAAGCTTATAAGGTTATAATGAATAAAGATGGATCAGTTAAAGAGGAGGGAGAGGAGCTTCCAACTTCTGCATATACAGTTGATTCAAACGGTAATGTAACTATAACCGGTCAAACACGTGATTCATATGTTCTTAAGTATGTGACTACGATAAATGATGCATCAAAACCTGATGCTGGTGGACAAGTAAGCTTTACTAATAAGGCTACTTTGACCGATAAAATTAATCCTAGACCAATTGAAACTTCAGCAACAGTTAATGCTGATTATAAAAAGCGTGTTGAGAAGAAAAGATCAACAACTACTGACGGTGGTAAACAAGGTTACGATCCATACACTCAAACTTTTAATTGGGTAGTTAATTATAACTACGGTGAAAAAGATATTAAGAGTGCTGATGCGAAACTTGTTGATACATATAGTAGCAATACGACTTTTGATCCAGCATCAATGGTTGTTAAGGCAGTAACTTTTGACAAAAATGGTAAGGAAATATTCGGTGATACCCTTTCTAATCCTGCAGATTATACAATTGTAGAAGATAAGGCAAATAATACCTTTACTATTCAGTTTACTAAAGATATTAAGCAAGCCTATAAATTGCTATATTCTACAAAGGCAAAAGGAACTGTTGAAGGAAATATCAAAGCAGAAAATAAAGTTGATGCTGCAACAGGACCTACTGATAGCGGAACAATCTATGGTAGACAAGTAAATATTATAAAAGCTACAGGTACGCCAGATTATAAATCTAAAACTATTCCTTGGAATATATCTGTTAACAATACTAGGTATGAAATGAAAAACCTAAAAGTTAGTGATAGATATAAACCAGTTCCTGGGCTAAGTATGCAGATAGTTAATGGTAAATATAATTTAAAAATTACTGACTATGTGGATAATTATGTATTAAAGGAAAATGAAGATTATAAGTTAACCATTGAAAAAGATGGAAACAATGAAATTGGTTTTTTAGTTGAATTTATTGGTAAATATGAAACAACAGACCATAGATTCTCAATAGATTATACAACTGATTTTGATACAAAAGACATGGTTGCTGGTAGTAAATTTACTAATACTGCTACTGGAACATGGTTTGATACCAAAGATGGACTACCTAAAAAGTCCGACGGGTCATCTGAATTTATTCCTTTTACTGATTACTCAAAAGATATTGGTAAATATGGGTATTACAATCCTGAGACAAAGCTTATTACTTGGACTATTAATGCTAATTTAAGTCGTGGTGAATTAAAAAATGCCTTTGTATCTGATAAAATTTTAGGTAAACAGTCTTATGTTACTGATAGTTTAAAAGTTTATGAAGGACAAATTGGCGCTAATGGAGCAGTTAGTAAAAAAGACAGCCAAGTTATAAATGATCAAGTCAGAATAACTAAGCCAGAATTTTCAAATGACAATACATTTAAAGTTGAATTTCCGGATGGAAAAGAAGACGATACAAAAGTTTATGTAATTGAATACCAAACTTCTTTAGATGATAAAGTTGTCCAACCTAAATATGATAATATTGCAACAATTCATAATGAAGCTAATGCCAAAAAAGACCAAGATGCTCCGGCAAGCGTTACACCTCAGTACGGTGGAAGTTTTGCTGCGAAAAATGGTAGAGCAGGAAATCCAAATGACCCAGATGATTCTCAATACGTATATTGGGATGCATTCCTAAATCCTGCTCAATCTACTATTACAGACTTTACAATTAAAGATGAACCATCTCCTAATCAAATTATTGATGAAGATTCAATTGTAATTTATGGTGCCAAGTATGTTTATAAGAGAACTACAGGTAACAATTTTGCATATGTTTTAGAGGCTGATAAATCAATCGTACTTGAAAAAGGCAAAGACTATAATGTAGAAACAACTACCGATAATTCAACTGGTAAACAGGTCATGACTATTAAAATGCCTGGTACTATCAATCAAGCATATTCATTACAATATCGTTCTTATGTAACTTCTGTTGATGATAATGGTCAGGCAAAAGCATCTAATTCTATTTCAGTATCTGGGACAGGAACTGATAAAGTTGAAGGTCTTATTACAAAAGAAGTTTCTACAAATGTATCATCCTCTGGTGGTGGAGCATCAGGGACAAAAGGTAAAATCACTCTTAAAAAAGTTGACAAAGATGATCCTAGTAAAACACTTACTGGAGCAAGCTTTAAACTTTTAAATTCTAAAGGAACAAAAGTATTACGCCAAGGAGAAGTTGGTGCAGATGGTACATTGACATTTGGAGGACTACCATTTGGTGAATATACTCTTATTGAGGACAATCATCCAAAAGGATATGTTATACCTAATGACTTAGTTACTGGACGTAAGATTAAAATTGATGCTTCTACTTCTAAACAGAATGCAACTGTCCAAGTAGAAAATACTAAGACAAAAGTAACTATTCAAAAATATGGAGAAACTAGTGACCCAGAAGGATACAAAAAGCTTCCTGGTGCTAAGTTCCAAGTTGAAAAATATATTAGAAATGAACAAGATGAATCTCAGTCAACATGGGAAGTTGTTGATATAGATCCGTCAGTAACTGATGCAGACGGAAACTTGAATATTCGTGGTCTAGAAGTTGGTCTTTACAGATTAACTGAGATTGAAGCACCAGAAGGATATGTGAAGAATCTAGTTCCTGAATATTTCACAGTTTACTCGAATGATGCTAACCAAATACCTGATATTACAATGTCATACTATAACTATCAAGGTGCTGCATTACTTGAGAAAAAAGATGTGGAAGGAAACACTCTTAAGAATGCTGAATTCTCTATCTTCAAAGTTGATGCAGATGGTAATAAAATCGGTGATGCTGTTCAAACAGGTTTAGTTACAAATGAAAAAGGACAAATCTATGCTCAGTATCTAGCTCCAGGTGATTATGCATTCCAAGAAACAAAAGCACCTGAAGGATATGTGAAAAATGATAGATTATATCTATTTACTATTGATAAATCATCGATAGATGCTCATGCTGTTATCAAGAACTTTGCACACGCAATCAACTTTAAGGGTTCAGCTCAAATTGTTAAACGAGATAAATCTGGTAAAACATTAGCTGGTGCAGAATTTAAGGTTGTTGATGCTAACAATAAAGAACTTAAAACAGGATTAGTTGCTGATGCAGATGGTAAAGTATTTGTAGATCAATTGGGACCTGGTAAGTATAAATTTATTGAAACAAAAGCAGCTAATGGATATTTACTCAATACTCAACCAGTAGAATTTGAAATTAATGATTCAGCACTTGGTGAGCCACAGACTGTTGAGGTAAATCCAGAGACTGGATTTATTAACTATAAAGGTTCAGTATTATTAGTTAAATATGACGATAGTTTAGATGCTCAACCACTTAAAAATGCTGAATTCGATATTATCAGTGTTGCTACTGGGAGAGCAGTAAATGATAAGCCCCTTGTTACAGATGAAAACGGTCGTATTAATTATGACGGACTTGCCCCTGGAGATTACTTCTTTAAAGAAACAAAAGCTCCAAATGGATTTATTGTCAATAAAACAACAATTCCATTTACAATTGCTGATCAAGCAAATGGAGTTCCAGAGGTTAAAATAGCAAGTGATAAATTTATTAATTATCGTGGTAGTGCAGAATTAACTAAAACAGATGCAAATGGAGAAGCACTTGAAGGTGCCGAATTCAAGATAATTGATGTAAATGGATTAACTGTCCAAGAGAATCTTAAAACAGATGTAGATGGTAAAGTTAATGCTAGTGGTCTTGCACCTGGTAAATATAGTTTTGTGGAAACAAAAGCTCCTGAAGGATTCATGCTTAATGATTCCCCACAAGATTTTGAAATCTCACTTGATGCAATTGATAAGCCAGCAAAATCTGTTGCTAAAGATTTAATCAACTACAAAGGTTCTGCGGAACTTATTAAAACCGGTGCAGATTCAAAAGGATTGCAAGGTGCAGAATTTAAGGTTGTTGATTCAAAAGGTAAAGATGTTAAAACTGATTTAGTATCAGACGTGAATGGTAAAGTTCGTGTTGAAGGATTAGCTCCGGGTACTTATAAATTTGTGGAAACAAAAGCACCTCAAGACTACCAATTATCTGATAAAACTTACGAGTTTGTAATTTCAGATAAATCTAACGTTACTCCTCAACCAGTTGAAGCTGGGACAATGTCTAATAAGTATGAAGAGACTGAAATATCAGGAACTAAGACTTGGGATGACAATGATAACCAAGATGGTTACCGTCCAGATTCAATCATTGTAGAATTATATGATGGTGAAACTAAGGTTGGAGAACAAAAAGTAACTGCGGATTCAAATAATAATTGGAAATATTCATTTACTGGACTTCGCAAGTATAAAGATGGACAAGAAATCAAATATACTGTAAAAGAAAAAGCAGTGAAAGAATATGAAACAAATGTTGAAGAAGGAACAATCAATATCACAAATACTCATAAACCTGAAGAAAAAGACATTAAGGTAGAAAAAGTATGGGATGATAAAGATAACCAAGATAATAAGCGTTCAACTTCAATTAAAGTTCAACTTAAAGCAGATGGTAAACGTATTGGTCAACCAATTGTTTTAAATGAAGAAAACAATTGGAAATATGATTGGACAAACCAACCTGTTTACGATAACGGAAAGAAAATTGAATATACTATTGAAGAAGAAGACATTCCAAAAGAATATACTTCAAAAGTAGAAAAAGATGAAGCCGGTAATTTCAAAGTAACTAACAGTTATACTCCAGAAGTAATTGAAATTTCAGGTAAAAAAGTATGGAACGATAAAGATAATCAAGATGGAATCAGACCTGATTCAATCAAAGTTGATCTTTTAGCTGATGGTCAAGTTATTCAAAGTCAAACTGTTAATAAAGATAATAATTGGGAATATAAATTTGCAAACTTACCTAAGAATAAAAATATAGGTGATAAAATAATTTATACTCTTAATGAAGTCGGAAGTGATGACAATGTAATTAAAGATTATACTGTTGAATATAAAGACGGTGAAATCATTAATTCATACAAACCAGGTCAAACTAGTGTTACTGTTACTAAGAAGTGGGATGATTCTAATAATCAAGATGGTAAACGTCCAGATTCAATTATGGTTCAATTATATGCTGGTGAATTCAAAGAAGGACCGCAAATTGAATTAAATGAAGGAAATAAATGGACATATACTTGGAATGAACTTGCTCTTAAAAATCAAGGTAGTGACATTAAATATTCTGTTAAAGAAGTAGGAAATGTTCCAAACTATGTTGAATCAAGTGTTGAAGAGTCATCTGCAAATAATTTTATTATTACTAATAAACATGAAGTAGAAGTAACAGAAATTTCTGGAACTAAGACTTGGAATGATAAAGATAATCAAGATGGTGTTCGTCCAGAAGAGATTTCAGTAAATCTTCTTGCTGATGGCAATAAAGTTCAAGAAAAGATTCTTAAAGCTGATGAAAAAGGTAGATGGAATTACAGCTTCACAAATCTACCAGTATACAAAGATGGTAAGAAAATTCTTTACACAGTGACTGAAAATAGTGTTGAAGGGTATACTACTAAGATAGATGGCTATAATATTACAAATAGCTACAATCCAGATAAAACTAGTGTTCATATCTCCAAAGTTTGGAATGACGCAAATGATCAAGATGGAGTAAGACCTGAAGAGATAACTGTTAGATTAACTGCTGATGGTAAACAAGTTGGAGATGAAGTTAAGCTTTCTGCTAAAAATGGTTGGAACTACACTTGGGAAGAACTTGATAAAAATTCTAAAGGAAAACCAATTGAATATAGTGTAGTAGAAACATCTAAATCTAAGTACTATAGTATTGGAGATACAACTACTGATGGTCATGGTAACTTTACTATCACTAATAGTCATACACCAGAACTTACTGAATTAGAAGGTAAGAAAATTTGGGATGATAAAGATAATCAAGATGGAAGTCGTCCAGATTCAATCTCTGTAAATCTTTATGCAAACGGTACTAAGATTGATAGTCAAATAGTCACTAAAGAAACTAACTGGAAATATAAATTTACTGATTTACCTAAATATAGCAATAAGGAAGAAATTCTTTATACTATTGGAGAAGATAATATTAAGGATTACAGTCTAGATATTAAAGGTAATAATTTAACAAACAGTCATACTCCTGAAAAAACAAATGCAACTGTTCGTAAGGTGTGGGACGACAATAATAATCAAGATGGTCTTCAATCAAAATCTATCAAAGTTCAATTAAAGGCTGACGGTGAAAAACAAGGTTCTCCTGTTGAATTGAATTCAGATAATAATTGGACATATACTTGGAGCGAACTTGATAAGAAGGCTAAGGGGAATGATATTGAATATACAGTAGAAGAGATTGGTACTCCTACTGGTTATGAAAATACTATCTCTAACGATGGAAAAGGAAACTTGACTATCAAGAATATACACACTCCTGATGTTACTGAGCTAGAAGGACAAAAATCTTGGAATGATAACAATAACCAAGATGGACTTCGTCCAGAAGCAATTACTGCTGTTTTACTTGAAAATGGTGTGAAGGTTGCTAGTCAAACAGTCACATCTGAAAATGGATGGAAATACAGCTTCAAGAATCTAGATAAATATCGTAACGGAAAACTTATTGAATACACTGTAGTTGAAGATAAGATTAATGGATACGATTTTACAACAGATTCAAATAATAATTTAATTAACACTCATAATCCTGCACTTACAAATATTAGTGGTACGAAAACTTGGGTTGATGCTGATAATCAAGATGGACTTCGTCCTTCTTCAATCACTGTTAACTTGTTAGCTGACGGTAAAGTTGTCGACTCTAGAACAGTTTCTGCAGATAAGAACAATGAGTGGAAATATGAATTTAATAATCTTCCTAAATTCCAAGATGGTGGTAAGGAAATAATTTACACTATCGAAGAAGTGAAGGTTGATAATTATGAAACTAAGCAAGATAAATTTGATTTAACAAATACTCATACACCAGTAACAAGAGAAATCTCAGCAAACAAGGTTTGGGATGATACTGATGATCAAGATGGACTTCGTCCTAAAGCTATTCAGGTTCAATTGTATGCTGATGGAAAAGAGTATGGTTCAAGCATAAGTCTTGGTCTATCAAATGGCTGGTCATATGTATGGAAAAATTTACCAGTGAATGCCAATGGACAAAAAATTACATATGATGTTAAGGAAATTGGAATTCCATCAGGTTATGAAAATAAAGTATCAGAAGTTGATGGTAAATTCACTATTACAAATACTCATAAGACTGAATTAACAGAAGTTGATGGTATTAAGACTTGGAATGATGCCAATAACCAAGATGGTAAACGTCCAAAAGAAATTAAAATCCATTTACTAGCTAATGGAGAAAAAGTTGCGGAGACTACTGCAACTGAAGATTCATCATGGAAATACAATTTCAAGAATTTACCTAAATTCAAGGGTGGAGAAGCAATAACTTACACAGTAGTGGAAGATAATATTGCTGAGTATTCGACTGAAATCAATGGTTATAACATTACAAATTCTTATACTCCTGGAAAAACTAATGTTTCGGTTTCTAAAGCTTGGAATGATAATAATAATCAAGACGGAATTCAACCTAAATCAATAAAAGTTCAATTATATGCTAATGGACAAAAACAGGGTGATGCAATCGAATTAGATAAAGCTAATTCATGGTCACATATATGGTCTGGTTTAGATGCAAAAGCTAATGGTGAAGATATTGAATATGTTGTGGAAGAAGTAGATGTTCCAAAAGGATATCAAGTTCAAATCTCAACGACAGGTAGTGGTCATTACTTTATTACAAATACACATGATTCTGAACAAACAAAAGTAGTTGGTCAGAAGACATGGAATGATAAAGATAATCAAGATGGCAAACGACCAAATTCAATTGAAATTTTCCTATTCGCAAATGGTCATAAGACTGACAAGTCACAAAAAGCTTCAGCTGAAAATGGTTGGAAATATGAGTTTAATGATCTTCCTAAATATGAAGATGGAAAAGAAATAAAATATACTGTAGCTGAAAATAATATCACTGATTATAGTGCTAAAATTGATGGTCCAAATATTACAAATAGTTACACACCAGGTCAAACAAGCATTACTGTTCATAAGACTTGGGATGATGAGAATGATCAAGATGGTCTGCAACCTAAATCAATAAAAGTTCAACTTTACGCAGATGATAAAAAAGTTCGTGATGAAGTAACGTTAAATGAGAAAAATTCTTGGACATATACTTGGAGTGAACTTGATCTTAAAGCTCAAGGAAAAGATATCAAGTATGTTGTTAAAGAAGTGGATGTTCCAAAAGGTTATACTCAACATATTTCAGATGATGGACAAAATAACATAACAGTTATTAATACACACACACCTGAAATCACTGAATTAGAGGGTCAAAAGACATGGAACGATGCTGATAATCAAGATGGTTTAAGACCTGATTCAATTACCATTGTACTTAATAAAAATGGTAAGAAATACGCAACACAAACTGTTAGTAGCAAAACTGACTGGAAATATAACTTTACAAATCTTGATAAATTTGAAGATGGAAAAGAAATTAAATGGACAGTAAGTGAAGATAAGGTAACAGGATATGATTATACTGTTGATAAAAACAACAATATTACAAATACTCATAAACCAGAAGTTACAGAAATAAAAGGTTCTAAGACATGGTCTGATAAAGACAATCAAGATGGAATTAGACCTGATTCAATTACAATTCACTTATTAGCTAATGATAAGGTAGTTGACTCAAAAGAAGTTACTTCTAAAGATGACTGGAAATATGAATTTATAAACCTTCCTAAATATAAAGAAGGTAAAGAACTTGTTTATACAGTGACTGAGGATGCAGTTAAGGAATATTCAACTGAAAAAGATGGATATAACTTTACTAATACTTACAAACCAGGTAAGACAAGCTTCACTGTTTCTAAACTTTGGGATGATGGAATTAACCAAGATGGAATTAGACCTGTATCAATTAAAGTTCAACTTTTTGCTGATGACAAAGAGATGGGTACTCCTATTGAATTAAATGCAAATAATGCTTGGACATATATTTGGAAAGATCTTGATCTTAAGGTTCAAGGTAAAGAAATTAAATATTCAGTCAAAGAAGCAAGTGTACCAACTGGATATGAAGTTGAATACAAGGAAATTGGTAATAATAACTACACTATTACTAATAAACACGTTACTGAAGTAACAAAAGTAAATGGTGTTAAAACTTGGAATGACTCTGATAATCAAGATGGACTTCGCCCTGAGAAAATTGTTGTTAATTTATTAGCTGATAATGTTAAGGTTGATTCAAAAGAAGTTACTGAAAAAGATGATTGGAAATATGAATTTGCTAATCTTCCTAAACGTAAAGATGGTAAGGTAATTAGATATACAGTTGAAGAAGATAAGGTTGAAGGATATGAAACTAAGGTTGATGGCTTCAATGTTACAAATACACATACTCCTGAGCTTACTCAATTATCAGGTGCTAAGCTTTGGAATGATGCTGACAATCAAGATGGACTTCGCCCAGATTCAATTACTATTAACTTATTAGCAAACGGTAAAAAAGTTGACTCTAAAGTTATTAAGGAAAGTGATGGATGGAAATATAACTTCACTCAACTACCTAAGTTTAAGTCAGGAAAAGAAATCGTTTATACTATTGAAGAAGTCAAGGTGAGTGGATATGAACCAACTATAGATGGTAATAATATTACAAATACCCATGAAACTTCATTAATCAAAGTAAACGGTAAGAAAACTTGGGACGATGGAGATAATCAAGATAATACTCGTCCGAATTCAATAATTGTTAATCTTCTTGCAGATGGCAAGAAAGTTGATTCTAAGGTCGTTAAGGCTAGTGATGGATGGAAGTATGAATTTATTGATTTAGCTGAATATAAAGCAGGTAAGAAAATTACTTATACTGTTGAAGAAGTTAAAGTAAATGGTTATGAATCTAAGATTGATGGCTTAAACATTATCAATTCTTATAAACCTAAAACAACAAAAATTTCTGTTAATAAAGTTTGGAACGATAAAGATAATCAAGATGGTATTAGACCAGCAGGCATTAATGTTCAACTTTATGCAAATGAAAAAAAATCTGGTTCAGTTGTAGTTCTTGATGAATCAAACAATTGGTCATATAATTGGTCAGATCTAGCAGTCAATGCAAATGGACAAAAGATTTCATACGAAGTCAAAGAACTAGATGTACCTAAAGGATATGAATCTAACCTCGTTGTTAAGGATAATAAAGTGACGATAACAAATAGTCATGATGTTGAATTAACTGATGTTAAAGGTTCTAAGACATGGTCTGATAAAGATAATCAAGACGGCAAACGTCCAGATTCAATTAAAGTTCATCTTCTAGCAGATGGAAAAGAAGTTTCGTCTAAGACAGTAACTTCTCAAAGTAACTGGAAATATGAATTTACTAATTTACCTAAATACAACAAGGGTAATGAAATTGTCTATACAGTGAGCGAAGATGCAGTAAAAGATTATACATCTACTCGTAAAGGACATGACTTAACTAACTCATACACACCAGGCAAAACAAACTACACAGTTTCTAAAGCATGGTATGATAATAATAACCAAGATAACCTACGTCCTAAATCAATTAAAGTTCAATTATTTGCGAATGATAAAAAGGTTCTCAATGAAGTAACATTAAATGAAGAAAATTCTTGGACATACACTTGGAAAGATCTTGATGAAAAAGCTAATGGTGAGGTAATCAAGTATACTGCCAAGGAAGTTAATCTACCTAATGGTTATGTATCTGAACAAAAAGAACTTGGTAAAAATAATGTTGTTATTACTAATAAACATGTCACAGCAGTAACAGAAATATCTGGAACTAAGACATGGGATGATAAGGATAATAAAGAAGGTAAACGTCCTGAATCAATTACTGTTAACTTATATGCTGACGGTAAGAAAGTCACATCTAAAACTGTAACTGATAATGATGAATGGAAATATAGTTTCACAAATCTTCCTAAGTTTAAAGATGGTAAAGAAGTTATCTATACACTTACAGAAGATCTAGTTGAAGGGTATGTTTCTAAACAAGATAAGTTTGACTTTATAAATACTTATAGTCCTGAAAAGACAACTTATAAAGTAACTAAGAATTGGAATGATGATAATGATAAAGCAGGTCATCGTTCTAAATCAATTAAAGTTCAACTTTATGCAAATGATTCAGAAGTTGGTAAGGCTATTGAATTGTCTGCAGATAATAACTGGACTTATGATTGGAATGACTTAGATCTTAAGTTGGATGGTAAGGAAATTAAGTATACTGTTAAAGAAGTGAATGTACCTAAAGGATATTCAAGTCGAGTATCTCAAGAAAGTAAAGTACACTCTGTAATAACAAATACTTATACACCTAACACTCCAAATGTACCAGGTACGCCTAACAAACCAAATAAACCAAGCAAACCTAAGAAACCAAAAGGATTCTTACCTAAGACTGGTGAAAATACAAATATCATCTTACTTGTAATCGGAATTATGCTGACTGCTCTTGCAGGCTACTTAGTGAAATTCAGAAGTAAGAAAGAAGATTAAAACTTAACTTCATTAATCAATAAAAAATTGATTTTATCGAAGTATAATAAAATAAAACCTCAAGAAGTTTCAAATTCTTGAGGTTTTTTATATACAAAATCTCCTAGTAATAACTAGAAGACAGAATTATTATTTTTTAAGTTGTAGATAGTTCGCTAGTAATGCAATAATCCACAAGTGAGCTGGATAGTATATATAGAAGAGATATTTAAATATTGGTTTGTCACTTCCCTTTTTCCCATTGTAAAGATGAAGAAAAGGAATAACAAATACAAACATCCAGTCAGAGTTGTAGCCAAAGTTAAGCCAAAATTCACGCGCATTATTTGAATCAAGTATTGGTGTCATATCAAATAGTAAGAAAATCGCCGCAGAAAGAGCGATGTAGCTTAAGTCACGCGCTTTATATTTACCATAAGTAAAGTAAGTAACCAAGATGAATGGTAGGACAACATATCCACCCTCAGTTAGGAAAGAGCCAAGGAAGGTTATTACAATAATAGATATAGTCAAGCCAATTCTTAAGGCAGTATTATCGGCTTTAGCTTTAATAATTTCTATAATATATAAAAGAGTAGCTCCCACAGCTAGAGTCATAAATATATTATTATGAACCTGATACATTGGATCCTTCACAATCAAATTAATGATGAAATTTCCAAGATACATAATCCCAGCCCATAGGTAGAGACGAGTTAGATACCCTTTTTTGCTTCTAGTATAGTGAAAACCTTCCACCAACATATAGGCGAAGAAAACAGCTACAGGTCTGGTTATTGCATGAAAGAATGTCGCCGTTTCACCAGAGACAAAGAGGTCAATATGATCTAAGGTCATTAGGGCCATAAAAAAGATTTTTAATTGATTTCTGTTAAACATAATAAGTACTTTCTAAATAAAATTTATATATTAATTATACAAATTTTTTTGTGGACTAATCTGACCATTTTAGCTTTTTTTCTTACAGAATTGTAAGATTTGTGAAAATTTGCAAGAATTATTTCTTCAAATGATTTTCATTTTCATTTGTTTAAGTCATAAAGATTGTTAAATGGTGATTTTTATGTTAAACTAAGAAAGTTGCACTAACCTTATTTATAATGGAGTGTTTGGTACAGGGGTCCCATCAATTGAATGGGGCATAATTTATAGGCGTTTAGAATTAGCATATGACTAATAAAAATGAGCTGTGATTTAAAACTAGCAAATTATTGTAATAGTTTTATAAACAATGAAATTATTATAGTTTACTAGTTTTGTATAATCGACAGTATGAGAAAGTTTGCTTTCTTATCAGACTTCTATTTGAAACATCTATAGATATTTTGAAAGAATAACTTTAACCGAATCCTCCATATTTTAGAAAATTGGAGAATAAATGAATTTTAATGAATTAGGACTGTCAGAAGACATTCTGTCAGCAGTTACAAAAGCAGGTTTTGAAACACCATCACCTATTCAAGAAGGAACTATTCCTTTAGCAATCGCAGGACGCGACGTTATTGGACAAGCTCAAACAGGTACTGGTAAAACTGCAGCCTTTGGACTTCCTACTCTTGATAAAATTGACGTAAATGGTGGTATTCAAGCATTAGTAATCGCACCTACACGTGAATTAGCAGTACAATCGCAAGAAGAATTATTCCGTTTTGGACGTGATAAAGGCGTTAAAGTACGCTCAGTATATGGTGGTTCAAGCATCGAAAAACAAATTAAAGGACTTAAATCTGGTACTCATATTGTTGTTGGTACTCCAGGTCGTCTTTTAGACTTAATCCGTCGTCGTGCTCTTAAACTTGACCAAGTTAAAGTACTTGTTCTTGATGAAGCAGATGAAATGCTTAACATGGGATTCTTGGAAGATATCGAAGATATCATCAAGAGCGTTCCAAATGAACGTCAAACTTTACTTTTCTCAGCTACAATGCCTGATGCTATTAAACGTATCGGTGTTAAGTTCATGACTAATCCTGAACATGTAAAAGTAGCTGCCAAAGAAATGACAGCAGATAACATTGAACAATTTTACATTCGTACTAAAGAATTTGAAAAATTTGATGTTCTTACTCGTCTTCTTGATGTTGAACGTCCTGAGCTTGCAATCATCTTCGGACGTACAAAACGTCGTGTTGATGAACTTACTCGTGGACTTAAGCTTCTAGGATACCGTGCAGAAGGTATTCACGGAGACTTAGCACAACAAAAACGTCTAAGTGTTTTACGTGACTTTAAAAATGATAACCTTGATATTTTAGTAGCGACAGACGTTGCTGCGCGTGGACTTGATATTTCAGGTGTTACTCACGTTTATAACTATGATATTACTCAAGACCAAGAATCATACGTTCACCGTATTGGTCGTACTGGTCGTGCAGGTAAATCTGGTCAATCAATTACTTTCGTTACAAATAACGAAATGGGTTACCTTAAAGCTATTGAGAACCTAACTAAGAAAGAAATGACTGGAATGCGTCCTCCTACAAAAGAAGAAGCATACAAAGCTAGTCTATCTGTAGCATTCGATGAAATTAACCGTGATCTTGCTGACGAGAAATTAGTAAGTAAACTTGGAAAATTTGATGAAGATGCTCAAAAACTTCTTGAAAAATATTCAGCAGAAGAGCTTGTCGCTTTACTTTTACAAGCAAAAGTAAAAGATCCAGATAACCAACCTAAGGTTGAAATCGCAGCTGAAAAACCACTTCCATTTAACGGTGGTGGAAAAGGTGGCGGTAATGGCCGTTCACGTAATAATCGTGGTGGTGGAAACCGTAATGGTGGAAATCGCAACGGTGGAAATCGTCGTAACGGTGGTTACAAAGGTAAAAATGATCGTAACGATCGTAACAACGATAAGAAAAAAGGCTACTACTCAAACGACAAGAAAAAATCACATCCTAAAGCATCAGAAAAGAAACCTGGTTTCGTGATGCGTAACCGTGGTGATAAATAAGAAATTAAAATCTCTCATTTGAGAGATTTTTTTATACTTTCCTTATATATTTTATGATATACTTTATACAAAGTGAGAGTGTAATTAGAGGGAGCAATAGATGCCAGAATACATTAAGTCCTTTGACAATGATATGAAATTCTTACAGGTGTTAGATAGAGATATCGTTCATGAGCGTGGTTTGTGGCATGAAACTGTCCACCTTTATTTGATAGTGGATGGAGAATATTTATTGATACAAAAAAGAGCAGACCACAAGAAAAATTTTCCATCTTGTTATGATTTATCAGCTGCGGGTCATATTGGTCATGATGAAGATATCGAGATTGCTTTCCAAAGAGAAGTATATGAGGAACTGGGTCTTTACATAAAAGATTTAAATATTTCAAAAATCGGTATTATTCCAGATGATATATTAACTGAAGATATTAATGATAGGGAATTTGCTCATACATATATTGGAAAAATTAATTCGGATATTCTATTATCTATTAATTTACAGGATGAAGAAGTAGCAGGTGCTTTTCTTGTTAAAATTAATGAATTTAAAAATATTTTTTCTCAATCAAGTGATGGAAAAATTTATGATTTGAATTTTAATGACACGAATTTATTTTTAAACAAATTGAATTACTTACCACATTCCCCAAGTTATTTGAATCAATTCATAGAAATTTTAGACAAAGAAAAAGGTAATCTGTAAAGACTACCTTTTATTTTTTAGTACCAAGAAGGTTTTGGCCCATCTGTTCCTGGTTTATCAACACCAAGATTTTTGTTATGGTATTTTGCTCTATCTTGTGATGCTTTTACAACTAAATCAGCAACACTTTTTCTTGAAACTTCAGTTCCTTTGAAAGGTTCATTTTTCTCAGTTGTTTCATAGTCAATTTCATCTTTGTTAGTTAGCCAAGCTGGGCGGAGAACTGTATAGCTTAAGCCAGAAGCCTCAAGTGCATCGGCAGCTGCTCTATATGGTCCAAAATAAGGTCCAATATTTGCGTTATTCCAAACTCCAAATTCCCCTGGAACTTCGTCATAAATTCCTAAAGTTGTAATCAAGATTACGTTATCAACTCCATTTTCTTTCATGGCTGCGATAGCGTTTTTTGTACCTTCTTCAACAGGTCCCGCAAGATTAAGATAGACCACATCCATTCCTTTTGTTGCTTCAACAAGGTTAGATAGATTAGTTACATCACCTTCAACAACCTTCACGCGGTCTGATTCAAGACTAGCTAGTCTGCTAGAATTTCTAAGGAAAAGAGTGAGATTGAAATCAGTATTTTCAAGATATAGGTCAATTGCTTCCCTTGCAATTTGACCATTTGCGCCGACGATTAAAATATTCATTTTAAGTCCCCCTATATTTTATTGTTTATCCTATTATAACATGAAAGTGGAAAGCGATTACTTGTAGGTGCTTGGAGAAATATTTTTTATATATTAGTAGGTAACTATTATTTGAAGGCAATTCGTGAAAGAAGAAAAGACACAAAAAGTGCTTACGAGAAATTTTTTAATTTGCTATGATAATCAATGTCAAAAAAATTGAAAGAGGTTTTGTATGCCGATTAATAAAAAAGAAAGCTTGATTTATACGAGCTTAATGTGTTTCTTCATGGTTTATATCATGAGTGTTTATAATATTGTTTTAGAGATAGGGTTCTCTAGTCAAGCATTTATAGGAGCATGGGTAAGTTTACCACTTGCTTTGGTTGTAGGATTTATTTGTGACGTTTATTTAGTATCTCCAAATGCTAAAGGACTTGCCTTTAAATTTATTAAGGAAGATAGTCCACTTATTTTAAAAATATTAATCATTTCAACTTGTATGGTCACCGGAATGGTAATTTGTATGTCTTTATTTGGAGCTATTATGCACAATGGATTGAATTATAATTTGTTTAAAGCTTGGCTGATAAATATTCCTAGAAATTTTGTAATGGCACTTCCCTTGCAAATTTTTATCGCAGGACCAATAGTCAGGAAGATTTTCAGAGGTATTTTCCCAGTAGGAACTATTCAAGATATAAAATAATGTGGTAAAATGAAAAGAAAAGGGGCATTTTATGATTGAAGTGGTTCGAGCAAGACCTGAGCATGTTGAAGGAATTGTGAGCGTTTGTAGTGATGGGTACCGGGCAACTTATGTGGACCTGCACACGCAAGAATATATTGAAAAGGTGATTAGTGACTTTTATAATGACGAGCGTGTTTTGAAAGAAGTTGAGAATTCATCTAAAGATTGGGGTGGCTACTTTGTGGCTCTTGATGGTGACCAGGTTGTTGGAGCTGCAGGTGGTGGAATGACGGGGGATGAAACAGGTGAACTTTTTGTTATCTATCTTGACCCAACTAGAAGAAATGAAGGAATCGGAAGTTTGTTACTTGAGGCTGTGACCGACCAGCAAAAAGATTGGGGTGTAACTACTCAATGGGTTTCAGTAGTCAAAGAAAATCAAAAAGGAATACCATTTTACGAAGCACGAGGATTTATTTTTCAGGCTGAGCAAGACAACTGGCTCGATGCAAAAGCAACCAAAACACTCCGATATAAGAGGGAGATATAGGTATGATAAAGAATAATCTAGCTGACGCATTATTAGTTATTGACCTTCAAAAAGGTGTTTGTGACTTTGAGTGGGATGGTAAGGATTACCAAATTTATAATTTTGATAAGGTCATTGATGGGGTTAATGAAAGACTTGACTTATATTATAGCCAAGGACTTCCAATTATATTTATCCAACATAATGATGAAAGTCTTGTAGAAGATCAAACTGATTGGAAGATTGTTGACCAGTTAAATAGTAAAAAGGGAAATTATTTTGTTCAAAAGAAACATGCTAATTCCTTTTATAAGACAAATCTCCAAGAGATTTTACAAACTATAAATGCTAAATCACTTGAAATCTGTGGTGCTCAAACTCAATATTGTGTTGATTCAACAATAAAATTTGCTCATGGGCTTGGATACAATTTACAAATGGTCAAAGGACTTTCTACAACATACGATAATGATTATATGTCAGCAGAAAATACCATAAATTTCTATGAAGATATATGGAATGGAAGATTTTTAAAACTTTTATAATTTAAGATTGGGAAATTTATGGAAATTATTAAGTATAGATGATTATATTATGACAATAGATTTGAAAGAAGATGTATAATTAACATCTTTTTTTATTTTGTTAATTTTTTACTTGACCTGTACATTTTATTTGTATATACTGTGCTTGTAACTTAAGTACAGTTAAAAAAGGAGTACTCTTTTGGAAATAATTATTAGTAGTTCAGTTGATAAACCAATCTATGAGCAGATTGTTTCCCAAATAAAGGAGTTGATAATGAAGGGTGAGCTTAAATCTGGTGAAGCCCTACCGTCGATGAGAAAACTCGCAAAAAGCCTTCATGTTAGTGTCATAACTACACAGAAGGCATATGAAGTATTGCTTGCTGATGGATTCATTGAAACAATTCCAGCTAAGGGAACGTTTGTATCAAATAGTAACAAGGATTTTATCGCTGAAGAAAATCGCAGAAGGATTGAGGACATGATGGGGGACCTAGTGGTCTTAGCAAAGGAAAATGGAATTTCCCTTGCTGAATTACTCAAAACTATGGAATTGTTATACTCGGAGGAAGATTAATGAAAAGTGCAGTTGTTGTTAAAAATTTAAGCAAGTCATATAAGGATTTCACCTTAGGTGATATCAGCCTATCAATTCCACAAGGAAGTATCTTTGGACTGGTCGGAGAAAATGGAGCAGGGAAATCGACATTCATCAACGCTATTTTAGGGATTATTAATTCAAGCTACGACACTCTCCAATATTTCGGTAAAGACTTTGAGCAAAATCAAAAGGAAATTAAAGAAGAAATAGCAGTAATCTTCGACCAAACTCACTTTGATTTAGAGTTTACGCCAAAACTTGTAAGTGGCTTTATGAAATATGTATATAAAACCTGGGATAATGGTAAATTTGAAAACTATTTACTGAATTTCAATTTACCCAAGGATAAAAAACTTAAGGAATTCTCCCGAGGAATGAAGATGAAGTTTGAATTCGCCGTTGCTCTGAGTCATGATACTAAGTTATTGATTCTTGATGAGGCAACTAGCGGATTGGACCCGATTTTTAGAGATGAGATTTTGGATATTTTACGTGACTATAGTGAAGACGAGGAACACACTGTTATTATGTCTAGTCATATAACTAGTGATTTAGATAAGATTGCGGACTATGTAGCTTTCATCAATCATGGAAAACTTGTCTTTATCAGAGATTATGATGAAATTCAGGAGAACTTTGGAATAGTGACATGTGGTTTGAATACTTTGCAAGCTTTGTCGCCAGAAGATGTAGTGGCTTATCGCAAGGACGATTATTCTTATAAGGTACTCATAAATAATAAGCATGAAATACGAAAAGTATTTAAGGATTTAGTTATTGAAAACGCAAGTCTTGAAGATTTAATGCTTTATGCCGTGAAAGGTGAGAAGCTAGTATGAAAGGTGTAATAGCAAAGGATTTATATGAGTATTTTGGAAATAAGAAAAATTTAATATTTTCTTCATTATATTTTATTTTTATCATACTAGGAGTTTTTGTAAATAATATTGTTATATTTTCTATGATAATTTTCTTTTATGGACCAATGATATTCTCTCCGAATATTCTTGTCACCACATCGAGTTGTGATACAAACAGTGGTTTTCCTAAGATGCAAATTACAATGCCACTTATAACAAATAATATTGTGAATGGAAAATATCTTTTAGGTTCTTTATCCTATATTTTTAGTATAGTCGTCTCAAGTACCACTGTTTTACTGAATAGTAGAATTACTGGAATGGTTAAATCAGAATATATTATCTATTTCATACTTATAATCATAATGTTTTCATTCTTATCTATGGGAATAAATTATCCGGTGTATATTTTATTTGGTACCAAATCAGTTATTACATATATTTTGATTGGTGGAACAATTGTCGGTAACTGGATTCTAAGTGCTATATTTTTTAATCCAAATATAATTAAGAAACTTACAATCTCAAATATTAAAGAAATCTTGTTTATTGCTGTAATTGTTTCATTAATAATTTCTCTTGTAGGCTATTTCATAACTCAATATTTCTACAATAAAAAAGATTTTGAATAGTTTTAAATAAAAAAGGAGAAGTTTTTATGAAAGGTATAATCGCAAAAGATTTATATGAGATATTTAGAATTAAAAAAAATTTAATTAATTTTCTACTTATTTACGTATCTATAATGATTGAATCCACTTTTTTTGTTAATTCAATGATGGTTCCAGTGTTCCAGATATTTGGATCAACAGTATTGATTCCATTTGGATTAACAAATTTATTAGTTCAACTAACTTCTAAGCTAGATGAAAAATTTGATTATCAAAAGTATCAAATTACTGGTCCTGTTGATAGAAAAGATATAGTTAATGCAAAATATTTAATGAGTATGGTTTTTGTGATTATAAATAGCATAGTGTTATTTTTGCTGCTTCTAATCAATATGAATATTTGGGGTATGAAAGCAATATTGTTACTAGTTGCTATTTCAACGATACTTTCAATTTTTTCATTATCAATAGGTTGTCCAAGTTTATTGTTTTTTCAAAAATGGGGAGTGGTTCCTCTTGGAATAATTATGATAATTAGTGTTATTTTACAGATGATATTTCCAATTGAAAAAATAATAGGATCAGTAAAACATGTATCAGCAATGGATATTAAAATATTATTAATTATTTCATTAGTATTAGGGCTAGTAGCTTTATTGATTTCATATTTAGTCACTAAACATTTTTATAACAAAAAAGAATTTAATTAAAAAGAGTAAGGAGATAGTTTTATGAAAGGTGTAATTGCGAAAGATTTATATGAAAGTTTTTTAATAAAAAAAGGATTTTTAAGCATATTCTCTTCATATGGATTATATTTACTTCCTATTATACTTGGGGATAATATTTTTATACAGACAAAAACTACCGTTTAGGAATGTTGAAAGACCGTTTAGGAATTTTATAATCGAAAGAACATAAAAAGATGTATAATATAGAAAAGTTATGCCTAGCCATTACTTTAAAATAAAAAGGAGAAATTATTATGCAAGAAAAAGAAATTTACTTCAAAAAGGCAAAATTTTGGAATATGGTGTGTTTAATATTAAAAATATTGAGTGAAATTGCTACTGTAATAGTGCTTATACCTATGTTCACATTGAAGAAAGAAATGTTTGAATCACTTGGTAGTGAAGGTATAGAACAGTATAATCAATTAACTAGTATTAGTAGTAAAGTATCAACAATTTTATCACTGATTGTAGGTATAGTATTAATTGTCTTCTATATTATTGCAAATAAAAAATTAAAAAATATGGAGGAAGTTTCTAAGTTTCCTTATTATATAAGTATGGGATTTTTTGTAATAAGTACAATCTATGGTCAATTTACTGCTCAAACTTCTGATTTTGGTTTAATGTCTATTGTGGGACTTATTATAGGAATTTTTTGTGCATTCTTACCACCTATTATGGTTTTGAGAAATTTATTTAAACTGGATTCAGAGGATTAATTTATGTCTAAGAGTAGAGTGAAAAATAAATTAACAAAAAAACAAAAAATTCGTTATAGTATAATCGCAGGTATTTTATCATTTCTTTTGATTATAGGTGTAATTGTTTATAAGGCAAATTCTTCAAATAATAGTAAGAAAGATGAAAAAGATTCTTATGAGACTCTAACTGTCAAAGAAAAAGATCCTTTGATTTTAAAAGGAATTGTTCAACCTAAGGATACGCAATATTTTAATTTTGACCAAAGTCAAGGAAAAATTAGTAATATATCTGTCCAAAATGGTCAAAATGTGAAAACTGGAGAAGTGATTGCTACTTATCAAAATGCTACAGCTGAAGATCAAGCAGATGAACAAAGTCAATCTTTAGATAAGTTTAACCTTGCTGTTTCAAATGCTCAAGATAATTTAAATGTAGCATCGAATAAGCAGACAGAGTTGGAAACGCAGCTTGCTAATGCACGTATTGATAATGATAAAGCTTCAATAGAAGCAAGTAAACAAGCCTTAAGTGCTCAAAAAGATGTTGTTAATCAAGCACAACAGGCTCTTGATTCTGCAAATTTAGATTTATCGAATGCTAGTAAATCAATTGAACGTGCACAGAAGAGAGTAACAACTACAGTCACAGCACCTTCGGATGGGATTGTATACATCAACGAAAAAGGTAAGGTTGATCCAACCGTTGCCTATGCAACATTAGTAAGTCCTGAAACTGTTGTAAATGGGACAGTCTCTGAGTATGATTTTAAGAAGGTTAAAAAAGATCAGGAAGTTGATATTAAGTCAATTAGTGATGACAAAAGAATTAAAGGTAAAGTAACAAATGTTAACCAATTGCCAGAAACATCTGGACAAGCTGGGGCTGATGCAAATAAATCATCTGTTTCAAATTACTCATTCACTGTTCAACCTGAAGAAAATATGCAGTATGGAACAAATGTACAAATTTCTATTAAATCTACAACCCTTGAAATTCCTAAAAGTGCTGTCTTAAAAGAAGAAGATGGAAACTATGTGTTCCTTTATAAAGATGGGAAAGCTAAGAAGCAAGCTGTTACTGTTAGTGAAGCTGGAAATGTAGATGTTGTAAATAAGGGATTAAACGCAAAAGATGTCATCATAGTTAAGCCTGACAAGGAAATCAAAGATGGTAAAGAAGTGAAAGTGGCGGATAATAAATGATTGATCTAGTTGATATAAATAAATATTACAATACAGGTGATGAAGTATTTCATGTATTGAAGGATGTTAATTTGCATATATCTGCTGGAGAAATGGTTGCAATTATGGGTCCTTCGGGATCAGGTAAATCTACTTTAATAAACTTAATAGGTTTTATTGATAAAAAATTTGAAGGTCAATATTTATTTGAGGGAGAGTCACTCGTGACCTCTGATGATGATAAACTTTCAAAAATCAGAAATTCAACAGTTGGTTTTATCTTTCAAAATTTTAGCTTGATTGAAAATAATACTGTTTATGAAAATGTTGAACTTCCTTTATTGTATGGTGGTTATAAGAGATCTGAAACAAGTGAGTTGGTTGAAGCAGCTTTGAAGAAAGTAGGCCTTGAGGGCAAGGGAGAAAAATATCCTAAACAACTTTCAGGTGGGCAACAACAAAGGGTTGCCATTGCTAGGTCACTTATCATGAAACCCAAATTTATTATTGCAGATGAACCAACAGGGGCCCTTGATACAAGGACTTCTGAAGAAATTTTGACACTTTTCAAATCATTGAATGATGAAGAGGGTGTAACTTTGATAGTTGTAACTCATGATCCAGAGGTTGTTCCATACTGCCATAGGTTAATAAAAATTCGTGATGGTGCCATTGAAAGTGATGAAGAGGTAATAATCATATGAATATTTATGTTAACTTTCAATCTGCACTTAAGGCAGTCAAAAATAACAAAAAAAGAAGTCTTTTAACTATGTTTGGTATTGTCATCGGTATAGCAGCAGTAATTGCAATACTGGCCATTGGGCGTGGTTTCGAAAAGGCTACTATAAAAAATTTAACTAATAGTGACTCAAAGAACGTAGAAATTACAATTAATTTTACTCCAAGTGATACTAATCTTTACCAAGCTAATGTTGATTTTTTCAAGGATTCTGATATTAATCTACTAAGTGGAATTAATGACGTGAAAAAAGCAGACTATGCAGAGCAAGATGAATCTGCAATCTACAAGCAAATTTCTTTTCCAAAAGAGAAGAAAAATGAAGCAATTTCTCTTGCTAAATCAACAGATCAAAAATTATTTGCTGGTCGTAACTTGACTGAATTTGATAATGATAGTGAAAATAAGGTGGCTGTTATTGATAAAACAGCAGCAGAAGATTTAGCAGGCGATGCGGAGAGTGCTCTAGGACAAGGTATTGAAATTGATGGACAATTATTCAATGTAGTTGGTGTTACTACAAGTACACAAAAAGATAGTATGTTTGTCATGGCAAAAGACAATATCTTTATTCCTAAAAATACCTATCACAAATACTTTGAAAATGATAAAGATAAAAGTTCTGTAAAAATAACTCTCAAAGAAGGTGCTAAACCTGACGTTGTAACGACTGAAGCAGTAAAAGAGTTAAAAGAAAAAGGTAGTATGCGTGATGTAGGGAAGTATGAAGTATATGATACTAAGCTTTTAACAGAAGGATTAAGTAAAATCTTTAGTACTATCACTATGTTTATAACAGCCGTTGCAGGTATCTCTTTAGTAATTGCAGGTGTTGGTGTTATGAATATGATGTATATCTCTGTTTCAGAAAGAACCAAAGAAATTGGTATTCGTAGAGCTTTAGGAGCAACCAGAAAATCAATTATGCTTCAATTTTTAATTGAAGGCTTAATATTAACTTTAACAGGAGGTTTTATTGGGTATTTGATTGGAATTGGTATTGCATCAATTGCAGGTAAGATAATGAAGATACCTATTTCTGTAGATTTGTTTACTATTTCGATAGCAGTCGGAGTCTCAACTTTTATCGGTCTAGTATTCTCAGTGATGCCAGCATCTGAAGCATCTAAGAAAGACTTAATTGATATATTAAGATAGATTTTTAATATATAAGTTTGCAGACAATAAAGAAATTTAAAATTGAAAAAAATATAGGTAAATATTTTTATATATTTACCTATTTTGCTACAATGTACTCATAATCGGATTAGAACATATGGGATCTTTTATATAAATCATTCCACTATAAAGAAAGGAATATAAATTATGGCTACAGAGAGAGACGGTCTTAAAGAAAACAGATATTCATTTGAGAAAAGTAGAGAAAAGAAAAAGGAAGAAAAAGAAATCGATAGAGCTGAGGAAAAAGTAGCTCATAAAAAAGAAGAGAAAAAAGAGAAAAGATTAGAAAGAGAACATAAATAATTTATGAATGAGCTTATATATTATAAGTAAATGCTATAAAATAAATTATTTATGAATAGATAATATTTAGAAAATTTAAAAAAGTACTTGACACTTAATTTAAAATAATATATTATTATCAACAATAAGAAACAAAGAAGAGTAACTTTTAGAATATCTTCAGGGAGTCGACGGTTAGTGTGAGTCGATGGTGGGAAAAAAGTGAATGGGCTTTGTTTGATAGTTGGATTTTATTTTAGATCTGCTATTGTATATATTGGTTTGAAACAATGAGAACCACGGTGGTCACCGATATCTGACAAGTCCTTGTTGGAGGATGAGAGATGGAATCGTAATTTACAAGAACCTATTGTAAATTAAAAGATTTAGTCATTGGAGTTAATTGATTTTGTATACTTGAGAAAAAATGGTTTTTGACAGTATGTATAAATCTAGGCTTATTTTGACATATCAATAAAATGATTCTAAATGTGGTGGTACCGCGTAATTATGATTAATAATACGCCCACAGGTAATGTATATTGCCTGTGGGCTTTTTTGTATTTATAGCTATTCGATATTATATTCCAACTCATCTTCCCTTATTATTCTATTTCAAACAACTATATGGGGGAACTTATGTTAATTAAAAAAGTAATCAAAGCAGATTCACTAACACCAATCAGTATTTACCTGAGACTCATGGGGAAGAATAAGGTAATTCTAGAGAGTATTCCAAGAGATAGTAGTCAGTCTAGATATTCAATAATTGCTTTTAATCCAGTAAGTCATATTAAATTTCAAGATGGAATTTTACATCATGACGATGAGGAAATCAAAACAGATGATCCATTCAAATATCTGGAAAATATTGTGACTGCTTCAAAGTATGATAAAGAGTCAAACTTAGATTTTCCTTTTCAATCAGGAGCTATTGGATATGTGAGTTTTGATATGTATGGTTTCTACGAGGACTTACAAATTGATTTAAGTGACAATATTGATATACCTGATTTTTACTTCATGCTATTTGAATCATATTTTATATATGACCACAAAGAAGAGCTTGTAACAATTGTTGAAGACAATATATATTCTGGCAGAGGTAAGGAAGATTTAGAGAATCAAATCAAAAAAGATTTGGCGCAACTTAATAAAATTGCATCTAATGAATTTGAAGACAATAAGCTTGAAAAATTATATTTTTCAAGTATGAATGAAAAAGATGAATTTATTGAATCAGTTGCTAAAGCTCGTGAATTAATCAGGCAGGGAGATATGTTTCAGATAGTTCTTAGTCAACGTTTTGAGGCAGATATAAGACAAAATCCTTTTGACTACTATAGGCGCTTAAGAGTTGAAAACCCATCGAGCTATCTTTATTATTTAGACTTTGAGGAATTTCAGATTATCGGTTCATCACCTGAACGCTTGGTAGCAGTAAGAGATGGTATTGTTTCAACAAATCCAATAGCTGGTACAAGGAAAAGAGGGGCAAACGAGTTGGAAGACATTGAACTTGCAGAGAGTCTTGTCAGGGATCCAAAGGAAATATCGGAACATCAAATGCTTGTCGATCTTGGAAGAAACGATATTGGAAAGATTTCCAACTATGGAAGCGTTGAAGTACCACTTTTCATGAAGGTTGAGAGATACAGATATGTGATGCACCTTGTTTCAATCGTTGAAGGTAGATTGAGAAAGGGATTAACCAGTGTTGATGCTTTGCTGGCTACCTTGCCGGCCGGAACTTTATGCGGGGCACCTAAGCACAGAGCCTACCAAAGAATTTACGAATTTGAAAAAGTTAAGCGTGGCTTTTACGGAGGAGCAGTTGGCTATATAACACACAATGATACTTGTGATTTTGCAATTACCATCCGCACCATGCTAGTGAAAAATTCCAAAGCTTACGTTCAAGCGGGAGCTGGTATCGTATATGATAGCGACCCACAATCAGAGTACCAAGAATGCCTTAACAAAGCCCGTTTATTTATGAATCTAGGAGACTGATATGATTTTAATAATTGATAATTACGATTCTTTCACTCACAATCTAGCCCAGTATGTCGGGGATAAGCATGATGAGGTTCACGTGCTAAGAAACGACCATCAAAAAATTTACGAGCTTGCATACAAGGCTGATGCCTTAATATTTTCACCAGGTCCAGGATGGCCAAAAGATGCGGGGCAGATGGAAAAGATGATTGAATATTATGCAGGGAAGAAACCAATCCTTGGAATTTGCTTAGGTTTTCAAGCAATAGTTGAAGTATTTGGAGGAAAGTTAAGACTTGCCAAACAAGTAATGCATGGGAAAAAATCTCAAATGAAGCAAGACCAAAACAATAAAATTTTTAAGGGACTTTCTTCTGAAGTTGAAGTAATGCGTTATCATTCAATCGTTATGGATGAAAAGTCAAAATTGGATAATTTTGAAATCACAGGATTTGCTACTGATGATGATGAAATTATGGCAATTGAAAATGAGAAACTTAAGATATATGGACTGCAATTCCATCCTGAAAGTATTGGAACACCAGATGGAAAAGCAATGATAGATAATTTTTTGGAGGTTGTAAATGAATCAAGTAACTGATATGAAAGTATATTTAGATAAAATTTCAAGATTTGAAAATCTAACTGTTGAGGAAATGGAAGAAGTAGCTGAAAATATTTTTTCAGGACTATATAGCCAAGGACAGATAATTGCCTTTCTAACAGCTCTTAAGATGAAAGGTGAAACTGTTGATGAGGTAACTGGTCTTGCAAAAACAATGGCTGATAAGACAGTCTTTGTTCCAACAAATGTCACAGATGCAATGGATAATTGTGGAACTGGTGGAGACGGAAGTCAATCATTTAATATTTCAACTACAACAGCCTTTGTACTGTCAGCTGGTGGAATCAATGTAGCAAAACATGGTAATCGTAGTATTTCTAGTAAGTCTGGCTCGGCTGATGTCCTAGAAGAATTAGGTATTAATCTCTCACTTCCTGCTGAAAAATTAGCTCAAGTTTTAGAGGAAATAGGGATTGTATTTCTCTTTGCTCAGAATCTACATCCCAAGATGAAGGAAGTTATGCCTGCTAGGCTTGAACTTGGTATACCAACTATTATGAATTTAATCGGACCATTAATTAATCCAGTTAATTTAGAAAGCCAGTTACTCGGAACTAGTAAACCAGAGATGCTTGAACAAACTGCTCAAGTTCTTAATAAGTTAGGTCGTAAACGTGCCTTGGTAATAAGTGGAGCAAATGGTATGGATGAAGCTAGTCTATTTGGAGTAAATAAATATGCTTTTTTAGACAAGGGAAGGATTTCGGTAAAAGAATTTTCAGCCAGTGATATTGGACTTAAAGAAATAAATCCTGATGATATTCGCGGAGGAGATGCTAAGGAGAATGCAGAAATTCTCTTGGGAGTATTGCATGGAGAGGATTCAGCATATCTAGAGACTACTGTTTTAAATGCAGGATTGGGTTTCTATGCAAATGGTAAGGTGGACTCAATTGAAGAGGGATGTGATATGGCGCGTGATTTGATTAAGTCGGGGAAAGCACTTGAAAAACTTGAACTTTTACAGGAATATCAGAGGTGAGTATGGATTTTTTAGATAAGATTTTGACGGAAAAAAGGAAAGAAGTTGCTGAAATGCCAGATGAAAAGCCTGGTAAGTTAAGAGAGACCTACAAAATTGTTGATTATTTGTCAAAAAATTCACAGGAGCTTCAAGTTATTGCTGAGGTTAAGAAGGCAAGCCCATCTTTGGGAGATATAAATACTGATGTTGATATTGTGGCTCAGTCTAAATCATATGAAGATTCAGGAGCTATGGCAATTTCAGTCCTAACTGATCAAGTATATTTTAAGGGAGACATTGAGTATTTAAGGGAAATTTCAAGTAAGGTTAAAATCCCAACTCTCAACAAAGATTTCATCATTGACAAGAAGCAGATTAACAGGGCAGTCAATAACGGTGCAACGGTGATTCTACTGATTGTAGCAGCCTTAGATTATGAAAAATTAAAGGAATTGTATGATTATGCTACTGGTCTTGGTCTTGAAGTTTTAGTGGAGACTCACAATGAAAAAGAGTTAGAACAGGCTCACAAACTTGGAGCAAAGTTGATAGGTATTAACAATCGCAACCTCAAAACATTTGAAGTAACTCTTGATATAACTCGGAAACTTTCGAAAATTTTTCAAGAAGATCGCTTTTATATCTCGGAATCAGGAATTAAAGAAGAGGGTGATGCTGAATTTGTAGCTCCCTATGTCAATGGAATTCTTGTTGGTGAATCATTGATGAGATCTTCTAATGTGGAAGAGGCTATCAAATCACTTAGGGTGGAACGCAATGATTATTAAAACTTGCGGATTAAGAACTAAAGAGGCTGTTGATTGTGCAGTTGCTAGTGGGGCAACTCATCTAGGATTTATCCTTAGTGAGTCAAAAAGACAAATAACTCCTAAGCAATTGATTGAAATTACCAAAGATGTTCCAAGTAATGTAAAAAAAGTTGGTGTGTTCGTAAATGAAGATATTGATTTTGTAAATGCTATTGCAAGTGAGACATATTTAGATATTGTTCAACTTCATGGTCAAGAGGATATAGACTATATAAGAAAAATTATCAAACCAGTTATTAAATCATTTGATGATTATAAGAAAATATATTATTATGACCTTAAAGATATGACAATACTTCTTGATAGTTCAGTTGGTGGAAGTGGACAAAAATTTGATTGGAACAGTCTTCCCCTTGAACAGATTGAAGCAAAATTTATTTTAGCAGGAGGTCTTAATCCAGAGAATGTGGTGCAGGCGATGGAATTATTTGGTGACAAAATTTTAGGAGTTGATGTTTCGAGCGGTATTGAAACTGACGGAGTCAAGGATTTAGCTAAGATTAAATCCTTTATAGAAAGGACAAAAAATTATGACGTATTCTAATCCAGATGCAAAAGGCTTTTACGGAGAATTTGGGGGACAATTTATTCCTGAATCTTTGATGGCAGCCGTCAAGGAGCTTCAAGAGACCTATGAAGAAAGCAAGAATGATCCGGAATTTCAAAAGGAATTTGATAATCTTTTGAAAAACTATGTTGGACGAGAAAATCCTCTTTATTATGCTAAGAACCTTACTGAATATGCTGGTGGTGCTAAGATTTATTTGAAGCGTGAAGATCTTAACCACACAGGTGCTCATAAGATTAACAATGCTTTAGGTCAAGTTTTACTGGCTAAAAAAATGGGTAAAAATAAGATTATTGCTGAAACGGGAGCTGGGCAACACGGAGTTGCGACAGCGACAGCAGCAGCTTTGTTCGGGATGGAATGTACTATTTATATGGGAGCAGAAGATGTAAAACGTCAAGCTCTTAATGTATTTAGAATTGAGCTTCTTGGTGGAAAAGTTGTATCAGTTACTGATGGATCAAGCGTGTTAAAAGACGCGGTAAATGCAGCCCTACGCGCGTGGGCTACTCAGGTTGAAGACACTCATTATGTAATTGGAAGTGCTCTTGGACCACATCCATATCCTGAAATTGTGCGTGATTACCAATCTGTTATTGGTCGTGAAGCAAGAAAACAAATTTTAGAAGCTGAAGGTAAATTACCAGATGCTCTTGTTGCTTGTGTAGGTGGCGGAAGTAATGCAATTGGTCTATTCTATCCTTTTGTAGATGATGAAGAAGTTGCATTTTACGGGGTTGAAGCTGCAGGTCTTGGGCTTGATACAAATGAACACGCTGCAACAATCACTAAAGGTAAACCAGGTGTTCTTCACGGTACACTTATGGATATTTTACAGGATGAAAATGGACAAATTATAGAAGCATATTCAATTTCTGCAGGTCTTGATTATCCTGGTTTAGGACCTGAACATTGTCACTTTAATGAAACTGGTCGTGCTAAATATGAAAGTGCTACTGATAAAGAAGCCTTGGAAGCCTTTGTCTTATTAAGTCAAAAAGAAGGTATTATTCCAGCACTTGAAAGTTCACATGCTGTGGCGTATGCTATCAAACTAGCAAAAGAATTAGGTCCCGATGCTACTATGATCGTTAACTTATCTGGTCGTGGTGATAAGGACGTTGATCAAGTTCGTAAGATACTAGCAGAGAAAGGTGAAAATTAATATGAAAACTTTGACAAAAAAATTATCTGAAAAAAATAAAGTGTTCATTCCTTACATTATGGCTGGGGACCATCAAAATGGGCTTGATGGATTAGAAGAAACAGTCAAATTTCTCTCGGATCTTGGAGTTTCAGCAATTGAGATTGGAGTTCCTTTTTCTGACCCAGTCGCAGACGGTCCAGTAATTGAGTTGGCAGGACTTAGGAGTTTGGCACATGGCACAAGCTTAAGCAAGATTATTGATAAGTTAAAAAGCATTGAAACTGACACACCTCTTGTTATCATGTCTTACTTCAATCCAATCTACCAGTACGGTATTGAAAACTTTTTTGAAGCCTTGAAAGGAACAGCCGTTAAGGGAGTGATAATTCCAGATCTTCCTTATGAACATGAGGATTTCGTTAGCAAATACGTGGATACTTCCGATATCGCTTTTGTCAGACTGGTCTCTCTATCGACTGATAAGACGCGTCAGGAACAGTTGGTCAAGGATGCTGAAGGTTTCATCTATGCAGTGTCAATAAATGGTGTTACCGGAAGCAAAAACTCTTATGAAGATAGCTTAGATAAGCATTTAGCAGACCTTAAGGCGCTTTCTCCAATCCCAGTAGTTACAGGATTTGGTGTTTCTACTCTTGAAGATGTAAAACGTTTTGATAAGGTATCAGATGGTGTAATTGTGGGTTCTTATATAGTAGAAAAACTTTATGAAGGAGACACAGAAGAAGTAGCTGACTTTATTTCTAAGGCAGTGGATGTTAAATAATTGAAAGAAAAATCATGCTATAATTATTTCTTGAATGGGAGGTTTGACTATGATAAGAAAATTTGAAGAAAATGATTTGACTGATATTATGAAGCTCTGGCTTGATACAAATATTTCAGCACATGATTTTATTCCAGAAGATTATTGGAAAAATAATTTTGAAATGGTAAAGGAAATTTTACCGCAGGCAGAGGTTTATGTTTTTGAAGAAGAAACTGATGGAGTGATAGTTGGCTTTGTAGGGCTAACAGATAACTATATTGCTGGAATCTTTGTAAGAAATGACTATCAAGCTAAAGGTATAGGAAGTCAATTACTTGATTATATTAAAGAAATAAAACCTAGCTTAAAACTCAGTGTCTATGAAAAAAATACTTCAGCGATAGATTTCTATAAAAAGGCAGGTTTTGTTATAGAGTCTGAAAATATTGATGAAGATAATAATGAAAAAGAGTTTACCATGTCTTGGGATATGTAAATTCATTAGAAGGAATGATTGTAAGTGTCTTGACATTGAAATATCATTTTGATATAGTAGACAGGTATGTGATGGACATATAAAAATATCACAGGTAATCCGCTGTAAAAATAGAATTATAAGATTATCGAGAAGGAGAATAGAAAAAATGAATCCATTAATCGAAGCTTTAACAGAAGGTCAATTACGTAGCGACATCCCTGCTTTCCGTCCTGGTGACACTGTACGTGTTCACGCGAAAGTTGTCGAAGGAACTCGCGAACGTATTCAGTTATTTGAAGGTGTTGTAATTAAACGTCGTGGTGCTGGAATCAGCGAAACTTATACAGTTCGTAAAATTTCAAACGGTGTTGGTGTGGAACGTACATTCCCATTACACACTCCACGTGTAGACAAAATTGAAGTAGTACGTTACGGTAAAGTACGTCGTGCTAAACTTTACTACTTGCGTGCATTACAAGGTAAAGCAGCTCGTATTAAAGAAATCCGTCGTTAAGATATCTTACGATAGATGGAAACTCCCGAAAGGGAGTTTTTTTGTATATTATTAATGACAAACAATTATGATATAATTTATTTAGAATATTAAAGGGCAAAGGATAGTAATACATGAAAAGGAAAGTAGCTGTTTTAAGTTTGGTAATGTTGTTTTGCATGATGATATTTACTGGTTGTAAGGGAAAGGATGATACTAAGGCAAAGAGTGATGAGTACACCTTAAAGGACTATAAAGGAGTAAACTTGAAAAACTCCTATATAACTATTTCAGATAGTGGTGAAGCTGAAGAAACATATAAAAGCTCAAAAGGAGAAGTCAAGGTTAAATTTATTATTGAAAATGAAGATGGTACAGCTATAACCCAAAAGAATATGGAGAATTATAAGGTTATCGATCAGCAACCAGAGCCAGGAAGTAAATTTTCTTCATCTGAATCTAAATTTGATTATGCTGAAGAAGTGAAGTTAAAAGTCAAAAAAGTTTCAGTAAGTAACAGTAGTGAAAAAGATAAGAGTAAAGAAAGTACTGCTGATGCATCAACTTCTTCAACACCAGTTACTAATTCAGAAACAAAAAAAGAGACTCCAGAGGAGTCAAAAGCAGAATCAAAAGAAAGCACACCTAAGTCTACTTTATGGAACAATCAAAAAGATACGGAGTTAGCAAGTTTCATGCAAAACTGGAGTGCAAGTATGAATCAACAACCATACCTTCAAGGAAAAGTCGGACAGGATATAAATTTCTTTGGTCTTTCTTTACCAAGTGATATTGGAGTAGTTGGCTTTTCTGTTAATGATCAACCTGTGAGTATGGTATTTTCGTCTGACGGTACTGGCAATGCTGACTATGTTGTAGTAGCAACTTATAGATACATTAGTGGAGCAAAAAATTCTGGATGGTTATATCTGTTTTGTTATCAAAATGGTCAACCAGTTGTCTTAGTCACTGGTCAAAATCAAGGAATGCCAGATGGAAGAATTCATTTCAAGTTTACAGAAAATCAAGATTTAATAAATGAATTTTTAGCATTAAATAGTTAATATAAAACGATTCAGTTGCAATAACTGAATCGTTTTTGTCTATATTAATTTAAAATCCATATATACAGGATTATGATCAGAATGCGCAAATTCCAAATCCATAGCGTGGATTGATCCAACTTTAATATTATTAGAAACAAGGAATCCATCTATTATCATTAATTTGCTTTCACTTTTTTGATAAGGAATATTCAGGCTTCGTGCTGTGGGAATCATTGCTTCAGCAAGTCCATTAACAAAAAGTGTAAATCCTTCAGGTATATTTTCAAATGGGAATGGTTGTTCCCATTGTTCGCGTTTATCTGTACCATTAAATAGTTGTGGGCTATTTCCAATAATATCATGATTGAAATCTCCACCTACAATAACATAATTACCATCTTGATAGCTTTTATCAATAAAGTTGAATAACTTTGCAAATTGTTCCATTTTTACTTCTGCGTTTTTGCTGTAAGCTGATACATGAGTATTGAGAATTTGCAGATATTTCCCATTTTCTAAGGGAATTTTTGAAGCTGAGAAACATCTATCCAAGTCCATTAATTTATTGAAATCAGTATCAATAGGCAGTGAATATCTAACAGAGTCTTCAAGTTTTGCTTTTGCTAGGGTTAAGATACCGGATTTGGCACTTCCTATTGGTTTAGTGAATGGGTAAAACAAGTAAGCTGAATTATAGTTTTGTGAAAAAACGCTTGAATAGTCGGGTAGATTATCATTGAAAAATTGAACTTCATTGACCATTTTTGAACGATGTCCTTTTATGTCAACTTCTTGTAAGAAAATTAAATCAGGATTAACACTTTCAATTTCTTGCAGTTGTCCATTTATATTTTCTTTCACAGCCTCGGGGCTATATGCTCTAGAACTTTCTCCACCTTCCATAAAGAAGCTATAATCTGCGGAATATGCACCGTAACCTATATTGAAGGTTAGTGCTCGGTAGCTTGTATCTATTTTTAATTTAGTAGTGTTTCGTATCTCGCTTTTGAGATTCTGTTTATCTGGAAGTCGCTTATATGAAATGAAAAGATAAGCAATGTAAACAATGAAAATAAGTAGTATAAAAGCAATAATTGCAAGTAATGTATAAAGTAATGTCATCTAAGTTCTCCTATTTTTATATTTTATCATAGATATGAAAAAAGTAAGTAAATGAAAAATGTTCTAATTTTGTCATATATAGTTGACAAAAAATAAAATAATGATAATATTTAATTAAGTCATATATATATGACATTTCCAGAAATATAATAAAGAGGTTTAAAAATGAATAAGGTGCGTGAGTATCGAAAAAACCTGAAAATATCCCAGCAAGTTTTGGCCAAGGAAGCTGGAGTAGCCAGGCAAACTATCAATATGATTGAAAATGACAAATACAATCCGTCTTTAGATTTGTGTATCAGAATTGCAGAAATTCTTGAAACGGATCTTAATACTCTATTTTGGGATAGTAGGAATGAGGTAGACTAAGATGAAAAAAGATAATAGTGAAACATTATGGGTTAAGCTTGTTAGGAAATTTTATGGAATTGAAGGCCCAATAGATGAATATATTGAGAAATCTATAAATAGGATTGGAAACTTTGGATTCATTATCTCTGAAATTTATATTTTTATAAGTGTCCCACTTCTATTAATAGCTTGGTATTATCTAGATTATGAAAATTTTCCAGTTGCAATAATTATTTATTCTCTTGTTTATATAATTATAATTGGTACCTTTATACCATACTTGATGAACAAATATAAAGTTGGCTTTGCTTTTCAAGAAAAAGATTATAAAAGTGTTATGAGGAGTTCAAGAAAAAATATTTTCTTTTCCTCAATTGTTTTTACCTCTTTTCTTCTCTTAACGGATATATTTTTTACAGCTATTGGATTTGATGAAGGAGGTTGGTCTAAAGTATTTAGTTTAAAGAACATTATTCCTACAATATTTTTTGGAATTATTTGGGGAATATTAATGTATTTACTTAGACGAAGCAGTGTTAAAAAATCAATCAGAGAAACTGAATTAATGGAAGAAGATTAATTTAATATCAAAGGGAGCGTATTATGGGGAAGGAAAAAGAAACATTTTGGATAAAAAATGTTAAAAAAATATATAAAATAAAGGAGCCAACCAGTAAATATACTGTGGAAGAAATAAATCAAATTGGAAAAGTTGACTTTCTATTATCTACCGCGTATTTAGCCATTGATTTTATAATATTACTATTAGCTTGGTTCTTTTTAGACAGAAAAGTTTTTCTATCTATTGCCTTAATTTCGCTAGTCTTTGGAATATTTTTATTAGCTATTTATACATCAACACAAATAACAAAACTAATGGCTTATAATGCTGGAGTTAATCAGATTGTATCTAACAAAATGATAAAAAAAGATGTAAAAAAAAGTTTCATAGCTGCGATAATTTTATTTATTTTCTTATGTATGCTTACATTTCTTATTGAAAAAAGCCTGAATACTAAAGACATCATTGGTTCAATACTTTGGTCATTTGTAGCTGGAACAAACATGTATCTTGTAAGACTCAATATTATGAGAAAGTCGTTTGAGGAAGTAAATATTGATTAATTATATTTTCAAAAGGAGATGTTGTTATGAATGAAGTAAAAGATAACTTATGGTTAAAGATAATAAGAAAATTTTATAAGATTGAAGGACCAATTGACGAATATACAGAAAAGGAAATTAATCGAATAGGTAATAATACTTTGATTTTTTCAAGTGCTTACATTGTAATATCTAATGTATTGTTAGTGATTTTTTATCCAAGAATTAATGGAAATTTGGTTCAATTACTAATTTTATTAAACATGACAATTTATGTAGGTGGAATAGAATATTACGTATCTCATGCTGTTGAAAAAGCGAGATTAAATTTTATTACTATAGAGCCAAATCAGTTTGAGGAGTATGAAAAAAAAGCAAAACTTACTTCCCTTAAATTTTCTATATATTATTTTATTTTTTTCATTATTCTTGTCGGAATTATGAATATCATAACTTTTAAAAAATCATTTTTTGACTTTAATTTGAGTAATATACTATCTCCTGTAGCAGTATCTATTGGATATTATTTTGGTGATCGTCGTAAGAAAATTAAACTAATCAAACAAAACATTGCTCGTACAGTTGCCATGGAGGAAGAAGATTAAGATAAGTTGATAGCTTATCTTTTTTCTTGACTTAATTCAAAAGATATTATAGACTGTGTTTATCGTTAATTGAAAGAAGGTAAAATATGAAGTTTACTAAAGCTACAAATATTGGCTTACATGTCATGACTTACATGGTGCAAAATAATGCTAACAAGGTTAATCTGACAATAAATGAATTAGCTGAGAAATTTGAAGTTTCACCATCATATTTATCAAAAATTTTAACCCTACTGGCAAAAGAAAATTTAGTTCGTTCTGTATCAGGTGTAAAAGGTGGCTACAAGCTTGGGGCAAACTTTAATGACATTACTTTTTTTGACGTTATAAAGGCAACAGAAGGAGTAGCTGATAATAAGGAGTGCCTAAGTGGTAATGAGGAGAATAAGTGCCCTATAAATACAACTTTAGAAGCTGCTGAAATTGCCATGTGGGATTATCTTAAATTACAAAAACTATCCGAATTAGAAGGTTTATAAATAATAGGTAGAGATTAATCTTTACTTTTTATTATTTATAATTAGCGATAATTTAACTCTATAATATCTATAAAAGGAGATGAAATGAATCAAGTAGAAGAACTGGGAAATGGACCAGTTAATAAATTAATTTTCAAATACTCAATGCCTGCAATAATAGGACTTATCATAAATGCTGCTTATGTCATGATTGATAGAGCATTTATAGGAAATTTACCAGACCATAAAGGAGGTCTAGCACTCTCAGGTATTGGTGCAACAATGCCTATAACAACCATAGTAATGGCAGTTGCAGCTTGTATAGCCTTTGGTTCACTTGCACAAATTTCCATGGCTTTAGGTCAAGCTGATAAATCCAAAGCAAAAAAAGTAGTTGGAAATGCCCTTACTATTTCAGTAATTTCTGGATTATTAATTACAATTTTTTACTATTTATTTAAAGATGCAATTTTTAATTTAATTGGAATAAGACCAGAAATTTATGGTTATGCAGACGACTTTATTTCAACTTTAATGCTTGGGACAATATTTTCAATACTTAGCTTTGCTCTACCTGTCTTAATAAGAGGAGATGGAAGTCCTAATATTGCTTCTTTAATCATGTTAACGGGTGCAGTATTCAATATAGTACTTGACTGGATTTTCTTGTTTTCATTTGGCTGGGGAATAAAAGGAGCTGCAGTGGCAACTATTATTTCGCAAATTCTAGTAATGCTTATTAGCTTAATTTATATGAATAGATCAAAATCTATCATAAAAGCTAAAAGAAATGATTTTAGATTAGATAAAATTATTATTTCAGGAATTTTTTCTGTTGGAATGGTACCAATGTTCACACAACTGTCTATTTCTATATCACAGGTTATATCAAATTTTGCCTTTCAAAATTATGGAGGGGTATTATATATTGGTGCAATGGCAACAATATCATCTATAACAATGCTCATAATGATGGTTGTAAGTGGAATTAATCAAGGAATAATGCCAATTTTATCTTACAATGTGGCACAAAAAAATTCAGAAAGAGTTAATAAAACTTTCTTTAATTCTTTGAAATTTGCGAGCTTATTTTTAGTTATTGCTTGGATAGCCATCCAATTTTTCTCAAGTCAAATGGTATCAATATTTTCAACTGATGCAAATCTTAGGGCAATATCTGCAAATGGTTTAAGACTTTACAATCTTCTTTTACCTTTAGTTGCCTTTAATTCAATGGTTCCTATGATTTTATCATTGATTGGAAAGGCAAAATTTGCTACTGCCTCTAATATATTGAGACAGTTGATCATCTATCCAGTACTAATCATGTCACTTCCATTATTTTTAGGGAATAATGGCTTATGGCTTAGCCAACCTACATCTGAATGCTTAATTTTCATCCTAAACTTTATATTATTGAAAAAATTTTTTGTAAGTAATATTAAATAATTTTTTAACTGTTTATTCGTACTTTGAATAAGCAGTTTTACTTCTATTTTAAGCAAACGATTGTTTAAATTGTTATGGATTTATGTTAAGGAGAATTTTTATATTATCTTTAGTTCTTTATATTACTATTAAATATAAATATTAATTATACAAAAACTTAAGAAAGCGATTGCACAAAAATAATTGATGTGGTAATATTACCTTGAACTTATATTTACATGTATTCAACGTAGAAAAATTATTATTTTTTAGATTATTAAATTTTACTAGTTATTTAAGGAGAAAAAATGAATATTGCAGCAATGACACACATACCTGATTCAAGATATTGTTTTCCTATATCAAAAAATGAACTAATAATAAGATTTAGAATTGCAAAAGAAGATTCAGATATAAAAGTCAAACTGGTTCATGGACCTAAATATGGTTTTCAACAGTTTCAAGAATATACTGATATTGAAATAAGATATACTGATAATCTTTATTCATATTTTGAACATAAGCTAGTTTTAGATGATGTTAGATTAGCATATATTTTTCAAATAACTGAAAATGATCAAATATATTATTTTTGTGAAGATGGCCTGTCTTCAACATATAATTTTGACAATAGTTTTTATAATTGTTTCCAAATGCCATATATAAACGATGCTGATATTTTACCGTTAATTCCTTGGACTAAAGATGCAGTATTTTATCAAATATTTGTAGATAGGTTTAACCGAGGCGATATGGAGAAAGACGATTCATATATTGATATGGATTGGAATGAGATACCTACACCCAAAAACTTTGCTGGTGGGGATATAGAAGGAATTCGCAAGAAGATTTCATATTTAAAAGGTTTAGGAATCAATGTTATCTACTTAACTCCAATTTTTCAATCAATAAGTAACCATAAATATGATATAGATGACTATTATACTATTGACCCTCAATTCGGAGAGAAACTTCAATTGAAAAAATTTATTGGGGAAGCACATGAAAATGGGATTAGGGTTATTCTTGATGCAGTCTTTAATCATGTAAGTAGTAGTAGTGTTGAGTTTCAAGATGTATTAGCCTATGGTAGTAAATCAAAATTTTTCAATTGGTTTATGGCTCATGATGATGCTCCATCAATGGAATTAAATAATTATGAAATGTTTGCAGGCTGTAATTACATGCCAAAGTGGAATACATCTAATACTGATGTACAAAATCATCTAATTGAAATAGGAAAGTATTGGATTAGGGAGTTTGACATTGATGGATGGCGCTTGGATGTATCTGATGAAGTATCACATGTATTTTGGCGAAAGTTTAGGGAAGCTGTTAAAAATGAAAAGTTTGATGCCATTTTAATTGGTGAAAATTGGCATGATGCATATCCTTATTTGATGGGTGATCAATATGATAGCATTATGAATTATGCATTTACAAAAGCCTGTCTTGATTACTTTGCTTTTGATGAATTGGATTCAAAAGGAATGTCAGAAAGATTATCAAATATCTTAATGCGTAATAGTTGGCAAGTTAATAGGATGAACCTTAATTTATTAGATTCACATGATACCCATAGATTTTATACTCAGGTTGATAAATCAGAAAATAAATTATTAGCTGGCCTAGCTTTATTATTTACTTTTATTGGTATTCCTTGTATTTATTACGGTACTGAAATTGCAATGGAAGGTGGCTATGATCCAGATTCAAGACGAGGATTTGATTGGGACGAATCAAAATGGAATAATAAAGTTTTTAATAAGGTAAAAGAATTAATTACTATCCACTCAAACCAAATTATTAAAGAAGGCGAAATAAACATTGATTACAATGAAGATTTGCTATTAATAAAGAGAACATTTAATGAAGATACAATTGAATTAGTGATAAATAATGGTGATGAGGTTAAGGAAATTAGTATAGATAACATTTTGAGTAGTAATGAATTTGATAAAGATAAGAATACTTTAAAAGCTCAAGGATATGTAATTAGTAAGTATTAGTACTCTATTTAAGGAAAAGATTATGATTCATGAATATTTTGAATTATAGTCTTTTATTTTACTTGAAATGTTAGCTTATTAAAAAATAAATATATAAAATCAATTGCTTAATCTTTTGCTATAATATACTTAAAATAATGAAACAAAGGGATATATAATGGAAAAGAAAAGCATTTTAGTAATAGAAGATGACCAAGAAATAAATTTATTATTAAAGAGTATTTTGGAACAGGAAAATTATCAGGTTACATCAGCATATTCTGGTAGTGAAGGAATATTGAGAATTGAAAATAGTGATTATAACCTTATTTTGCTTGACTTAATGCTACCTGGAATGACTGGTGAGGAATTACTTGAAAAGATAAGAGCTAATGGAAATCAAACTCCTGTTATGGTTATTTCAGCAAAACAAGATATTGCAGAAAAGGTCAAAGTTTTACGCCTTGGTGCAGATGATTATATCACTAAACCATTCAATAGTGAGGAAGTACTAGGTCGGGTTGAGGTACAACTAAGGCACGGAGCAAGCATTTCTCCAAAGGGTAAGAAGCTAATCCACTGGCGAGATTTACAGATGGATACAGAAAAAAGAGAAGCGAGTTTGCAGGGAAAAACTTTATCTTTAACAAATGCTGAATTTGATATTTTGACCCTCTTTATGAGACAGCCGGAACATGCCTTTAGCAAGAAAGAAATCTATGAAAATGTTTGGGATGGTCCTTATTATGGCGATGACAATACTGTAAGTGTCCATGTTTCCAACCTCCGCAAGAAGCTGGGGCAGATAAATAGTGACGAATACATCAAAACCGTATGGGGTGTTGGTTTTATTATGGTCTAAAACTTTATGAAATCTTTATATTTTGTTTAAAGCTATTTAAGATTTTCTTGGATAAAATAAGCTCATAAGGAAAAGAAAAGGAGATTTCGATGAGTAAAGTTATAAAAACTGTTAATTTAGACAAAACTTATAAGGAAGTTAAGGCGATTGACTCGGTTAATCTTGATATTAATTCAGGTGATATATGTGCTTTGATTGGGAAAAATGGTGCAGGGAAGTCCACTCTATTTAAGATGCTTTCAGGGCAGGTACTTCCAACCAACGGAGAAATTGAACTTTTTGGTTTTTCGAAAAATGAACTTTCAAAAGGTCGTCAGAGAATTGGCTTCATGATTGAAGAGCCAGCATTTATTGATAATTTTACAGCCAAACAAAATCTTGAATATTTTCGTATTCAAAGAGGAGTTGTTGAAAAAAAGAGAATTGATGAAGTCTTAGATATCGTTGACTTAAAGAATACGGGTAAGAAAAAATTCAAACAGTTTTCAATGGGAATGAAACAACGTTTGGGTCTGGCACTTGCTTTACTTGCTAGTCCAGACTGCTTAGTTCTCGATGAACCAACTAATGGTTTAGATGCAGAAGGAATTAATGAAATTAGACGTTTAATGTTACGTTTAAACGAGGAAGAAGGATTGACCATCTTAATTTCTAGTCATATTTTGTCTGAATTGCAGTTGGTTTCTAACCGCTTCATATTCATAAACAAGGGTAAAATTGTCGAAGACATATCTAAAAAAGAGCTTGATGAAAAATGCCGTAAACAGATTAAAATTCAAGTTAATAATCCTTCAAAGGCACTACAAAGCTTGGAAGAAAGTTTTACAGATATTATTCTTACAGTTTTAGATGGAGATTGGATTCGAGTAGAAAATCACTTGGAAGAAAGTGCTAGCTTAAATCAGCTCTTAATGAAAAATGGAGTTGAGGTTAAGGAAATTGCTGTAGAAAATGTTTCCCTTGAAGATTATTTCTTAAAATTAGTAGAAGGTTGAGGAGTTTACAATGAAAAATTACCTCAAGAGTGAGATTTATAATATCTTACACAAGAAAAGCTTCTACATATTTCTTGGTGGAGCATGGATCTTAGTAAACCTAGCATTATTAAGCATTGCTTCTATTATTAAAGACCCAAATCAAAGGCAGTTTCAATATTACGGTACATTTCTTGCTACTCCAATTCTTGCAATAATTTTTGCAGTTCTTCTAAGTGGTTTAGTGACTGGTAAGGAACTGAAAATATTAAAAAACTCAGTTGCTTATGGGATAAGTCGTAAAGATATCTTCTGGGCAAAATATATTGTCGCCCTAAGCTCTTTTATTTTGATTTATCTATTAATACTAATATCAACAACTTTGATTATCATCTCAGTAGCAACATCTGCGGATTTTGATTTGAAACTTCAAATTATTGCTGCTCTGGAAATTCTACCTCTTCTTATTAGTGCACTTACAATTGTCTATTGCATGAATATTTTAGGAGTAAATGAAATTTATACACTAATAATTGTATTAGTATTTTATGGGGGCTTTGGAAAGGCATTAATCAAGCTTTCTTCATTATTTGATTTCAATGTTAAAATATTTAACTTTTTCCCAGATATATTAATTTCAAATATCCAGAATTTGATGGAGTCAAGTAAATCTATAAGCTACGGCTATGGAGCCTTGTGGGTGTCTGTGCTGATAATTGTCATCGCTTTGACTTTGAGCTTGAAGATTTTTGAGAGGAAGGATATTTAACATGATAAATTATATGCGCAGTGAAAAATTTCTTTTGCTAAGAAGAGTTTCTTTCTACATTATCGCCTTGGTAACGATATTGATTCCGTTACTTTACTTGATGATTCTTAATCAATTTAAGAATGTTGAAGGATTTCCATATGGTAATGCTAGGCACATTTATGGTTTTATCATCTATTCACCATATTTAGAATCATTTATTGGACTCTTGATAGTTGCTCTATTGACCGAGAATAAGAATAATTATCTTAAAAATACTATCTCTTTTGGAACAAAGAGAAATTCCATATATTTTGGTAAATTAGCGATTGGTCTGATTTTCTTTGTAGCACTTTGTCTTGTAAGTATTTTCTGTGTGAGTACTCTTACTCAAGTTACCTTACCAACAAGTGATACATTATTTAGGAACTATCTAATTTCTATTATTAATGTTGTTCCACTAGTTCTTAGTATGGTGGTATTTGGATATGCTTTATTAATTAATGCAGGGAATCCTACCTTAGCACTGATTTTAATTGGATTTTTACCATCAATAATAAAAATAGCTAATAAATTTATTAGCGCACTAGATATAAATCTATCAATTTTTAGCTACTTTCCTTCAACATTGTATGCTGAGAATTTTGCTCGGTTTTATGATGGAAGTAGTTATTTGATGATAGTGCCATGGATTGTTGGCATAATAATTTCAGTAGTTTCATACCTAGTTGGTATGAGGTCATTCAACAAAAAAGATATATAGAATATAATAAGGAGATTTAAAATGAGAGTTAAAACATTTATTGGTCTTAGTGAAAAAAGGCTAGATAGAAGAATAAATGAATTTATTAGTGGTTTAGAAGAAAATAATTTTGAGGTCATAAATATTAAATTTTCTTCCAATATTTATGGTTATTCAGCGATGATTATTTATAAAGAATTGTGATTATAAAAGAAGGAGAAGAGGATGATTAAGCTAGCGATAATTATAGTTTTAATATTGATAATAGCAGTGATTATTGCTAGATTTTTCATCTATAAAAAAGAAGTTGTTAGTTTGAATCAACAACTTGATGATATGAAAAAAGACCTTGAATCAAATAGCTTGCTGAAAGTTGGTCTTAATGATAAAGATTTGAATCTCTTAGCTTCACAGATTAATGAAATTATCAAGGTTTATAAGGAAGAGCAAAGAATTTCTCGCAGTAATAATCTCAAATTAAAAGAGGAAATTACCAATATTTCACACGATTTTAGAACACCATTAACTTCTATAAAAGGGTTCTCTGAACTGCTTTCAGCAGAAAATAATTTGTCTGAAGAAAAGAAAGCTGAGTATTTGGATATTATTCAAAAGAAAATTGATAATTTACTTTCAACTGTGAATTTATTTTACGATATGTCAAAAATTGATTCATTAGATGAACAGATAAAATTAGAAAAACTAGATTTCTCAATGGTATTCTTCGAACTGCTTTTTATGTTTCATCAGGATTTTGAAGAAAAGAATATTAAGGTTGATGTGGTTAACGAAGAAAATTTTTCAAATGATATTTGGGCAGATAGGAAGTCGGTTGAGAGGGTTATTCTTAATCTCATTCAAAATTCTTTGCGTTATGCGAGTTCTTATTTGAATATTAGTTCGATGGTTGTGGGAGATAAACTGCGCGTGGTTTTTTCTAACAATACCGATAAAATTAGTGAGGGTGATATTTCACAGATTTTTGATAGGACTTATACCGCAGACAAGAGTAGATCTGATGGGCAAAATGGTTTAGGACTTTATATTGCTAAACAGCTTGTACAGTCATCTGACGGTGAAATCAAGGCAAGTTTATTTGGAAATGAATTTAAAATTGAAGTTGATTTTCCCTTATTTTCAGGGAATATTAAGGAGACTAGGTAATGGATAAGAAAGTTGAAAAACATGTTCTTGGAATTATTATTGGTGTCTTTATAGGGTCATACGTAAGTGATAATATATTAGAAAAGATGCCAATAAATATTTGGTGGTCAAGAATTGGAGGACTACTTGTTGGACTCTTTGTAGCATTTTTATACTTTAAGTATGATGAAAGTATAAAGAGTAAGGTAGGAATAGGTACTTTTGGAATCTTGGTTTTTATAGGAATAGGGTCATTTGTAGGAAATAATTTATTAGCCAAAATGCCAATTAACATTTGGTTGTCAAGAATTGGAGGGCTGCTTGTGACTCTACTTTTAGTATTTTCATATATTAGGATTGAGAATGATAACAATAAATAAATGAAATTATAAAAATACATTGACATGTATTTGTATTATTGATATACTTATTTAAGTTTAATGTGGATGAAAAATAGTTTAAAATATAAAAAGAATCTTCCTAAATAGGAAAAAATATTTTTTCTAGAAGAACATTTACATCAGGAGTAATTCTTTTATTAACAGGTTTAATATTAAGAAATAGAAAGTTTAAGCTAGTAGAAAATAGTATCTAGAATAGATATTATTTATAAGGAAGGATAATTATGAAAAAGAAAGTTTATAGAAATACCTCATCATTTAAGATATTAGCTTGGGTTTCATTTGGTATATTTGTAGCTCTTATGTTAATAGGTCTTTATACTTTAAGAGAACCTCTTATGGTCAAAGGATACTATTTAATGGGTATGGTTGGTCTTATATCTACTTCATTTACTGTTGCAAAAGTAACAAGAGATGATCAAGAAGATGATGAACGTTACAATGAAATGTTCAGAGCATCAACTAAAGATTCGGATATAAATAATGTATAAATAAATAGTAAAAGGAAGTCTTTAATATAGACTTCCTTTTATTTTTATATTTTTTGTCGCTGATTATTTTGTTGGTAAGTAATTTTAATCTCTTATGAATCAATATTTTAAAAATACGCACCAGCATTTAAATACTAAGTGGGTAGATTAGTCTACAACAAATATTATGGGATTTTTAGACGTACCATGTTTGTAGGCACTGTTATCTGTGAGAGATTGAGAAAAAATAGAAGTTAAGCGCAAAAAACAGCGTTTGCTGTTTTTTTATCTCTCTAATAGATTTACAAATTCTTGAGAAACCATTTCAACTTGAGGTCTTATCATTTCAAAAGACTTATCAATATCAATAAATTTTCCATCTTCGTCAAACATTTTTTGTGAGATTGACAGTGGTGGGTTAACTGACATATTATACATTCCCAGCCCTTGAGTAACCAACTTCATAGATATCAAACCTTGGAAGCCACCATGACCACCATAAACGATAATGCTAACAGGTTTCTTATCCCATTCACTATATAAATAATCAAGCGCATTCTTCAATACAGCTGGGTAGCCCCAATTATATTGCGGGAACAATAGTACAAAACCATCATAAGATTTGATTAACTCACTCCAATCCTTTGTATGTTGGTTTTGATAATTTCCATGGGCAGGAATATCTGGCTCGTCTAAAAAAGGTAAGTTTACTTTCGCCAAATCAATTATATCTAATTGAAGTTTTTCATGTTTCATCGTTGATTGAACCCAATTGGCAATATCCAGCCCAATTCTTTTTGGCCTATTAGTACCTAAAATAATTCCGATCTTTTTGTTGGTCATATTATTATCTCCATTTTCAATTTATGTGCAATTTGCACTTAAATAATATCATTAAAGTGGTATAATAACAAGTATGAACGATCAGATATTTAATTTACTATTTGAACTAGTAAACTTTTTTAACGACCCGAAGAACGACAATATACTATTAAAGAATTTAAAGATTAAAGAAAGTCCTAATCTTATGCCAATTATTATGAGGATTGGAAAGATGGGTAAAACCACTGTTGGTCAACTAGCTGGACAATTGGGGAAAAACCATTCTTCAGTGAGTAGACAGATTGATAAGTTTGAGAACGAAGGATTATTAATTTCCCAAGAATCTCAGGAGGATATGCGAGTTAGAGAAATTAGCTTATCTAAAACTGGGCAAAAAATTTATCAGCAAATATTAGAAGAAAGGGAAAAAGCACTAAATAAAGCATTCGCAAATTTAGATGACAATCAACTTGAGCAAATAAAACAATCCTTAGAATTACTTGTAGATTCAGTAAATACAGCAAGTGAAGAGTAGTTTCATGGATTTTGAAGTGACAGAACGAATTCAAACTTCAGATAGGAGTAAAATAATGTCAAAACTCATAATTTTAAAAGGAAATTCCGGCAGTGCCACTGAAACTTACAAGCTCTGCTTGTTTTAGTTTCATGGACAACGAAGTGACAGAATAAATTTGAACTTCAGAAAGTAATAATTGATGTCAAAACTCATAATTTAAAAAAGAAATTCCGGCAGTGCCACTGACATTCGAGGTTTTACCGAGATGATGTCATGGACATCGTAGTGGCATAATATTTATAAAATTCAGAGAGGTGCAAATTAATGTCAAAACTCATAATTTTAAAAGGAAATTCTGGCAGCGGCAAAACCACTACTGCCAAAAAATTACTATCATCATTACCAAAAGGAAGTGCCATGTTAATATCACAGGATATGGTAAGAAGAGAAATCTTAGCAGTTGATGATTTACCAAATAATCCTTCGCTTGCTTTAATATCTGAAATGGCAAAATATGGCAACAAAAATTTTGAATATGTGATTATTGAAGGTATATTTTCAACAGCCAGATATAAACAGATGTTTGAAGAATTATATGATTTATTTAACGGAAATGTTTCATCCTTTTATTTCGATATTTCATTTGAGGAAACGCTCAAACGCCATAGTGGGCGAGACAAGGCAAAAGAATTTGGTGAGAAAGAAATGAAGTCATGGTGGTTAGAACAAGACAGACTAAATTTTCCTAAAGAAATTATAATAAGTGAGAATCAAAGTCAGGATGAGGTTTTGCAGTTAATAATTCGAAATACAAAAGGTGATTAAAATGATAACCAAGATTGATTTGCTTAAACATTTTGAAGAACTAGGATTAAGAAAAGGTGATAATGTAATCGTACATGCTTCAATGAGTAAAATGGGCTATATTTGTGGTGGTGCTCAGACAGTAATAGAGGCTCTGCTTGAAACTGTAGGTGGTAATGGTACAGTCTTAATGCCAACACAGAGTTGGAAAAATCTTGATCCTAATTCTGGCGTTCATTACGAAGTAGAGAGAGTTGATTGGGATATTTTAAGAGAAAATTTGCCCGCTTATGATAAGTATATAACTCCAACAAACACAATGGGGCTAGTTGCAGAAATGTTTCGTACTTGGCCTGGAACTTTTAGGAGCGATCATCCAGCACGCTCTTTTTCTGCAAATGGTATGAATGCAGAGTATTTGATAGAAAATCATGATTTAAGTGATATTTTCGGAAAGACCTCTCCTTTAGGAAAATTATATGAGTTAAATGGGAAGATAATTTTGCTTGGGGTAGACTATGATAAAAATACCTCAATCCATTTGGCTGATGAACTAGCAAACTATCCAAGTAAGAAAACCGAAATCAATAGTAGCGTAATGAATGTAAATGGAGAAAGGCAATGGGTCGATTACGAAACTCTTTTTGTAGATGGTGATGACTTTATTCAAATTGGAAATGCTTTTGAAAAAGAACATTCTGTTAATCAAACAAAAATTGGCAATGCTATTGTAAAATGTATGAATCAAAGAGAACTAATAGATTTTGCAGTAAGTTGGATTGAAGAAAATAGGAAATGATTCGTAGTAATAATTTGACCAAATATTGTTAGGGAGTATTATATACTGTGTAGATATGTAAACTGACAATGGAGGAAGAAACATGGAATATGCAAAATTAAACAATGGAATTGAAATGCCAATGGCAGGATTTGGTGTATATCAAATCCCTAAAGAAGATTGTAAACAAGCAGTTCTTGATGCATTAGAAGTTGGGTATAGACTAATAGATACTGCTCAGTCATACTTTAATGAAAAAGAAGTTGGGTATGCCCTTGCTGAAACAAAAGTTCCAAGGGAAGAAATTTTCCTAACAACTAAAGTTTGGATTGACAATTATGGACAAGGCATAACAAGACAGTCGATTTTAGATTCAATGAGAAGATTAAAAGTTGACTACATTGATTTGGTTCTTTTACATCAACCATTTTCAGATTATTATGCTGCTTACCATGAACTTGAAAAATTATATAAAGAAGGCAAAATTAGAGCAATCGGTGTTAGTAATTTTGCTCCTGATAGATTAGCAGATATTGCAGCTTTTAATAGCGTAGTTCCGCAAATCAATCAAGTTGAAGTTAATCCTTTCAACCAACAAATAAAAGCACAAGAATATATGCTTAAAGAAGAAATTCAAATGGAAGCCTGGGCTCCATTTGGAGAAGGTCGAAATGATATTTTCAATAATGAAATTTTGACTTCAATTGGTAAAAAATATGGTAAGTCTGCTGCTCAAGTAATTCTTAGATGGTTACTTCAAAGAGATATTATTTCACTTGCCAAATCAACTAAGAAAGTAAGAATGGAAGAAAATTTTTCAATTTTTGATTTTGAGTTATCAGACCAAGATATGAAGGAGATTCAAAAAATTGATCAAGAATCAAGCTTATTCTTTGATCATCAAGCACCAGAAACAGTAGAAATGTTTGTTAAATTTATTGAAGAACGTAGAAAATAATTAAAAAGTTGAAATTCGTATAAGAATTTCAACTTTTTCTATGCAAACCATGATAAAAAAGTTAAAATTAATTAAAACTTTTTTAATCAGGTAAATTTATGGGAGAATGAAATGGCAGAAAACAATATAAATCAGACAAAGGACAAACGTATACCATGGAACCAATATTTTATGGCACAAGCTTTATTGCTTTCTCTTCGTAGCACATGTACTCGTCTTGAGGTAGGGGCGACACTTGTAAAAGATAGACGAATATTTGCTGGTGGATATAACGGTTCAGTAAGTGGGGATAGTCACTGTATTGATGAAGGTTGTTATGTTGTGGACGGTCACTGTATCCGCACCATACACGCAGAAATGAACGCAATTCTGCAATGTGCTAAACTAGGTGTCTCAACTGATGGTGCAGAAATCTACGTCACACATTTTCCTTGTCTTCCTTGTACAAAAGCAATTTTACAAGCTGGAATCAAAAAGATTTACTATCTAAATGATTATAAAAATAATGAATATGCTAAAGAACTAATTGATCATGTAGGTGTAGAAGTTGAACAAGTAAAACTTGATCCTAAATACTTTGAAAATATATCATTTGGGAATTTATATTAAGAATAAGGTGAAACTATCATTTAATAGTTTCGTCTTTTTTACATTGCCAGATAATTACGGGAAAGGTCTCTTACAAAAGATAGGGCTTACATGTTATAATATACACATGAAAAACTTTTAAAGAAAAAGGAGAAAATGATGTCAAAAGGATTTCCAAAAGATTTTTTATGGGGCGGAGCAGTAGCAGCTCATCAACTTGAAGGAGGATGGCAAGAAGGTAGTAAAGGACTTAGTGTTGCAGACGTTATGACAGTCGGTTCATCTACTAGTTACCGTTCAATCACTGAAGGAATTGTTGACGGAGAATACTATCCAAACCATGAGGCAATTGATTTCTACCATAAATATAAGGAAGATATTGCTTTATTTAAAGAAATGGGCTTCAAGTGTTTCCGTACGTCAATTGCCTGGACAAGAATTTTTCCAAATGGTGATGAAACAGAACCAAATGAAGAAGGACTTCAATTTTATGATGATTTATTTGATGAATGTCTGAAAAACGGAATCGAGCCAGTAGTCACACTTTCGCATTTCGAGTTGCCATACCACTTAGTAACTGAATATGGTGGATTTAGGAACCGCAAACTCATTGATTTCTTCGTTCGCTTTGCGACAGTTTGTTTCAAACGCTACAAAGACAAAGTTAAATACTGGATGACCTTCAATGAAATAAATAATCAGGCTAATTATAATGAAGATTTTGCACCATTTACTAACTCAGGAATTTATTACAAAGAAGGTGATAACCGTGAAGAGATAATGTATCAAGCAGCGCATAATGAGCTTGTGGCTAGCGCTCGTGCGGTGAAAATAGCTAAGGAAATTAATCCTGATTTTGAGATTGGTTGCATGATTGCCATGTGCCCAATTTATCCAGCAACTTGTAATCCTAAGGATATCTTAATGGCTCAGAAAGCTATGGAACTCAGATATTACTTTACTGATGTTCATGTCCATGGATTTTATCCACAGTATATTTTGAACAACTGGGAAAGAAAGGGAATATCAGTTGAATTTACTGAGCAAGATAAAAAAGACTTGCTTGATGGTACTGTAGACTATATTGGATTCTCTTACTACATGTCATTTGCAATTAAGCATAATGGTTCAGATTCTTACTATGATTATGATGAGTCAAAAGATTTAGTTAAAAACCCATATGTACAAGCTTCTGATTGGGGTTGGCAAATTGACCCTGAAGGGCTTCGCTATTCATTAAACTGGTTCCAAGATATGTATAATAAACCAATGTTTATCGTAGAAAATGGATTCGGAGCATACGATAAAGTAGAAGAAGACGGTTCAATACATGATGAATATCGTATTGAATATCTTAAAGCCCATATTGAACAGATGAAATTAGCAGTTGTTGAAGATGGTGTTGATCTTATGGGATATACCCCTTGGGGCTGTATTGATCTAGTTTCTGCTGGAACTGGAGAAATGGAAAAACGTTATGGCTTCATTTATGTTGATAAGGATAACAAGGGTGAAGGAAGTCTTGACCGTGCTAAAAAAGATTCATTTTACTGGTATAAAGATGTAATTGAATCTAATGGAGAAAACTTATAAGAGAAAAAAGTGTTGGGTATAAGCCCAGCACTTTTATGATATATAAATTTAGCTTAATCTTTCTTCTTTAACATAGTCAATTGGAAGCCATTCTAAAACTGTTTCAATTTGTTGATCCCAGTAGTACCAATCATGTGTACCTTCATTGACTCTGTAGTCAATATTTATTCCGATGTTTTTGAAATCATTAACTAAGTTTTCATTATCTTCAAAAAGGAAATCTTCTTTTCCACACCAAGCAAATAGTTTAGGAATTTCATCAATGTTTTTAATTTTTCTTTGAGCAAGCTCAAGTAGATTATTTTTCGGATTTTCAAACTGATCACCAAAAACTCCATGCCAATATTCAGCATCTCTAAATGTTCTTAGTTCTTTGTTTTCAATTCCCAAGAGAGCACCGGATAGTGAGGCAGCATAACCAAACTGTTTAGTTGCTAGTGCAGTTTTGAAAGCACCGTACCCACCCATTGAAGCTCCAGCAATAAAGTTTTTATCTGGATTTTGAGATATTTGAGGAAAAAATTCATGAACGATTTTTGGCAGGTCAATTGCTAAGGCATCAAAATATTTAAGCCCGTAAGTCGTATTATTGTACCAGGATAAGTCACCATTTGGAATGACTACGGCAAGAGCTGTATTTCTTATAAGACGTTCAAACCGAGTTCTACGTAACCAATTATTTTCGTTACCACCCATACCGTGAAGAAGATAGAGAACTGGTAAATCTGAAAGTAGATCTTGCGACCAATCTGGTGTATTTTCTGTTTTTTGCGGGAGAATAACTTCCATTTCCATTTCTTTAGCTAGAGAATTTGAGAAATAACTGATTTTAAATAGTGCCATATCAATCTCCTTTTTTCTTTTTTCTTAATAATATCACTTTAGCCATTTAAAACAAATGTAAAACTTTTAAGACACTTTAATTTACATATGTAAATTTTAGGAATATAATAACCAAGTAAATTAATTTAATATTTAAGGAGAATTAACATGGCAAATGTTCTTGCTATCAAAGGTCACCCATTAGATGGTGAAAACTCAAAATCAATGAAAGTTTTTGAAGAATTTTTAAAAGCTTATGAAGAAACTAATCCAAATGATGAAATAACAGTAGTTGAATTATATAATGAAGATTTCCCTGAAATCGATTTAGATATCATGTCTGGTTGGGGTGCACTTCAATCTGGTGCAGCTTTTACTGATTTATCTGAAGATCAACAAGCAAAAATTGCTCGTTTCAATGAATCAACAGAACAATTTTTAAATGCTGACAAAGTTATCGTTGCTAACGGATTATGGAATCTTAATATTCCAACTCGTCTTAAAGCATGGTTTGATACTATAAACGTTGCAGGTAAAACATTCAAGTATACTGCTGAAGGACCAGTAGGACTTGCGGATGGTAAAAAAGTTGTTCATATTCAAGCAAATGGTGGTGTATATGGTGGAGAAGATCCAGCATCACAATATGTTAAAACAATTTTTAACTTCATCGGTATTGATGACCTTCAACAAGTATTCATCGAAGGTGCTGATTATGATCCAGCACGTACTGAAGAAATCATCAACAGTGCAGTTGAAAAAGCTGTAGCAATTGCAAAAGAATTTTAATATAAACTTTAAAAGAATTGAGGGAATCTCAGTTCTTTTTTGCATTCAATAAATTTATGACCTCATAAAAAAACTATATGAATAATCTTCTAAAACAAGAGTAAAATAATTATTATAACTAGATAATATGGGGGTTAACATTGAAAGTAATTAAAGATTTTAGATTTTTTATTTGTCTGATAGTCACCTGCCTTTATGGGATTGTAATTAATTCTTTAAGAAATTCCTTTCAATTCTTCTTAGGTCCTATTGCAGATTACTTCCACACATCAAGCACAAATATTGCCCTCTCATCCGGGATGCTCATGTTGACATCTGGTATAGCAAGCTTATTTGCTGGCTGGCTTCTTGATAAAGTTGGAGTCAAAAAAACACTCCAGTTTGGAAATCTTGTAATTATCCTCTCGTTAGCCCTATCTTTTCTGGCGAAAAATTATCACTTATTTAATATATCTTTTGGCCTCCTTGGTGGCTTTGGTTATGGTGTTTCTTGGGGAGTAGTTACACAGTATTATATTTCAAAAAAATATCCTAAACAAAAAGGATTTGCACTTTCAATGCTTGCAAATTGTAATGCTTTTGGACTTGCCTTATTCTCTCCCTTATGGACTAGCCTAGCAAGCACAAACTCATGGAAACTTGGATACCAAACTATTCTCTTATCATTCATTATTATTGCTCCCATAAATATCTTCTTGCTGGGCAAAACAGACAAGCAAGTTGATCCAAGAAAAATAGTAAAGTCTGATTCATGGATTTTAGTATTTAAGAATATTTTTTCTTCTTCAAAAATAAAATTTTCAATACTTGCGTCAAGTATATGTGGTCTGTCCATGGGAATCATGGATACTAATTTAGTTCTCTTAATGAAGAAGCGAGTTGCTTAATAAAGATATTATTTCAAGACTAATGTCTACCTTCGGATTATTTGTAATAATCGGTGGGATAAGTATAGGAATATTATCAGATAAACTTTTTAAAGACCGAAAAAATTTACTTTTAATATTACTCATATTAAGAACGATTGCATTTATATTAATGCTTACTCCAATAACTCCATTAATAAAATTTTCATTGTTTATTTTTATTTTTGGAATTACTTATTCAGGTATTCTATCCCAAGCAGCAGCGATAATTACGGGAGAAAGCATTTCAGGAGTCGGAAAAATATTATCAATTAACATGCTATTGCATCAAGTGAGTGGTATGTTAGGAGTACTAGCCTGCAATCTATCATTGAAAATTTTCAATAACTATAATCTAGTACTTTATTTAGTAGTTACTCTTACAACTATGATAATACTGTATGGTTATATAATAAATAAAAATAAATTCAGAGTTTGATATAATCAACTCTATTTTTTATTGTAAATAAAATATTAATGCTTTATACTTGAGTAAATTAAGAAAGATTTACGGTGAAAAAGGGAAATAAAAATGAAAAGTTTGATGATTAGCTCAATGATTACTTGACATATACTTATATATTGAAAATGAAAGAGGCAGAATTTGTATTTAAAGGATGGGAAAATAGAGATTAAAGGGTTAACTGGAGGACAAGTAAAAGAACTATATGATATTTCTTTTGGTTCAAAAGCTGATTTAGAATGGATGAAGTGGAACGGACCTTATTTTAATGACCCAATTTCAAATTGGGACGAGTTTGAGCATGGTTCTAGAAAAAGAATTAATGATGATAATTTCGGCTTGATTTATTGTGATGAAAAATTAGTAGGTACTGTTTCAGCATACTGGGAGGACGGGAATTTAAGAAAGTGGTTGGAATTCGGTCTTGTAATTTATAATCAAGATGATTGGAGTAAAGGAATAGGAAGAGCTTCACTGACACTGTGGATAGAATATCTTTTTGACCTCTATCCCGAACTTGAAAGACTTGGATTTACTACTTGGTCAGGTAATAAAGGTATGATTAGATTGGGGCAAAAATTATCTATGACACAAGAAGCCAAGATTCGTAAAGTTAGATTTTACCAAAATAAATATTATGACTCGATTAAATTTGGAATTTTGAGGAGTGAATGGGGCTATCTAAATAGTTCAAAGGATATTGAGCTTGTTGAAGTTGATAACTCCAATATTGATGATATTTTAGAGCTTACTGTTAAAGAAGAGCAGAAAAATTTTGTGGCTGATGTTCCAAGGAGCCTAGCATACGTATATGCTAATAGAGAAGAGGCGCGTGCGTATGGTATTTATGTAGGAAAAGAATTGATTGGATACGCTTCTATTTCTTATATTGCAGAGCGGATGATGTATACTATATGGCATTTTTTCATAGATAGTAATTTTCAAGGTAAGGGGTACGGTAAAAGAGTACTTCAGGAACTAATCACTTATATCAAAGTTTTATCTGTAAATTTGACAAACAAGATGTGCTTGACGGTGGAAGAAGAAAATATTCTAGCTATCGGTCTCTATGAGTCACTTGGGTTCGTAAATACATACGAGCGTGATGAGGAAGACGAATTTATAATGATTTATGAGTGGGAGTAAATATGAAGATTGATTATAGATTAGCTTGTATTGGTGATGAGGATGCAATTTCAAAAGTTCATGTTGACGCTTGGAGAGAAGCATACATAGGGATTGTAAATCAAGAATACCTTAATAATCTTAAGTATGAAGACAGAAAGGAAATGTGGACTAATAATCTTAAATACTCAGAGATACCAATATTTTTAGCGGTAGATGAGGATGATAATATTATTGGTTTTTCTTCAATTGAAATACGTGATGGAAAAAGTTATTTAGCAACACTCTATCTTCTTGAAAAATACCATAAAAATGGTATTGGACAAATTCTACTTGATCAAGTGCTAAATTATGCTAAAAGTAAAAAATATCAACAAGTTTATCTTGAAGTGTTAGCTGAAAATCCAACAGTTTCTTTTTATCAAAAAAATAATTTCAAAATTATCAATAGTAAGTTTTTTACAAGATCTGATGAAAAAGTAGAAGAATATGTGATGAAACTAGAGATATAAAAATTTTATTTAATTCATTTCTACAATTATTATTTAGTTAATAAAAATAACATTTTAATATAAGTTTATTTTTGCATAAATTTTATTTATTTGTTATCCTTTCCTTAAGAAGGGAGATTTTAAAATGAAAAAAACAAAAATTTTAACAATGACTCTTGCAGCAACATTTCTTGCATTTGGTCTTGCAGGTTGCTCTCAAAAGGAGAAAACTAGTGGTGATTTAGTAAAAGAAAGCGATACTGTGGTAGCAACTTCAGATAGTTCAGGGAATGTAGCAGCAGGTGTTGAATCAGATTTTTCTAAGATTGGTGATTTTGAAGAAGTAGCAACTGATAGTAAGAATCCTAAAGTAAAAGATACTTATGAATTTGCTTTAGATTACAAGGATGCATCATGGAAAGATGTTGTGCTTAGTATCGATGGAGCAAAAGTTGTAGATACTGAAAAATTCAAAGAAGGTGATGATGAGGTTGAATACTCTGGTGCATTAGCTCTTCATTATTCATTTACAAATGATGGAGATAAAAAAGTTAAACTTCATCCAGAAGATGCAACAATTATTCTTGAAGACGGTACTGAAATAAAAGCTACATCATTTAGAAATACACTATCAAGTGCTTTCTCAAAAGGTGATAAAGAAGGATATATTCATTTTAAATTTGAGAAATCTGACTCTTATGACCTAGCAAAAATTAAATCAATAAATATTTCGTTTAAAGCTACTGCGGAAGGTAACGATAACGAGAAAGAAGAACATGAATTCAATGCAGTTTTAGATCCTAAAAAATAGTTTATCAAATTAACAAAATAAAATAATAAGAAGGACTGGGTTAATTGGGACCAAGCCTTTTTATATTTAATAATATTTTTGTGAATAATTGCAATAACACTTTTATTGAAAATATATCGTTTATAATTAGATTATAAAATTAAATACTGGGTTATTAAATTTCATACTTTGAAATTTTTCCAATAAATTTCACAGAGCTTTGATTTTGAAAATTCATCCCAAAAACATATTCCATTCCTAAAGCTTTGTTCATTGTGGCATCATCATTAACTATATATATGTATTCCTTATTTTCTATAGAAAAAAGAATAATATCGTTTTCATGAATGCTACTTGTTTTGTCCAAATAAAGTAAATCACCATGCTTAATATAAGGTAACATAGAATTTCCTATTACTTGGACAACTGATTTTTCTAACATATTGCAATGTTCTAAATCAGCATAGAAGACTTCTTTGAATACATTGCGGAATACTTGAGCAGTTGATGAAATGATATATCCACATATATATATATCTTGATCAAATTTATCATTAGTATCATAGTTATTTTGATAGAGAGAAAATTGTGATTCAATAAGCTTACACTTTTGAATATTGAAAAAATCAGCCATCAGATCTATTTTATCCATCCGAGGATAGGTTTTACCGTTCACCCAATCAACTACAGTCGTATATTTAACATTTATATGCGATGAAAATTGTTTGACATTTAATTTATTTTTTTTAAGATATCTCTTTAAGTTTCTTGATAATATTTGTTTATTTTTAACATTAGACATTTTTAATTTCCTTCTCTGGCGAATATATACTTCTTGTTCATACAAGTATTACTTAAAATTATGAAAAAAAAAAGTCAAAGACACCAAAAATTATTCACCTAAGTTGACAATACGGTAAAACCGTAATATAATGTTTATGGATACAGATGTCGATTGCAACAAAAAGACCCTAATTTCTCCCTACAAGAAATTAGAGTCAATGAATGATAGTAGTTCTTTGTGTAATGGTTTTTATTAAAAACCGACAATCTAATTTGTAAATTACTTATTTCCAATTTTAATATTAATTGTTCATGATATACATTTTTGTTAAGTGTGAGTGATAAATTTTGAGTAGGATTAATAAGTAGTTATACCAATTTATTAAGATCAAACATGCTTCATATTTATTTCTCCCAAAATAACATGATATGAAAAATATTTGATTCTAAATAATACTTGGAAATGAGTAGTTATTATTTTCCTTGTTTTATTCTGATTATATATATATTTCTTTCCCCCAAAAGCGATATAATTATAATTGAAATATTTGTTTATGTTTACTTTAAGTTTGTTTATGTTTAATATAAATGGATACTTCATGACAATAAAAATTAAAATAGGTAGTAGTAGTGATTTTAATTTCAGTTCATAAATCACCTCCTTTTAGTGTGGTTTTTGAATATCACAAATTTATTTTATCATCAATATCTACTATCGTCAAAATATTACTGCAAAAATTAGCTCTTTGAGATTCTCTGAGTTTATTTTTGCATTTTTTTTTGTTATTTGCTAACCTGTGCTTATGAAGGGGGAAATAAAAAAAATGAAGAATACAAAGATTTTAACTTTGACTTTTGCAGTAACAGTTTTAGCTTTTGGCTTAGCTGGATGCTCAAAAAAAGAAACTACAACTGGACAGTTAGTTCAGGAGAGCGATACAGTTGTTACAACATCGGACAGTTCAGGAAATGAAGCGGCAGGTGTCGAATCTGACTTTTCAACCGTGGGCGATTTTAAAGAAGTAGCAACAGATGGAAAAAATCCAAAAATCAAAGATACATTTACATTTGACACGAACTATACTGATAATTCATGGAAGAATGTAGAATTTTCAATTGATAAAGCAAAAGTTGTAGATACTGAAAAATACCAAGAAAATGATGATGAAACTACATATACTGGAGCTTTATCACTGCACTACGAATTAAAAAATGATGGAGATAGTGAAGTGAAACTTCATCCTGAAAGTGCAGTAGTTATATTAGAAGATGGTACTCAAGTTAAGGCAGAATCTTTTAGAAATACATTATCGAGTGCTTTCTCAAAAGGAAAAAAAGAGGGATATATTCAATTTAAGTTTAATAAATCTGACTCGGATGATCTTTCAAAAATTAAAGAAATAAATGTTGATTTCAAAGGTAAGACAGTTGGTGACGACAAAGAAGATGTTGATCACGAATACAAAGCTGATCTAAATACTACTAAAGATACTGCAGATACTACCAAAGAAACTAGCAACTAATATAAGTATAATTTTGTGAATAAAAATTATCAGAAATAGAGGCATTTATTGAATTATCATTAAATGCCTTTTTGAAAAAAATGATAAATTATTTTAAAACTAATAATTTTCTTATGAATTCAAATACAAGGGGGAAAGTAAATGAATAAAGCAAGAAAATGTATAGAGGAAAGATATTTTAAAAATTTAAAGGAAAAACCCGAAGTATTTGTAGGTGTTGAGCTTGAATTTCCAATTGTAAATATGATTGGAGGAGCAATTGATATTGAAACAGTACTGTCTTTAATGGATATGCTTGTATCAGAGAAAAATTTCTCTGTTGAAAAAGTTGATGAGCAAGGTAATCCTATTCAAATTATAGCCGATAGATATGATGATCGTATACTATTTGAAGTTGGATATACAATTATTGAATTTGCTTTTGACAAGGCTAAAAATATTAATGAAGTTAACGAACGATTTCAAGAATATTTTGAAATAATCCAATCGTATTTGAAAGATTTCCATCATATGTTAACGGGTCTAGGAATTAATCCATGGTGGAATACTAACAACTCGAAATGTGTTAGTGACCCATATTATAAAGTTTTAGAAAAATATATTGAGATGGCCAAAAACCATCCGCATATGCATCCATACGAAAGATGGACTACATTTGTTCAGAGCAACCAAGTTCAGATTGATGTAGGCAAAGATAATTTAGTTGATGTATTGAATGTCTTTAATAAAATTGAAGTTGTAAAAGCTTGGTTATTTGCCAATTCATATTTTTGGAAGAAAGATATGAATACTGGTATAGCTCGTGATTTTCTTTGGGAAAATTCAACTCATAAGCTTGTTAAAGATCAAGTTGGACTTTTTAAAAAAGATTTTTCATGCATTGAAGATGTAATCGATAATTTTATGCATACGGCGATTTTTAATATTGAACGAAATGGGAAGATTTATTATATTGAACCGTTAACTGTAGAGGATTATTTTGGACGAAATGAGGTATATGCCTATGATTGTGATGGAAATAAAATTATTGTAAATCCTGATTATAGAGATATATTGAGACATAGGACATTTCAGTACGAAAGTTTGACAAAAAGAGGGACCGTTGAATTTAGAAGTGTATGTACTCAGCCTATTTCCGATACATTTGCACCTACAGCCTTTCATTTAGGAATATTTGAAAATTTACAAGCTGTTAAAGATTTATTGGAAGACAATTTTTTCTTCAAAATTTATGGTGAAGATATAGTTACTTTAAGAAGAAAGTTTTCTAGATTAGACTTATCTTGGATTGAAAAAAATGAGATACGTGCTTTTTCTAAAATGATACTTGATTTAGCACAGGAAGGTTTGAAATCTAGAGGACTCGCAGAAGAACAATATCTAGAGTCTTTATATAGAAGAATTGACACTTCAACAAATCCAGCAGAATATGGTGTAAAACTTTTTAAAAGGGGTTATACTCTGACAGAAATTGCTGACGAATTTGCATTTTTATAATTAATTAATTGGGGGTAATTAAAATGAAAAAAAATAACAAAAAATTTGATCCGTATAACTTTGAGTCAATAAATAATTATGAAAGCCACAGTGATTTAATCAAAGGTGGTAAACAGATAGGGAAGAAGACAAAAAAGAAGGATGTAGGTGATTACAAAGTACAGAAAAGAAATGTATTTGACATCTTAAAAGTACGAGAAAAGATGCTTGTAAAAGAGTTACTACCAGTTAAATACAAGCGTATGTCTAAAGATACATTTGCCTTCTTCCGTGGAACTGCAGATGTTATGGATTATGACTTGAAGAATGGATATCAATCTACAATTGAAGCAATTATATGTGGGGATGCTCACTTAGCAAACTTTGGTTTCTATGCATCAAAAGATCGACAATTATTATTTGATGTAAACGATTTTGATGAATCACGTGTAAATATGTGGGAATATGACTTAAAACGTTTCTTAGTTAGTGCACTTCTTGTAGCTGAACAACAGCATCTACCTAAGGATCATACAAAAAAATGTCTACAAGATGCTGTTAAATCATATAAAAAAGCGTTGCAAAACCTAGCTGCATTACCTGCAACTGACAGATTATTACTTTCTAATACAGTTGATAATATTGTAAATACATTTGGAAATATTAAAAATAAACACACAAAAAAATTACTTAAGAAGACAGTTAAAACTGCATTGACTAAAAACTCTGAATATACAGTTAAAAAGCATACTAAAATTGGAAAAGATGGTAAACGTAAATTCGTAAGAAATCCTCCAGTTACAAAAGCTATATCTAAAACTGATTATTCAAACATCATGAAGGGATATAAAGATTACTGTAAACAGAGTGAAAGTAATATTGAATTATTCCTTCAACAATGTAAGGTAGTTGATATTGTTCGTCATAGTGTCGGAGTTGGAAGTGTTGGTACATTATGTTACCTAATGCTTTTACAAAACTATGATGGAACATACTTTATTCTACAAGTTAAGCAGGCCTTACCAATTACTGATGGTAAGACAGTATATTCTGACAGCAAAGATGCCGGTACAAACATTGTAAATAGTCAATATATTTTACAATCTGCATCAGATCCGTTCTTAGGTAAGTTCAATATTGCTGGTAAGAGTTTCTATGTAAGACAATTTAAGGACATGAAAGGTTCAATTGATCTTACAAAACTAGATTGGGATTCGTTTAAAGAATATGTAGATGTTTGTATAATTATACTTGCACATGCACATTCTCAGTCTCCAAAATTTCCAATGATAATAGGGTATTTAGAGAGTCATGATTGGATGGAGAAAAAATTTGTTAAGTATTCTAAAAAATACAAAAAACAAGTTGAGGCTGACTATAAAGACTTCTTGAAAAGGTTGAAGAAAAATGGATAGGTCTTCATTTTCAAAATACTACAATCGGGACATGAGCTGGTTACTCTTTAATAAAAGAGTAATCAGCCAGTCATACGATGCAACAATACCCTTGCTAGAAAGATTGAAGTTTCTTGCAATTGCATCAAAAAATCTTGATGAGTATTATAGTGTAAGAATTCCTGGGATTCAGGAGATAATAAATTTAGTACCTCAGGCACGAGATAATAAGACCGGTTTTTTCCAAAAAGATATTTTAGATAGTGTATGTGAGAGAAATAGAAAAAATATTGATATTCAGTATATTAATTACCAACAATTAATTGATATTCTGGATGACAATGAAATTTTTTCAATTAAAAAAATTGCTGACTTACCAACTGATTTAAAGGGAAAGGCTGATAATTATTTCAATGAAAATATTTTTCCTTGCCTTACTTGTACTCAGTTTAGTCATTATCATACAAAACCTAAATATGTTGATGGTGATTTGAATATTTATGTACGATCATTTAATGAAGATAAGGAAATTACAACAATAATTCCGATTTCTTCAAAAGTTGATCGATTAATTCCGATTTCCGATAATAATTTCATTCTATTAGAAGATTTAATTTTAAATAATCTCTCTAAAATACTTCCTAATAATAAAATTATTGTAAAATTTGTTTTCCGTACAACAAATACTAAAGGAACAGAAATTGACAATGATATTGGTATTGCTCTTTTAAATAGAATAAAGTTAAATATGGATAAGGAGGGTTCAGATTCTAAACCCGTTAGGCTTGAATTTGCAGGTGATGATATAAATTATCATTCTACAGATATTGAGATATTACTTGATATGTTGGATATCAATTTACAATCAAGTTATCTTATAAATGGTCCTCTTGACTTAACATTTCTGTTTAAGATAATTGATAAGTATTCAAAAATTTTTCCAGAATTAGCATATCAATCATTTGAACCTAATATTCCAAATGAGAACCAAGATATATTCAGAGATATTGACTTCGAAACAATCTTATTACAACACCCTTATGAATCTTTTGAGTATATAATTAAGATGTTAAATCAAGCAACTGAAGAGCCAGGGACGGTTGAAATTAAACAAATTCTATTTGATGTTCCTACAAACTCAAAAGTTGTAAAAAAACTAATGGCTGCAGCTAAAAAAGGAATCAAAGTTACAGTGGTAGTAGAATTTGATCACGATTCTGATGGTGATGATAATATTGATTTAATAAAACAATTAAGTGAATCTGGATGCACAGTCTATTGTAATAAGGATTGCCTTAAAACTCACAGTGAATTATTGCTAATCGAAAAAGAATCCTATGATGGCTTAAGAACCTATGTTCATATTGGCACTGGAAGTTATTGTGATAGCTCATCAGAAGTAGCATCTGATTTGTCAATTTTAACTTCTGATGAATCTTATGTTACTGATGTTGAAAACTTCTTCAATTATATTGTGGATGGATTGAATGTACCAAACTTTGAATTGATTTCAACTTCACCAGATACTTTGAAAAATATGTTATTGGACAAAATTAATGAAATGAAGATGCATTACCTTAAAACAGGAAAGGGAATGATTTTCTTAAAAATAAATGCTCTGACTGATCAAAGCATAATTGACTCATTATATAGTGCAGGTAGAACTGGCTTACCAATACGTATGATTATTCGCGGTGAATGTTGTATGAAACTAGGTATGTGTGGTAAAAAAGAAAATATTGTTATTTCAAGTATTATTGGACGATTTCTTGAGAATAGTGGTATTTATGGCTTTCTATCGGATAATGAAGATGATTTAGAGCACTCAGATTTCTGGATATCAACTGCAGACTTAACTGCTAATAATTTGATTGATAGGATTGATATTGCTACTCCAATTAAAGATGAAAAGCTTAAAGAAAAATTATCCAATATTATTAAAATATTGTCTGATGATCAAAAAAATTCATATTTTCTTGATAAAGCAGGTAAATACAAGAAAGCATATAATGTTACTTCTATAACTAATGCTGAACATGCTTCTGCTCAAGAAGAATTTATTAAATCTATAGAATCGAATAAACAAAAAGATGATGAAAGATATTTTAAACCGAAAAAGAAAAAAAGTCTCAGCATTTTGGGTATACGATTACTACAAATGTTACATCTATAAGTAAAATTATACGAGGTCAATTTGACCTCGTTTTTTTTGAAAATATACATAGTATTCAAGTGTTATAATAAGAACAAATAATATTATTAGGAGAAGTTAAAATGGATTATCCTGAAAAATTAGTTAAACAAATTTTAGCGGATACAAAGGACATGCCTCTAGAAGGATTCCTATCGGGACAAGGAAGCATTGAGCCTAAAGTCATGTTTGTTGGAGAAGCACCAGGACGAACAGAAATCGAAACCCATATTCCATTTAGCGGACAGGCTGGAAAGTGGTTAGATGAATGGCTTGAATCCATAAATTTGAAGCGTGATGATATCTATATTACTAGTGTAGTACGTTCTAGACCCTTTCACACTAGAAAAAAGTTAAATAAGAAAACTGGTGAATTTGCTTTTTCTCATCCAAATCGAACTCCGACAAAAAAGGAAATATTAATCCATGCACCTTTGATTGATTTTGAGATTGAATCTATTAATCCAAAAATTCTAGCGCCTATGGGTAATTCTGCCTTGCAAAGACTTTTGGGAAATCAGTATAAAATATCGGACTGGCATGGAAAAATATTTGATTCAAAAATACAAGTTTTAAATGATGAGGCGAATGGTTATCAACTCTCACAGGAAACATATAAGATTTTCCCACTCTATCACCCGGCAGCTATACTCTATAATGGAAAGCTAAAAAAAGAAATTGAAGACGACTGGCAAAAGTTGAAGAATAATTTGTAATTTCTTTATGTTGTATATAATATAATGTTTTTACGTGTTATAATATATTATATAAAATTCATAAGGAGTATTAACATAATGAAAAGGAAAATTGTCTCTCTTGCTATAGGTTTAACAGCTATACTTTTATTACAAGGGTGTGGTACAAAAAATGTAAGTACCAAGTCAAACTCAGAAGGCAAAGTTAGTACAGAATCAAACAAAGACTCTGATTCTAAAAAAGAAGGTCACTATAAATTAAAGGATTATACAAATCTAAATCTGCTAAATTCAGGAATCAATATTGAAAACTCGGGAAAAGCTTTTAATTACTATAAAAATTCTGACTCAGAAATCACCACACAGGTGACACAAGTGTTTTTTATGATTGTTACCGAGGATGGTAGTGCTGTAACAAAGGATAATGCTAAAGACTATGTGATTGAAAGTCAGGATCCAAAAGCAGGTACAGAATTTACTTGTGACAAAAATTATGGAACTAATTCTTTAGGAGAGGTCAGGCTAAAAGTTAAAAGAGTCGGTGGAAGTAGTGATGTAGAAAAGACAGAACAATCTTCTGCTAAAAAAGAAGATGAGAAACCAAAAGAATCTAAAGTTGATACTCCTACTAAAAAAGAAGATGAGAAACCAAAAGAATCTAAAGTTGATACTCCTGCTGTAACTGCTCCCGTATTTAGTCCAACAGATGTATCCAACAAGACTATTGAATCTATTAGGACTTATAATGATTACCTAGCTATGTATTATGCTATAATACAAGATTATTTAGCTAATTATGAAGAAGCGATTAAAGATACCGCACTTTATAGTCCAGATTCTATGGAGGATATGAAAAAACAATACGAAACGGCTTATGAGGAACAAAAGAAAGAATATGCAAGTATGGGAAATAAAAAACTAGTTGGTAAAAATGATTTAGTTAAATTCCTTAAAGATTACAGGGATGGTTTAAAAGAAATGACTAATTCTGTAAAAGAAAGTCTAAAATAAAAGTAGCACGATTAATCGTGCTATTCATTTTTATTGTGAAATTGATTTTATATACTACTTAATGTTTACAATAAAAAATTCTATTATCTATTAGTGAGCATATATAAAATCATCTAGGAGCAAGTATTATGAAAAAAATTATAGGAAATTCATTTATTTACATTGCATTAATTACTTTATATTCTTATTTTGAATTTATTATTAAGGATATAAGTACTGAAAGTAAATTAACATATATTTTAATAGTTGCTGCATGTATTCTATTTTGCTTGGTTATCTATTACATATACAAATATTTTTTAAGAAAAAATAATCCTTATCATTTTGAGGAAGAGAAGGTTACTAAATATAATATCAAATGGTTTATATTGTTTTTGATATCCGCTCTTTTGATTCAACATTTTGGTAGCTTGTTTGATCCTACAAATTCCAAAAGCCAGATTACATTTGTAGGGATTGCAATAACAGTTTTTGTGGCACCAGTCGTTGAGGAGCTAATTTGTAGAGGTATATTCTTTGCTTTTTTCTTAAAAAGAAAAAGTCAATATACTTCTATGTTTTTTATTTTACTTACCTCAAGTTTAATTTTTGCAATTCTACATTTAAGATACAATATAATTTCCTTCACAAATGTTTTATTAGTAGGTTTCATATTGGGATCAACTTATATTAAGACGAGAAAAATTATCTTTCCAATATTGATTCATATGATACTTAATCTAATTTCATTTTTCTAATTGCTGCTATAATAAATTTCTTTTTAGATAGAAATTTTGTCTTGATTATTATATTTATATTATTAGCATTGATGTTTTTGTATGATTTTTACAAGAGTAAATAATTTTAAGAAAAAAGACCAATTCGGTCTTTTTTTAAAGTATTATAATATATCAAAGAGTTTTCCAAATATAGCTTAATACCAAGTTAATTACTACTAAAATCATAAAGACAATTGCCCAACTTGTTTTATTTATTGAGATGAGTGCATAAGACACTATTGAAAATAAGAGCAGCTTGAGAATTATCAATGATATGCCTTCAAGACGATATGATAACTTCGGCGCTAAATAAATCCACCAGACAACAATAAACATCAATGGAATAACAATTGCTAAAGCTACTGATATTAATTTACTTGAAGACAAGTTAAAACACCAGTAAGATAAAATTATTATAGAATCTAGTTCTAATAAAAATGCTAGTTCATCATTTAATAATTTCATACATTTTACTTATTAAAAAGCGGTAAGTATTGACCATAACCTTGGCTTTCAAGGTCTTCTACTGGGATAAAATTTAGTGCAGCTGAATTTATACAATATCTTAAACCACCAAGTTCTTTTGGTCCATCGTTGAATACATGTCCCAAGTGAGAATCAGCTTCTTTTGACCTTACTTCAATTCTTTCCATTCCATGACTTTGGTCACGTTTTTCCTTAATATCTTTTCTATCTACTGGTTTTGAAAAGGCAGGCCATCCACATCCAGCATTAAATTTGTCCATTGAAGTGAAAAGTGGTTCTCCAGAAACAACATCAACATACAATCCTTCTTCGTAGAAATCATCATATTTACCAGTAAAAGGAGCTTCAGTTGCATTTTCTTGAGTAACAGCATATTCTGTAGGACTTAAATGTTTGATTAATTCTTCTTTGTTATTTTGCATTGCGTTACCTCCTGTTATTAATCTTATGATAGCAAATTAGTTTAAAAATACCATTATTTAGTATTGTAACCATCTTAAAACTTTTTTTGAAAATGCTATAATATAAATAACAGTCTTGGCACGTGCCAATAGTTAGGAAGTATGTATGTTTTCACTAATTAGATATGCAAAAAAATACAAAAAACAAATAATACTAGGACCTTTTTTCAAGTTTCTGGAAGCTATATTCGAACTTTTCTTACCACTATTAATGGCAGTCATGGTTGATGAAGGTATTTTAAAAAATGATTGGTCAAAGGTTCTTCAAATGACCTTTTGGATGATAATTTTATCTATTGCAGGGCTTGTGGCAGCAATTGTTTGTCAATACTATGCTTCAATTGCTTCACAGGGATTTGGGACAGAAATCAGGAATGAACTGATGAAAAAGATAAATAAATTGTCCTATAAAGAGATTAATGAATTTGGAACAGATACCTTGATTACAAGGATGACTAATGATATTAATCAACTGCAATTAGCGATGGCAATGTTTATTCGTCTTGTTATAAGAGCTCCGTTTTTATCAGTTGGCTCAGTCGTCATGGCTTTTTACATTGACTTCCAGATAGGACTAATCTTTTTAGCCCTTCTTCCAATTTTCTGTGTTCTTTTATATTTCATTATTAAAAAATCAATTCCACTGTATGCCAAAGTACAAGCAAAGCTTGATAGATTAAATGAGTTAGTTAATCAAAATCTATCTGGAGTTCGGGTAATTAGAGCTTTTGCTAGAAGAGATACTGAAAAGAAAAATTTTAATGAGGCAACTGATGATTTATCAAAGGAGTATTTACGTGTTACTAATATTTCTGCTCTTTTGAGCCCAGCAACAACCTTAATTATGAATATTGGAGTAGTGGCAGTATTTTATATTGGTGGTTATAAGGTAAATATTGGACACTTACAACAGGGACAAGTATTGGCTTTGGTTAATTATATGAATCAGATGCTACTAGCTCTCATAGTTGTTTCAGAACTTGTAGTAATTTTTACGAGGGCATACGCATCAAATAATCGTATTGAAGAAGTGCTGGCAACTGATATTTCGGTTAAGGAAGCAAGCAATGCTAAGGATGCAAGTGGAGAAGGAGATATTGAATTTGATCATGTTAACTTTAGATTCTCTGATGACTACGGACTTGCTTTAGAGGATATAAGTATTAAACTTCCTGCTGGTCAAACTTTGGGTATTATTGGCCCAACTGCAAGTGGAAAAACGACACTTACTCAATTAATTTCACGTTTTTATGATGTGTCGGATGGTTCAGTTAAGGTTAATGGCTTAGATGTTCGTGATTGGAAACTCCATGATTTACGTAAGGAAACGTCAATCGCACCACAAAAAGCAGTTCTATTTTCTGGAACTGTAAGAGAAAATCTTCAGTGGGGTAAGGCTGATGCTAGTGACCAAGAATGTATTGAAGCCCTTGAAATTGCGCAAGCCTTAGATTTTGTTGAAGCATTGCCAAATAAGCTTGATACTGAAATTTTTGAAGGTGGTAAAAACTTCTCTGGAGGTCAAAAACAAAGGCTTGCTATTGCGCGTGCGGTGATTGCCAAATCTAACATTTTAATTCTTGATGACTCTCTTTCGGCTCTTGACTACCAAACGGATTTACAGTTGAGAACAGCACTTAAGGGAATTGATAGTACTTTAATTATTATTTCTCAAAGGTTAAAATCAATTGAAGATGCAGACCAAATTCTTGTTTTAGATAATGGTCGAATGGCAGGATTAGGAACACATGAAGAATTAATAAGAACTTGTAAGTTATATCAAGAAATTGCAAAATCGCAAGAGGAGGAAGATGATGAAGAATAAAGAAAACAGTAATGCTTCAGCTCTTAAAAGATTCTTCCCATATATGACTAAATATAAGGTGGAAAATTTTTCAGCAATCATTCTTGGAATTGTATCAGGGATTTCATCTGTTTATATAACTAAAGAAATAGGGCATGCAATTGACCAAATGATGGGAGTTGGTCAGGTCAACTTTTCCAATCTTGCAAAAATAAGCATCCTATTTCTGATTTTGGTTGTAGTACTTGCTAGCACACAGTGGCTAATAAAAGTTTTAGGTAATCGAGTTGCCTATCTTTCTGTAGGTGATTTGCGTAAGGATACATTCTCACATCTAAATGACCTACCACTTAGTTACTATGATAGTACGCCACACGGTGATATTACGAGTCGCTTTACTAATGATATGGACAATATTTCACTAGCTGTTTCATCAGTTTATAATCAAGTATTCTCAGGACTTGCAATAATTATTATCGCTCTAATCACCATGCTACGTTCTAATTTAATACTGACAGCTGTCGTTCTTCTTTCAACCCCAATAATTTTTATTGTTTCATGGTTGGTTGCTAAATCTTCACAAGAAAACTTCTCTAAACAACAAGAGATGGTGGGGCAGATTTCTTCATTTATTAGCGAGCGAGTTGGTAATCAAAAGATAGTAGTAGCCTTTGAACAGGAGAAAAATAGTCAAGAAATTTTTGAAAAACTAAATAATCAACTTTATGATAAAGGACAAAAAGCTCAATTTTCTTCATCCTTGACTAACCCATCGTCACGTTTTGTTGACCACTTAGCTTATGTGGCAGTTGGTTTCACAGGTGCTTATCTAATTTTAGTTGCCAAGGCAGATATCACGGTCGGATTGATTTCCTCTTTTACCATTTATGCTTCACAATTCACGAAGCCGTTCATTGAGATTTCAGGAATTATCACACCAGTTCAGACCGGACTTGCTGGGATAGTCAGAGCCTTTTCAATTCTCGACCAAAAACCAGAAACACCTGATGATAATTTGCCACAACTAAATCAAGTAACTGGTAAAGTTGCCTTTGAAAATGTAGATTTTGCATATGTTTCTAGTCAACCACTGATTAGAGATTTTAATTTTTCGACACAGCCTGGTGAGAAAATAGCAATTGTTGGAAAAACTGGTGCTGGTAAATCTACGCTGGTAAACTTGCTTATGCGTTTCTATGATGTTGATGCAGGAGAAGTATCTGTTGATGGTCATGATATCAGACAAGTTACACGTGATAGTTTAAGGTCAAACTTTGGTATGGTATTGCAGGATACTTGGCTTTTTGATGGGACTATTAGAGAAAATCTTACCTATGGTAATGCGGATGCAACTGACGAGGAAATTTATAAGGTTCTGAAAGAATCTTACATGTTCGAGTTTGTTGACCGTTTACCTAAGAAACTTGATACAAGGCTTGGAGAACATGGAGTGAAAATATCTCAAGGTCAAGCCCAACTTTTAACTATTGCAAGAACCATGTTGAGTAAACCTAAGATGCTTATATTAGATGAAGCAACAAGTTCAGTTGATAGTCTGACAGAATCAAAAATTCAAGATGCTTTCCTAAAAATGATGGAAGGGAAAACAAGTTTCATCATTGCTCACCGCTTGTCAACAATCCGTAACGCAGATAAAATCTTAGTTATGGACAAAGGACAAATCGTTGAAATTGGAAATCATGAAGAATTACTGAAAAAACAAGGTGCTTATTACGATATATATAAAGCACAGTTTGCATCATAAAGAGAACCCCAGAAATCTAAAACAGATTTCTGGGGTTTTACATCTATTCAACATTTAATAAACTCACTGCTTTTTCTATATCTTCAGTTTTAAGCCTAATTACCTCAGTATTTCCAAGCTTATATTTATCCATCTCTTCAAATGGTACTTGATTTAACAAGCATTGAAGACACATTATTACTGCACTGTGAGTAACTACAAGGATATTTTCTTCTAAATTATTATCTTTAATAATATTTTCGACGGCAGGTAGTACTCTTTCTAGTAAGTCTTGGTATGATTCACCATTAGGACTTTTTTCTAATCTACGATTATGTAACCAAGTATCAAATTTTTTTGAATAATTTTTTTTAACATCTTTCCAAGTTTTGCCCTCCCAATCACCTAGATTTATTTCTTCAAGTCCAGTCATAATATGAAAAGGAATATCTAGTTCAATGGCAGAAATTTTAGCAGTTAGTTCAGCACGTTTTAAAGGGCTTGTATATATTCTTGATATATTAAATTCTCCGTTGGATAGACTATCAGCAAGTTCATGTGCTTGCTTGATTCCCTTAGTTGATAGTTCAATATCTTTACTTCCTTGGATTATTTTTTCTTCATTCCATGGTGTATGACCATGTCTAGTAAAGTATAGCTTCATATTCTCTGCACCTCATATTCTTATTAGAATAATTATATCTAAATAGGAGTGCTTTTTCATTAAAGAAAAAGCAAACAATTTACTGCTAAACTACTTAAAATTTGTCAGAAAGTTCAAAAAAACATAGAATAGTAATATGGAAGTACTTAATAAATTAATATTTTAAGAACGAAAGAGGATGATAATGGCTGAAAGAAAAATGATTTTACAAGGGTTTGAATGGTATCTACCAGCAGATGGAAGTCACTGGAAAACACTAGCAGGTAAGGCGGAGGAAATTAAAAACCTGGGATTTTCTGCAATTTGGTTTCCACCAGCAAATAAGGCTTCGGCAGGTATTAATGATGTCGGCTACGGAACTTATGATCGTTATGATTTGGGTGAGTTTGACCAGAAAGGTACTGTACCCACAAAGTATGGTACTAAAGATGAATATCTAGCCGCAGTTAGAGCGTTCAAAGACAAAGATATAGAAGTATATGCTGATATTGTTTTTAATCAGATGCTAGGTGCTGACGAGACCGAAACGGTTTCTGCTACTGCATATAGCTCAACTGATAGGAATGAAGAGATTAGTGGCCAAGAGGAAATCGAGGCTTGGACTAAATTTACTTTCCCAGGTCGTAAGGGTAAATATAATGATTATATTTGGACTTGGAAGAATTTTTCAGGTGTTGACTATGATGAACGTACAAAATCTCATGATATATTCAACTTTGCCGATCGTGGATGGGACCAAGACGTAGATAAAGAAAATGGTAATTATGACTATTTGATGGGATGCGATTTAGATATGAAGTATCCTGAGACAATTGAACAACTTGACAGGTGGGGAAAATGGCATTTAGAACTTACTGATATTGATGGGTACCGTTTAGATGCTTTGAAACATATTCAATTTGATTTTTTTGTTGACTGGCTTTTGAATCGTCGTACTGAAAAAGGTATTGATATGTTTGTTGTTGGCGAATATTGGTCAAACGATATAAGGGCACTTACTAACTACTTAAATTCATCAGGTAATGTGATTTCTCTATTTGATGTACCGCTTCATAATAATCTTTTTAATGCATCAAAATCAGATGGTCAATTTGATATGAGAAATATATTTTCAAATACCTTAACTGAAACCCATCAAGACTATTCAGTTACTTTTGTTGATAATCATGATACCCAAAAAGGACAAAGTCTTGAATCATGGGTTGAAGGATGGTTCAAAATTCATGCATATTCATTAATTTTACTTAGAAAATCTGGTATTCCAGTTGTATTTTGGGGTGATTTATACGGAATTCCCTCACAAGGAATTAATCCTGCTGGACAAGATTTAATCGATCTTTTGAAATTACGTGAAAAAATCCATTTTGGAAATCAAATTGATTACTTTGATGATGCCAACTGTATTGCATGGGTTCTTACAGGTGATTTGAGCGAACCAGATTCGGGTGTCGCAGTTATTATGACAAATGGCCCTGAAAATGAAAAAGAAATGACAATCAGTGCTATTCATAGGGGTAAGACTTTTGTCGATGTATTAAGAAATAATGATGCAAAAGTAGTACTAGATAATAATGGTAAAGGATTATTTCCAGTGGGTGGAGGACAAGTCTCTATCTATGTGCAAGAAACAGTAGCTCAACAAATATTTGATAGTCAAAAATAATTTTAATTAAGTATAATAAAAAATATGACGAAATTTATTCGTCATATTTTTTATGTAGATATATTTCACTTTAACATATATAAAACATACCTTCATAAACTATGAAAGTCTCATAAAGAGAATTGGATAAGGATAACCTTGTTCATCTAAATCACTTCGGTTATATACTTTAAAGCCCATGTGCTCATAAAAACCACGCGCTAAAGGATTTTGTTCATTAACTGTCAACTCGCGAATTTGATAGTTATCAATTCCATGAGTAAGAAGAAGTCGACCATTACCTTTTCCTCGAGCTTCATTAGCTACATATAACATTTTAAGTTTTTCTTTTTCAAGACCCATAAAGGCAATAAGTAGTCTATCATCATTTTCGACAATTAAAAGTGATGGAATTTCAACAATTGATTGTCTAACATTTCCTTTAATTTCCTCAAGTTCTCTTTGAGATAAGAATAAATGAGTAGCTCTTACTGAACTTTCCCATACCCTGATTAATTCCTGAATAAGGTGTGGCGTTCTATCTTGAATTTCAATAATCTTCATAGTATTACCTCCTAATATAAACTTATTATATCACTATAGAAAGAAATAGTAATTTATAAACTCGTCTAATTTTATAGTTGCATATGCAACTATAAGGTGGTAAAATATCAACAATCAACTATGATATATTACTTAAAATTTGAGCAAGCTTATTCTTATCAGCTTGATTAAGCTCTTTCAAAGAAGAGTTTACATAGTCACTTTCAAGATTAGCAACAACTTTTGCAGCCTCATTACCCTTGATAGTAGTAAAAAGTTGTTTGTACTTTTTATTTTCAGGATCCGTCCTCTTCTCGATATATCCAAGAACCTCAAGCTTTTTAAGTCCACGGCTTAGAGTGGTCTTGTCAATCTGAAGAAGATTTGAAAGGTCAACCTGATTAAGACCTTCATTTTCAGCAATCCTTAGCAAATAAAGAAAAAGATTATTATCAAGCCCTAAATCACGCACCAAACCGTTCATTTCAGTCGTAGCCTTGCGAGAAATCGAACCAAGTATTCTAAAAAGTTGAATATCATCCATAAGATTTTACCTTCCTAAGTTTTAACCCTATCTTATCATAAGTTCACAAAAAGGAGAATTACATGTGGCATAGTAAAAAATTAACAGAAATCTCAAGTTTAGATTTTTATAAAATAGAAAAATTAAGAATAGACACCTTCGTTGTCGAGCAAAAAAGAATTTTCCATGACCTTGATGACAATGATTTATCAGCCTATCATGTCTACTATAAAAATGAAGAAGATGAAGTCCTGGCCTACGCAAGAATCTTTGAACATGACGGGCACGTGACTTTTGGAAGAGTCGTGATAACTAGCGCCTCAAGAGGCTTGGGGCTGGGCAAAGAACTTACTCAAGAATTGGTTGAAGTCTATAAATCAAAATGGCCAGATAAGGAACTTATAATAGAAGCCCAGTCGTATGTTAAAGAGTTCTATCAGAAGAATGGATTTCAAACCTTTGGAGAAATTTTTATCCTTGAAGGAACAGAACATATAATGATGAAGTATATGGGGGAATAATCTATGCTAGGAATAATTTGTGGTTTATTAGTAATATTATCTGGAATAAGTCTCTTCATAGGAAATATTAAGAATTCTGGTAAAAAATAAATAATTTTCTTTTTCAATGTTGTATAATTAAAATATCGAATACATTGGAGAAATTATGGAAAGAATAGTAGCAATTATTGGTCTTATTTTATTGATTTTCACATTTGGAATGATGGTATATAGTTTCATCAATCCAGCAGTTGGTAGATACTGGATGGCAATCTTTTTTGCAGTCGCAGTCCTTCTTTTAATATTAATTAGAATTATCAATGGGAGTGAAAAATGATTAGATATGAATTATCAAATGAACAAGATAAGTTAGAGTTAAATGTATTATTTGAAGAAGCAAAACCATACTTTAATGAAGTGGAAGGAAGGGACCCTCTGCCACCACTAATTGATATAAATAAAATTATTCCAGAAATTCCCAAAGACAAATGTCACAGCCTGAGTATTTTCTACAAAGATAAGTTGGTAGGTTGGATGTGGATATTTGATGAAAGTGATGATTGTTACTACATCCTTCATATGTATATTGGTCTAGAATATCGTCAGAAGGGCATTGCTAAAAAAGTGATTGAACTTCTTGATGAAGACTATAGAAATAGAGGATTTAGTAGATCTGAGTTGTTGGTCTCAGGTTCAAATTATCAAGGTCTTAAATTTTGGACTGGGGTGGGTTATGATAAAATTACATTTATTGAGGCACCGGAAGAAGGTGCTGTTACAAGTTCTGTTGAACTCGGTTTATCCAAAAAGTTAAGATAAGAGGAGAATTAAATGGTTGAATACATTTATGCTAAGATTGAAGATCTAGAAAAAATTGTAGATATTTATAATCAGTCAATTCCTGGTAGACTTGCGACAGCAGACTTGGAAGAAATATCAGTTGAATCACGTGTTGACTGGTTCAATGCACATAATCCTGAGACACGCCCGCTCTGGTTAATCAAGGATGGCGAAAAAGTTCTTGGTTGGATTAGCTTATCAGACTTTTATGGACGTCCAGCTTACTCAAAAACTGCAGAAGTTTCAATTTATCTTGATAATAGTGCTCAAGGACAGGGCTTGGGACAAAAAGCAATTGAGTTTGTAGAATCAAATCTTGAAACACTAGGTGTGACAACCTTACTATCATTTATTTTTGGTCACAATAAAGCCAGTCTTAATCTCTTCAAGAAAAATGGTTTTGAAGAATGGGGTCATCTTCCTCAAGTGGCATTAATGGATGATGTGGAACGTGACTTGGATATTTTAGGTAAAAAATATGAAGATTAGAAATTATCAAGAAAGAGATTTAAAAGACCTTCCAGCATTATATAGTCAACTTGGCTATCCAGTTGAGCAAGCAGAACTAGAAGAAAGACTTGAAAAAATTCTTAGCGATCAAAATTACCAATTGATTGTCGCTGAGATTGATGGGAAAGTAGTTGGGTTTGCTGGAATTTGTACAATGTATATGTTTGAAAAAAGTGTTGAATACATTAGAATCTTAGCATTAGTTGTCGATTCTGATTATCGTAAACAAGGCATTGCGGGGAAAATATTGGATTATATAAAAGAATTGGGAAGAAGTGAGGGACTTTTTGCCATGACTCTTAATTCTGGAATAAATTCTGATAGAGAAAATGCTCATAACTTTTATGAAAATTATGGTTTTCATAAGGGGAGCTATGGGTTTAAATTAGAAATCTAAAAAAATCTAGCTCTGAATAAATCAAGAGCTAGATTTTTAATTTTCTTGGGCGTTTTCTACGGCCTTCATGAAACCACTTGTTAGGAGATCTTCAATGACTTGTGATAGATCTTCCTCACTCATATTTTCGTCTTGAGACGTCCAGTACCTAAAGGTTCCAATTACAATATGTCCCAAAAAATCTTTGATTAATTCCAGTTTTTCGTTGGAAGTTGTTACTTTGATACTTTTGTAGAATTGTTGTGATAGTTGATTTCTCAATCTGATTTCAAAAAGTTGATCTCCATTAAAGCTTAAAAGTCTATTGATTATAAAATCAAATTTCTTAAGGTGTCGAAGCATGGAGATGATATTTTGACTATTTATATAACCCTTTCCTTCAATATAAATGGCATTTGAATCACGATACTGATTAATATGTTTAATAACTGCTAGTTCAATCTCATCAAGTAAGGTGTATTTATCATCATAGTAGCGATAAAAGGTACTTCGATTTACATCTGCTTTTGTAACAATATCATTAACTGTTATCAATTCAAACTTTTTATCTTCCATACAATCAAGTAAGGCATGCTTGATTTTTCTTTTAGTCATTGTTGATTTATCGACATTCATTCCTCATACTCCCTTATATTATCAAACAAATTATAATAAAAAATTAAAAAAATATCCATTATGAGACATTGTATCTTATTTTGTTCTTTTCTGAAATCACAAGAAGTGTTATATTAAATTTTGTTATTTTTTAAAATTAAATATAGGAGGTATATATGCCTAGCTCAAATGATCAAGTGTTAGATATTCACGGAAAAAAATATAATCGCTGGTTAATGTTTATCCTTTTGCTAATTGGAACATTTGCCGGTATGCTTATGCAAACATCGTTGGGAACAGCTATTCCAACATTGATGAAGGCATTTGATATAAATCTAAGTACAGCTCAACAGGCGACAACTTGGTTTTTACTTGCTAATGGTATAGTAGTACCATTGTCAGCATATCTAATGACAAGGACATCAACTAAATGGCTCCTGTTTACAGCATATGCCTTGCTTCTCGGAGGGATGACAATTACATATCTTACTCCAGAAGATAGTAATTATTGGATTATGTTCCTTGGAGGACGTATTCTTGCGGCTATCGCTGTAGGTATCACAATGCCCCTAATGCAGGTAATTGCTGTTAATGTCTTCCCAGAAAATAAAAGGGCTTTAGCTCTAGGACTTGGTGGATTAGTGGTTGGTATGGCACCAGCCATTGGACCAACACTTTCAGGATGGATATTAGATAAGGACCATGTTATCTTTGGTATCAATATTGTTTCTTCATGGAGAACAATATTTATCATCCCAATGATTGTAATTACATTAGTTTTATTACTAACACCATTTGTAATGAAGGATGTAATTCCAAATAAGAAAATAAAATTAGATATACTTTCGCTTGTTCTTTCAAGTATCGGATTTGGACTTTTCCTATGGGGCTTCACAAATGTTGCCATGGATGGATGGAGTTCAATGAATTCAGTAATTCTTCCAATTATTGCTGGTACAATCTTTATCATCTTATTTGTCCTTCGACAATTAAGATTAAAAGAACCATTCTTAGACGTCAGAGTATTCAAGGTTCGTAATTTCACAGTTACTGCTCTTATTATCATATTGGTAACTATGGCGATGTACGGAGTGGAAATGATGCTTCCAACATACTTGCAAAATGTGCATGGTCTATCTCCACTTGATTCAGGACTTACTCTTCTTGCAGGTGCTTTGATGATGGGTCTGATTTCACCAATCGCTGGTATTCTATACAATAAAGTGGGTGTAAGAAACCTTGCACTCGTTGGTCTTACAATCCTTGCTATAGGAACAATTCCTTTTGTCTTCCTATCTGCCACAACACCAACAATCTTTATCACAGTACTTTACGCTATTCGTATGGCAGGTATCGCACTTACAATGATGCCACTTACTACCAGCGCAATGAATGCTTTGCCAATTGAAGAAACGACACATGGTACAGCAGCTAACAACACAGTTCGTCAGCTCGCTTCATCTGTAGTTGTGGCCTTATTAACATCAATAACTCAAAATATTATCAATACAAATAGTCCAGCCAAAGCTATGAAGGATACAAATCCAATGGAATTTGCAAGTAAAACAATTGATGCCTCAATGGATGGTTTCAGAGTTTCATTTGCAGTAGGACTAGGGTTTGCAGTAGTGGGATTGATTATTACAATCTTCTTCCTTAGAGCTAAAAAAGATAATACAGGAGGTGCTAAATAATGATTATACCTATAATGATTGGCTTAACAATAGCAATGGTACTCTCATGGTTTCTCATTCCTAACAAATTATTGAAAATTACCTTGGGAACACTTTCTACACTCTTATTACTATCAAGTGCTCTCGCTTTATCAGCACATTTAAATAGCCACTGGGGAATGAAGGAAGTAACAGATACAAAGACTTCAAATAGTATTTATACGGCGGCTCAAGTTGATTCTCCTGTAAGTATATTAGTAACTCAAGAAGTGGGAACAGACTCAGATAATTATGTTCTAGTTTATAGAGATAAAAAAACTGATGAAAAACCTGAAGCGCACTTTGCTCCAGATAAGAAAAATATTGTTGACTCAGTCAAAAAGACTGCAACTTATAAAGTAGCAGATGTTAAAGAACCGACTATTGTGACTACTAAAAAGACTTGGACTTGGGAAAATGACACATTCAAGAAATTATTTGAAGTTGATGATGAAACTGATAATGAATTAATTTCTGAAGAAACTTTGGTCACAGTTCCTCAAAAAACTTGGCTTCCGATGACTGCAAATCAATCTAAAAAATTAGCTGAAAAACAAAAATCAGCTGATCCAAAAGCTGCACAAGCTCAGCAAGAACAAATGAAATTAGTAATTTCTCAAAAGGTTAAGGAATTTATGATGAAAAATCCAAAAGCCACACAAAATCAAATTAAAGAATTTACTGAAGATCAAACACGAGAAATGACAATGAACGCAATAAAGAAAATGATTGAATAGAATATTAAGACTGATTATTGAAAATCAGTCTTTTTCTATATTATTTAAATAATGCAACCGTTTGTTGCGATATTTCACAACTTGTAATATTATAAGAATATAAAATATTGGGCAAGGAGTTGGAATGGCAAATAAATTAACAAAGGCACTGATTGATAAGATAAATCAAATAAATCTTCATTTTGAATCAAGTATAGAAGATTGGGATCTGGATAATCTGGATATAAAACTAACAGATGAAGAAGGAAGTTTTTATCAAATTAGAAACTTAAAAACTTATAAGCGTGATAAAGAACGTTTGACCTTAGTAACAGCAAGACTTGATTTAGAAAAAAATTATAAAATAATTTTTGCTGGCACTGAAACTCCAGTTTATTTTGGAGCTGTTGTTCGCACAGATGAATTTGATACAATTTTTGCCTACTATGGTCAACTTGGTGCCCTTTATTCACCTCAAGCAACAAACTTTAAATTATGGGCTCCAACAGCTAGCAAGGTAGAATTGATTGTCTTCAAAAACAATCAGGAAGAGGCACCGCAACTTGGTACATTTACCATGAATAGGGAAGAAAATGGTGTCTATTCATGTCTTATTAACGGTAATCAAAACGGTCTTTCTTACCAATACCGTGTAACTTTCAGAGATGGAACAGTCAATTACACGGGAGACCCTTATGCCAAGGCAGTTGTCGTAAACGGAAAAAGAAGTGTTGTTTTAAATCCGGATGAGGTAAAACTTAAAAACTTTAAACGTATGCCTAAGTTTACAAATCCTATGGATGCCATAATCTATGAACTTCATACTCGTGATCTTTCAATTGCGGCAGACAGTGGCATAAAAAATAAAGGAAAATTCTTAGGTTTAATTGAAGAAGGAACTTTAAATTCTAAAGGTAAGCCAACAGGACTAGATTATATAAAAAGTCTTGGAGTCAGTCATATCCAAATTCTGCCAATGTTTGATTATGGATCAGTTGATGAATCAAAGCCAGATATTCCACAATTTAACTGGGGATATGACCCTGAAAATTATGATTCACCTGAAGGCTCATATTCGACAGATGCGAATAATCCTCAGACTCGAATTATTGAAATGAAACAAATGATAGATGGGCTTCATAAACAGGGATTGCGCGTGATTATGGATGTCGTTTATAATCATGTTTTCAATGCTGCGAAACACGCCTTTCACCTGACAGTTCCAGGTTACTTTTTCCGCTATGCAAGAAGTGGTCAGCTATCAAACGGAACAGGTTGCGATAATGACACCGCATCTGAACGTGCTATGATGCGAAAATACATGATTGATAGTCTGACATATTGGGCTGAAAACTTTAAGCTAGATGGCTTTCGCTTTGATCTGATGGGTATCCATGATGTCGAGACCATGAATGAAATCCGTGCGGCTATTGATGAGATTGATCCATCTATTATCATCTTGGGTGAAGGATGGGACTTAAATACGGCACTTTCTGAGGATAAAAAAGCCATTCAAAAGAATGCTGTTGAAATGCCTAGGATTGCGCACTTTAACGATTCAATCCGTGATACCGCTAAAGGTAGTGTCTTTTTCGATGACGACCCTGGATTTATCAATGGTGCAAGCCGTCAGGAAAAACTGCTCCTTAAAAATATTATGGGTGGACAAGATTTAGACAGTAAGACTTATAATTTCTCTGGACCAGACCAAGTCGTGCAATATTTAGAAGCCCACGACAACTATACTTTATATGACAAGCTTCTTTTGACTAACCCCGATGATGATGCGGAAACTCGTAGATTACGCCATCTCTTAGGAACAAGTATCCCACTTTTATCTCAAGGTATTCCTTTCTTCCATGCTGGACAAGAGTTCATGCGCACAAAGGATGGAGTTGAAAATAGCTACAAATCACCCGATTCTATCAACGAATTTGATTGGAATCGCCCATATGAATATGCAGAAAATGTTGAGTTCTTCCGTTCGTTGATTAAGCTAAGAAAATCAGAGCCCTTATTTAGACTGACAACTTTTGATCAAATAAACGAGCATATCCATGCCCTTCAAACTAAAAAGAAATTAATCGCTTATGAACTTGAAGATGATAAAGTATCTTATATTGTAGTCTTAAATGCCTTAGAAAAAGAAAATAAATTAGAAGATACAGAGCTTAAAGACTATCAAATGATTCTATCAAGCCATGGCAAACAAGATAACTCAGGGATATTCCCTCCAATATCAGTAACAATCATGAAGAAGGAGAAATAATGGACTACTACAAATTAGGACAATTATCATTTTATGTCTTTATTTTTATATTAGCTGTATATTTAATAATTAGAGATATTAAAAAAATAAAGAATAAGAAAAATAAAAAATAATAATTCATATAATTATTGAAAGTACGACAACAATAGCCTTGTTGTTGTATTTTTTTATTTTGAAATCAGATGATTCCTTTTGAATATCTTGTGATAAATAGTGAATTATTTTGTATAATATAGATATAAAATAAGGGGATTAAAAAATGGGAATAAAGTTACTAAATGCTACATTTGATCAAAGTACTAATCTTATAAAAGATAAAGATATACTTAGACAAGAAAATAAAATGGTAAAAGATCTCAAAGGGAATCCACTTAGAATTTCATTATCTATGATAATTCTAACCCTAGTATTATGGGTAGGATTAGGATTCATCAGTATAGTATTTTATGCGAATGAGATATATTTTTTTCATATAGTATTTTGGATTTGGTCTATCTTATGGATTTCAGGGATTTTTATTAATAGAAAAATAATTAAATATAAGTCGTTAGTCCCTTATAGATTTACAATAAATGTTAATAATTTCTGTATGATGATATTTTTTACAATAGTAGTAGCTTTAATAATTTTTTATTCAGTTATAACAGACTATAACTCGAATAATATAGTATGTATAACTATTACATTAGGTACATTGACAAGTACAATAATTTTAATTAATAAAATAAAAAATCTAAAATTAACTTTATTCAATAAAATTAATTCAAACGGTTCCTCAGAATCATATATATCAAAAATTTTAGATAAATTTATGACTTTTTCTGTCATCTTTCTTATTATAGCCTTGGTATTTAGTGATACAGCAAATGATTTAATAGGGAATATGAATAGCAAAACACTTTCCATATTTTTAATAATATCCATTTTTTTATTTATTGTTGCGATTGCCATTTATGAAATTCATATAGTATTTCCATACATACTTATGGGATATTACAAAAATAAATACCCAGAAGAATATAGAAAGCTTGAAGGACAGACACAGATTGAATGGTACGGAGAAAAATATTTCAACAAATATATAACCTGATACAATCATTAATAAGTATGACTACGAAGATTCTACTGACTATATATCAATTAATGATGAAGAAGGGAAAATCAAAATTAGCTCAGTAAATAAAATTAACTCGAAAGGGAAAAAATGTTTTAAACCAGGAGTTATTTGGTAAGTCGGCTTAAATACCGATAAAATGGGAACGATGGAAGATAACGTGCTATTCATCTATGATTTTGTGAAAGATTTACCTGATTATCTAAAAAATAAATCAAAAAGAACGGCCTTGATTGGAAGTAGTCAAAGTGCATATATTCAAAAATTAAAAATAGATGATGAAGCACCTAAAGATATATTTAATTATGAGTTTAAAGGTAATAATTTTTATATTTGGTATTATAAAAATATTGATATTTCCGATAAGAATAGTACGCCTAAAATATCTTTTTGATACAAAAGTTAAAATCCATACTACTAGGTGATTTAATTTATAGGGAATATTTGATGAAGGAAAGAATATTGTTTAGGCTAAACATATCAGAAGTACTAGTTTTATTTGGAGAAAGTAAATGGAAAAAAAGAAAAATAAAAAATTTTTAACTATTTTATTTGTGGTAATTGCAGTAATATACATTATTTATACAATATATATTAATATAGCTGGAAATTACAGTGATTATAAAAAAGATAGCAAATTATATGATCCTGCAATATCTGATGACAGAGTTATAGCAAGGTTTTCTAACGGAAATGATATAGATGTGTTGATCAATAATGATGATGTATTAGAGATGCATAGTTATAGCGTTTCAGATGCTGATGGAAAAAAGTTATATAAAAAAATTCAAAAATCTTATGAAGAAAAAGTTGTTTTTAGCAAAGATAAAATTACAGATAAGTCGGAATTTAAGTTAGATAAAGAAGAAATGCAAATTTCAACAGTTCTAGCAGTGCGTTTGGATGGACGTAATAAAGAATTAAAAAGATATCCAGTATCAGGAGTCACATTAGACCCTGATATCAAAAATTTAAAAATTGATGATCAGAAAGTAGAAAAAGTAATAGACTATAAATATGGTGAAAATACATATTATATCTGGTATTATAGCAATTTAAAGCTTAAAAATAATCCCTACGATACACTACATGAAGATATTGACATAAGCTGGTAGGCACATTACTTAGGAAATATGGTGAAAAATACTGATATGAAAACAAGAAAAAATTTATTTAATGCAAGTTTTGAACAGTCTGAACAAATAGTACCCAATTTATTTACAGATAAACCTTATTTATATGAACTTGAATGGGGAGAAACAATGATACTGTATCAACGAGTATTACTGATCTTCTTTGCATTTTTTGGTAGTATAGTTCTATATGGATTAGGGATAGGTATTCCTGAACTTATAGCCGAAGATCCCACGAGTGATTCGGGGGGGTGTTCATTACTCCAAGTATTATAGAAGGTATGTCATATTTCACCTTTTTAAAGCCAATAATAATATGGAAAAAGAAAAGCCAAAAAAAATGGCTAAAAAGAAAAAGTAGATACTTTTAATATACATTTGTTTTTGTAAAATTTTAAACGGTTAGAGCGGGGGATAAAGTTCCCTGCTTTTTTAGTCGTGTACTTTTATTATATTGCTGTTCTGTAAAGTTTTTAATGATTTTACGAATAATAGTGGAGTTGTTTCGAAGTTTTTTACCTAATTTCAGTTTTAGATTACTTATAATTAAATATATATTCATGCATGGGGATCTCTTACAATTCTGTAAGTTTTATCACATTAATAATTGGTATAATGTATATAGACATACAGTTTCATTGGTACATTACTACATATGTGAAAAATCGGTTCTATTATGGTAAAATAGGTGCAGAATAATAATAAAGTAATGGAGAATATCGAATGAAAAAATATGCAATTATTTTAGCAGCTGGTAAGGGTACACGTATGAAATCTGATTTACCAAAGGTTTTACACAAGGTTACTGGAAAGACTATGTTAGACCATGTAAGAGTGGCAGTATTAGCTCTTAATCCTGATAAGGAAGTAATTGTAGTTGGTCATCGTTCTGATGATGTCCTTGCTAGCTTAGCTGATGGACCTGAGTTTGTTAAACAAGAAGAACAATTAGGAACAGGACATGCCGTACAGATTGTAGCTCCGTTATTAGATAAAGAAGAAGGAACAACTCTTGTAATTGCAGGAGATACACCATTAATCTCGGGAGATACTCTTGAAAAACTTTTTGCTTATCATGAAGCAGAAGGAGCAACGGCAACCATTTTAACTGCAATTGCACCAGATCCAACAGGATATGGACGCATCATTCGCGAAGGTGGACAAGTTACTAAGATTGTTGAACAAAAGGATGCTAGTGAGGAAGAAAAATCAGTCCCTGAAATTAATACAGGTACTTATGTTTTCGATAATAAAGCATTATTTGATGCTTTGACAAAAATTAATAACAATAATAACCAAGGTGAATATTATCTTACTGATGTTATTGAGATTTTCAAAAAAGCTGGTCAAAAAGTATGTGCTTATTCACTTGATGATTTTGAAGAAAGTCTAGGTGTTAATGACCGTGTAGCTCTTTCTCAAGCTGAAAAATCAATGAGGGCGCGTATCAACCATAATCATATGGTAAATGGTGTGACCTTAATTGATCCAGAAACAACTTATATAGATGCAGATGTTGAAATTGCACCAGATGCTTTTATTGAAGGAAATGTTGTAATAAAAGGGAAAACGACAATTAAGAGTGGAGTAGTCATCACAAGCGGTAGTCGTATTGAAGATTCTACACTTCATTCAAATGTTGAAGTTCGTAACTCAACAGTAGAATCAAGTATTATGGAGAAGGGATCAAATATTGGACCTTACGGACATCTTCGCCCTCAAACAATCCTACACGAAAATGTGCATGTAGGTAACTTTGTTGAAATTAAAGGTTCAACACTTGGAGCAAATACTAAGGCAGGTCATCTGACTTATATTGGAAACGCTACTGTTGGAGAAGATGTGAACTTTGGTGCTGGTACCATAACAGTAAATTATGATGGTCAAAATAAATTCCATACTGAAATTGAAGATCATGCTTTTGTGGGAAGTAATTCGACTTTAATAGCGCCTCTTCATATTGGTAAGAATGCTCTAACTGCAGCAGGCTCTACAATTACTTCAGATATTCCAGATGATGCAGTAGCAATTGGGCGTGCTCGCCAGACTGATAAGATTGGACGAGCTAAAAAACTTCCGCATTATAAAAAATTAGATGATTAAATAGATTGGATTGTTAGATGAAATTTGAAGATTTTGAAGAAAAAACAATAAATCGTAAAGATATTTTTAAAGGTCATATTATTGATGTGAAAGTTGATGAGGTTGAATTGCCTCAAGGACTTGGGACAGCTAAAAGAGAATTAATCTTCCATCCAGGTGCTGTCTCTATGATTCCAATCACAGCTGATAATAAGATAATTCTTGTTAGACAATTCCGTAAAGCTCTGGAAAAAGTTATCTATGAAATTCCTGCAGGAAAACTTGAAGCTGGAGAAAAAGATCATGTTAAAGAAGCAGCATTGCGTGAGCTTGAAGAAGAAACAGGATATACATCTGAAAACATTGAATTGATATCTGAGTTTTATACTGCACCGGGATTCTGTAACGAAAAGATTTACCTTTACTATATTGATAATCTTGTAAAAGTCGAAAATCCTAGACCGCAAGATGATGATGAAGTGTTGGAAGTCGGACAATTTACTTTAGATGAATGTAAGGCTTTAATTGCAAGTGGAGAAATTGCTGATGCAAAAACAATAATAGCAATTCAATACTGGGAATTGAACAATAAAAAATAAATTAGTTTGTAAAGGGGTATAATAAAATGCCTAAACCAATTTTGACGGATGAAATCTTGGAGAAATACAAGGATGATGAGAAATATCTCGACCGCCGAATAAAAGATGAAATGATGGACGACACAAAACTTATAAAAAAATATGATAAGTTGGAGCAAAAGCTACAAAAGAATCAGGTTAATAAGAGTCGTCGTATTGAAAACGCAAAGCGTGATGAGCGAGATAAGAGTATGAATAAATGGATTATTATTCTGGTCTTATTAATTATTGCCTTAGTCTTTGCTGTATTAAAATTATAGGAGAAAAAATCGTGAAAATCGGAATTATTGCCGCTATGGACGAAGAACTTCGCCTCTTAGTTGAAAATTTAGAAGAAACAAAAAAAGAATTAGTACATGGAAACGTTTATTATGAAGGAATTATTGGACGTCATGAAGTTGTGCTTGTGAAATCAGGAATTGGTAAAGTAATGAGTGCACTAGCTGTTGGTATGCTTGTTGATAGATTCAATGTGGATGCAATTATTAATACTGGCTCTGCTGGAGGAGTTGGTGCTGGTCTTTCAGTAGGTGATCTTGTTATTGCAAATCGACTTGCATATAACGATGTCGATGTAACCGCATTTGGTTATAAATATGGTCAGATGGCTGGACAAGAATTATATTATGAGTCAAGCAAGTACTTTGTATCTGAGCTTAAAAAAGTAATTGAAGATGCTAAAGTAGGACTAATAACCAGTGGTGATTCGTTTATTTCTAGTGATGCTAGAATTGCTCAGATTAAAGAACATTTTCCTGATGTATTAGCTGTAGAGATGGAAGGAGCAAGTATTGCTCAAGCAGCTCACAGTTTAAACAAACCATTTGTTGTACTTCGTGCTATAAGCGATACAGCCGACGGGAATGCAAATGTATCTTTTGATGAATTCATTATTGATGCAGGTAAAAAATCTGCACAAATCATCATTAATCTTTTAAAAAAAATGCAATAGAAACAGGCTCCGGCTTGTTTTTTAATTTCTAAAAATAGAATAAATTATATAAAAAGGGTATAATATTATTGTGAAAATTTCTACATTTATAATTTATAGTACCCCTTTGAGGGATAGGAGAAAATATATGTATTCAGCTAGTCGTGATGATAGTCTAACTTTACACACAGATTTATATCAAATTAATATGATGCAAACATATTTTGAAATGGGAATATCAGAAAAGAAAGCAGTTTTTGAAGTATATTTCAGAAATATGCCTTTTGATAATGGATATGCTGTCTTTGCAGGCTTGGAAAGAGTTATTGATTACCTTAATAATCTTAAATTTACAGATAGTGATATCGAATATTTAAGAAGCTTAGATTATCCTGAAGATTTTCTTACTTATTTAAAAAATATGGAATTTACTTGTAATGTCAACAGCGCACGTGAAGGTGACTTAGTATTTGCAAATGAACCAATATTTCAAGTAGAGGGTCCAATTGCCCAATGTCAACTTATTGAGACTGCCGTATTAAACATTATTAATTTCCAGACACTTATTGCTACAAAAGCAGCAAGAGTTAAGTCTGTAATTGGAGATGATCCATTGCTTGAATTTGGTACTCGTCGAGCTCAAGAGATGGATGCGGCTCTTTGGGGAGCACGCGCAGCAGTTATTGGTGGTGCAGATGCAACGAGTAATGTTCGAGCTGGTAAACTTTTTGGTATTCCAATCAGTGGTACTCACGCTCATTCACTTGTGCAGGCTTACGGAAATGACCATGATGCTTTTACTGCATATGCAAAAACTCATAAAGATTGTGTATTCTTAGTTGATACTTTTGATACCTTGAAAATTGGAGTTCCAGCAGCAATACAAGTAGCGCGTGAAATGGGTGATAAAATCAATTTCCTAGGTGTTCGTATTGACTCGGGTGATATGGCTTATATTTCAAAAAAAGTACGCGAACAACTTGATGAAGCAGGATTTCCTGATGCTAAAATTTATGCTTCAAATGATTTAGATGAAAATACTATCCTTAATCTTAAGATGCAACATGCAAAGATTGATGTGTGGGGAGTGGGAACTAAGTTAATAACTTCCTATGATCAACCTGCTCTTGGAGCAGTCTATAAGCTTGTATCTTTTGAAGATGAGAATGGACAAATGACTGATAGAATTAAACTTTCTAACAATGCAGAAAAAGTATCAACTCCTGGTAAAAAACAAGTATGGAGAATTACAAGCCGTGCTAAGGGTAAATCAGAAGGGGACTACATTACAGAGTTTGATGAAGATGTAAAATCTCTTGATGAAATTTATATGCTCCATCCAACTTATACATATATTAATAAAGTTGTTAAGGATTTTGATGCTGTTCCTTTATTAATTCCAATTTATGAGAATGGTAAATTAGTATATAAAATACCAAGTCTCAAAGAAGTAAAAGAATATGCCGCTCATGAACTGGATCAGCTATGGGATGAATACAAGAGATTATTAAATCCACAAGATTACCCAGTTGATTTATCAAAAGAGGTCTGGGATAACAAGATGAAACTCATCGATAAGGTGAGAAAAAGTGTTGGAAAGGAATACTAAAATGACTTTACAAGATGATATTATTAAAGAATTAGGTGTGAAAGCTCAAATAGATGCTGCAGAAGAAGTGAGAAAATCGGTTGATTTCTTAAAGGATTATTTGAGGAAAAATTCGTTTTTGAAAACTTTAGTTTTAGGGATTTCAGGAGGTCAGGACTCAACTCTTGCTGGTCGTTTATCGCAGATGGCGATTGAGGAAATGAGAGAAGAAACGGGAGATGATAGCTATCAATTTATAGCAATTCGATTGCCTTATGGTGTTCAAGCTGATGAAGATGATGCTCAAAAAGCATTGGAATTTATTAAGCCAGACATTCTATATACTGTAAATATTAAGGCAGCCGTTGATGGAGAAGTTGAAGCATTAGCTCAAGCTGGAGTAGAGGTTTCAGACTTTGTAAAAGGAAATATCAAGGCTCGCCAAAGAATGATTACTCAATATGCTATTGCAGGTCAAAAGGCTGGCGCAGTTGTGGGTACAGATCATGCTGCTGAAAATATTACAGGTTTCTTCACTAAATTTGGTGATGGAGGGGCTGATATTTTACCTCTTTTCCGTCTCAATAAGAGACAGGGAAAAGCGTTACTTGAATATTTAGGTGCTGACAAATCACTTTATGAAAAAGTACCAACAGCAGACCTTGAAGATGGTAAACCTGGTCTTGCTGATGAAGTTGCTTTAGGTGTCACTTATCAAGAAATTGATGATTATACTGAAGGAAAAAAAGTAAGTCCTAAAGCACAAGAAATAATAGAAAATTGGTGGAAAAAAGGACAACATAAACGTCACTTGCCTATTACCGTTTTTGATGATTTTTGGAAATAATAATATGGTAGAAAGAATCGGAATTTTGGGTGGAAATTTTAATCCAGTTCATAATGCTCACCTATTTATTGCTGACCAGGTTAGGCAGAAGTTGAAACTTGATAAAGTCTTACTTATGCCAGAAGCAAACCCACCACATGTTGATAAAAAGAAAACAATTGATGCAAAATATCGTCTTGATATGCTTGAATTAGCCTTAGAAGATTATCCTGATCTAGGAATCGAAATGATTGAGATTGAGCGTGGTGGTATTTCTTACTCACATGACACAATGAAGCTTTTAAAAGAAAAAAATCCAACGATAAAATATTATTTCATCATTGGCCAGGATATGGTAGAGTATTTACCCAAGTGGTATAAAATTGATGAACTAATGGAAATGGTTGATTTCATAGCAGTTCGTCGAAGTAAAGATGAAACATTAATCTCACAATATCCAGTTACATGGGTTGATCTACCTTTCATGGATATCTCATCAACATTTATTAGGAAAGAAATAAGTGAAGGACTGGTTCCTAATTTTATAATATCAGACAAGCTCATCTCTTATATTAAAGAGAATAATCTTTATAAGGATGAATAAGATTTTGGTAAAAAAGTCTTTTATATAGTCGCTTAAAAATAGATTAATACATCGTTGCGATTTATACTAATAAGCTTGCTTATTTAAGTGTAATCGACAGAGTAGTAAAACAAAGGTATTTCTATTTTAATCAACTATACTATATAAGTAAACTCTATAACTACTTACAGATTATAAAATTTTAGATTATTAGAATAAAAAGTACAGTTTAGCTGTATTTTTTATTTTGAAAGGAGTATAATATTCTTTGTGAATACTTTTCTAAATATTTAGAAAGTATTAATTTTACAATAATAAGGAGATAATAATGACTGAATTAACTCAGGATTTTACTGCAAAATTATATGACAACTATTCTTCAAATGTGAAGTATCAAGCTGTTGAAAATGCTATTACTAGCAATGGTTTCCTTAAATCATTAGAAACACGCGCTGGAAAGGTTAATAACCAACCAGTATTCTCTATTGATTTAACTAATGATGCTGTTACTAACCAAAAACAAAGTGGCCGTTGTTGGATGTTTGCTGCATTGAACACTTTCCGTCATAAAATCTTGACTGAATTCAAACTTGAAAACTTTGAATTATCTCAAGCATATACATTCTTCTGGGATAAATATGAAAAATCTAACTGGTTCTTTGACAATATTTTGGCTACTGAAGCAGAAGATTTAACTGACCGTAAGGTTAAATTCCTTCTTGATACACCTCAACAAGATGGTGGACAATGGGATATGATCGTTGCTATCTTCCAAAAATATGGTGTAGTTCCAAAAGATATTTACCCTGAGTCTGTTTCATCAAGTGCTTCAGGAGAATTAAATACATATTTAAACAAATTATTACGTCAAGATGCTGAAATTTTACGTCAAGTAGCGCGTGATGGTGGGGATACTCAAGCTAAAAAAGAAGAATTACTACAAGAAGTATTCAATCTTTTAGCAGCAAATCTTGGTTTACCACCACAAAAATTTGATTTTGAATATCGTGATAAAGACAATGAATTCCATAAAGTTGAAGGAGTTTCTCCTAAAGAATTTTATGATAAATTTGTTGGTGTTGACCTTAATGAATATGTGAGTATCATCAATGCACCTACAGAAGATAAACCTTATAACCAAAGCTACACTGTTGAGTTTCTAGGTAATGTTGCAGGTGCTCGCGATGTTCGTCACTTAAATGTTGAAATGGATCGATTCAAAGAACTTGCTATTGCTCAAATGCAACAAGGTGAAACTGTATGGTTCGGTTGTGATGTTGGTCAAGTATCAAATCGTAAAGAAGGAATTATGGCACTTGATGTTTATGATTTCAAAACAGCACTTGATCTTGAATATACTCAAACTAAAGCAAGTCGCTTAGACTACTCTGAATCTTTGATGACACACGCAATGGTATTAACAGGCGTGGACTTAGATGAAAATGGTAAATCTCTAAAATGGAAAGTTGAAAATTCATGGGGAGATAAGGTTGGTGCGAAAGGTTACTTCGTAGCAAGCGATGCTTGGATGGGTGAATATACATACCAAATCGTTGTAAGAAAAGAATTCCTTACAGAACAGGAGTTAAAAGCTTATGAAGCAGAACCACGTGTACTTGCACCTTGGGATCCAATGGGAGCATTAGCATAATCAAGAAATAATTAAACCAATTATATAGATTTTGATAATATAGTGAAATTTATAGTTGGTAATTTCAGATAAATTAAAAGAGAACACAGCTTTTGCAGTGTTCTCTTTTATAATTTTTTTAATATGAATGATACGAATCAATCATATTTTTTGATGATATGATTTTAGTTATTTAGCATCTATTATCTACCTATTCTGCATCTTTGTTTTTAAAATTTAATTTTGAAGTTACAAATCCAGCTAATACTAAGAAAATACCAATTAAAATAGAAGATAAAGAAGATACTTCGCCAGTACTTGGCAATTGTTTTTTAGGTTTAGAATTTGTAGTAGATCCAGATGTTGAAGTAGATCCAGATGTTGAAGTAGAT
>NZ_MKIQ01000030.1 GCF_001832885.1 Floricoccus penangensis | reverse complement strand
CACAGTAACTGGTAAATTAATGGACAAATCAACAAATAAACCATTATTAGTTGATGGTAAAGAAGTTACAGGGTCTACTACATTCACTGCCGAAAAAGCAAATGGATCTGTAGATGTAACATTTACTTTTGATGCAAGTGCTCTTGAAGGTAAAACAATTGTAGTTTTCGAAAAACTTTTCCAAAACGGTAAAGAAGTAGCAAGTCATGAAGATATAAATGATAAAGCTCAGACAGTTACAGTTGAAACACCTAAAAAGCCAGGTAAACCAGGTAAACCGGGTACACCAGGTACTCCAAATACTCCAAAAACTCCAAACAATTCAACAAAATATAGATCTTCAAATACATCTAGTAGTTCAAATCTACCAAGTACAGGAGAAAATGAAACTCTTGCAAATCTATTTGTACTTATTGGTTCTATATTGTTAGTATTATCAAGTATCTATGTTGCTAATAAAAAAATAAACGCTTAATTTCTAAAAAAAACATAACTAAATAACCTACAATAAAAAAACATAACTAATTAACCAACAATTAAAAAATATAATTAATTAACCTACAATTAAAGAACCTACAGAAATAATATTCTGTAAGTTCTTTTTTTATTTGAGTTAATTTCTACTAATCGAATTCATTCGTCATCTTCAAAATAATTTTTCCTTTTGTTCTGCCTGACTTAGAATATTCAAAGGCTTGGTCGATATTTTGAAAAGGTATTATTCTATCTATGACCGGATGTAGTGTTCCGTTTTCAAGTAGTGTAGCGAGTGTTCTTAATTGTTCACCATCAGGTTGCATGAAGAGGAAGTAGTACTCTGCTTTACTTTCGTGTTTTAATTTTGTTAGGTTTTTGGTAACGAATTTAAAGGCGCATGTCTTCCATAGGGGAAGTTTCTTTCCGTCAGCATCATGGTAGTCATCTGCAAAGTGTTCATTTGGTAGTCCTGATATTGACACAACTTTTCCACCTGGTTTAATTATCTTAAAGGCATTCTCAAGTATTTTTCCGCCTTGGGTATCAAAGACATAGTCATAGTCAGATATTATTTGCGTGAAATCTTCTGTTTTATAGTCAATTGCTAGGTCAGCACCGAGTGATTTTACAAGTTCAAAGTTTTTTCTGCTTGTTGTGGTAGCGACGTATGCTCCAAGCATTTTAGCAATTTGAATAGCTATTGTACCTATTCCACCAGATCCTGCTTGAATGAGTACTTTCTCACCAGATTGAATATTCATGATATCATGGAGTGCTTGATAGCTTGTGAGTCCTACAAGGGGGATAGAGGCTACCTCTTCAAAAGTGAGGTTCTTAGGCATTGGAGCAACTATACTAGCGCTAGTTGCGATATATTCAGCAAAGGTACCAATTCGATTTTTTTCTACTCGTCCATACACTGCATCTCCAATTTATGGTCTGTAACTTCTGAACCAATTTGAACAATGATTCCTGAAAAGTCACTACCAAGAGTAAGTGGCATTTTATATTTCAAGAGCATCTTGAGTCCACCATCTTTAGTCTTGAGATCAATTGGATTAATGCTTGCAGCAACTATTTTTACTAATACATCAGTTGACTTAATAGTTGGAATTTCAACATCTGTAATTACTGGCATTTCTTGTTTGTAGTGGGTGATTTGAGCTGCTTTCATATATTTATCTCTTCCTTATATATGGTTTATATTTTTGAACGATTAACTAAAAAGTATTTTATGATAATGGTTTAAAAAAGTCAACCAATAGGTTTTGAAATAACCGTTACTTAATTTTTTATAATCCAAATTTAATACTATGATATAATTACCTCAATGACATATACCTATGAGGAATTTATGAAAAAGAATCTTAAATATATTGTACTTATTTTATTTTTTTTAATAGCTATGTTTGGAATTGGATCAATTGCTAACAGTTTTAAAAGGACTGTTATAGATAAAAATGGATTTCTCTCTACAGCAACTATCAATGAAGTCAAGGATTTAAACAAAGAGTTTTCTTCTTGGCAAACAAAACCTAAACTTTATATTGAAGTAGTTCAACATCTACCTAAAAATACTTCTTCAGACAGCTTTGCATATAAGTTACTTAAAAAGAAACAGAATAGGTTTAGTTTATATCAAACTTCAATGGTGTTTATTATATCTGTTGAAGATAGGGAGTATAGCCTAAAGGTATCTAAGGATCTTGAAAATATAGTTGATAGTTCATCAGAGGAAAAAATAGTTACTAAAAATGTAATAGAAGATTTTTCTAAAGATGATTGGAACTCAGCTATGGCTTCAATACTAAACAATATTAAAGTATATGGGCTTGAAAATTTTAATACAGCTGAGAAGTTAACAGTGGGAAACACTGGACATAATGTCTTTTTTAGAAGACTAAGAGATTTTGATTTTTCAATTATTCTTTACTTACCATTTATTTTACTATTTGTATTCATAGTTATTATTACTTTAACTGGTGATAAAAAAGAAAAAGAAATAGAGGAGAAAAAGAAACTTAGAGCTGAAAAATTAGGATTGGATTTAAAAAAATCACATTATTTTTATAATGATGATTTAAAAAAAGTCAGTCTAGGAACCTTAAATAAAGCATTAACATATAGCTTATCCAAGGTAAATTCTAAATGGTGGGAAGCAACAGATTCTGAAATACTTCAATCGATGAATGATTTTGAAATTCCTGATCTATATGGAGAGATTCGAGATGGACGTAAATGGGGTGATATTGTAAAAGATATTGTCTGGGAAAAGTATTACAAGAATGAAAATTATTTTAAGTATCTTATAATAAAGAATGATTTAGAAAGTCTTGATAAGGAATCATTGATAGAGGAAATTAATTCTCATTTTATGGCAGAGTATGAGGAATATGATAAATTTAATAAAATTTATGAGAACAATATTTTTCTAGTAAGTAAAGCAATTAATTCGTTCATGTCTAATTTTAACGATGAGCAACTGAAAGAATATTTTGATGTCCTTGATATAGATGCTAAGTATATTGATGAAAAAGGATATAGCAACGATGTGGGAATTGAAGAAAAAAGGAAGCTTGTGGATAAGCGTGATGTTTTGATAAACAATCTTATGACTAATATGTTGATTTCTAGTTTTCCCGTTTATAAAGATTTAAGTGGAGTTCCTAACCTATTTTCAGATGATAAAATTTCTATTGCCTATAAAAATGCTTTAGAAATTTGTAGTAAAATACCTAATAATATGCTTGGAAAAGCTATAAGAGATTGCCTGAGAATTGAAGTAAACAATAATGATTTATCAAATTTCGATTATAATAAACCAGCATTTTTATACAATATGTCAAAAATTTTATTACCAAAGAAGACTTTTATGAACTATGTTGTTTTTTCTAGTAAATATATAGAAGAAGAAAATTTTGAAAGTTTTAGGAAAACATATGAGGACTTCATTTTGGATCATACCCCAAGTTCGGATAATGGCAATTCCTATTTTGAATCATCGAGTAGTGGTGGTTCATCTTCATCTGATGGAGGTGGAGGTTTCTCTGGGAGCTTTTAATATTTTTACAAAGATGATGGTGGAAATCATTGTCTTTTTTATTAAATTTATTCACATGTGGATAAGACTCTCATTTTTAACTGTCTCTTTTCATGGATTTACAAAAGGGAGTGAAAATTTCATCTCATTGTACAAAATTTTACATTTTCTTTTGACAAATAAAAAAATTGCTCCTATAATTAGAATAAAAATTCTGAAAATTCAGTATAAGGAGCAGTGGTATGAATATTGCAAGTGAAGTGAAACCAGGTGCTAATCGGTATGTATCAGGTCAGGGGACTTTGAATAATTTAGAAGAATATCTGGCAGATTTTAAAAATCCTGTAGTAGTTACTGGGCATAAGTCATTTGAAGCTTTTTCCGACTACTACGATGCTGAACTTAATTATCCAATCTTTCGCTATGATGAAACTGCTTCTTACGAAGATGGGGAGTTTTTAGCCAAAAAGATTGGTCAGGCTGATGTTGTTGTGGGTATCGGTGGTGGTAGACTTTTAGATACAGCCAAGATGGTTGCTCAAAACTTGGATGCTGAGCTTATCACTGTTCCAACCCTCATCTCAAATTGCGCACCATTTACCCCAGTCGCTGCCGTATATCATCCAGACCGTAGTTTCCGTGAGATTGGTTATTTTCGTAAGGCTCCTTACCTAACTTTGGTTGATACTAAATTTCTTTTATGCACACCTGTGGATTACTTTGTAGCTGGAATTGGAGATACTCTTGCTAAGTGGTATGAAATTGATGGTATTGTTCGTAATCTTCCTGAAGAAAAACTTTCAGCCTACATTACTCTGGGTATTGCCTCTGCTAAGGTAATTCGTGATTTACTCATGACCAATGCCCAAGCGGCAGTCAATGATTTGAATAAAGGAGAAGTTACTCTAGCCTTTGAAAAAATCACTGACACAATTGTTGCCCTTGCAGGAGAAGTCGGTGGTTTTGCAGGTGTTTACGGTCGCTCTGCTGGAGCTCACGCAACTCATGATGGTCTATCTTACTTGCATGAAACCCATGAAATGCTTCACGGTAAAAAGGTTGCTTATGGTATTCTGGTTCAATTAGCTCATACCGAGGATTATGATATTATTGAAGATTTGCTTCCTTTTTATAAGCAAATTGGCCTTCCAAGTAAGCTTGCTGAAGTTAATGTTAAGGATGTGAGTCGTGATTATCTAGCAGAATTTATGAATTTTTCAGTTGGACCAAATACAACATTTAGATTAGTTGATGAGAAAATCACAGCTGAAGACATGTATAAGGCTATCCAATATCTTGAAGGACTTGAAGACTGATGGATGAAAATTTGAGTTTATTAGAAGTAGTTTTGCTTTTGTGTTTATTAGTTGCTTTGTGAGGAATTCCGTATTTTATACGGTTTTTTTGTTACAAAGATATCGTAGTTATTCTTAATTGAAATTTTAGGCCTATGATATAATTAACTAAAGAATACTTAATCGCTTACATTAAAGATTTATTTTTTCTCGTATAAGAAAAGGAGACTTATTATGTCAATTATTTTTGTTAGTGTCCCTGTTGCGGATGTTGCTCTGTCTACTACTTTCTATGAAAGACTTGGTTTTGTGAAGAATGATGATTTTTCAAACGAAACTGTGTCTTCAATGGTTTGGGACGAAAATCTAACAGTTATGGTTCAGTCACATGATCATTTGAAGAATTTTATTGGTGCTAAAACTATCGTTGATCCAAAAACTTCTGTTACAAATGTTATTGCTGTCGGTCTTGATAGCAAGGATGAGGTTATTGAGGTTGGTCGTCGTGCGCTAGAAAATGGTGGTAACTCTTTCCGTACTGATGAAAATATGCCGGAAGAATTTATGTATAGCGTGATTATTGAAGATATTGATGGAAATCCATTGAAACTTGTTTGGATGGCTGTTTAGAAGGAGGAAATTTATATGGCAACTATGGTATTTGTAAACTTTCCTGTAAAGGACTTGACAGCTTCTACTGAATTTTACAAGAAGCTGGGGTTTACTCTAAATGAAGAATTTTCAAATGACCAAGCATCAGCTATGGTCTGGGATGAAAACTTTTATATTATGCTTTTGAGGCATGAGTTCTATCAAGCTTTCATCGGAGAAAGAACGATTGCTGACAATCATGCAACCAGTGGTGCACTCATCGCCTTTTCGATGGATTCAGTTGAGGGAGTAAAGGAATTCGGTCGTATTGCCGAGGAGAATGGTGGTAATGTTTATCGTATTGATCACGGAATTCCTGAAGATATAATGTTTGGATTAGAAGTCCAAGACCTTGACGGAAATAACCTTGAACCTAATTGGATGGCTCAATAAGAGAAAGAAGAAAGAAGGAGAAAATATGGCAATACTAAACCCTTATATTTCATACGAAAGTGCAAAAGATGCTTTAGATTACTATGAAAATGTTTTTAGTGCGAAAAATGTTTTTCGATTACCTCTTACAGAGGGACAAGCAAAAGAATATAATATTTCCGATAAAAAACTTGATGATACTACAATGCATGGTGGATTTACAGTTTTAGGTGCTCAAGTTTACGTTTCAGATAATTTATTTGGAGCAGAAAATAATGGACCAAGTAATATTACTTTAAATATCGAAATTGATAATAATAATGCTGATGAAATTAGTGCTGCTGATAGATTCTACATGCTTGTACGGGATTCAGGACAGGTAACAGTAACGATGCCATTTCAAGAACAGTTCTGGGGTGGAAAAATGGGAGCTTTTACCGATAAGTACGGTATGAAATGGACACTTCATCTAGCACCACAAAATCCTCTAAGAGCAGCTGTTGAGGAAGGGTAATGCAAGAGAATTATCAAAAACTACTTGATGGTTTATCAAAGCCAGCAAGGAATGCACTACTTGACAAGAACATTGACAGTTTTGTAAAGCTAAAAAAATTTACAGAGAAAGATATTTTAGCCATACACGGTATTGGTCCTAAAACAATCCCGCTACTTGAAGAGTATCTAGTAAAACCAGATAATAAATATGAAAAAAGTAAGACTGTATCAAAAAAATCTACATCTAAATCAACCAACCCTAAAACTGATAGACAAATTGCTAACATGAATAAGCTCTACAAAATGTCTTTTGCAAGTATCTATCTTCTTTATCTAGAAAAAGCAGAAAAAAAAGGACGTACTCGTGAAGAAGTAAATCAAGTTATCGAGTGGTTAACGGGTTACAGTAAAAAGCAGCTTGATAAGCAAGTTGAGTCCCTATGTTCATTGGAAGCATTCTTTAACAAGGCACCTCAAATTAATCCTAACGCGGATAAAATTACAGGAGTAATTTGTGGCTGTAGGGTTGAAGATATTGATGAACCTCTTATGCAGAAAATACGCTATATGGATAAATTAATTGACGAACTTGCCAAAGGAAAGTCAATGGATAAAATATTAAGAACTTAAGTTGCTTAACATATATAATTTATATTTAAGACAAGGTACCTTAATTGATATCTTGTCTTTTAATTGTGATACAATTAATAATTATATTAGTAATTTAGTTTATTAAAATTTGATTTATTGTATAATACAAAATAGGTAAAGAAAAAGGAGGCTTTTATGAAAAAGAACTTAAGTATTATTTTACCTTGTTACAATGAAGAAGAGGTTCTTCCTATTTCTTCAGAAAAGATTATGGGCGTTTTATTAGATCTCATTAATAAAGGGAAAATTTCTAATGATAGTAATATTGTTTTTGTTGATGATGGGAGTTCAGATAAAACATGGACACTTATTGAACGTCTAGTCGATTCAGACTCAAATCATTATAACGGAATCAAACTTTCAAGGAATTTTGGCCATCAAAATGCTCTTATGGCAGGTATGACTTCACAAGTCGATAAAGCAGATATGATCATTACAATTGATGCAGATTTACAAGATGATATTGCTGTGATTGAAGATATGGTGGACGCATATAATAAAGGCTATGATGTTGTTTATGGCGTTAGAAATAACCGGGATTCTGATACAGCTTTCAAAAGGAAAACAGCAGAGACTTTTTATAAACTTATGAATAAAGCGGGCATTGAGATGGTTCCAAATCATGCCGATTTTAGATTGCTAAGTCAAAGAGCCGTAAATACTCTTCTCAGTTTTCCAGAAAAAAATCTTTTTTTACGTGGTTTAGTACCTTTGGTGGGATATCCGAATACCAAGGTCTATTATTCTAGAAAAAAACGAGAGGCTGGAGAATCAAAATATCCTCTAAAGAAAATGATTTCCTTTGCCAAGGAAGGATTGACATCATTTACAATTCTTCCCATTACTTTTGTGAGGAATTTAGGCTATATTGTTCTTTCAATAGGTGTAATTTATACTATATACACTCTGATCCAATGGTCAAAAGGTGCAGTCGAAAATGGTTGGTCATCAATCATTATTACTTTATGGTTATTAGGTGGATTCCAATTAATAAGTATATCTATAATTGGAGAATATATAGGAAAAATTTATTGGGAAGTTAAACATCGTCCTAGATTTATTATTGAAACAAATTTGACAGGTGAGGTTAAAGAAGATCATGAAAGATAAAGATGAAGTTTTCAAACATTTAAAAGTATTGTCGGTATTATTGCTTACATCATTCATAACAATATTCGTTGTTTCCAAGAATTCACCATTTTTCTATATGAACGACTGGGTGGATTTAAATGCATTTTTAACTATGGGAAAATCTTGGGGACACGGAGTGATTCCTTATAAAGATATATTTGAACAAAAAGGGCCAATTTTATATTTTATCTTTTTATTAGCTTCTAAATTATCCCACACAGGTTATATAGGTGTATATATTCTTGAATCGCTATTTTTTACTTTGACATCATTTATGTTATATAAAATAGGTCGATTATTTTTGGATAAGCCAAAATCATATCTTTTTGTATTTTTATCATATATTATATTGACACTGAGTCCATATTTCAAAATGGGAGGTAGTGCTGAGGAATTTTCATACCCTGCTATCTTATTAGGAATTTATTACATTTTTATATTTTCTAAAAATGGAAATAAGCTTTCTAAAACAGCCTATTTTATTGGTGGTTTTGCATTTTCCTATATTTTCTGGATAAAGTATACAATGATTGGTTCATGGTTAGGATTTTATTTAGCCATTGGCTTACTTCTCATTTGGAAAAAAGAGTTCAAGGAACTGACCAGAGCAGTTTTATTGAGTTTAGCTGGTTTTTTATCCTTATCAACCGTAATTTGTTTATATTTTTTCATAGTGGGAGGATTATCGAGCTTATATAAAGTATACTTTTATTCGAATATAGTCCTATATGGCAGTGATGTAAAGGCAAGTTTCGTAATGAAATTAGTAAATGCCTTTAAGATGTTTTATAATGAGTTGAATTCTCAGAATTTATTATTTGTTATTTTCATATTAGGATTTATTTGGTTGTTTGCACAAAAAAGAATTATTGAAAGCTTAGATGAAAAAATAATTCTTATTGTTAGTTTCTTAATGCTAATTATAACTGTGTATTACGGTGGAGCAGATCATATTTACTATATGTTGATTTTACTTCCTTTTATAAGTTTGATTCTCTTATCTCCAATATACTATATGAGCTTTGAAAAAAAAGTAGTTCCAAAACTACTTGGTATTTTTGGGGTTATCATATTTTTAATAATGACAACTAGCTATAATAGATATGATTCAAAACTTTTTCCAAACAACGCAACTGTACAACTAGGAGACTATAAGGATGGACCTGCTCAAAGTAAATTTGCAAAGATTATAAATAAGGAAAAAAATCCTACTCTGTTAAATTATGATTCTCTTGACTTAGGGTTTTTCCAATCATCTGGAATCGTTCCGACAAATTATTATTTCGAACGCCAAAACATTACTGATGAAAAATTACCAGAAATGATGCAAGATCAAAATGATGTAATTAATAATAAGAAAACAGATTTTGTGGTTTTACGAATAGCAAGATTTGCTCCAGCTGATGATAATGTTCCCGAGAATATTAGGAATAATTATGAATTAGTTAGTATGCATGACCAGAAAATTGAAGGACGGGAAGTCTGCTATCTTCTTTACAAAGCAAAAAAATAAACATTACAGGTTAAGGCTAGTGAAAACTAGCTTTTTTTATTAAATAAAACTTTAATAGTTTACATTAAATTGACACTATTTATTGCTATAATATATAAGAGAAAAAAATATAATGCAATTTATCAATTAAAATGTACTGATTATAAGAGGATTTGCTAGAAATTTTTGATTTTATGGTTATTCTAGAGGAAAGGAGGAAGTCAAAAAATGGAATTAAGCAAGAAGATAAAAGCGTATAGGACAGAAATGAATATTTCGCAGGAAGAACTTGCCGAGAAATTGCATATTTCAAGACAAACAGTTTCAAACTGGGAGACTGAACGTAGCTATCCTGACGTAAATAATCTAATTTTACTTTCTACAATTTTTGATGTAACTCTAGATCAACTAGTAAAAGGAGACATTAAAGTCATGAAAGAAAAAATTGCTCAAAAGAAATACTTAAAATATCTATGGATTATCATATTTGATATGTTAATGTGTGGTATTCTTTTAGGAATTTATGCAGCTCTTCCAAAAAGAACAACAATATGGTTCTTTTTTCTATATGCGCTATCTGTAATATCTATGGTATATTCATGGTTTAAAATTATAAAAATACAAAAGTCTGAAGATATTAAAACCTATGAGGAGATTATAGCATTTTTTGAGGGTGGAGATATAGATTCTGCACGTAAAAATAGAATCTCAGACTATCAAATTAAGTTGATTCCTGGGACAATATTTTTCAGTATACTTGGAATTGTATTGATGTTATTAGTAAGTTTTTTTGTAATTATGTTTATTAGAGGTATTAAGATTACATACTAAATATTTAAAAATCTTCAAGATTAATATTTGGAGATTTTTATTTTGTTTTAAAACTTTACACCAAGTTTACACTATTTATTGCTATAATAGAAGGTAATAAAAGCCTGATTTATTAAGATTTTTAGCTTGCCAAAATCTTTTGGCCAAGCAAATTAGTCGATTATAAAATTCTTTGCTAGAGATTTTCAATTAATTCTTTAAGCTAGGGGTATGGAGGGATATCAAAATGGAGTTAAGTAAACAGATAAAGGAGCATCGAGCTAGGCTTGAAATTTCGCAGGAGCAGTTGGCTGAAAAAATGTATGTTTCACGTCAAACTATATCTAACTGGGAAACTGAGCGAAGCTATCCGGACGTGCATAATTTACTTTTGCTTTCTGCAATTTTTGACGTAACTCTTGACCAACTTGTTAAAGGAGACGTGAAAATTATGAAAGAAAAGATTTCTAAATATAATATAAACAAAGATACAAATGGTATGCTAATTTTTAGTGTTCTAGCAGCAGTATCCACAGGTTTTCTTATTCCAATAATAAATAATTTATTTTCTTGGCCAATGCTCATTCCTATTGTCTTTTGGTTAATGGCTATGTATTATGCTATGAAGATTGAAAAGTGGAAAAAGAACGATGACATAAAAACTTATAAAGAAATAGCAGCTTTTATGGACGGTAGAGATGTTGATATAGTACGAAAACAAAGAAATAAAAAGAAAGATTTTGGGACAAAAACTTTAATTGTCATTACATTTAGTTTAGCAGTAGGAATAATAACGCTTATTGTACTTTTTATAACCCAAGGCCTTATTGATTATTTTAAATAAGAGATGAGGAGTGTTGAAACATTTGTTGTACTAATATTTTTTGAATTATTCATTGTGTTTGTATCTCAAGTGGTTGAAAGAAATAGTTAATTAAAGAAACCTGATAGTCTAAGATTATTAGGTTTTATTATATAAATATTATCGATAAACATTAAATAATTATTGTTTTCAATAAAATAATGTTATAATAAATAAAAAATGAGATATTATCATGAAAATAAAAAGATTTCAGAATTTATTATGGTTTCTAAGTTTGATATTCAAACTTATGATATTTGTCGCAATAGGAATGATTGTACTTCTTATATATGATCTAATCTTTGGTCCAATCGATGGTATGATATTCTCTACAATAAATAGTGGTTTCATATCCTTCTCAAAAACTAATGGTAATATTGATAATCAGGAAAGGATAGCGGCAGAGATAGTTACGATTATCATTGCGCTTTTAAATATTTATATTTATAACAAAGCTTCAAAATTATTTAATGGGTTAAGTGGCGGTGAAACACCTTTTAATCCGCATTTCTCAGGTAAAATACGTACTTTTGGCTACCTTTATATAGCACAATCTCTGTTAATTAAACCTCTTTATTCAATAATTTTGAGTGTCTTAATACCTAATGGTTATAAAGTTGTTATAGGTTTTGGTGAAGGACTTCTTATTGGCCTCATTTTATTAATAGCATCCGCAGTGCTTGACTACGGAACAGAGCTTCAATATATTTCAGATGAAACAGTTTAGGTGATATTATGGCTATAATTGTAAGACTTGACCGTGTTATGGCGGATAGAAAAATATCACTTAAGGAACTTTCAGAAGAAGTTGGAATAACCAACGTTAACCTATCAAAACTAAAGACAGGTAACGTGGCAGCAATTCGCTTTTCCACGCTCGAAGCAATATGTAGAGTTTTAGAATGCCAACCTGGAGATATCTTAGAATATAGCCTAGATGAGTGAATAATGGTTTCACGCGAAACAAGTTTAGAGGAGAAACGGATGATTACGACAATCTATTTTGTTAGACATGCTTTACCTGATTACAGCTCTCCTGAAGATAGGGGAATGCCATTGACAGAAGAAGGCAAGCTTGACAGTTTTTCAGTTGCCGAAAAACTCTCGAACATTGAATTTGACTACGTTATTTCAAGTCCTTATCAAAGAACGCTTGACACAATCAGACCTTTAGTTGACAAGCTAAATCTACAAATAGAAACTGATGAAAGATTAGGTGAAAGAAAACGAGGAAGTGCCTCTGATAACACACCTGATATGGTTAAAAAGCGTTGGGCTGATTTTGATTTTCATGAAGTAGGTGGAGAATCTATGAATTCACTACAGTCAAGGAATATGGAAGCATTGAATGATATCCTTGCAAATCATCAAGATCAGACTATTCTAGTATCAACTCATGGAGCAGCCCTCTCATCAATACTTAATTATTATGATCCTACATTTGACTATGAAGATTTCAATCGTATTCGATGCTTTACACCTTATATATTAAAGGCAGAATTTGATAAATCTATGAATTTAGTTGCCAAAGAAGAAATTTGGTGGATTGATAAAAATTGAAGTTAATAAATAATAGTACTTTCTTGTGATAGTTATGGGTCTATGATAGACTAATCAAGCAATGATTATTAAAGATAATCACTATTTATTGAAAGGAAATTATATGTCAATTATTTCTATTATTTTAGTTATCTTATCAGCTTTAGAATGTTTTTATATCATGTATTTAGAAACAGTTATTACAACATCTGAAAAAACTAGTTTAACTTTTGGTGTTGAAAGAGATGAGTTAGGTAGGGAGACAGTATCTTCACTACTTAAAAATCAAGGTGTTTATAATGGCTTTATTGGGTTGATCTTGCTTTTTGCTGTAACTTTTGCTCATGCTAAAGTTGAAATTTCAGCGATAATGCTTACTTATATCGTAGTTATGGCCTTATATGGTGGCTATACTGTAGATAAAAAGATTGTAATCAAGCAAGGGTTACTTCCATTTATTGCTTTGATAAGTTTATTGTTCTAAGTTAATTATAAAAATAAAAACTTCAGTCTTAAGACTGATGAATGAAAAATTTGAAGGATTATTTTGAAGGATTATAATGAATACATAGAGTTAAATATAAACTCCTTAACTTTTCTTTTTCATAAAACTCCTTAAAGCCAGTGCAAGCTGGCTTTTTTTGTATTTATTTATATAATCTATTCTTGTTTAATCTTATAAATAAATATAAAATTAATTTAGTTAAAGGAAAAAGAATAAGGAGAGCAACACTATGAAAAAGTATATACTGCCACTAATTCTCATTATTGCTTCTTGGATATGCCTTGGCTATATCGAAGAGGGCATGTTCTCACAAACAGCAACTGTAAACATTGTTATCCTTCTATTTTTGATTATAGGTTTCAGTTCATGCTATTTAGGTTATAATATAATTTGGAAAAATTTTTTTGGTCATCATGGTAAGAAATAATAGAATTGAAAAACGCTTGATTTAATTCAAACGTTTTTTCTTTAAGCTTTCTTCCATGCGGCTTTTTTCTTTCAGCTCTAAGTAACTAGCATTTCCGTTAATAAGTTCTTTAGCTGGATATCTTTTAGAATTTTTATCAAGTTTTTCTGCAATACTTTTCTTAACATCAATTCCTAAATTTGCTGCAAGCATATAAGAGTAGATTAACACATCAGAAAGTTCTTCTTCAATATTTTTCCTATTACTTTCAAGAGCTTCCGTTGAGTCAATCCACTGAAAGTTTTCTAATAGTTCAGCGGCTTCAATTGATATAGATAATGCTAAATCCTTTTCTTTATTTTCGTGATTCCAATTTCTTTCCTTACGAAATTCTTCAATCATTTTTTCTATTTTCATTTGTACACATTCTTTCCACAGATTTAGGATTAGTATATCAAAAAATATATTTTTTTCCACATGTGGATAAGTGATAATTATTGATAGATTTAGCCGAAAAATATGAAAAAATAGAAGAAATTTCAAAGAAATTTTAAACTGGTCTAGAGACAGTCTATGAGGCGGATGAGATAGTAATGAAATTTTATAATACATGAAAAATATGTGCTAAACGTTTGACAAGGCATGTATGTCCTGTATAATTAATACTTTAAGCTTACATATAACGTATAAGTATTCCTATTTGAGCTCAGACAAATATGTTATTTATTAAAATGGAATCATTATAGAGAGGATGTAAAATGAAAAACGTTAAACTTACAGTAAACAATTTAACTAAGATTTTCGGTAAGAAGCAACAACAGGCTTTGACCATGGTTAAAGAGAACAAAAGTAAGACAGATATTCTTGCTAAAACAGGAGCGACAGTCGGTGTTTACGATGCCAGCTTTGAAGTCAATGAAGGTGAAATCTTCGTCGTAATGGGACTTTCTGGTAGTGGTAAATCAACAATGATACGTCTGCTAAATCGCCTGATTGATCCAACTTCTGGAGAAATCTACATTGACGGGCAAGATATCGCAAAAATGAACAAAGAGGAGTTAAGAGAAGTTCGTAGACATAAAATTAACATGGTCTTCCAGAACTTTGGACTTTTCCCACACAAGACTATTCTTGAAAATACAGAATATGGTCTTGAAGTTAGAGGTGTCCCTAAAGAAGAAAGACAAGAACGTGCTGAACGTGCCTTGGAAAATTCTTCATTATTACCGTTTAAGGACCAATATCCTGATCAATTATCAGGTGGGATGCAACAACGTGTCGGTCTTGCACGTGCTTTGGCAAATGATCCACAAATTCTGCTTATGGATGAGGCTTTTTCTGCTCTTGACCCACTGATTCGTAGAGAAATGCAAGATGAACTTTTAGATCTACAGGCAACAGTTCAAAAGACAATTATCTTTATTACCCATGACTTAAATGAAGCCCTTCGTATTGGAGATAGAATTGCTATTATGAAGGACGGACAAATCATGCAAATTGGTACAGGGGAAGAAATTCTTACTAACCCAGCTAATGACTATGTTCGTGAATTCGTAGAAGATGTTGATAGGTCTAAAGTACTTACAGCACAAAATATCATGGTTCCTGCTTTGACAACAAATATTGAAATTGATGGACCAAACGTTGCTCTTAAGAAAATGCGTGATGAAGAAGTTAGTATGCTGCTTGCCATTGATAAGCATAGAAAACTTCGCGGTAGCCTAACAGCTGATAGTGCTGTGGAAGCTCGTCGTAATCATACACCACTTATTGATGCGATTGATAAAAATGTACGTAAGATTTCTAAAGATACTCTTGTTACAGATATCTTTAATCTTATTTATGATTCACCTGCACCACTTGCTGTTGTTGATGAAAATGACCGCTTAGTTGGTGTAGTAATCCGTGGTAGTGTTATTCAAGCTCTTGCTGATACAGGAGAAACTGATCCACAGGATGAAAATATTGTTGAGGAGGTAATTATCAATGACTAATTTTCTTCAAAAACCATTACCAGTAGCTGACTGGGTAGAGAACTTTACTGATTGGGTAACAAATACCTTCTCAGGCTTCTTCTCTGTAATCCAATCAGGAGGACAATCATTAATTGATGGAGTAATCTCTGTCTTAAATTTTGTACCTCCTTTACTATTCATCGCTGTATTGACAGTTATTGCTTACTTCATTTCAAATAGAAAATGGGGTCTAACAAGTTTCACACTTATTGGTTTACTCTTTATTTACAACCAAGGACTTTGGACAGATTTAATGAGTACACTGACACTCGTCTTACTTGCTAGTTTATTATCGGTAATTATTGGTGTACCGCTAGGTATTTGGATGGCTAAAAGTGATTTAGCTCAAAAAATTATTTCACCAATCCTTGACTTTATGCAAACAATGCCAGGATTTGTATATCTAATTCCAGCCGTTGCTTTCTTCGGTATCGGTATGGTACCAGGTGTGTTCGCATCAATAATCTTTGCTTTGCCACCAACAGTTAGATTTACAAACTTAGGTATCAGACAAATTCCTGAAGAATTGATTGAGGCATCAGATTCATTTGGTAGCACTCCTAGACAAAAATTATTTGGAATTGAGTTACCACTAGCTAAAAATACAATTTTAGCAGGTGTAAACCAAACTGTAATGCTTGCCCTTTCAATGGTAGTTATTGCATCAATGATTGGAGCCCCAGGTCTAGGTCGTGGCGTATTATCTGCTTTACAAAGAGCACAAGTTGGTAACGGATTTGTAAACGGACTTGCTCTAGTAATCCTTGCTATTATCATCGATCGCTTTACACAATACCTTAATAAACCAAAGCGTAAAGCTAAAACGGGTCAAAAATCATCTATGAAAAAATGGGTAATCCCAGCAGCAGTAGTTGCAGCCCTTGCAGCAGGTATTGGATTCTTTGCTCTTGGTAACAAAGAAGATGATCAAAAAACAATAAATCTTGCATACGTTGAGTGGGATACAGAAGTTGCTTCAACACATGTTCTTGGACAAGTCTTTAAGGACATGGGTTACAAGGTAACAATGACACCGCTAGATAATGCTATCATGTGGGAATCAATCTCAAAAGGTGAAGCAGATGCTACAGTTTCAGCATGGCTTCCAAATACTCACAAAGCACAATATGATCAATATAAAGATAGTCTTGATGATTTAGGTCCAAACCTCAAAGGAGCTAAACTTGGATTGGTAGTACCTTCTTATATGAATGTGAACTCAATTGAAGATTTGAAAGGCGAAGCCAACAAAACAATCACAGGTATTGAGCCTGGAGCAGGTGTTATGAATGCCGCAGAAAAGACTTTAAAATCTTATCCAAATTTATCAGATTGGAATCTTTTATCTTCATCATCAGGAGCAATGACAGTAGCTCTTGGTCAAGCGCTTAAGAACAAAGAAGAAATCGTAATCACAGGTTGGACTCCGCACTGGATGTTTGCCAAATATGACCTTAAGTTCTTGGAAGATCCTAAGAAAACAATGGGAGACGATGAAAGTATCCATACAATCGCACGTCTCGGACTTAAAGATGACAAAAAGGATGCCTATAAAATCCTTGGTAACTTTAAGTGGACAAAAGATGATATGGAATCTGTTATGCTAGAAATTAACAACGGAACATCACCAGATCAAGCAGCGAAAAACTGGATTAAAAATAATTCAGATAAAGTAGCTGAGTGGACAAAGTAAACAATAAATAATCAGTTTTTTCCTAGGTTATGTAAGAAAGTATCTAGCTAGAAATTGTTGATTAGCATCTGACTTAATTGCCAGGTGCTTTTCTTTTTAAGTAATTACAACTGTGCTATAATTTATTGAAGAGAAAGGGTAGTAAAATGAAGAAAAAAATTGCAATTATTGTTTCGGTTGCTGTAGCTGCCCTACTATTAATATTTTTTATCTCTGTTGTAGTGACAATGCGCGTGTCCCCTAAGCCAACTGCTGTTGTCTTAAATAAGGCAGTTTTTAAGGAAAAGGGATCAATAACAGATAAAGATTCTCATGAAAAAACCAAAGATCTTGTAGTGGCTAAATATAATTTGGAATATAAATCTAGTCATAAGAACAACACCTTCGATGTCTATTATCCTAAAGAGATTAAAGATAAGGTGCCGGTTTTATTTTGGGTGCATGGTGGTGGATATTTAGGTGGGGATAAGGAAATGGTCAAGGAATTTGCCAGTAAACTTGTAGCCCATAATCAAGTTGCGGTGGTTTCAATGAATTATGAGCTAGCACCAGACTCGCAATACCCTAATCAACTTATCCAACTTGATGAATTTTATAAATATATGGTTAAGAATCAAGATCAGTATCAGCATTTTGACTTTTCTAAGTTATTTTTTGGAGGTGATAGTGCTGGCGCACAAATTGCCCTTCAATATGGATTAGTAGAAACGAATAAAGAGTATGCAGATAGTATGAAGTTTGAGCAATCAATACCTAAAGGTTATATAAAAGGAATGATTTCATATTGTGGACCTGTAAACTTAGTAAATTTAATTGGTCTTTATGGTGAAAATCAAGCAGCTACTTATACCATTTCAAGTATTGCTTGGTCAATTATTGGCACAAGAGAATGGAAGACGAGTTCTCAAATAAAGGAAGCAAGTATTGCTGAACATGTTACCGCAGATTATCCACCAACTTATATAACTGATGGAAATTTTTATTCATTTGAAGATCAAGGAAAAACACTTGAAGAAAAATTAAAGAATTTAAAGGTTCCGGTGAAAACATTATTTTTTGATGATACTAACGAGATGATATTCCATGAGTATCAATTTAATTATACGAAGCCAGCAGCTAAAAAATGTTTTGACGAAACTGAGGAATTTATTAGAGGTTTTTCTAGTGAGTAAAGCTGAGGTTTACACTTATATTTACGTTTGAAATACATAAATATAAGTGTTTATACCGATTTTATGACTTTATATGTAAAAGAAGTAGTTTACGGAAAAGTTTGAAGGATATTTATTAAAATTTTTTGTTTTTTATAATTTATGATAAGATGATTTATATATTTAAGGGAGCTTTTTTATGGATATTTATAAAATTTTAACAGATGCAATCTATCCAGTTTTCAAGATTTTTGTAGTCTTTTTAAATGTAGTTGCAGTTTTAATTCTCATGTATGGATCATTTTTAGGAATCAAAGAATTTATTTCATCTAAAAGAAGTAAAATTTCAACGGATGAAGCAATAATATCAAATCAGCATATAAAAAACCATCTAGCAAGTTATATACTTCTTAGCCTAGAAGTTCTGATAGCTTCTGATATTATCGAATCAGTAATCCACCCAACCTTACAAGATTTATTTAAATTAGGTTTCTTAGTAGTAATCAGGACAGCAATTTCATTCTTCTTAAATAAGGAAATTGAGGAAGAATCATAAAATCTTAAGTCTTTAACGGATGTTAAAGATTTTTTCTCCATTAATTTTTTTAATATCCCTATTAAATTTTTATAACCCACATTTTATTGACTTAAGTTTGTATTGTTATAAAATGAATCTCAAACAAAACGCATGGAAAAAGAGAGTAAGTTTGAAATTCTTTTAAAGAGAGTATCCGTTGGTGAGAGGGAGCAAAGTAATACAAACTGAAAATGACTTTGGAGCGGTTGTCTATTTATATAGCAAACGAATCTTCCCCGTTAAAGGAAGACCATACAAATCTTGTGTGGACTGAGATAATTTATCTATTTTTACTGGCATTAAAATAGATAAATTGTGAACTAAGGTGGTACCATGTGTCGCAGCATCCTTAGAGAGAAATCTCTAAGGATTTTTTTGTATAGTTTTGAAAAATCAAAAGCTATACCAGATAAAGGAGGTTAGTCAAAAGAATAATGGAAGTTGAGATGTGTAGTAGAAGTGAATAAATAATAAATTAAGGAGAGTTAAAATATATGGCTGAACAGGCATTTGAAACCATTCAATTACATGGTGGACAAAAAGTAGACAAGGAAACAGGAAGTCGGGCAGTTCCAATTTATCAAACAACATCCTATGTTTTTGATGATGCAGATCATGCGGCTGCACGTTTTGGTTTAGCAGATGCTGGAAATATCTATACTAGAATTACTAATCCAACAACTGACGTTTTAGAGCAAAGACTTGCTTTACTGGAAGGTGGTGTAGGTGCACTTGCTACTGCATCAGGATCAGCAGCAATCACATATGCCATTCAAAATATTGCCTCAGCAGGAGATCATGTTGTTTCAGCAAGTACTATTTACGGTGGAACTTATAATCTTTTTGCCCATACATTACCTCAATTTGGTATTGAGACAAGTTTCGTGGATGCAAGTGACCCTGAAAATTTCCGTCAAGCTATTCAAGAAAATACAAAAGCAATTTTCGTTGAGTCCTTAGGAAATCCAGATACTATTATTGTTGAATTAGATAAGATAGCAGAAATCGCTCATGAAGCAGGTATTCCAGTAATTGTGGATAATACCTTTGCGACAGCATATCTTTTCAAACCATTTGAATATGGAGCAGATATAGTTGTTTATTCTACAACGAAATTTATTGGAGGACATGGTGTGGCTCTAGGTGGAGCAATCATTGATTCAGGTAAATTTGATTGGACTAATGGTAAATTTCCAGGATTAGTAGAGCCTGATGATAGCTACCATGGAATATCTTGGACAGAGGCGACTGGTCCAGCAGCATATATTACACGAGCAAGGACAATTTTATTAAGGGATACTGGAGCCACTATCTCTCCATTTAACTCTTGGTTAACGCTTTTAGGTCTTGAAACCTTATCACTTAGACTGGAGAGACATGTTGAGAATGCTCAAAAGGTTGCGGAATATCTTGAAAACCATCCTAAAGTATCATGGGTATCTTATCCAGGTCTTGAATCAAGTAAATATCACGATTTAGCTGAGAAGTATTTTCCTAAAGGAACGAGCTCGGTCTTTACCTTTGGTTTGAAGAACGGGGCAGAGGCAGGTAAGGAATTAATTAACAATGTTAAACTCTTCTCACTTTTAGCAAACGTTGGTGATGCTAAGTCGCTCATTATTCATCCGGCATCGACGACTCATTCACAATTAAATGAGGAACAGTTGGCAGAAGCTGGAATTAAACCTGAGACAATTCGCTTATCTGTTGGAATTGAGAATATTGACGATATTATAGCGGATTTAAGTCAAGCTTTAGATGCAATATAAGAGGAAGTGAAATATGGCGCAAAATGAAGATAAAATATACGATCTAGTTGTTTTAGGTTGTGGATCAGTTGGTTCTGCAGTTGGTTATTATGCTAGTAGAGAGGGTGCTTCGGTCCTTGAAATTGATAGCTATCAACCACCTCATGAATTTGGAACACACCATGGGCAAACGAGAATAATTCGCCATGCTTACGGTGAAGGTGACAAATATGTTCCTCTTCTTCTCGAAGCCCAAAGTCTTTGGGAAGAATTACAGGATCAAACTGAGGAAAAATTTCTTCATCAAGTTGGAATAGTAAATATCGCTCCTCAAGAGTCAGATTTTTATAAAAATGTTCTTTCAAGTGCTGAAAGATATAGCTTACAAGTAGATATTTTGACAGCTGAGGAACTGAATGAAAGATTCCCTACTTGGAACTTTGATGATGATTACAATGCGATTTATGAAAAAAATGCAGGTTATTTAAGGACTGATATTATTATCAAAGAGTACCTTGAGAAAGCTAAGGAATGCGGGGCAACTCAGGTTTTTAACCAACAAGTTTTTCAGATAATTAATGAGCCAGATTATATTAGAATAATCACTGATAATGCTGAATATAAGGCAAGAAAACTTGTAGTATCAGCAGGTTCTTGGGTGAAAAGTCTATATCCTGATCTGCCCATTCAGCCTGTAAGAAAAACATTTCATTGGTTTGAAGTCGAGGATGAAAGCCTTCTAGAGAAAAAAGGTTTTCCGTGTTTTACTGTCAATCTTAAATCAAATGAAACATACTATGGCTTCCCAGGATCTGACAACTTAATTAAAATAGGTCGTCATGATGGTGGACAATATATTTCAAATTATCAAGAGCAATATGAATATGATGATAATAAGGATGCAAAGGAAGTTGACAATCTTCTAGGTACTTATTTGATAGGTACTGGGAAACTTGATTTTGGTAAGACTTGTTCATACGACATGTCACCTGATGAAGATTTTATTATTGACTGGCTAGATGATCGAACACAAATTGTTACAGGTCTAAGCGGTCATGGATTCAAGTTTGTTTCAGTACTTGGACACATATTAGCTAATCGTGCTCTAGGAAAAGAAGAAACAAATCTTGATTTAAGTCCATTTGCACTAGATCGTTTTACTAAAATTACAGAAAAAGTTAAAGATTAATAACTCTAAAATAGCTTCTAGTTATTTTGGGTAACTAAAAAAAGATAAGGAGGTGAATAATGCCCATTAAAGTAGCAACTGACCTACCTGCAAAGGCGCTTTTGGAAGAAGAAGGAATATTTTCCCTAACAACTGAGAGAGCCTTAAGTCAGGATATCAGACCGTTGAAAATTGCCATTTTAAACTTAATGCCCAATAAAATAGAAACTGAGTTGCAATTCCTCAGGCTTCTATCTCAAACTCCACTCCAGCTTGAAGTTGATTTCCTTCAGATGGAAAGTCATACATGCAAGAATACTGAAAAAACCTACCTTGATGACTTTTATCTAACTTACGAGGATATAAAAGACAGCTTTTATGACGCACTAATCATAACTGGAGCACCTGTTGAGACTCTACCCTTTGAGCAAGTTGATTACTGGCAAGAATTAAAAAAAGTCTTGGCTTGGAGCCAAACCAACGTTACCTCAAACCTACATATTTGTTGGGGAGCACAAGCAAGTCTTTACTACCATTACGGGGTCGATAAGGTTCAGTTTGACAAGAAAATTTTTGGGCTCTATGAAAATGAAATTAAGGAAGAGGCATATCTTTTCCGTGGATTTAGTGATACTTTTGATAGCCCTCAATCAAGATATACAGGACTTGATTTGGAGCAGTTAAACAAAGCTCCAATTAAGGTGCTATCAACTAATAGTGAACTTGGACCACTAATACTATCATCTCAAGATGATAAAAATATATTCGTTCTCGGGCATATGGAGTACGAGACCGATAGCTTACATAAAGAATATGTGAGAGATAATCAAGCAGGAATAGGTACGGCAAAGCCCCATAATTATTATTTATCAGATACAGCTGATACCATGAAGAACACATGGCGCTCTGAAGCCTATCTCCTCTACCATAATTGGATAAATTGTATTTATCAAAAAACTCCTTATAGATTTAAATAGTGTATGTGAAAATCAAAAAAACGGCGAAAGTTCTCCTCTTTCGTCGTTTTATAGTTTTATAGTTGATTAAAATAGAAATACCTTCGTTTTACTACGTTGTCCATTTTTAAGTGACTATATTTTATTCGTAAATGTGGAAGCCATAACCCCTTATATGTTCCTTAAGAAGGTCTAGATATTTATTCCCCATAGGACTAAGTTCACGCTGCTCTTGTTTGAGCCAACCAAACTGGATAGTGTCCTCATATTCAAGTGGAATGGCCACAATCTTATCATCATTAAGTTCACTTGATATAATCCCTGAACTGATAGTGTAACCATTAAGCCCAACCATAAGATTAAAGATAGTAGCGCGGTCACTAACCTTGATTTCCATCTTGCGATCCCACGTACTCAAAATTTCTTCTGAAAAGTAGAATGAGTTATTCTCACCCTGCTCGTAGGATAGGTAAGTATAGTCTTCCAAATCCTCTAGCTTAATAGATTTCTGCTTGGCAAGAGGGTTGTAACGACTAATGAAAACGTGTGGTTTAGCATCGAAAAGAGGAGTAAAAATCAATCCCTTTTCCTTAAAAAGTTTTGACAGCACCTGCCTGTTAAAGGAATTCAGATAGAGAACTCCGATTTCACTCTTAAAGTTAGTTAAGTCATCTAAGATGTTTTGAGTTTCAGTTTCTCTCAGAGTAAGTTGGTACTCATCACTATTGATTGACTTTACAAGCTCAACAAAAGCGTGAACTACAAAGGCATAGTGTTGGGCAGATACTGAAAAAGCTTGTTTTCTCGGTGATTTATTTTTATATTTTTCTTCTAATAGATTTACTTGGTCAAGAATTTGCCTTGAATAAACAAGGAATTCCCTTCCTTCAGGTGTCAAAGAAACACCGTTTTTAGTTCTTAAAAGTAATTGAATCTCCATTTCACTTTCAAGTTCCTTAATGGCGTTTGAAAGACTAGGCTGTGTTAGAAAGAGTTCTTTGGCAGCTTCGTTGATAGACCCTTTTTCAGCAATTTTTTCTAAATAAATAAGTTGTTGTATTCTCATTTCATACTCCTTTCTATAATTATAGCAAAGGTTATAGCTTTTGACTATAACAATCTATGTTTATTATCAGTTATCCAAAAAAGTTTCTATATGTTAATTTATATGTTATAGCTTTGAAATAAGGAAAAGAAAGCAAATATAGCAAGAGATAGATAGGGAGTTTTTATGACAACAACAATTATTGGTTTTCCCCGTATAGGTGAACATAGAGAATTAAAATTTGCGACTGAAAAATATTTCAGAAAAGAAATTACAGAAGATGAATTTAAACAAATAACAAAAGATATTCGTAAAAAGCACTGGAAGGAAGTTGAGGATGCTGGAATTGATATTATACCTTCTAATGATTTTTCTCTTTATGATAATACTTTAGATGCAGCATTTTTATTAAATATTGTACCTAAAGAAATTGAGACAATTGACCTATCAAACTTAGATAAATACTTTGCTCTTGCGCGTGGTTATCAGGGTGAAAAAGGCGATATCAAAGCTCTTCCGATGAAAAAATGGTTCAACACAAACTACCACTATATTGTTTCAAAGTTTACAAAGGATACAAATATTAAACTTACTGGAACTAAGATTTTCGATGAGTTTGCGGAAGCAAAAGAACTAGGAATTACAAGTCGTCCAGTAATTGTTGGCCCATTCACTCTACTAAAACTTAGTGATTATGCAGAAGGGCTAAGTGCAAAAGATTTTGCTAAGGATTTGACTGCAGCTTATAAAGAAATCTTTACAAGACTTGCTTCATTTGGTGCAGAATGGATTCAAGTAGACGAACCAAGCCTTGTCAAAGATTTAAGTCCTGAAGATATTAATCTTTTCAAAGAAATTTATAGCGAACTTTTAGCGGATAAAAAATTAAAAGTCCTTCTTCAGACTTACTTTGGTGACGTAAGAGATATTTACAGTCAGCTAATTGACTTGGATTTTGATGGAATAGGTCTTGACCTTGTGGAAGGTCCTAAAAATATTGAATTAATCAAAGATAATTTCCCAGCAGATAAAAAGTTATTTGCAGGTATTGTGAATGGGAAATACATCTGGAAAAATAATTACCAAAATAGTTTAGCTACCTTGGAAGATTTAGGAGTTGAGGATTTGGTACTGACTACATCATCATCTCTACTTCATGTACCTTATACAAGTGAAAATGAAAAATTTGAGCCAGAAGTCCTTGAACATTTTGCCTTTGCCAAGGAAAAATTAAAGGAATTAAAGGAGCTTGAAGCAATTTTAAAAGGTGAAGGTCAAGAATATTTGGACCAAAATAAATCCTTATTTGCTAAGGAAAGAATCTCTAAAAATCAAGAACTTGCCACTAAAATTGATGGATTGACAGAGGCTGATTTTACACGTTTACCAGCATTTGCTGAAAGGGAAGCTATCCAAAAAGAAGTATTCAAATTACCTCTTTTACCGACAACAACTATTGGTTCATTCCCACAGACCAAGGAAGTTAAGCAAATTCGTGCCAAGCTTAAGAAGGGTGAAGTTTCACAAGAAGAATATGATACTTTCATAGGTGACCAAATTAAGGATTGGCTTAATTGGCAGGAAGAGATTGGCTTAGATGTCTTAGTTCACGGTGAGTTTGAGCGAAATGACATGGTTGAATACTTTGGTCAAAACTTGTCAGGTTACCTTTTCAGTCAAAATGGATGGGTTCAATCATACGGAACTCGTGGTGTTAAACCTCCAATTATTTGGGGTGATGTGGTGCGCGAGCGACCAATTACTGTTAAGTGGTCAGCCTATGCTCAGGAGCAAACTGACAAGATTGTAAAGGGGATGCTTACAGGTCCAGTAACCATTCTTAACTGGTCATTCCCCCGTGAGGATATAAGTTTGAGAGAGTCAACTTTACAGATTGCTCTTGCCATTCAAGAAGAGGTGCTTGACCTCGAGAAAAATGGTATTAGAATTATCCAGATTGATGAAGCGGCTTTGAGAGAAAAACTTCCGCTACGTAAGAGTGACTGGTTTAAGGAGTATCTTGACTGGGCAATTCCAGCCTTTAGATTAGTTCACAGCAAGGTAGATGAGAAAACGCAGATTCATACACATATGTGTTATAGCGAGTTTACAGATATCATTCCAGCAATCGACCAGCTTGATGCAGACGTTATTTCATTTGAAGCATCACGTTCTAACCTAGACATCTTAGACGAACTAAAAGCTAAGAATTTCCAGACAGAGGTAGGACCTGGGGTTTACGATATCCATTCTCCTCGTATCCCATCAGTCGAAGAAATTACTAAAACAATTCATACCATCTTGACTAAAGTCCCTGTAGAAAAAGTTTGGGTGAATCCTGACTGCGGACTTAAAACACGTGGTATTCCAGAAACAAGGGCGAGCCTTGTAAATCTTACACAGGCGGCTAAAGACGTACGAAAGGAATATTAATATGTCCAATTATCCAAGTCTCTCATTTGAGATTTTTCCACCAAATACACAGGTGGGAGAGGAAAAAATATATACTACACTCAAAGGTCTTCAAGGTTTAAAGCCAGACTTTATTAGTGTTACATGTTCTAATAGACAAAAAAATATTGAGGATACTACCCTTAAGCTGGCTGATTATATTCAAAAAGAATTAGGGATTTCAAGTATAGCTCACCTTCCAGCAGCTTATTTGACAAAGGCACAAGTTGACAAGATATTGACACAGCTTGATGAACTAGGTATTAATCAGTTGTTAGCTCTCAGAGGTGATATAGTTGAAGGTTTTGAGCCAACTCATGATTTCCAATATGCTAGCGATTTGACTTCTTATGTAAAGGAAAAAGCTCCTCACTTTCAAGTTACAGGAGCTTGCTATCCAGAAGTTCATCCAGAATCAATAAACCGCATTGCTGATATTAATAATCTTAAGAAAAAGGTTGATGCGGGTTGTGATAGACTTATTACTCAGTTATTTTTTGATAATGATCTCTTTTATAACTTCCAAGAATCTTGTCAGCTTGCAGGAATTGAAGCTCCAATCCTTGCAGGAATCATGCCCATTGTAAATCGTAATCAAGCTTTACGACTACTTAATACAACGCAGACAAAACTTCCAAGAAAATTCTTAGCAATATTGGATAGATATGAAAATGATCCAGTATCATTAAAAGCTGCAGGCCTTGCTTATGCAATTGACCAAATTGTTGATCTAACAACACAAGGAGTTTCGGGTATTCACCTTTACACCATGAATAATGCTCAAGTTGCTAAACACATATATGAGAACACTGCACCTTTATTTAAGAAGGAAGAAGCAAGTTTACAAGAAAAACAGGACAAAATATTTCTGACAAAGCTTGAAGAATTGTTGGCAGTATAAAAAAAGATCTATAAAAAAGCCAGTCTTCATTAGGTGAGGACTGGCTTTTCTGATCAATCTTATTTTACTGTTACTGCTTCATAAATTTTCAATCCATGTTTGTGAATTGCTTCAATATCTTTTTCAACGGGATCGCCTTTTTCTGTTAGGTAATTTCCTAGGAAGATTGAATCCACAAGGAGCATACCTAGATTTTGCATTTCTGCTAAATGATATTCACGTCCTGCACTGATACGAATCTCTGTACGTGGGAAGAGGTATCTAATCATTGTAACAACTTTTAAGCAACGAAGTGGCGTAAGCTCGTGTCTTCCCTCTAATTTAGTACCATCAATCGGTAGTAAGAAGTTCATAGGAACTGAATAAGGGTTCTTTTCTTTTAGGTCAAAAGCCATCTCTACTAGTTGTTCATCCGTTTCACCCATACCGCAAATAAATCCAGAACAGATATTTACATCATCTTCATTTAATCGATCAAGGGTATCAATTCGGTCTTGATAGCTGTGAGTAGTAGTAATGTTATCGTAATTATCCCTTGGAGTATTAAGGTTATGATTTACACGGTCAACGCCCACTGATTTAAGGTAGTCAATTTGTTCACTATCGAGAAGTCCCATTGATACACATAGCTCTAAGTTCAAGTCTTCCTTAATAGTTCTAAGTGCATCACCCATAACTTTTAGTTCACGCATAGTAGCACGAGTTCCACTCATTGCAATACAGAAAGTACTTGCATGATTCTTTTTAGCAATTAATGCTTTCTTAATAATTTCATCATTAGGAATTAATCCATAAGTTTCTACTTCAGCTTCGCTGTACTTAGACTGTGCACAGTATCCGCAGTCTTCCGCACAAAGTCCACTCTTAGCATTTAGCAAAGTATTGAGTCTAACTTCATTAGCTGAAATTCCATTTTTTAAAGCTACGGCACCAGCATATATAGCCCACCAATCATCAGTACTTTCTAAGACATAGAGCGCTTCATCAGGTGTAATCTCTCTAGTTCCGTCAATAATTTCTTGGGCAAGTTTTAAGTAGTCCATTGATTCTCCTCAGATATTTTTGAATTAGTAACCTATATAAAATTATATAGGTTAACTATGGATGTTGCAAGATGTTTTGAAAATTGTTAAACATCACTTTGAAGAATTTCTTTTCAAATAATATCCCTTATAACTTCTTCCAAATATGTTAAAATAAGGATAATCTAAAGAATAGAATAGGAAATAAAAATGGCAAAATTAGGATTTTTAAGTCAGTTAAATGACGAACTTAATAAAAATTTTTCATATGACTATGAAATTAACTGGGATAAAAAGAATCATGCAGTAGAGCTTGCCTTTCTTTTGGAAGCAGAGAACAAGGACGGTCTAGCTATCGTTGATGCTGATGACGTTGAGTCGGCTGAAAATATCTTGTACGAGGATGCTGTGCTTTTCTATAATCCACAAAAGTCTAGCGTTGATGCTGAAGAATATCTTGCAACGATCCCTTATAGTGAAAAAGGTCTATCTAAAGAATTTATTGCTGCCTTTGTTGACTTTTTACAGGAAACTGCAGATCAAGGCCTTGATGATTTAATGGACTTTTTAGCAGATCCTGAAGCAGAGGAGTTCTCAGCTAAATTTGACGCCGACGCTTTTGGCGAAAAGACTGCTGCTTTGGTTGAAACTGAATTCTTTAAGTACCCAAGATACTAGGAGGTTATGTATAATTATGGATAAATGGCAAGAAGTAACTGTTGAACTTGGTCGTGAGGCTGTTGAAGCTGCTAGTGAAATCATGCTTAATTCAGGAGCTCAAGGTTTGGCGATTGAAGATAGTGCTGACTATTTAGATCACGTGGATAACTTTGGTGAAATTATGCCAGAAATTGAACAATCTGATGTTGTTACGATAGCTGGTTACTACCCTGAAAATCTTGTAATTTCAGAAATTTTAGTGGAAGTAGAAGAAAAAATTAAGAATCTAGCAACTTTTGGAATCGAAGTAGGTGATGTTAAAGTAAGTTCTAACCAACTTTCAGAAGAAGATTGGGCAGATTCTTGGAAAAAGTACTATGAACCAACGAGAATTAGCCATGATTTAACTATTGTACCTTCATGGACTGATTATGAGCCAATCAATGAATCTGAAAAAATTATTAGACTTGACCCAGGTATGGCTTTTGGTACTGGGACGCACCCAACAACTAAAATGTCTTTATACGCTTTAGAGCAAATCCTTCGTGGAGGAGAAACATTGCTTGATGTTGGTACTGGTTCAGGTGTTCTATCAATTGCAGCATCATTACTTGGAGCAAAGGAAATTTATGCCTATGATTTAGATCAAGTGGCTGTAAATGTTGCTCAAGAAAATATTGATTTAAATGAAGGAATGACAAATATCCATGTTGCAGTGGGTGACCTACTAAATGGTGTAGAGAAAAAAGCTGATGTCGTCGTCGCAAATATCTTAGCTGATATTTTAGTCTTAATGACAGAAGATGCTTACCGTATTGTTAAAGATAATGGTTACCTAATCATGAGTGGAATCATTGAGAGCAAGTGGGAGATGGTTAGACAATCAGCTGAAAAAGCAGGATTTTTCCTTGAAACTCGTATGCAACAAGGTGAATGGAATGCTTGCATCTTCAAAAAAACTGACGATGTTATGGGAGTTATCGGAGGATAAATCATGCAACAATACTTTATTAAAAAGAATGCTCCAAAGATTGGTTTTATAATTCAAATTGAAGATAAAGATACCTTTAATCATATGTTTAGCGTCATGCGACTAAAAGAGGGAGATGAAGTTCAGTTAGTATTTAATGAAGAAAAACTTGCTTTGGCTAAAGTCGTTGAAAATCAAAATGTTCAGATTCTTGAATATCTTGAGCGAGATACTGAGCTTCCAGTTAGTGTGACTATCGCAGTTGGTTTCCTCAAAGGCGACAAGCTTGATTTCTTGGCTCAAAAAGTAACTGAGTTAGGAGCTGATAAACTTTGGGCATTCCCAGCAGACTGGTCAGTTACTAAACTTGACGGTAAGAAAATTGCCAAGCGTCAGGAAAGATTGAGTAAAATTTGCCTTGGGGCTGCTGAACAAAGTAAAAGACTAGTGATTCCAGAAGTTACGCTTTTTGAGAATAAAGCTAATTTTCTAGGAGAACTTAAGAATTTTGATCATGTTTTAGTGGCATATGAAGAATCAGCTAAGGAAGGTGAAAATTCAACATTTGTAGAGGCATTGCAAGGAGCTAAAAAAGGACAAAAAATATTAATTATCTTTGGTCCAGAAGGTGGAATCAGTCCTAGTGAAATTGATAGGTTAGTGGGTTTGAGGGCTAAGCTTATTGGTCTTGGTCCAAGAATAATGAGAGCTGAAACTGCTCCTCTTTATACACTTTCATCAATAAGCTTTTATCTAGAATTATTGAACAAAAATTAACAAAGTGGATAATTATTCACTAAAGCATTCATAAAGCACGCATTGTGCTTTTTTTTTCCTATAAATGGTGTTAGAATAATATTTAATAATTTGAAGACTATGCAAAAGAGATATTTAATAACTTTTTTCTTTATTCAAAGATTGGCAGACAAAATAAAGAGTGGCTGGATACAAGTTGGACAATAACAGAAGATTATTACAACTAGTTAAATGTCACATTTTATTTTAGGCAAGATAATTAAACCCTAGGAGAAAACATGGCTACTGAACCAAATTTGACGGGCGCACAGGTTGTACGAATCGCCTCTACTTACATGAATGAAAAGGATGTCCGTATGGTCAATAAGGCTCTTGACTACGCGACAAAGGCCCATGCTAAACAATATAGACAATCAGGAGAACCATATATTGTGCATCCAATTCAGGTTGCAGGTATTTTAGCTGGTTTAAAACTTGATGCTGTCACTGTTTCATGTGGCTTTTTACATGATGTAGTTGAAGATACTGACTATACTCTTGATGATATTGAGCGTGAATTTGGATCTGATGCTAGAAATATTGTTGATGGCGTTACAAAGCTTGGTAAGGTTGAATATAAGTCGCATGAGGAGCAATTAGCGGAAAATCACCGTAAGATGCTAATGGCTATGAGTCGTGATATGCGAGTAATTTTGGTCAAACTTGCTGATCGTCTTCATAATATGCGTACTCTTAAGCATCTACGTCCAGATAAACAAAAGCGTATTTCAACGGAAACAATGGAAATTTATGCACCACTTGCTCATCGTCTAGGAATCAGTAGTATTAAGTGGGAACTTGAAGATTTATCTTTCCGTTATTTAAATCAACCTGAATTTTATCGCATACGCAGTTTAATGAATGAAAAGCGTGCTGATAGAGAGGCTTTAGTTGAAGAGGTTGTTGGAAAACTCACTGAACAATTAGAAAATGTTGGTATTAAGGATGCGGATGTTTATGGGAGACCAAAGCATATTTATTCCATCTATAAAAAAATGCATGATAAGAAGAAGAGATTTGATCAAATATATGATTTAATAGCTATTCGTTGCGTATTAGATACAACTAGTGATGTCTACACCACACTTGGCTATATTCATGATTTATGGAAACCAATGCCTGGGCGTTTTAAAGATTACATTGCAAACCCAAAAGAAAATGGTTATCAATCTATTCATACTACTGTTTATGGACCTAATGGACCAATTGAGTTTCAAATTAGGACTAAAAAGATGCATGAAATTGCTGAGTATGGAGTTGCTGCACACTGGGCTTATAAAGAGGGGAGAAAATCTCCTAAGGCAGAAGAGCTTAATCAGAATTTGAATTGGATTCAAGAATTAGTTGAGCTTCAAGATGCAAGTAACAATGCTCAAGATTTTGTTAAGCAGGTTCAAGAGGATATATTTGCTGAAAAGATCTATGTCTTTACTCCTGATGGAGAAGTTCAGGAATTACCTGCTGGAAGTGTTCCGATTGACTTTGCCTATGCCATCCACACTCAAGTAGGGGATAAAGCAACTGGTGCTAAGGTTAATGGACGTATGGTTCCAATTACTCATGTTTTAAAAACAGGGGATGTTGTTGAAATCATAACAAGTAAATCTTCATTTGGACCAAGTAGAGACTGGCTTAAATTGGTTAAAACTAATAAGGCCAAGAATAAAATTAAGAATTTTTTCAAGAATCAAGACAAAGAATTATCTGTTAATAAGGGTCGTGAGATGCTTCAAGATTACTTGCAAGAACATGATTTTGTAGCTAATCAATACCTTGATAAGAAGCACCTTGACGATGTCTGCGATAAATTAAACTTCAAGAATGCTGATGCACTTTTTGCCTCAATAGGTTTTGGTGAGACAGGGGTTATAAGTGTCTTCAATAAGTTAACTGAAGAAGAACGTCGCGAGCGTGAGCGTGAAAAACAACGCCAAGAAGCTGAAGAGCTTATGCAAGGTGGCGAGGTTAAAAAGACTAATGCTGATGTAATGAAGGTTCACCATGATGGTGGAGTGAATGTTGCTGATATTGATAGTCTCCTAGTTCGTATGAGTAAATGTTGTAACCCAGTACCTGGTGATGATATTATTGGATACATTACTAAAGGTCGCGGAGTGTCAATCCATAGAAGTGATTGCCAAAATGTTAAGGCGCAGCCTGATTATGAAAGTCGTTTGATTGATGTTGAATGGGAAGGTTCTAGTATTTCTAACAGCAAAGAATATGTTGCAAACGTTGACGTATATGGTTTCAACCGTCCAGGTCTTCTAAATGATATTCTACAAGTTCTAAGTAATACAACTAAGAACTTGGTTTCTGTATCAGCTGTACCAAGTAAGGATATGAAGACTGCAAATATCCACGTTTCACTTGGTATCAAAAATCTTAATGAGTTAACTTATGTTGTTGATAAAATCAAGATGGTACCAGATGTTTATTCGGTTAAAAGGACAAATGGATAAATGAGAATAGTAATACAGAGAGTCTCACAAGCCGGTGTATCCATTGATTCGAAAGTTGTGGGACAGATTAAAGAAGGTTTACTTTTACTTGTCGGTGTGGAAGACACAGATAGCGAAGTTGACATAGCCTATGCTGCGCGAAAGATTGCTAATATGCGAATCTTCTCGGACGAAAATGGCAAGATGAATCTATCAGTTAAAGACGTTCAGGGAAGTATTTTATCAATTTCCCAGTTTACCCTCTATGCTGATACGAAAAAAGGTAATCGTCCAAGTTTTACTAAGGCAGGGAATCCAGATTATGCTAGTAAATGCTATCAATCTTTTAATGAGAAACTAAAAGAAGAGGGTATTGAAGATATTCAGACAGGTATATTTGGGGCAGATATGCAGGTCAGTATTGTAAACGATGGGCCTGTGACTATCGTACTTGATACTGCTGAAGCAAGATAAGTAGTTAATCCTTAAGGAAGCGAAAAATGTTTAACCTATAATTTGACAGGTTAGGCATTTTTATTTAAAATAAATTCGTTAGATTGTTGTTTTTTAAACTAAATAAAATGTATAGAGGCAGAAAATGGTTAGAGATAAAAATAATTCTTTAGAAAAAAGAAGAATGAAAAATAAGTCAGAAAAAGAAGCTGAAATTATAAAGACTCGTCAAGAAATGCAAGAAGAATTTTTGCAAAATCATCCAGAATTTAAAGATATGGATGAAAAAGAAGTCCCCAATGAGATGAGGAAGCTGGGTGAAGCGCGTGCTCATAAAAGAAACAAAAGATTACGTGAACACTTGGAATTGTTTAATGATGCAATAATTGCCATAATAACGACAGTTATGTTGCTTGAGATACCCATTCCCACTGGTAATAGCGGTTATAGTGAATTTTTAGAAAGTATTGGGATATTTTTAGTATCATTTTTCCTAATGGCCGACTTCTGGATTACCCATCATAAAATGTACGATGATGTAGATGAAATAACCGATAGTATAGTAGTATTTGACTTTATATTTATGGCAATATTATCAATTATTCCCTTATTGACCAAATGGATAATGGTTGAGCCCACGAGCTTTGCAGTATTGAATTATGGAGTCGCCTTTATCTTAATTAGGCTAAGTCAAGGATTCTTGAACTATGCTATATCTAAAGAAAGATTTAAAGGTATGAAAGTTACTGGTGAACTTTCTAAAAAAATTTCACTAGGCCGTTTGCTTATCTCGCTTATTTGGGCGGTTATTTTAACGATTTTTGGATACATAAATCCAAATATCGGTCGTTGGCTATTTATCACACTTCCAATACTAAGTTTTATATTTATGGCTATTGATAATAGGAAAAGAGAAGAGTATTTATAACACTAAAATATGTAATAGTTGTATATAACACAATTGCTATGACTTGATTTCTATGTTATATTAAATAAAAAAAGATATAAAAGGAAGATTTATGAGTAATAAAGAAAAAATTGTTTTGGTGGCTGGAACTTTTGATATTCTTCATGAAAGTCATATCAACATGTTGCGTAATGCTCGCAATCTTGGAGATAAGCTAATTGTCATGTTATCAACAGATGAGTTTAATGCTGGAAAAGGAAAAAAAGCTTATCAATCATATGATACAAGAAAATATATACTTGAATCATTAAGATATGTTGATTTAGTAGTTCCTGAGCAAAGTTGGGATGATAAGGCACTTTATATAGATATGTTTGACGTGGACATATTTGCTATGGGCGATGACTGGAGAGGAAAATTTGACTTTTTAAAAGAAAATTTTCCAAATTTGAAGATAATGTATTTCCCTCGTGGAGCAACCTCATCATCACAAATTAAGAAAGAACTTGGACTTATATACTCAGAAAAGGAAGATAAATAGTTAATAATTTTTATATAAATATATTTAGAAAGCTACATCTAGCTTTCTTTTTTATTTGTAACAGAAGTATCTGTTTAAAGAATTTTATTATTGACAATTTTCAGACAATTTAATATAATACGATATTATATTTGGAAATAAATAGTATGAATAATTTGGAGAGGTTTAAAATATGAAAAAAGTAGTTAAATCTGCTTTAGCTGTTCTAGCAACGTTATCACTCGCTGGCTGTGCTCAAGCACCAATTGGAGCGCCAGAAGGTGCAGCGAATAATGTTGGTGATACATTTAAAATCGGTTACAATTTAGAACTTACAGGAGCTGTAGCAGCCTATGGATCACAGGAAAAAATGGGAGCTGACCTAGCAGTTAAAGAAATTAATGAATCTGGTGGCATCAATGGTAAAAAAATAGAAGTTGTCTCTAAAGACAACAAATCTGATAATGCTGAAGCTGCCAGTGTAGCAAGTAGTTTGGTATCAAATGATAAAGTAGTAGCAGCAGTAGGACCGGCAACATCAGGAGCTGCAAAAGCAACAATTCCTAATATGACTCAAGCAGGTGTTCCTTTAATTACACCTTCAGGATCAGATGATAGTTTAACATTAATGAAAAACGGTCGTCTTAATGAATTCGCCTTTAGGACGATATTCCAAGATAGTGATCAAGGAAGAATTATTTCAACCTATGTTACTAACAATTTAAAGGCACAAAAAGTTTTAATCTATTATGATAATTCTAGTGACTATGCCAAAGGTATCTATTCTTCATTTAAGAAGAATTTTAAAGGAGATATTGTAGATACAGTAACGTTCCAATCAGGAGATAAAGACTTTCAAGCTACGCTATCAAAAGTTAAAAAACTTAATTATGATGCAATTGTAATGCCTGGTTACTATAATGAAACAGGGTTGATCACAAAACAAGCGCGTGAACTTGGAATCACTGCTCCTATAATTGGAGGCGACGGATTCGCTTCAGACACCTATGTACAGCTTTCAGGTAAAAAGGCAGCAACGGATGTTCATTATGTAGCTGCTTTCTCTCCGAAAGCGCCAGCAAGTAGTAAAACTGAACCTTTTATAAAGAACTTTAAGAAAGCAAATAATCAAGAGCCATCTGCTTTTGCCGCACTTGCTTATGATGCGGTTTACATGATAAAAGAGGCTGCTGAAAAAGGTAAAGTTGAAGACTCAGCTCAGTTAGCTAAAGAATTAGCTCAAATAAAAGATTTTAATGGAGTTACTGGTGTTATGACTATAGATAAGAATCATAATCCAATTAAGTCCGCTGTTATTGTAACTTTAGATAATGGAGTAGAATCTAAAGCAGAAGTAGTAAACCCCGAATAAAAATGAAAAAAGTTTAAAGGAGAATCAATGCAAATAATAGTAAACGGTTTGATTCTTGGTAGTGTCTATGCTCTAATTGCCTTAGGTTATACAATGGTATATGGGATTATCAAGCTTATCAACTTTGCTCACGGTGATGTATACATGATGGGAGCCTTTATAGGTTACTTTCTGATAAATAATTTACATATGAATTTTTATATTGCTCTTATTCTATCGATGATTTTGACAGGATGTTTAGGTGTAATAATTGAATTTCTAGCTTATAGACCACTTAGAAATTCTACTAGAATTGCAGCTTTAATTACTGCAATAGGTGTGTCATTCTTGCTTGAAAATGTGATGATTTACTTTTTTGGATCTTCAGCAAGACAGTTTCCACAAGCAATTGAGGTCAAAAAATACACTTTTGGATCAATAAACATTACAAATATCCAATTAATGATTTTGATAACTTCGCTTGTCTTAATGATTTTACTTCAATTGATTGTACAAAAGACAAAAATGGGTAAAGCAATGCGTGCAGTTTCAGTAGATACAGAGGCTGCTCAACTTATGGGAATCAACGTTGACCACACTATCAGTTTTACATTTGCTCTAGGATCAGCACTTGCCGGAGCAGCAGGAGTTATGATTGGTCTTTACTATGGCTCAATAGATCCACTGATGGGAATGACACCAGGACTTAAAGCCTTTGTAGCTGCTGTTCTGGGTGGTATCGGAATTATTCCAGGTGCAGCATTAGGTGGTATAGTAATTGGTTTATTAGAAACATTTACCCAATCACTTCCTGGAAAGCTTTCATGGCTTGCAGGATATAAGGATGCAGTTGTTTATGCAATTTTAATTATCATCTTACTTGTTAAACCATCAGGAATTCTTGGTAAAGATGTTAAGGAGAAGGTGTAATATGAAAAAGAATTTTAAAATTAACCTTACCTGGTTGGCGCTTATAGTAGCTGGTTATTTATTATTATCTCTGTTAATCGGTGGTGGTGTGATAAATCCATTCGGTGTTCAAACTATTTCATATATTGGTATTCAAATCATTCTTGCAGTTGCGCTAAATTTTATCATGGGTATTAGTGGACAATTCTCATTTGGTACTGCGGGATTTATGGCGGTAGGAGCATATGCTGCTGCTATTGTTGGTATGTATAGTCGTTATTATGTACATTTTTATTTGGCGATGTTTGCTGGAGCGGTTGTAGCTGGCTTACTTGCCTTAATCGTTGGTATTCCAACATTGAGGCTGAAAGGAGATTATCTTGCAATAGCAACATTGGGAGTGTCGGAGATCATTCGTATTTTAATTATGAATGGAGGAGAACTTACAAATGGAGCAGCAGGTCTATCAGGTATTCCAAGATTCACCAACTGGCAAACAGTATATATTTTCGTCGTATTAGCTGTCGTTTTCACTATGAACTTTATTAATTCAACAGCAGGACGTGAGACTCTCTCAATACGTGAAGATGAAATTGCAGCGGAGTCAATGGGTGTCAATACAACTAAAGTTAAGGTTATCGCATTTGTGTATGGAGCAGTATTATCTAGTATTGCCGGATCACTCTATGCTGGTTTAATTGGTACAGTTACACCGAAAGACTTCACTTGGCTCCAGTCAGTAAATATCATTATTATAGTCGTATTTGGAGGTCTAGGCTCAATTACAGGTACAATAATTGCGGCTATTGCCTTAGGTTTCCTAAATGTATTCTTACAAGATTTCGGAAGCTTACGTATGATAATATATTCACTCGCTTTGATTATGGTCATGATTTTCCGTCCAGGAGGATTGCTTGGTACAAAAGAATTCAAATTATCAACTCTATTTAATAAAAAAACAAAGGAGGGCAGATAAATGGCACTTCTTGAAGTAAAAAATTTAACAAAAAACTTTGGTGGACTTACGGCAGTTAGTGATGTAAGTATGGAGCTAGAGAAATCTGAGTTAGTAGGTCTAATTGGACCTAATGGAGCTGGTAAGACTACTCTATTTAACTTATTAACAGGTGTTTATGAACCTACTGAAGGTACTATTGTCCTTGATGGGGAAAAACTAAATGGTCTTCCTCCTTATAAATTCGCACAATCTGGTTTAGGGAGAACTTTCCAGAATATTAGATTATTCAAAGACCTATCAGTAATGGACAACGTTTTGATTGCAATGGGTGCTAAAAAGAGAAATCATTTTCTTGCAACATTTCTTCGTTTACCAGCCTTCTATAATCAGGATGAAGAGCTTAGAAAAAATGCCGTTGAATTATTAAAAATATTCGATTTAGAGGATAAAACTGAAACTCTAGCTAAAAATTTACCTTATGGTCAACAAAGAAAGCTTGAAATTGTTAGAGCGCTTGCTACAAAGCCAAAAATTTTATTTCTTGATGAACCAGCAGCAGGTATGAATCCACAAGAAACAGCAGAACTTACTATTTTGATCAAAGAAATCCAAGAAAAGTTTGATATTACTGTACTCTTGATTGAACATGATATGGGACTAGTGATGAGTGTTTGTGAGCGTATCTATGTACTTGAATATGGTCGTATGATTGCTCACGGTACTCCAGAAGAAATTAGGAATAATAAACGTGTTATTGAAGCATATCTTGGAGGTGAAGCATAATGTTAAAAGTTGAAAATTTGTCTGTTTATTATGGTGTCATCCAAGCTGTAAAAGATGTAAATTTCGAAGTTAATGAGGGAGAAGTTGTATCACTTATTGGTGCTAATGGTGCTGGTAAAACAACAATTCTTCATACAATTTCAGGTCTAGTTCGTCCTAAAGAAGGAATTATTACTTTTGAAGGGCAAGAAATACAAAAGACTGCACCACAAAAAATAGTTTCCTCAGGACTTTGTCAAGTTCCAGAAGGACGTCATGTTTTTTCAGGAATGACGGTATTGGAAAATCTTGAAATGGGTGCTTTTCTCAAGAAAGACCGTGAAGAAAATCAAAGAAACCTTAAAAAAGTTTTTGACCGTTTCCCTAGGTTGGAGGAGCGTAAAAATCAAGATGCCGCTACTTTATCCGGTGGTGAACAACAAATGCTTGCCATGGGTAGAGCTCTGATGGGTACACCTAAATTATTATTACTTGATGAACCATCAATGGGGCTCGCACCAATATTTATTCAAGAAATTTTTGATATAATTCAAGATATACAGAAACAAGGAACTACTGTACTTTTAATTGAACAAAATGCTAATATGGCACTCTCAATTGCGAACAGAGGTTATGTCCTTGAAACAGGACAAATTGTTCTTGCAGGAACTGGGCAAGAACTGCTTGCTAGTGATGAAGTACGAAAAGCATATCTAGGTGGCTAAACAAAAGTTTATCAATTAGTCAAAATAAGAATTTAGTAATTTGGTAGTGAATTTGAATTATAAAAACAAAAATAATAAGGAGAAAAGATGGCAGTTAAGGATTTTATGACAACAGAAGTAGTTAGTGTTACTCCTGATACGAAAGTGGCGAAAGCTACGGATTTGATGCGTGAAAAAAGAATTCATCGTTTGCCAGTACTTGATGGAGGTAAGCTCGTCGGTTTGGTAACGGAAGGTACGATTGCTGAAGCTAGTCCTAGTAAGGCAACTAGCTTATCAGTTTATGAAATGAATTACTTGTTGAATAAGACAACAGTTAAGGCAATCATGATAAAAAATGTTATCACAGTTTCACAATTCGCTTCTCTTGAGGATGCAGTATATTTGATGCGTGAAAACAATGTTAGCGTGCTACCGGTTGTTGATGATGGGAAAGTTGAAGGAATAATTACGGATAAGGATGTATTTGATGCATTCTTAAAGATTGCGGGATATGGAGAACCAGGAATTCGTTTACGTTTAGTCATGAAAAATGAAATTGGAGTTCTTGAGAGAATTTCTGATTTAGTAACTGAAAATGAATTCAATGTTTCTAGTATTATTCAGTTAAACAATAAAGAGGATAAGACAACTATTCTTGAAATCTTGATTGAAGGTAAATTATCAGAGAAAGAAATAAAAGATAAGTTTACAGAAGCAGGTTTCACTGTTGAAGACGTTGAGCAAACAGAAGCTACAGCTAAATAAAATCGCGTGAGCGATTTTTTTGTCAATATATACTTGATGAATAATTATCTAAATATCTAAAAGTACACGAGTGAAATGAAAAATATTTTCTAAAGAAATATATCAATTGTTAATCGTAACATAGAAAAAAATTGAGTATATTTATTGGAATGTATGCAAAATCCTTTAATTACTTATTTTCTAAGTAAATTTTATTGACACTAGTGACTTTAAGTGATATTATTACTAACGGTACTTTTTACATTTGGTCTCTCGAAAGTGTACAGAGACGTGCTGACAAGTTGCAAGGTACACACAACCGTTGTCTGCGTGACCGCGTTGGTAATCAAGTCACCCTTGGTTATCTAAAGACTACAAAACACAAATTATAAAAATAAGGAGTAAGTTAATTAAATGCCTACTATTAACCAATTGGTTCGCAAACCGCGTAAATCAAAAGTAGAAAAATCAGACTCACCAGCATTGAACATCGGATACAATAGCCGTAAAAAAGTTCAAACTAAGCTTTCATCACCACAAAAACGTGGAGTAGCAACTCGTGTTGGTACTATGACACCTAAGAAACCAAACTCTGCACTTCGTAAATACGCTCGTGTACGTTTATCAAACCTTATTGAAGTAACTGCCTACATTCCAGGTATCGGACACAACCTACAAGAACACAGTGTTGTACTTATCCGTGGTGGACGTGTAAAAGACCTTCCAGGGGTACGTTACCATATCGTTCGTGGAGCACTTGATACTGCAGGTGTTACAGATCGTAGACAAAGCCGTTCTAAATACGGAACTAAAAAACCTAAAGCTTAATTTATCAATTTTTATTGAGTTTTGTTCCAGAATTTACTGGTCACAAAAAACAGTGAGACTTACTTAAATTATGAATAAGATACATTAACCGTAAGTAGATTACAGGTTTAAAAGATTAATAAAAATAAGAAGGAGATAACTCGAAATGAGTCGTAAAGGACAAGCTCCAAAACGTGAAGTTTTGCCAGATCCGTTATATAATTCTAAAGTCGTTACACGTCTTATCAACCGCCTTATGTTAGATGGTAAACGTGGTACTGCAGCTAGCATCGTTTATGGTGCGTTTGATCAAATTAAAGAAACAACAGGAAATGAACCATTAGAAGTTTTTGAAGCTGCTATGGAAAACATTATGCCTATTCTTGAAGTTCGCGCTCGTCGTGTTGGTGGATCAAACTACCAAGTACCAGTTGAAGTACGTCCAGAACGTCGTACTACACTTGGACTTCGTTGGTTAGTAACAATTGCTCGTAAACGTGGTGAACACACTATGCAAGACCGTCTTGCAAAAGAAATCATGGATGCAGCTAACAACACTGGTGGATCTGTTAAAAAACGTGAAGATACTCACAAAATGGCAGAAGCTAACCGTGCATTCGCACACTTCCGCTGGTAAGATTTTTCGAATATTATATTCGAAAGCCTTTATTGGCAAAAAACTTTGTAGTCAATTCTTTTAAAAAATTGATATTAAGACAAAGTTATTACCGTCTAGTTAACTAGACAAAAAATATTTATAGATAAACATACAAGACATGACTGGGTGGGCTACTGCCCTTCCAGTTTTGTTTTGGTATTAAAATGTGTTAGAATAAATTTATTAAATAATTAAGGAGAACAACCTAATGGCACGCGAATTTTCGTTAGAAAACACTCGTAATATCGGTATCATGGCTCACGTCGATGCTGGTAAAACAACAACAACTGAACGTGTACTTTACTATACTGGTAAAATTCACAAAATCGGTGAAACTCACGAAGGTGCATCACAAATGGACTGGATGGAGCAAGAACAAGAACGTGGTATCACAATCACTTCAGCTGCAACAACTGCAGAATGGAAAGGTAACCGCGTAAACATCATCGATACACCAGGACACGTAGACTTCACAATTGAAGTACAACGTTCACTTCGCGTACTTGATGGAGCTGTAACAGTACTTGATGCACAATCAGGTGTAGAACCTCAAACAGAAACTGTTTGGCGTCAAGCAACTGAATATAAAGTACCTCGTATCGTATTTGCTAACAAAATGGATAAAATCGGTGCTGACTTCTACTACTCTCTATCAACTTTACATGATCGTTTGAATGCCAATGCTCATCCAATCCAAATTCCAATTGGAGCTGAAGATGATTTCATCGGTATTATTGACCTTGTAACTATGACATCTGAAATCTATACTAACGACCTTGGTACTGATATTAAAGAAACTGTTGTAGGTTCTGATGAATTTAAAGAAGAATTAAAATCATTAAACTTTGATCCTGAAGAATATGAAGCTCTTGCTAATGAATGGCGTGAAAAATTAGTTGAAGCTGTTGCTGAAACTGATGAAGAGCTTATGATGAAATACCTAGAAGGTGAAGAAATTACTGAAGCTGAGCTTAAAGATGGTATCCGTAATGCTACAATCAAAGTAGAATTCTACCCAATGCTTGCTGGTTCTGCCTTCAAGAACAAAGGTGTTCAAATGATGCTTGATGCAGTTATTGATTACCTACCTTCACCACTAGATATTCCTGCAATCAAAGGTATCAACCCAGATACTGACGAAGAAGAAACTCGTCCAGCTTCTGATGAAGAACCATTTGCAGCACTTGCATTCAAGATCATGACTGACCCATTCGTTGGACGTCTTACTTTCTTCCGTGTATACTCAGGTATCCTTGAATCAGGTTCATATACTTTAAACACTTCTAAAGGTAAACGTGAACGTATCGGACGTATCCTACAAATGCATGCTAACACTCGTAAAGAAATCGATGTTGTTTACTCAGGTGATATCGCAGCTGCCGTAGGTCTTAAAGATACTACAACTGGTGATACATTAGCTGATGAAAAACATAAAGTAATTCTTGAGTCAATTGAAATCCCAGAACCAGTTATCCAACTTTCTGTTGAACCAAAATCTAAAGCAGACCAAGATAAGATGGGTGTTGCCCTTCAAAAACTTGCTGAAGAAGATCCAACTTTCCGCGTTGAAACAAACGTTGAAACTGGTGAAACAGTTATCTCTGGTATGGGTGAACTTCACCTTGACGTTCTTGTTGACCGTATGAGACGTGAATTTAAAGTTGAAGCTAACGTTGGTGCTCCTCAAGTATCATACCGTGAAACTTTCCGTGCTCCTACTCAAGCAGAAGGTAAATTCGTACGTCAATCAGGTGGTAAAGGACAATACGGACACGTATGGATTGAATTCACTCCAAACGAAGAAGGTAAAGGATTTGAGTTTGAAAACGCTATTGTCGGTGGTGTAGTTCCTCGTGAATACATCCCAGCAGTTGAAAAAGGACTTGAAGAATCTATGCAAAACGGTGTTCTTGCTGGATACCCAATCGTAGACGTTAAAGCTAAACTTTATGATGGTTCATACCATGATGTCGATTCAAATGAAACAGCATTCCGTGTTGCAGCTTCATATGCACTTAAAGCAGCAGCTAAGAAAGCTAACCCAACAATTCTTGAACCAATGATGAAAGTTACAATCACAGTTCCTGAAGATAACTTGGGAGATATCATGGGACACGTTACTGCTCGTCGTGGCCGTGTTGATGGTATGGAAGCACATGGTAACAGCCAAATCGTTAATGCATTTGTTCCACTTGCTGAAATGTTTGGATATGCAACAACTCTACGTTCTGCAACTCAAGGACGTGGTACATTTATGATGGTATTTGACCACTATGAAGATGTTCCAAAATCTGTACAAGAAGAAATCATTAAGAAAAATGGTGGGAACGCTTAATATATTTAATCGTTCTGAATAACATAATAAAAACACGAATATTCCATTGAATATTCGTGTTTTTTCGTGTAAAATAGAGATAATATAAATTCAGGAAGGATATATTTATGAAAAGAAGCGAACGATTGGTAGATTTTACAAACTATCTTTTAAATAATCCCAATCAATTAACATCATTAACTTTTTTTAGTAATCGCTATAATGCTGCGAAATCTTCAATCTCAGAAGATTTATTAATTATTAAAAAGATTTTTGAGGAAAGTGAAGTTGGAATTATCACAACTTATGCAGGAGTAAGCGGTGGGGTTGTTTTTACACCAGGTATCAGTAATGACTTTAGTCTAGTGCTTGCAAAAGAACTACTTGATGAATTATTAAAGGATAACCGCATCTTACCTGGGGGCTATATTTACCTTTCTGATCTCTTAGGTGATCCAAGAGTTCTTAAAAATATTGGGAAAATTATTGCTCATGAGTTTAGAGATTCAAACATTGATGCAATAATGACAATTGCGACTAAGGGTGTGCCCATTGCTCAATCCGTTGCAGAAATTTTAGGAGTACCTTTTGTTATTGCAAGGCGTGACCCTAAAATCACTGAAGGAGCAACAGTCAGTGTCAATTATATGTCAGGATCAAGTGCTCGAGTAGAAAAAATGACTCTTTCTAAGCGTAGTCTCAAATCAGGAAGCAATGTTCTTCTTGTAGATGACTTCATGAAAGGCGGAGGAACTTTTGACGGAATGCGTAGTCTGGTATCTGAGTTTGACTGTCAACTTGCAGGTATTGCAGTTCTTGCTGAAGGGGTCTTTAATGGAGATCGCCAAGTTGAGGATTATAAATCAATTTTAAAAGTAGAAAAATTAGATATTCAATCAGGCGAAATTCAAGTAAGTCTTGGGAATATTTATAACAATAAATAGAAGATAACTGACATTATTAACAAATGATGTCAGTTTTTAAATGAAATCAACTATCTATATAAACTTATCCACATGTTAATAAGATGAAAGACTATATTTAAAAATCTTGTAAGCTAATTCCAAAATGTTATAATAATCTTTATGAAAAATAAATTATATTACCGATTTACGGCTAGTGTCCTTTTACTAGTCCTTATGTTTTTAGGTTACACAATAAAATTTTACCCAGACACAGTTAAACCATTTGATAGCGCTATTCAAAATTGGGCATTTTCATTACGTAGTGATTCAATGACTAGTTTCCTTAAGTTCTTTACAGGGATTGTTAATCCAATTTCAATTATTATTATAATGATTGTTTTAATATTATTGTTTATCTGGCGTAAGTGGTATAGTGAATCAGTTTTTCTAGCTGGTAATTTTATTTTAGTATCAGGAATATTAAATCCGATTTTAAAATATGTATATAATCGAAGTAGACCAGATGGAGTGCATTTAGTACATGAAACAACACTTTCGTTTCCAAGTGGGCACGCGGCAACTTCAATGGTAGTATTTCTATCTTTGTTTTTTATCTTCTCTGCTAGATTAAAAACAAGATCTTCAAAAACCATACTTGCGATAGCTTTAGGACTAATTGTATTAATCGTTGGTTTTTCACGAATTTATCTGGGAGTACATTATCCTACTGATATTATCGGTGGATATTTGTTGGCAAGTGGGTGTGTATTATATGCGTATCCCTATTATGACGCTTGGCGTTTTCAACTACGATTTAAGGGAGAGCAAAAATGACCCAAAAGTCTTATACTACTTGGAACGAATACTTGCGAGCTAACTTTGGCCAAAAGATATTTAAAGTACCGATTGATGCAGGATTCGACTGCCCTAACCGAGATGGTACTGTTGCTTCAGGAGGTTGCACCTTTTGTTCGGTATCCGGTTCGGGAGATATGATTGTGGCGCCAGAGCAACCTATCCCCGTACAATTTGAGAAGGAAGTTGAATTTCTCCACAAAAAGTGGAAAGGTGTAAAGAAATATATTGTATACTTCCAAAACTTTACTAACACTCATGCTCCAGTTGAGGTATTGCGTGAGCGTTTTGAACAGGCTGTCAGTATGTCAGATGTGGTAGGAATAAATATTGGTACACGTCCTGACTGTTTACCACCAGAAACTATTGACTATCTGGCAGAGCTAAACGAGCGAATGACCGTCTGGGTCGAGCTAGGTCTTCAAACTACTTATCAAGAGACCAGCGACCTTATAAATCGTGCTCACGACTATCAAACTTACCTAGATGGTGTAAAAAATTTACGAGCTAGAGGTATCCTTGTATGCACTCATTTGATAAATGGTTTACCAGGTGAAACTAAGGGAATGATGATTGAGAATGTAAGGCGTACAGTTGAGGATAGTGATATACAGGGAATTAAGTTACACTTGCTTCATTTGATGAGAAATACCCGAATGCAAAGAGACTATCATGAAGGACGTTTACAACTTTTATCACAGGAAGAATATGTGGATATTATATGTGATCAGCTAGAAATTATTCCAAAAGATATAATTATCCACAGATTAACAGGAGATGCACCAAGAGACTCATTAATTGGTCCAATGTGGAGCTTGAAAAAATGGGAAGTATTAAATGCTATTGATTCTGAGATGGAACGACGTGGAAGTATACAAGGATGCAAAATTAGGAGGTAATTAGTATATGTTAAGCCCGCTAAAAATGGCACATTATTGGCTTAAGGAGATAATTGAGCCTGATGATATAGTTATAGATGCTACTATGGGAAACGGTTTTGATACGATTTTTTTAGCTCAGTTAACTAAAAAAGTTTATTCTTTTGATGTCCAGGAGGCTGCAATAGTTTCTACACAAGAAAAACTTGTGGAAAATAAATTAGAAGGCCAACTTATCCTTGATGGGCATGAAAATGTGGATAAGTATGTGGATAAAGTAGTTAAAGCAGCAATATTTAATCTTGGTTATCTGCCTAAAAGTGATAAATCAATAATTACTAAGGCCTCTACAACCCTTGTAGCACTAAGAAAAATTCTTACAATGATGGAAAAGAGCTCACGCTTAGCAATTATGGTATACTATGGACATGAAGGTGGAAGCGAAGAAAAGGTATCTGTGGAAAACTTTGTGGAAAACTTAGAACAAAAAGAATATCAAGTTATGAAATATGGGGCTATGAATCAAAAGAACACTCCCCCTTTTCTAATAATGATTGAAAAACTAAAATAAAGAGGTGTAAAATGAACAAAGAAAAATTCGAAGAAAAAGCAAGTCAACAAGCATTACCTGTAATGATTGAATTTAAGGACCAAGTTTTTCCCTTACTTTTTGAAAAACAAACTCCATATGCATGCTTAACTTTTTCAAAAGAAGCAATTGAATTAAATGATATTAATCCAATTACAAACAAAAAAGGAAAAGCTTTCGGTGGATGGATTTATTCAGACATTAAAAGAATTGAATTTTTATCAGTTCCTAAAAACTTTGGAGTAGTTATTGGTAATCAAGGTGTACCTAATAATTTAGGACTAAAAATTATCTTTAAAAATGGAAATGTTTATGGTGTTGAGTGTGAAGATATGAATGTAGCACCTTTACTTATCGACTTCTTACCAGAACATGGAATTGAAGTAGCAGATAGATTATTAGATAAATAAAAAAATGACTTATCGATTTGATAAGTCATTTTTTTAAACCAATTATTTTTGATTTTTTAACAAATCACGAATTTCAGTAAGAAGGACAGTTTGTTCATCAATCTCTTCTTTTTCTTCTTCTTCCTTACTCTTAGGACCCATAACTTTGTTAACGCCTTTAACAATTATGAAAATTACAAACGCTGTAATTAAGAATGAAACTACACTATTAATGAAATCTCCAATACCAAATGTTGCACCAAGAATCTTAACATTAAATTGTTCAAATGTTTTGTCACCAGTAGAAAATAGTCCAAGAATCGGTGTTAAAATATTTTTTGTAAGTGATTTAACAATATCAGTAAAAGCACCACCAATGATAACCCCAACAGCTAGGTCTAAAACATTACCTTGCATGATAAATTCTTTGAATTCCTGCGCCATCTTTTTAAACATAAAAAATTTCCTCCAAATTATTCCAATAATACGTTAATAGTATCATAATTTAGCTTGCAAAAAAAGTAAAAAGGTATTTAATATAGTTATAGGTCTGTTATTTAATAAATAAAAGATAAAAGATATAAATCCGTATAACCCTTTATTTAATAGAGTATAAGAAAAAGTAAAAAAAAAGTAATTAATAAGGTCTTTAATAGTAATATAGTTTAGTGTATAATAGTAAAGATTTATTGTATAAGGATGGAGAAGATGAAAAATACGTTGTCAAAAACACTACTATTATTAGTAGTAGGTGGAGTTGCACTGGCTGTTTGTTTCTTTGGTTATAAGGCCAAATCAGACTCAGTCAGAAAGCAAAAAATTGAATATGCTCAGGAAACTGCTAAGAAGGAAAGTGCTAATATAAGGGCAATAAAGACTAGAGTTGAAAAATTCTATGTAAATTCCTCTCATGATACATTATTAAATAATGTGACAAAAGAAAATGTCAAAAAAGAATATGATAAGCTTGGTTCAATAAAGATATCAGCTCAAGATTTCGGAGTACCTGAAAATGGATTGACTTCTGATGTTAAAGAGTTGGGTAAAGAAAAGGAAGAAACTCAAAAGCTTATTAATGACGTACAGGATAAATTAAATATGCAAACGAGTATTAGTAATTTATTTGAAGGCGGTGTTAAAGACTGGCAAGCTGAAGCGCCAGCAGAAGTAACTAACAATTTAGCAATAAAAGATAATGTCAAAAAAGACTCACTTACTAGTCTAAAAGATGAGGTAAGTACTAAAGATGGTTTATGGAATAAAATTGCGAACAAATATTTATCAATTGCTCAAACACAAGTTGCTCAAGCAGAAGATGTTGAAAAATTAATTTCTAAAATGATTAAAGATGGCAAAATAACTAAAGATGCAACTACTGAAAACTATAGCTTGCTTTTATCTAAGATTGATAATATTAAAAATACTAAATTAAAAAATAAGTATTCAGAGCAAGCGGCTAATATTTATAGCCAAATGGTGTCAAATGTAGAAGCTACTCCAGTTGAATCAAAAGAACCAGCTGAACCAGTGGTTACTCAACCGACTGAAGCCCCAGTTGTTCAAGAATCTGCAGTTGAACAAAATCAAGCGGTTCAACAGAATAATACAGTCCCTAATGGACAGCCAGTTGAGACACCAAATCAAGGAACGCAAACTGGAAATGTTAATCAGCCAAATACAAATCAACCAAATACAAATCCAGGAAATAATGCGACGGATCCAAATGCAGTTGCACCTACTACACCTGCAAATCCAGTAGTACCGAATCAAGGTAATGCATCAAATGGAAGTGGAACAAATTGATAAGTTTGAAAGGTAAGTTGAAACATAATGTCGAAAACTAAAAAAATAATAATAACACTTTTATCTATTGTTGCAGTAATTCTGATATTTGTTGGTGCTATTTCAGCCAAAATGTATACAGATGTAGCGAAGTCGGTTGACAAAACTTTTGCCAAAGTGGACAGAAAAGACACACGCCAAGTAGACTTGAAAAAGAAGCAACCATTCTCAGTTTTACTGATGGGAATAGATACCGGTGAGCTTGGACGAATTGAACAAGGACGTTCAGATTCAATGATGGTTGCAACTGTTAATCCAAATCAGAAGCAGACAACAATTGTGAGCATCCCTCGAGATACTTATACAGAAATTGTCGGACGAGGTACCATGGACAAAATAAATCATGCCTATGCATTCGGTGGAGTCTCTATGTCTATGGATACGGTTCAAAAATTATTAGATATTCCTATTGATCACTATATTTCAATCAATATGAAAGGATTGGAAGAGCTTGTTGATGCCGTTGGAGGTGTAGAAGTAAACAATACATTAGCTTTTAGTTATGAAGGAAATGACTATCCAGTTGGGACCCTTGAATTGAACGGGCAGCAAGCACTTGGATATACACGAATGCGTTATGATGATCCAAATGGTGATTACGGTCGACAAGAAAGACAACGTAAGGTTATTACAGCAATTGGGAAAAAACTTGCCTCAGTGTCTACTGCTTCAAAATACCAAACTATCTTAAAGTCAATGGAAGATAACGTAAGAACAGATTTAACTTTTGAACAAATCAAAACAATTGTGTTAGACTATTCATCAGCTTTTGATAATGTAGTTGATGAACAGATGAAGGGTGAGGGAGTTATGCGGGATGGGGTTTCGTATCAAGATATTCCGGCATCTGAGTTAAATCGTATTCAAACAGTTTTGAAGAAACAATTGGAAATAGAAAAATAATATAATTAAAAGGAAGAGTGTAAAATGGAAGAAACGATTAGTGTACACGATATTTTTCAAATTTTGAAAAAAAGGGCATTTCTGATTATCATTAGTATGCTTATTGGCTTAGGAATTGCAGGATTTTTAACATTTTTTGTAATGACTCCTAAATATAGTTCGGAGTCGCAATTGATTGTAACTTTACCACAAGATGATAGACAAACAAATAATGCCAATGATGTCAATGGTAATCTACAAATGATTAATACTTATAAGTCATTAATCACTGGTGATTTAGTTATTAATCAAGTGAAGGACCGTATGTCTTCAGACTATGGTATCAACATGACTCAGGAAGAGCTTCGTAAAGCGATTAAAGTAAATCAAACTCAAAATTCTCTAATGTTTGCAATTAATGCTACAACTGACAATGCTTCAAAATCTGAGGAAATTGCTAATTTAACTGCAGAAGTTTTTCAAGAGAATGCAAAGGATGTAATGAATGTCGATAAGATTTCGATTATTTCCAAAGCTACTGCTAATATGAATCCTGTTTCACCAAGTGTTAAGAAAAATCTAGCGATAGGCTTAGCACTTGGAATGATTGTTGGAGTGGGGTTAGCATTCTTATCTGAACAATTTGATAGAACAGTAAAGGACTCTAAATACATTACTGATAATCTGGCATTCACACTTTTGGGTACAGTACCTGAAATGTCTGCTAAGGAGATTGCTGAGACTAATAGAGGAGTTCAGCTTGAAAGAGAAGCTCATTCAATCAATCAAACAGGTCCTCAAAAACCAACAAGAGTTGAACGAGAATCGTCTAGTGACAATGACAACCAAAAACGAAGAAGAAGATCAAGGGTTTAAGGAGAGTAAATAATGGCTAAAAAGAATACTAGAAAAAAAGATACAACGCATGCCGTTAGTTTAATTACTTTAGCTGATGCATCTTCACCAGTATCGGAACAGTATCGTACAATTCGTACTAATATACAATTTGCTTCAACTATTAATAATGAAATTAAAACAATGGTTATTACGTCTTCGGGACCCTCTGAAGGTAAATCTACAACATCAGCTAACTTAGCAGTAGTTTTTGCCAACTCGGGTCAGAAGGTTCTGATTGTCGATGCTGATATGCGAAAACCAACAGTTGCCAAGACATTTGCACTACCAAATATTGGAGGACTGAGTACCCTTCTAACAACTCCACAACATGTAACAGATATTGCGCAATATAGCGGAATTGAGAACCTATATGTTCTTACTAGTGGACCGAAACCACCTAATCCGTCTGAACTTCTTGGATCTATGAGAATGAATGAAATTCTTCAAGAAGCAAGAGATAATTATGATTTTGTAATTTTTGATATGCCGCCAGTTGTAGCAGTTACCGATGCTCAAATTATGGCTTCAAAGGTAGATGGTACACTCTTAGTTGTGCGTGAAAATGTATCAAGAAAAGATGCGCTACTTAAGGCAAAAAATCTATTACAAATGGTTAATGCTAATGTTTTAGGTGTTGTTTATAATGGTGCTAAAAATGTAGCAGACCAAGGATATTATTACTACGGGGCTTAATAATTAAAAAGGAGAAAATATGGGTGATTTAATTGATTTGCATTGTCATATTCTACCAGGGGTAGATGACGGAGCACAAACTATTGAAGATAGTATGGAAATGGCAAAGAAAGCTGTTAGTCAAGGAATTAGCCATATTTTGTGTACCCCTCATCATAACAATGGTAAGTATGATAATCCTTCATATAAGGTAATACCACGAGTCGCTGCTTTACAGGAAGAATTGGACAAGAGAGATATACCACTGACTGTCCTTGAGGGTCAAGAAGTAAGAATTACTGGTACTTTATTGGATGATATTAATCGTGATGAAATTCTTTTTACTGATTTAGATAATACCTATGTACTTATAGAATTTCCAACTATTGATGTTCCAAGTTATACAGAGCAACTTTTTGTAGAGTTATTGCTTAAGGGACATACACCTGTTATAGTTCATCCGGAAAGAAATGCTAAATTTAGGGAAGACCCAAATCGTCTGATAAAATTTTTAGATATGGGTGTTTTAGCACAACTGACTGCTCCAAGCTATGTCGGAACTTTTGGTAAATCTATTCAAAAGACTGCTAAGCAGATGGTGGAAAATAACTTAGTTCAAATGGTTGCATCAGATGCTCATAATTTAAAACATCGTGATTTTTACCTTAAAGAAGCCTTTCAACAAATTGAAAAAGATTTTGGTAAAGAGAAAGCTGATTGTATGAAGCAAGTTGCTAGAGATCTTTTGAATGGTGATAAGGTTCAAATGCCTGAGTACTATGAAATTAATAAGAAGAAAAAATTTGGGATTTTTTGAAAAGTAGGAGACTTTTATGGAAAAAAGTTTAGAGATTGAAAGAGCTAATATGAATAAGGAGAGAAGTTATACTCAGACAATAATAAATACTGAAGACTTAAATTCAAAAAAATTTTTTAAGTTTGTTAAAAGAATTGCTGACATAGGAATAAGTTCTGTTGGTTTGTTAATTTCATTACCCGTAATTGCAATTACTGCTATTGCGATGAAAATTGAGGAACCCAAAGGGCCAGTTTTCTTTTCCCAGACTCGAATTGGTAAAAATGAAAAAGAATTTACTATGTACAAAGTTCGGTCTATGTGTGTAGATGCAGAAAAGAAGCTTCATAATTTACTTGAACAAAATGAACTCCAAGGTGCAATGTTTAAGATGAAGGAAGATCCACGTGTTACTAAAGTTGGAAAATTTATTAGAAAAACAAGTATCGATGAATTACCACAGCTATGGAATGTATTAAAAGGTGATATGTCTATTGTTGGTCCAAGGCCACCTCTTCCTAGAGAAGTTGCTAAATATACTAATTATGATAAGCAAAGATTATTGGTTAAGCCAGGATGTACAGGATTGTGGCAAGTCAATGAAAGAAATTCTACTGGTTTTGATGGTATGCTTAGAAGAGATTTGGAGTATATAGATACTATGTCGGTATCAACAGATACCAAGATAATATTAAAAACATTTAAGGTAATTCTTTTGCCTAATGATGTGTCGTAGATAGGGATATTATGGAGAAAAAAATGAGGAATATATATATTATAGGCTCTAAGGGTATTCCGGCTAAATATGGTGGTTTTGAGACATTTGTCGATAAATTAGTAGAGAATCAACACAGCAAAGATATAAAATATTTTGTTGCTTGTACATCGGAAAATTCTAAGAAATCAAACATAACTGAAGAGTATTTTAACTATAAGGGTGCGAATTGTTTTAATATTGACGTTCCGAATATCGGACCAGCTAAAGCAATATACTATGATATTGAAGCATTAAAAACTTCGATTAAGCTGGCACAGAAAAATAAAGATGAATCTCCTATTTTTTATGTTTTAGCCTGTAGAATAGGCCCGTTTATTGCCAAGTATAAAAAGAAAATTGAAAAATTAGGAGGCACTCTTTTAGTAAATCCGGATGGTCATGAGTGGCTAAGAGCAAAATGGAGTTATCCTGTTAGAAGATATTGGAAGTATTCGGAACAATTGATGGTAAAACATTCTGATATGCTTGTATGTGATAGTAGAAACATCGAAAAATATATTAAAGAAGATTACATGAAGTATAGCCCAAATACTATATATATAGCATATGGTACTGAGACTGAAAAATCCAAATTGATATCTAATTCAAACGATGTAAGGAAATGGTTTAACGAAAAAGAAATAATTGAGGATCAATATTATTTAGTTGTTGGTCGTTTTGTACCGGAGAATAACTTTGAATCAATGATAAGAGAATTTATAAAGTCAGATAGTAAGAAAGACTTTGTTCTTATTACTAATGTTGAACAAAATAAATTTTATGAAAAGCTAAAAAATGAAACCCATTTTGAACAAGATAAACGGATTAAATTTGTTGGAACTGTTTATGATCAAGAACTGCTTAAATATATAAGAGAAAATGCTTTTTCATATATACACGGGCACGAAGTGGGAGGAACTAATCCATCTCTTTTAGAAGCGCTTTCATCAACGAAACTAAATTTATTACTAGATGTTGGCTTCAATAAAGAGGTTGGCGAAGATGGGGCATTATATTGGAAGAAGGATAATCTTCACAATCTTATTAATGATATTGAGGATGAGAAAATAAAAATTGATGGTTTAGAAAATAAAGCAAAAGAAATTATGCATGAAAAATTTTCGTGGGATAAGATTGTTAATTCGTATGAAGAGGTATTTTTAAATTATGGAAGATAACCAAAGAAGAATGCAATTTGTTGAGCTAGATATTTTTAAAGAATTTTGTAAAATAGTTGAAAAGCATAACCTTACATATTATGCACTTGGTGGTTCAATGCTTGGTGCGGTAAGACATGAGGGCTTTATTCCATGGGATGATGATATAGACTTAGGAATGCCAAGGGAAGATTATGAAAAATTCATAAATGAGTACTATAAAGAGCTTCCGAAAAATTTAAAAATTAGAAATTTTAAAACTGATAGTACATATAGATATTATATTACAAGAATTCAAGATACGAATTATAAAGTGATTGAAAAACGAAATAAGGATATAGAATCATTTACCTACATCAGTATTGATATCTTTCCTTTGGATGGTTTACCTAATAATAAAATAAGAAAATTTGTTCATGAAAACAGAGTTATGTATCATAGAATGAAGATGGCGTTAGGAAACTTCGATACTATAGATAAAGAGAGAAAAAGAAATCTAGCTGAAAAAATAATTATTTCAATATCTAAAGTAATTCCTGTAACAAAAATTTTCAATCCTAACAATGAAAAATATAAGATCGATAGTCTATTGAAAAAGTATTCAATTAATGATAGTAATTTTGTTAGCAATATGATGGGTGCTTATAGAAAAAAAGAAATAACTCCCCAAAGTGTAGTTGGTATGGGTGAGACTTATAAATTTGAAGACACATCTATAAGAGGTTTTAAAGATTATGACAAATATTTGACATCATTGTATGGGGATTATATGAAGCTTCCTTCAAAAGAAGAAAGAACTGCAAAAGAACATTTTGAAATTTTGAGGGATGATATTGATGAGTGATATGATTATGCTCTCAATAGTAATACCGGTATATAATGGTAGTGAGTACATCGATAAGTGTCTAATGTCCATAAAAGAGCAACTATTCACTAATTTTGAGGTAATTATTGTAGATGATGGTTCATCTGATAGCTCCTCTCTTATTATTGATAACTTTGTACAAACAGATAATAGATTCCAGTATCACTATCAAAAGAATAAAGGTGTTTCCGCAGCTAGAAATAAGGGAATTTCTTTAGCTAAAGGAAAATATCTGACATTTATAGATGTAGATGATTATTATTCTAATAATCGGCTTTATAATTTTGAAGAGAATATTAATAACTGTGACTATATATTAACTAATTTTAATTATATTCATGTAAATAATGGCAATAAGAATGTAATTAACAAATTTAGTATTGTGAAAGATTTGTATATTGATGATATTTATAGAAATATAATTGAAAACAAGGAAATATATAGTTACTGCTGGAATAAATATTATGTAACGGATATTATAAAAAAAAATAATATTTATTTCAAGGAAAATATAAAGTATGGAGAGGACTTAGTTTTTAATATTGAGTATATACAACATACTAATGATGTTAAGATACTAAATGATTATACATATAACTATGTTTATCAAGCAAGTAGTGCAACGTTTTCGAAAAATTTAAATTCTTTAAGAAATAAAGCCACATACTTAGATGCAATTGAATTAGTGTTAAATTATCAAATACCAAATTCATCTAGGGAAAATTTGAAAACTAGATATTTAATTGAGGGAAGTAAAATATACAGAGACTTGATGGTACTAAATGAGAAAAAAATTGCAAATCAGTTAAGAAAGAGGATAATTTTATTTAAAATAGAAAATTTATCTAGTGATAAATTAAATTTCAAAAATTATGTATATTATTTTCTGAATTTAAATTTTCCTAGATTTTCAAAGTGGTTGGTAAATACTTTAAACTAAATTTAATTATATTATGTTTGGTTTCGAATTAATAAGTATATAATTTTTAATAATACAGTGAGGTAGTAACTTGTTTTCTGATGAAGTGATAATTTCAATAATAATTCCCGTTTATAATTCTGAAAAATATATTTCAAGATGTTTAAAGTCAATTAGTGAGCAAAAATATAAGAATTTTGAGGTTATTGTAGTGGATGATGGATCAACAGATTCCAGTGCTGAAATCATAAAAAAATATACAGAAACTGATGATAGAATTAAATACTTGTACCAGGATAATCAAGGCGTTTCTGTTGCACGTAATAATGGTTTAGGGAATATTACTGGTAAGTATGTTACTTTTTTAGATTCCGATGATTATTATGAATCTGATAGACTCCAAAATTTTATTGATTTTGGGGTAGGGTATGATTTAACTTTTACAGGATATAAATTAACTACTGATCAAGGTAAATTAATAAAAGAATTTAATAGAGAATCATCATCTATAAATAAATCTGAAGTGAATGATTTGCTTGTTAATGATAAGATCGTTTATGGGTATTGTTGGAACAAATATTACCTTGCTGATATTATCAAATATAATAGCCTTTTATTCAAAAAAGAATTGGATTTTGCAGAAGATTTAATTTTCAATCTTGAATTCGCTCAAAAATCTAATAATTATAAATATTTAAAAGATTCTAGTTACATATATGTCAGAAGTGAGAATTCTATTACAAAAGGAGAAACTGTAGATTTATATAGAAAACGTCTGACACATCTTATAGCAATTGAAAAAGCTTTAGAGTTTGATATAAACACTGAATCAAGACAAAAGCTTTATCGAGAATACTTTATCCTAGGAAGTCGTATTTATAAAAATTTTTTTCTTGATGAAAATGTACCTAAAAAAGAGACAACAAATGTAAAAAGAAAATTAGTGCAATATTATAGATATTCTAGCTCTACTACTCAATATAAAATTTTGAGTAATAGGGATTATCTGAAATATTCTATTAATTTACATTTTCCAATTATTGCGTATTACCTTAAACTAATACCTAATAAGCTAAAGAATTTGATGGGAAGAGGTGGACGTTGAATATAGCAGTTTTAATTCCATATATGTCAGGTAAGGGAGGTACTGAAACAGTTGTTAATAATTGGAAAGATAACTTCAGTACCTATTGTCCCAATATAAAATTAGATTTTATATTGCCCGAGGGTTCTATTGATGGGAACTGGATAGAGTATACTGATAATGTTAAAGTAATTGACAAATTTAAATCAAATAAATACAATTATCGCTTTAGAAATATTGGATATATATGGCCACTATATTATTTTTTAAGGAAAGATTATGATGTGGTTGTATGTTTAAGTACAAAGATGATAAAGTATTGTAAACTAATGAAGAGAATTTTCAAATTAAAGTTTAAAATTGTTTCATGGATACATTTTTCTTTAAATCATGAATCTTTAGTGAAAAAAATAGACTTAATAAAATCAGATTATCACTTTGCGATTAGTAAAGGAATTAGTAAGCAATTAACTGAAGAGGGAGTAGAACCAGAAAGAATTTTTTTTGTTGGGAATCCTATTTCCATTAAAAACATTACAATTTCTCCATCAAACAAATTGAATAATAAATTTATTTATATTGGTAGATTACAATTGGATTCTCAAAAAAATTTCCGGCAAATTCTTGACGTTTTTTCAAATAATAATATAGAAGGAAATTGGCAGTTGGATGTTTACGGAACTGGTGATGACTATGTTGAAATAAAAAAAATTATTTCAGAAAATAATTTAGAAGACAGAATAATACTGCATGGTTGGGTATCTTCTCCATTCAATGAAATAAAAGAAGCTGACTATTTGCTATTATCATCAAATTATGAAGGTTTTCCTATGGTGCTCTTAGAGGCAATTTCATATGGAATACCGTGTATTAGTTCAAATTGTCCGACAGGTCCTGAAGATATTATAAATAGTACAAATGGATATCTTTTCCCAGTTGGAGATAACGAGCAATTTGAAGAAATAATACATAAAGTTTTAACAGAACACGAATCAAGTTTCAAAACTAGTGAAGTTAAAAAATCAATTAAGAACTTTTATGAAGAAAGTTATTATAGAAATATTTATATGTTTTTGAACCAAATTACTGGGGAAGATTCGTAATATTAACGTATTTAGCGAAAGGATATAATGGTTAAGAATGAATAATATTGCCGTAGTTGTTACATATAATAAATTAGAGCTACTCAGAGAATGTATAGAAGCTCTTGAGAGTCAAACAATAAAATTGAATAAACTAGTTGTTTTGGATAATGCTAGTACTGATTCAACGAAAGATTATTTACTAAGCAAAAAGTCAGACAATTTTATTCCTATTTTTTCCGAAGAAAATTTAGGAGGAGCTGGTGGTTTTAATTTAGCGATAAAAGAAGCAATGAGGTATGAATCAGATAATATATGGATTATGGATGATGATACAATTGTAAAGAATGATGCACACGAAAAACTAATTAATAAAGCGAAATTTTTACAAGGTGATTATGGATTTCTTGCATCAAATGTTCTATGGGTAGATAATCAACCTTGTCTAATGAATATACCAGCTGTTGCTAGAAAATGGAATTCTAAAGCAATAAACGAGATTATTGAGATTAAAAGTTCCTCATTTGTTTCTTTATTTGTTAATACAAAGTCTATAAAGCAAGTCGGATATCCAATTAAGGAGTTTTTTATTTGGGGCGATGATGTTGAATACACTGAGCGAATTTCTAAAGTATATCCATCTTATTTCGTTGCAGACAGTGTTGCAATTCACAAAATGGCATCCAATGCCACAGTAGACATAATGATAGAGGACAAAGGAAGAGTTCCTAGATACTTTTATGATATTAGAAATAAATTCTATAGAGCGAAAAAAGAAGGTAGTAAAGCAGTCGTAAAATATATCTTTAAAACTCATTTACTAATCTTGAAAATACTATTTTCATCAACTAACAATAAAATACTAAAAATTAAAACTATCTACAAAGGTTTTTTATCTGGTATTTATTTCAACCCCAAGATTGAAAAGTATTAATACAAAATAAATTGGAGATAATTAATTATGAATACTGAAATAAAAAATAGGAGATATTCTTCAAGATATTCAAAACCTGTTTTACTATTTATGCTCGCATATTTTATTGCTTTTTCATCTGATTTTATAAGTATGACTATGTTTGTGCAAAAACTACCAGGTATGTTTTTTAAAGGCATGACCTTGCTTTCCATTGCAATATCAATCTATAAGATTTATTTTTTTGATACATTCAAAAGAAAAGAGATAATTATTTATTTTACAATACTAGTTATACTGTTGGCAGATTACTTTAAGTATGGAGGATTTGTATTTTTGCAATTATTTATACTAGCAATTGCTGCAAGGGATATTGATAGACATACTATTTTGAAATTTTCTGCTGTTTACTTATTTATTTCAATTTTCTTAATTTTCTGTTTAAGTGAACTTGGAGTTGTCGATAATTTATTGTTTATTAGATATTTAAATGGTAGGCAGATTATAAGACAATCTTTTGGAACGATCTACCCAACAGTTTTTGGTTCTATGATTTATTTTTTTGTATTACAATTTGTCTATATAAAAAAAAATAATAGTTACAGTTCTGTTTTTTTTATTGCTATTGTAGCATTAGTTATTAATAAATATACAGATAACAGGCTAGTTTTTTTGTTACTTATTTTCCTTATAGCCTATATAATATTAAATAATATATTTAATATTGAAAAAAACAATAGCAGAGTATTTACTTCAATTATGAAGTATACATTTTTAACATTTTCTATAATTATCCCTATTATATTTGTATACTTATGTTACAATTATAATCCATCTAGTAGATTTTATTATGAACTTAACAAGCTATTGAGTAATAGGGTGTATTTATCTTGGAAAGGATTTCAAGATTATCCCATTACTTTATTTGGACAAAAAGTTGCACAAAATGGTTGGGGGGGATTAAAAGAGGTTTCTGTAGGGTTTGTATATTTTTATTTAGATTCATTACCGATAAAATTATTATTATCAAATGGTATTTTTATGTTTATTATATATATTGTTTATAATTTTAGCTACTTGAAAGTTTTATTTCGAAATAAAAATATTAGATTGGCAGTTATAATCATATTTATCATTGCATACGATATAATAGATGAGAAGTCAATTAGAGTTTCATTAAATCCATTTTTAATTCTTTCACTTGGATATATTTTTGATTATCAAAAAATTAAAAATGATTCATCTGATATAAAAGGATTTGAGGATAAAAAAGGAATTATGTTATGAAACTAATAAAAAATTATATATACAACGTTGGTTATCAAATATTTGTTTTGATATTACCTTTAATAACTGTTCCTTATGTTTCAAGGGTTTTAGGCAGCGAAGGAGTAGGAATCAATGCCTTCACTAATTCAATAATATCGTACTTTATTTTATTTGGTAGTATTGGGATTAATCTGTATGGTAATCGAACAATTGCATACATTAGAAATGATAAAGAAAAGATTAGTCAGACATTCTGGGAAATAGCATTTTTAAGAATGATTACGATAACTTTAAGTTATATTATTTTTCTAATTTTTCTAGCGTTAGTGAGTAACTATAAGGTTTATTATTTTTATCAGTCCTTCTTAATTATTGCAGCAGGTCTTGATATTTCTTGGTTTTTTATGGGTATTGAGGACTTTAAAAAAACTATAACAAGAAATACTATTGTAAAAATTATCTCATTGATGGCAATTTTTACTTTTGTAAAAACAAGTTCGGATGTTGGAATATATATTCTTATTCTCAGTCTTTCGATACTTTTTGGTAATTTAACACTTTGGCCATATATGAAAAAGTTGGTTAATAAGCCAGATTTTTCTAAATTAAATTTAAAAAAACATATCAAGCCCTCATTAGCTCTTTTTGTTCCACAAGTTGCAACTCAAGTATACCTTGTTTTAAACAAAACAATGCTTGGTTTTTATTCTGGTGTTGAAGCCACTGGGTATTATGAGAATACTGATAAAATCGTAAAAATTGTTCTTGCTGTTGTAACAGCAACTGGGACAGTAATGCTTCCGCGTGTAGCAAATATTTTTGCAAATGGAGATAAAGATGGTGTTAAAAGGTATCTGTATAAATCATTTGACTTTGTAAGTGCTATCTGTTATCCAATGGCACTTGGTCTTGCTGCTATCGCACCTAAATTCACTATTTGGTTTCTGTCTGATGAATTTGCTGTTACGGCTAAATTATTACCAGTATTAAGTCTAGTAATTATACTAATTGGTTGGTCTAATGTTTTAGGTACTCAGTATTTATTACCCACTAATCAAAATCGCTACTTTACTACCTCTGTTGTTGTTGGAGCTTTAGCAAATTTAAGCTTAAATTTATTTTTAATCCCATCGCATGGTGTATATGGTGCTATATGGGCAACAGTGATTTCTGAATTTCTTGTAACAGCAGTTCAGGTATATTATGTGCGGACTAACTTAAATATTAAAATTTTATTTGGAGATAATTGGAAATATCTGATTGGCTCATTGATTATGTTTGGTATTGTTAGATTTATGAATATTAATATGAGTGGTACACTTAGTGGATTTTTAATTCAGTTCATGGTTGGTACAGTTATTTACACTTTAATAATCTTTATTATTAAAGCCCCAATTATTATACAGGTAAAAGAACTTTTGGCATCAAGAAATAAATACTAAATAATATTACAATTCAATAATATTTATAATCATTCCTTTTAACATGCTTGATAATATGTTAAATTAGAGGTGTATACGAAATAGTATGCACCAATTTTTTGCGAGGAGTTATATGAAAAATATTAAGAAAATTTTCCTCTCTGGCGTTGTTTTATCAACAATTGGAGTTGGGACAGTATTTATAGATGTACAAGATAGAAATGTAGGAACTATTACTGCTGAGGCAGCAATAGTTGGAGACGATTATCCTGCAAAATGGAAGAATCTCCCTTTAGGTGGAACTTATGATTCATGGGGAATGGCAACAAGATATTGCACTTCTTTTGTCGCGAATCGTTTAAGTGTGATGAATAAATTCAATATCAACCGTGCAGGTATGGATTGGAATGCTATTAATTGGGGATCTAATGCTCAGAGGCAGGGGTTTAAGGTTGATAAAAATCCTGCGGTTGGTTCAGTCGCATGGTGGGGTGCTGGCTATCATGTGGCTTGGGTAGCTGAAGTAAAGGGTGATAAAGTACTCATTGAAGAATATAACTGGGATTACAATGGAAATTATCATAGTAGGTGGATAAATAAATCTGCTGTTGATGGATATATTCATTTTAAGGATATTAATACACCACCTGTTACTCAACCAATACCACCAGCAAAATACAAGGTTGGACAAGAGGTTCAAATAAAGTCAACAGCAGGTGCTGAGACAAATGGGACGAGCTTATCTAATCATCGTAACTGGATTGGAAAAATAACTAAAGTTCAACCTGATAATAAGTGGTCATCACATTATTCATATCGTGTTGAATATAAATCAGGTAATCAAACAGTTAGTAACTGGTATGTCTCAGAGCAAGATTTAGTTTCTGTAAGTGCTTCTAAGTACAAGGTTGGACAGGAGGTTCAAATAAAGTCAACAGCAGGTGCTGAGACAAATGGGACGAGCTTATCAAATCGTCGTAACTGGATTGGAAAAATAACTAAAGTTCAACCTGATAATAAGTGGTCATCACATTATTCATATCGTGTTGAATATAAATCAGGTAATCAAACAGTTAGTAACTGGTATGTCTCAGAGCAAGATTTAGTTTCTGTAAGTGCTTCTAAGTATAAGGTTGGACAGGAAGTTCAAATAAAGTCAACGGCAGGTACTGAGACAAATGGAACTAGCTTATCAAATCGTCGTAACTGGATTGGAAAAATAACTAAAGTACAATCAGACAACAAGTGGTCTTCAGCTTATTCATATCGTGTTGAATATAAATCAGGTA
>NZ_MKIQ01000029.1 GCF_001832885.1 Floricoccus penangensis | reverse complement strand
ACAAGTGAGCCAACAGTACCAACAAGTTCAAGTACAAGTGAGCCAACAGTACCAACAAGTTCAAGTACAAGTGAGCCAACAGTACCAACAAGTTCAAGTACAAGTGCACCGACAACACCAACAAGTTCAAGTACAAGTGCACCAATAACATCATCAAGTACAAGTACACAACCAAGTACAAAACCAAGTACACAACCAAGTACAAAACCAAGTACACAACCAAGTACAAAACCAAGTACAAAACCAAGTACAAAACCAAGTACAAAACCAACAACCTCTACAAAAGCAAGTAGTAAAAAAACTGTAACTAATAGTAAAAAATCTAATAACAAAAAGACACTACCAAAAACAGGTGAGTCAACTAACTTATTACTTATTACTTTTGGTCTATTAATGACTGCAGTGAGTATATTCTCATTCGGTTTAATTAAGAAAAATAAATAATTATAAAAAACTGCAAGTAATACTTGCAGTTTTTTATGTAAATCATGTTAAAAAATCTGACATCAATTCCAGTTTTTAATTGGTATTTACCGATTTTTAGTGTATAATTAAAAAATACAAATTTTCTGTAAATTCTAAAGGAGCTATTCTATTATGAAAGAAATTGATGTGATTAAAACTAATTCAGCTTTTGCAGGTAAGGAAGTAACAAGAATTCCAGTAATTGTGGGAGATGGAATTGGTCCAGAAATTTGGACAGGTTCAAGACCAATTTTAGATAAAGCAATCAAAAAGACTTATGTACACCGTCGTATTGATTGGGTAGAAGTATTGGCTGGGAAAAATGCATATGAAAAAACTGGAAAGTGGTTACCCAAAGAAACGTTAGATGCAATCCGAGATGACAAAGTTGCAATTAAAGGACCACTTGAAACGCCAATTGGTATTGGTCGTCGCTCTTTAACAGTTACAATGCGACAAAAATTTGACTTATATGCATGTGTTCGACCTGTACGATATTTTGAAGGAGTCCCATCTCCTTTGAAAGAACCAGAAAAAACAAATATGACAATTTTCCGTGAAAATACTGAAGATGTATATGCTGGAATTGAGTTTGCTCAAGGTGAAGAAAATACAAAAAAACTTATTGATTATCTCCAATCATTCTATGATGAAGATAAATTTAGGTTTCGTGATACAACAGCCATCGGTATAAAACCAATTTCAAAGGAAGGTAGTTTGAGATTAATTACCGCAGCTATTGATTATGCAATTGAAAATAATAAAGAATCGGTGACTTTAGTCCATAAAGGAAACATTATGAAGTTTACTGAAGGTGGATTCGAAAAGTGGGGATATGAACTTGCTGAAAGAAAATACGGCGATAAGATTTTCTCAATGAGAACTTATAGAAGATTACTTAAAGATGGTGGAAGAGAAGTAGCTGATCAAGCATTGAAAACTGCTCAAAAAGAAGGCTTAGTAATTATTAAAGATATTATTGCTGATAATTTTCTCCAACAAATACTTTTGCACCCTGAGAACTTTGATGTAATCGCCACAACAAATCTTAATGGTGACTATATGTCAGACGCTCTTGCTGCAGAAGTTGGTGGTATCGGGATTTCGCCAGGTGCAAACATCAACTATGATACGGGATACGCAATATTTGAGGCAACTCACGGTACAGCACCAGATATAGCAGGACTAGGCAAAGCTAATCCTTGCTCATTCATTCTTTCCGCATGTATGCTCTTAGATTATATTGGGATGCCAGAAGCATCAGATTTGATAACAATAGCAATAGAAGAAACATTTAAGGAGAAGAAAGTTACCTCAGATTTTGCCTCGCTCATGGATGATGCTCAGGAGGTTTCAACAAGCGAATTTTGTAACATCATTTTGGAAAAAATTTAAATTAAAATTATCCAGTAATTGGCAGAGTATATTTAAACTCTGTCTTTTTTAAAACAAAAAAATAAACCTGTAATGTTTACAAATTTACTTTTTCTTATATATTATTTTTTATCCTTTTTATTTTGTTTCTTTGCTTCTTTTATGTCATTTAATCTTTTTCCTAGAGCAGCTTCATATCTACCTTGATCTTCAGAATGAAAGTAATCTGCATTTTTAATTTTTTCTGGAAGATATTCTTGATCAACCCAATGATTTGGAAAATTATGAGGATACTTATATCCTTCAGCACGACCTAATTTCTTCGCTCCAGAATAGTGACCATCTTGAAGATGTGAAGGTATAGGTAGATTTCCGTGGCTATGTAAATCGTTAAGAGCTTCTGAGATTGATGCATAGGCAGAGTTTGATTTTGGCGACAAAGCTAAATCAACTACTATATTTGCAAGAGGAATCCTTGCTTCTGGGAAACCTAATCTTTCTGCAGCAGTCACAGCAGTAACAGTATGGACAGCAGCATCTGGATTCGCAAGTCCAATATCTTCATAGGCAATTACAGTCAACCTACGTGCTAGACTTTGTAAATCTCCACCCTCAATTAAACGTGCAGTATAATGAAGAGCAGCGTTGACATCACTTCCGCGAATCGATTTTTGAAGAGCGCTTAACAAATCATAATGAGCATCGCCATCCTTATCAAATGTGAAAGCTTTTCTTTGTAAACTATTCTCCATATCAGTCAAAGTAACATGGTGATTGTCTGACGATAATACTGCAAGTTCAAGAGAATTATATGCTGAACGAACATCTCCATTTGTAGATGAAGCTAAAAAGTTTAATGCATCATCATCTAACTGTACTTCAAAGTCAAAACCATTCTCTTTATCATCAAGAGCACGCTCGATTGCTTTTTTCATATCATCAGTAGTTAATGGTTTCAACTCGAATATTTGTACTCGACTTCTAACGGCTGGTACTACTGAAAAATAAGGATTTTCAGTTGTTGCACCAATAAGAATTATTTCTCCATTTTCAAGAAGTGGAAGTAGGAAATCTTGTTTAGGTTTATCTAATCGATGTATTTCATCTAAGAGAAGGACAAGTTGACCTGAGAATTTTGCCTCCTCGGCGATCTCCTGAAGTCTTTTTTTACTATCTGTAGTCGCATTAAATGTTCTAAATGCCATATTAGCAGTACCTGCAATTGCGCTGGCAATACTAGTTTTCCCAATTCCTGGAGGCCCATATAAAATCATTGATGATAGTAATCCAGTTTCGACCATACGACGTATTATTTTTCCATCACCGACCAAATGCTCTTGACCAATAATTTCATCTATATTTCGAGGACGCATCCTCCTAGCTAAATTTTGCATATATTAAATTCCTCGTAAAAAACTTTGTATTTGTTAACTTAATGGTAACATTTTAAGGAGGTCTTTTCTACTTATGAGACTATGAATTAAATAGTTCGAAAAATACTAGATATACACAAAGAATACATGAACTTTTTATCTTTTTTTGATACAATTATATTGTAAAATTGTAAGCGCTTAAAACTTAACTGAATTAAATGCTAAGCTTAAAACGACTAAAATCTTATAAAGAAAAAATTATTTATTTAAAAATGGAGGAATGGATAATGGATCTTATTGTTCAAGAAGCAAAAGACTTTGCGTACAAAGCTCATAACGGGCAAGTAAGAAAGGGTGGAGAAAGACCATTTACTGATCATCTTGATTCTGTATACTCGATATTGAGCTCAGAAATTCAACATCCCAATATTTTAGCATCAGCTTGGTTACACGATACTGTTGAAAATACTGATACCGAAATAGAAGATATCTATAAAAATTTTGGAAATAGAGTTGGATTTTATGTTAAGTTAGAGACAGAAAACAAGGCGCTTCCGTGGAAAGAGCGTAAAGAAGAGCAAATCAATCACTTTAGAATGCTCGATTCAATATATAATAACTTTAGGTGGCTTCCTTTAGCTGATAAGCTTGCTAATCTTCGAGAAATTAAAAAAGAATATGATGTAATTGGTGATGAAGTATGGGATATATTTAATAATAATAACAAAGAAGATCAATATTGGTATTATTCTTCCTTCAGAGACTTAGTTTGTAAAAATGTTTTTATTGAAAAAAGCAAATCAATAAAAGAATATAATGAAATTTTAGATTATATTTGGGGTAAACATTAAAAATTAAAGAATCATCAGATTATATATTTGATGGTTTTTATATTTAAGTATATGCTATGTTAAAAAAATAGCCCTCATTAACAAATTGTTAAATATCAGTTTTTTTTTACTTATAAAATAGCTAGTCAAATTTACTTATAAAATTTTTGAAAAATAAAAAGTCGTAAAATGAGCAACCATCATATGAAATCTTAAATTCTCCCAAAAAAATATTTTATATTTTGTGTTTTTTTACTGATTTTTCAAAGACATTTAGTCGCAAGTGTTATATAATTAACTTATAAATGTAAGCCTTTACTTTTTAGAGAAAGATGGAGAAGAAAATATGTCTACAGTTGAAACTTTCAAAAGAGATCAAGTTAACAGTGAAAATAAATTATTATCAAGTTTTAAGGCAATAATTGAGACTGCTTTTTATGGTAATAATGTTGAAAAAGTTGAAAACTTATCTCAAGCATATGAAATTGCAAAAAATGTTCCAGGAACTATTGTGACAGACATGCCAATTAGTCATAACGAGGACTTGGGGTTACCTGAAGATGCAAGTATCTTAGTATTCAATGATGGAAAAGTTGTTGGACGTACTGCAGCAGCACGTGTAATAATCGGTCAACCTGGTGTTGACGAAGACTATTATCAAGGAATCTTACGTGAAGCAATTTTTACTGGAAATAATCAAGAATTTTTAGAAGGAAATGTTGTTGTTGGATTGGATAGTGATTTCATGGCGCACGCGCATTTGATGGTTCCAAAACAATATGCGAACAATTTGTATTCATATTTAGTTAATTTTCAAATCGTAACTGAAAAAGAAGAAGAGTTATATAAAACTTCAAGAGATTATGATGAAGATGATATATATGTTTATGCAAATCCTGAATGGTCACATCCAGATTTTCCATATGGATTAGCTTTATTTGATCCAGCTCATAATGTAGCAGCAATTCTTGGGCTTCGATATTTTGGAGAACTTAAAAAAGCAACTTTAACTCTTGCTTGGGCAACTGCACACCGCAACGGATTTGTTGCTTGTCACGGAGGTATGAAACAATATCAATTACCTGATAAAAAATATACGATGGCAGCATTTGGATTATCAGGTTCAGGTAAGTCAACTATTACTTTGTCAAAACCAAAAGGTGATGGGAAAGTGGTAGTTCTTCATGATGATGCTTTTGTTATCAACCATGACAATGGTTCAACAACTGCCTTAGAACCTGCATATTTTGATAAAGTACAAGACTATGATTTGACAAAGGATGCAGTAGATTACTTTTTAACTTGTCAAAATGTAGGTATTACACTTGATGATGAAGGTAAAAAAGTGATTATCATGCAAGACGTTCGTAATGGAAATGGACGTACTGTTAAGTCACGTTATGTGACTCCAAATAGAGTTGACCATCTAGATGAAAGTATTGATGCTATATATTGGATTATGAAGGATGACAGTCTCCCACCAGTTGTAAAAATTGATGATCCAGTTCTTGCTGCAGTATTTGGTCTTACACTTGCTACAAAACGTTCAACTGCAGAAAATGTAGTAGGGAATGTTAACAGAGATGATCTTGTAATTGAACCTTATGCTAATCCATTCCGTTCATATGCACTAGGAGAAGACTACAAGGATTTCCGTAATTTGCTTGCAAAAGATGGTGTTGATTGCTATATCTTAAATACAGGCTTTTATGGCGATAAGAAAGTTACGCCACAAGTTACTCTTGGTTCAATTGAAAATATCATTAATGGAACAACTAATTTCATTGATTATGGACCATTGGAAGGTGTATCTTATCTTGAAGTAGATGGATATGATGTTGACTTTTCAGATCCTGAATATAGAGATAAAGTTCGTGGTCGCATGCAAACTCGTCTTGACTTTATCAATAAGCAAGAAGATATCTTAGAAGGATACCATGCATTGCCAGCTGAGGCGCGTGAAACAATGGAGAAAGTAGTTAACGCACTTTAATATTCGATTATTTAAGACCCATCAATCATATATTGATGGGTCTTTTGAGTTATTATTTGCTATAATGAAATTATCAAAACAAAAGGAAGAAAAAATGAATTTAGAGAAATTACAAAATGGTTCGGATATTCGTGGAATTGCTATTTCTACAGAAGAATATAAAGCAAATTTAACAACTAAGGAAGTTAAAGAAATTGCTAAAGGTGCAGTTTCTTGGTTTCGTTCAAAAAACGAAGATAATAATTCTAAATACTTAGCAGGTGATTTATTAGTTGGAATAGGTCGTGATAGTAGAATCACGGGTCCCACATTAAAAGATGCCTTAGTTGAAAGTTTCATTCAACAAGGAGTCAACATAATAGATTTCGGTCTTGCTACTACACCAGCCATGTTTATGGCGACTCAATTCGAGCAATTTAACTGTGACTTCACCATTATGCTTACAGCCAGCCATCTTCCATATTATTTCAATGGACTCAAATTCTTCGACAAAACTGGAGGTGCAGAAAAATCAGATATTAAAGAGATTCTTTCGAGCACTTCTACTGAAAATATAAATGGGAAAACAGGCGTAGTTGAAGAAGCGGACCTTCTAACTCCATATGCAAAAGATATGGTTGAAAAAATAATTGTAGGAGCTGGAGGAAATGAAAAACCTCTTGCTGGACTTAAAGTAATAGTGGATGCAGGTAATGGGGCAGGTGGATTCTTTGCTGAAAAAGTTGTCAAGGAACTTGGTGGAGATATTACTGGTTCTCAATTTTTAGAACCTGATGGAACTTTCCCAAATCATATTCCAAATCCTGATAACAAGGAAGCTATGGAAGCTATTAAGTCTGCTGTTCTTAATAATAAGGCTGATCTAGGAATTATATTTGATACTGATGTTGACCGTTCAGCTTTGGTTACAGCAACTGGTGATTTATTAAACAGAAATAACCTAATTGCTGTTCTTAGCCATATTGTGCTTGACGAATATCCCCATACAAGTATCGTTACAAATTCTCCAACATCAAGTCACCTTAAGACATTTATTGAAAGTCTTGGTGGAAAACAAGTTCGTTACATTTCAGGATATAGAAATGTCATTAATAAGGCCATTGACCTTAACAGTGAAGGTGTTGAGACACATCTAGCTATAGAAACTAGTGGTCACGCTGCTTTCAAAGAAAATTATTTCCTAGATGATGGAGCTTATGTTGTCGCTAAAATATTTATGCTTTTACCTAAACTTACGGAAGAAGGTCGTAGTCTATCTGATTTGATTGAAAATCTTAATCAACCATCAGAAGTTCAAGAAGTCCGTTTTAAACTTGAAGACGATGATTATCGTAAACTAGGAGAAAGAGTTATTTTAGATATTGATAATGCTGATGTATCTGGATTTAAAATTGATACTGCAAATCATGAGGGCATTAGATTTAATACTAGTGGTAAATATGGTTCAGGTTGGTTTTTACTTCGCATGAGTTTGCACGAACCACTTTTAGTTTTACAGGTAGAAAATGATGAACCTGGGAAAGTAAAACAGGTTTTAGAAGACTTAAAACCTTTCTTTGATAATTACCCAAATGTTAATAAAGAAAAATTAAATGAGGTTTTATTGGAATTAAATGGAAATTAGGGGATATTGTGTCGAAGATGAGAGGGAGTGGGTTGAATGTAGGCTACTTTCCTTCTTAGATTCTACCTACTATAAGGACGTTAAAAAAGAAAAAGAAAAGTATCCAAATCATTCATTAGAATATCTAGCAATTGAAGATGGAAAAGTTGTTGGTTTCATTGATGCCGAATTAAATTCAGATGATTTGACACAAAATAAAGAAAACGGAGCCATTATCTGGAATCTTGGCGTACTCCCATCTTATCGTGGTAAAGGTATTGCAAATTCCTTATGGGAAAAAGTTAAGGAAGAACTTAAAAGAAAATCTTTTTCCTACTGTGAACTTTGGACACAGGATGACAAGGCAGCAAATGATTTTTACAGAAAAGTTGGTTTTGTACAAAAAAGTGAATTTACTTATCTCAGATGTAGACCGAAAGAAGTTACACAGACAATAAGACTTTCTGATGCTGACGTAAATGATTATTTTGCTGAAGATATGCTTTTTCAGGCATCGTATTCGGAAAAAGAAAAACTAGAAAAGATTTGCAAAGATGTAGTTGAAGTAAGACTTTATGCTATAAATATATAAAAAAAGCGAAACCATAAGGCTTCGCATTGATAATTGGACTTTCATAGTCCTTTTATTTTTTGTTTTTTACTTGGTTCATTCCGTTAAAGAAAATTGCAAGTACACATATTGCAAGTGATATTAGGAATGTGACGTGCATTGCACTTACAAAGTATGAGCTATTCTCTGTAATGCTTTGCATGTGGTGACCTGCGAACTTATCAACTGAGAAATTTAGAACGAGAGTTGATATTGCAACCCCAAGTACCATTCCAAGGTTTCGAGATAAGGCGTTTAAAGCACCTGCTATTCCAAGGTCTTTTGGTTCAACTGAACTCATAATAATTGTGTTGTTTGGAGCTTGGAAGAGTGTATTCCCAAATGCTGAAACGGCAATACCCATGATTACTACAATAATTGAAGTATCAATTCCCCAGAAGCTATATAAAAGTTGACCAATGGCTAGTAACACAAGACCGAAAAATGTAAGTCTTTGTTTGTTGTATTTATCTGCTAATGCACCCGCAATAGGAGAAAAGACGATTTGAATTAGTGGAAAGACCATCATAATAAGTCCAGCCTTACTTGGATTATAACCACGAACCTCTTGAAGATAGAAAGGCATAATCATTGTATAGAAGAATGCTGAAATGAATACTAGAAATGCACTTATTAAACTACCTGTAAATAGTTTATTTTTAAATAAACTTAAGTTAATCAAAGGATAATCAATACTATTTTCGACCTTAATGAAAAGATAGAAGGTAAGAATACAAATAACTAAGCAAACAAGCGTTAAAATATTTGTAATTCCCTTATCTTGAGTCAGAGTAATGAAACCATAGAAAGATAGAATAACTGCTGAAAGTGTGATGGCACCTTTGTAATCAAGTTGAGTATTTTTAGCAGGATGATTTTTAGGAAGTACAAGGAAGCTTGCGATGATAGCAATGATTCCGATTGGGATGTTTATTAAGAATATATAGTGCCATGTGAAGCTATTTAGAATCAAACCTCCGAGACCTGGCCCTGCAATAGCGCCGATTGATACGAAAGCACCAACAGTTCCTAGAGCTTTACCACGCTGATTTGCTGGAAATGCTTCAGTGATTATTCCGTTGTTAGTACTCATAGTCATCCCTGAACCAATAGCTTGGACAACCCTAGCACCTATAAGCATTGGAAGACTAGTGCTGATACCACATAAGAGTGAGCCTAGAACGAAAATAATACCTCCAATTTTGAAAACCTTTGATTTTCCATATAAATCTCCTAGTTTTCCGAAGGGAAGTAGACTACAGCAGATTACCAAAAGGTAACTAGATACAATCAGACTACCTTGACTCTGTGTAATATTCAGTTCCTTACAGATTGTTGGAAGAGCGATATTTACGATACTTGAGTCTAAAGTTGACATAAGCACGAATATGCAGACTGTAATTAGGATAATAATTTCTTTTGATGTTGATTTTTTTTGCACAAGAACTCCTTTTCTTTTAATTAATTGATTTTGTAATCATAAATAAATAAGCGATAAAAAAGATTTTAACACTTATTACTTTTAATTACAACTTTTTAGTTGACAACTATCTAAATAAAATATATTCTTTAAATACATAAACTTGTAATTACAAGTTTATGAAAAAAACAGTTATTTAAAAAGTTATATATAGAATTCATGTAGATAGATAACTAAAAACAAGACAAAATTTCATTAAATATTATAACATATATGCTAATGGCTAAGTCAAACTTTGTTTATTAATAGAAGAATTATTAATATTTATTACATATGAGCCTTTGAACTTTAAATCTTTTAAATAGTCTTTGCTCATTATTTAAAAAATTTATTGTTTAAATGTCCTTTGTTTTATTTAACTTTAGGTCACGGTTAATAAAAAATATAGTTGATTAAAATAGAAATAAGACAAGGCACTTCGCTACGCTACGATGTCCATAGAACTTAAATTGCTAAAGCAATTAGTTCTAATGGCGACGAATTGATGATAGAACTAGCGTTCATCGAGATGAGTCACTACGCGTTGCTACGATGTCGATTATACTTTAACAAGCAAGCTTATTAGTATAAATCGCAACGAAGTATTAATCTATTTTTAAGTGACTATAATAATCAAGGAGATTAACTATGGCAAACCTATTAGCAGTTAAAAGTCACCCGTTGAATGGTGAAAACTCAAAATCAATGAAAATTTTTGAAGAATTTTTAAAAGCGTATCAAGAAAGTCATCCAAAGGATAATATTGAGATTGTTGATTTATATAAGGAAGACTTTCCAGAAATTGACTTAGATATCATGACAGTATGGAATCATTTACAAGCAGGTAAGGAATTCAATGATTTATCGAATTCACAAAAAATAAAAGTTTTTCGATTTAATCAATCAACTGAACAGTTTTTAAAATCAGATAAAGTGGTGGTGGCAAATGGACTGTGGAATTTGAATATCCCTACTCGACTTAAAGCATGGTTTGATTCAATAAATGTTGCAGGGAAAACTTTTAAATATACAGCTCAAGGTCCAGTTGGACTAGTAGAAGGAAAAAAGGTTCTTCATATACAAGCAAATGGTGGAGTATGTAACGGTCAAGACTTATCATCTCAATATGTTAAAACAATCTTCAATTTTATCGGGGTTAGTGATCTTCAACAAGTGTTTATTGAAGGTGCAGATTATGATCCAAGTAAGTCAGAAAATATTGTAAATAGTGCGATTGAAAAAGCAGTTTTGACTTCTGAAAAATTCTAGTTGAAAAAATAAAAAAAAAGGAGAAGTTACGATGTCAAATATTTTTTTCTCACCCCAAGTAATTATTCTTATGATGATTATTGTTCTAACAATCTTAATGTTAGCATTTACAAAAAATAATCTTCAAAAAAATTACTGGGTATTATTTTTAAACCCTTTAGCAATAATTGGGCAATTTGTAGGACCAAAAACAAACAAAGCAGCAGTGGTGATTCTTCTAGGATTATATGTATTTAATCTCTATGCTATCTATAAGAATAGATTAAAAGCGAAGAATATATAAGATAATCGTGTATAAACAAAAGACAAAACTAAATTTTAGTTTTGTCTTTTTATTTTGTATTTATATAGAGATACATATTATTCTATGTATGATATAATTTGATGCATATCGGTAGTAGACATAATCGATAATGAATAAAATAAGTGATAATAAAATATGTTTTAAATAGTTAATGAAGAATTATAAAATTGAGGTTAAGATGGAAAAAAACAATCTAAGTATTTCTGAAAAAATATATCATATAAGCAATCTACAGCAGGAATATATTGGCGAAAAATTTAAAAAAATAAATTTAAATAGTCAGCAATCTAGATGCATTAATTATATTCATGAACATCCAGGAGCAATACAAAAGGATATTGCAAAGTATATAGGTAAATCAGATGCTACTGTTACTAATATACTTAAACCACTTGAAAAAAAAGATTTGATTATTAGGGAGACTAAGAAAGATAATGAGAGACAAAAAAACTTATATCTTACTGAATCTGGAAAAAAGTTAGCTTTAGAAATTGGAGAAATTTTTGCAGGAATGATTGCATTAATTGAAAAAGATTTCACAGAGAATGAAATAAATGAACTAACTTCTTATTTAGATAGAATTGAAAAGTCTTTTTAATTTAAGTTGATATGTATTTTACTGTTTTTCGTATATTTTTATATAGCTCTTTCTTGAAAGAGTTATGAAAATTAGCTATAATTAGATAAGTTATACAATCTAGGGAGGATAGTATTAATTGGAAAATAAAAAAATTAGAAAGTCACTTTCAAGTGCAAGTTTGATGCTGTTGCTTTTTTCGCAATCAGCACCCATTTTAGCAGCTGCAACAACTGTTGATGAAAAACAGCCAACAGTTGCTAATTCAACTACTGAAAATAAAAGTAATATAGATCAAAAAGCTACTCAAGAAACTGTTGTTCAAAATGTAATTGTTGAAAATACAACAACTCAGCAACCAGCCAGTCCTTCATCTGGAGTTGTTGTTGAACCTGAGGTAACAGCACCTTCAGTTCAAACTACACCTTCAGTTCAAACAACAACTGAAGAACTGGTTAAGCCATCAGAAAGTAATCCAAACATAGACGATAAAGTTGTTACTGAATCATCATCTGAAACTTCAGCGCCAGTTGAGTCTACAGAAAGTTCATCAAGTTTACCACAGACATCTGAGTCAAATTCTGTGGGTTCTACTGGTTCTTCTAGTACAGTAACTTCAACTTCTAGTAGTAATAGTTCAAAACAGAGTACGTCAAATTCTAGTAATGTGACTTCAAGTTCAAAAACATCAACTAGTTCAAATACTGTACCATCATCTGACAATAAAAAGCCAAATGTAAATAATAGACAGCCATCTACTGGTTCTGATAAGGACCAACAAAAAACAACTGAAAGTACTCAAGTATATTCTCAGAATCAAAATGTAAATCCATATATCACTGGTACAATTAGTGCGGATAATGTTTCTAAAGATTTGCTTGTTGATAGTATTACTAAATCAAATCTAAATGGTTTTGAATTACCTTTACTTTCATTGCTTGATGACAAAGCTCAGGCTGCAATTATTGTTGAGGCATTAAAACAACTTGGGAAACCATATGATAAAGACGCAGATAAAGTTCAAGATGATAAAGAAAAAGATAAATCTTTTAACAATCAATATTTTACGAACTACGTCTACAATAAGGTTTTTGGTGTTTCATTAGGTAATAATGTCGATGAGATTAGCAAATCTGGGGAAAATATTGAATCTAAAGAAGCTAGAGTAGGGGATATTTTAGTATGGAAAGATTCAAATAAAGTTGGAATATACTTAGGAAACAACAAAGTTATAATGTCTGACGATTTTCCTGAAGAGTCGAAGAAAACTGAATCTTCGACCGATAAATCTGAAACAAAAACTGATGAAAAATTAGAAGAAAAACCAAACGAAAAATCAGGAGTTAAAATTTTAACTCTTAGTACAAAGAATACAAAAAAATCTGAAAAAGCTAAAGATTTAAAATTAAAATATGATCGAATTGAAGCTCCTGATTATGCTGTGAAAACTTCTGAAGATAAGAAATTAAACACATATGGAGAAAGCTTAGTTAAAAATTATGCTGCTTCCTTAGATTATAAACCAACTCAGGCAACTCGTGATTTTGTTGAAAGCATTGGTGAGAGCGCAAGAGAATTAGGTCAAAAATATGATGTATTTGCATCAGTTATGATTGCACAAGCTATTCTTGAGAGTGGATCAGGCACAAGTGGTTTATCTCGTGCACCATATAATAACTTATTTGGTGTAAAAGGTGGGGGTGGCCAGGCTTCGGCTGTTTTCTCTACCCAAGAAGATAATGGAAGTGGACAATTGTACACTATCCAAGCACCATTTAGAGTTTATGCAAGTGCTTCTCAATCTCTAGAAGATTATGTAAGTCTTATCAGAGAAGGAATTGGTGGTAATTCATCAATTTATAAAGGTGCATGGCGTTCTGAAGCGAAGAATTATCTTCAGGCAACTGAGCACTTAACAGGAAAATATGCAACAGATACTCAATATAGTAATAAATTAAATTCTATTATTGCAGCTTACAATCTTACTCGTTTCGATGATCCTAAGGGTAGTGCGGGGGTTTCAATTCAAAGTCTTGATGGAATTCCAGAACAATATAAAGAGGCGATTGATTTTCCAGAATACAACGGATTTGATTATAATCTGAGCGGTTCTTACCCAGCAGGTCAATGTACTTGGTATGCATATAATCGTATCAAGCAGCTAGGTGGAAACATTGGTGAAACAATGGGTAACGGAGGAGACTGGGGAGTTACTGGCCTTGCAAGAGGCTATAAAGTATCTTCAACTCCAGAAGCTGGTGATGCAATTAGCTTTAGACCAGGTGTAGCAGGTGCTGATGGTTTTTATGGTCACGTAGCATTTGTTGAAGCTGTTACAGCAGATGGAATCTTAATTTCTGAAAGCAATGTTTTAGGTTTAGGAAAGATTTCTTATAGAATTATTCCTAATGATGTTGCTCTTTCAAGTGGTGTAACATACATAGCTCCAAAATAAAGAATTAGAGCTCTTTGTCAATTGTTGTGGATGTATAAAATATATGCTCAGTTAATAAGAGTTTGAGTAGCACGATAATCGTGCTACTTTTTTGTTTATAAAATTATATTTCTTTGATTAATCAGGATCCTTTTATTTAAGTTATTAAAGTTCCTATACCCATATGATATTCTCTTTATTACTTTAATATTGTTGTTCATGTCTTCAATTTTGCCATTGATACAAGGAACCATTATTAAAGTATATATATTTTCTTCCATGGAATGTTTTTGTAATTATTAACTAATGTCATATGAATTTTATCTACTCATACTAGAACCCCCTACACATATGAGGAATAGCGATCTTATGATCATCATTTTTTTATAAAAATTATATGAATCAATTGACATATGTTTTTAACTAGTGTATTATTTATATATAAAGTTTACAAATGTAAACGTAATTTGATGTTTTACTTAACAATGGAGGTGGACTTGTGAAGGAAGTTTTTACTATAGAAGGTATGTCATGTGCATCATGTGCCCAGACTATTGAAAAAGCAGTATCTAAACTTGAGGGTGTTAAAAATGTCAATGTGAATTTGGCAACAGAAAAGATGACTGTTGAATATGATCCAGAAAAAACAAATATATTAGAAATTGAAAGTGAAGTTGATAAAGCAGGATATAAGGCTATGAGTAATATTAAAACTCAGACATTTGATATAGACGGAATGTCTTGTGCATCATGTGCCCAGACGATTGAAAAAGTAGTTGGTAAGATTGAAGGTGTTTCGGATGTGAATGTCAATCTTGCTACTGAAAAAATGCAGGTTTCATATAATCCAGATCAAACTTCTATACCAAATATAGTTCAGGCTGTAAAAGATTCAGGGTATGATGCTATCGATCCAGAAGCACGAAATAGTAACTTTGATAACATATCTTCACAAGAAAAAGTTAATGGTGAAGCTGAAAATAAAATTGATAAGAAACAAGCTCATATTGATGATATGTGGCATAGATTTATTTGGTCAGCAATTTTTACAGTTCCTTTGTTATATATTTCAATGGGACATATGATTGGCTTACCTTTACCAAAATTCCTAAATCCAATGATGAATCCAATTAATTTTGCACTTGCCCAATTAATTTTAACAATACCTGTTCTTGTAATTGGTCGTTCATTCTTTAATGTTGGTTTTAAGTCTTTATTCAGAGGTCATCCAAATATGGATTCACTCGTTTCTTTAGGAACCAGTGCAGCATTTCTTTATAGTCTTTACGGAACATTTGAAGTAATAAAAGGAAATCATGAATTTACGATGAACCTTTATTATGAATCTGCTGCCGTAATTTTGACCTTAATAACACTTGGAAAGTATTTTGAAGCTGTATCTAAAGGAAAGACATCCGATGCGATTAAAAAACTTATGGGATTAGCTCCTAAAACTGCTAAGATTGTCAAAAACGGGCAAGAAATTGAAATCCCAATTGAGCAGGTCCAAGTTGGTGATATCATAATCGTTAGACCAGGTGAAAAAATCCCTGTTGATGGTCAAATAACATCAGGTCAATCTTATGTTGATGAGTCAATGATAACTGGAGAAAGTATTCCGGTTGAGAAAAAAATTAATGATAATGTAATTGGAGCAAGTATCAATAAAAATGGTAGCTTCCAGTTCAAAGCAACAAAAATCGGGAAAGATACGACCCTTGCTCAAATTATCAAGTTAGTAGAAGACGCACAGGGTTCAAAAGCACCGATTGCGAGACTTGCTGATAAGGTTTCGGCTGTATTTGTCCCTATAGTAATCGTTCTTGCTATTATCTCAGGCCTAGCTTGGTACTTCTTAGGTCATGAGTCTTGGATTTTCGCCTTAACAATTACGATTTCAGTTCTTGTAATTGCTTGCCCTTGTGCTCTAGGGCTTGCTACTCCGACAGCAATAATGGTTGGAACTGGTAAAGGTGCTGAGAACGGTGTAATCATTAAGAGCGGTAATGCACTTGAAAAAACTCAAAAAGTGACAGCCATAATTTTTGATAAGACAGGAACTATCACCGAAGGTAAGCCAAAAGTGACTGATATAATCCCACTTTCAGATTATTCAAATTCAGAAGTATTAAGACTTGCTGCTTTGGCCGAAAAAAACTCAGAGCATCCTCTTGGACAGGCGATTGTTGAAGAAGCTACTGGGCAAAATATTAACTTAAATGAAGTTGAAAACTTTGAGTCAATAACTGGTCAAGGACTAAAAGTAACAGTAGATGGGAATGTTCTTTTAATCGGAAATAAAAAGTTAATGGAATCAAACAATATAAATGTGTCTGGTCAGTCAGAAAGTGTTTCTTCAGAGCTTGCAAATCAAGCAAAAACTCCTATGTTCGTGGCATATGATGGTATAATGATTGGTGTAGTAGCTGTTGCTGATGCAATAAAGGAAAGTAGTAAAAACGCTATCAAACAACTGCATGAAATGGGAATTTATGTGGCTATGGTAACTGGTGACAATGAAAAAACTGCCGTATCAATTGCTAATCAGGTTGGAATTGACCGAGTGGTTAGTGATGTTATGCCAGAAGATAAGGTTGCAGAAGTTAAGAAACTTCAGTCTGAGGGTTATAACGTAGCAATGGTTGGTGATGGCATAAATGATGCACCAGCACTTGCTCAAGCTGATATTGGTATGGCGATTGGTGCAGGAACGGATATTGCTATCGAATCCGCAGATATTATTCTTATGAAGAGTGATCTTATGGACGTCCCAACTGCAATTGAGTTAAGTAAGGCAACTATAAAAAATATTAAGGAAAATCTTTTTTGGGCATTTGCTTATAATATTTTAGGAATCCCAGTAGCAATGGGAGTACTTCATATATTTGGTGGGCCACTTCTTAATCCGATGATTGCAGGAGCAGCTATGAGCTTTAGTTCAGTATCAGTACTATTAAATGCACTAAGACTGAAAAGATTTAAACCATCTTCAGTGAAAGACTAACATTTAATAATCGACATCGGCTTATCTCCAATTTATAAATAAAATGAAAGAAGGAAATTATAATGGAAAAAACTTACAAAGTAGAAGGAATGAAGTGCGACTAAAACTGTCAAACTTCGTTTGACCTAGTTTTATCGACATCGTAATAACACGTAAAAGATAATTAAAAATAAGAAAGAAATTGGAGAAAGAAAATGATTAATACGTATAAAGTAGAAGGAATGAAGTGCCAAGGATGTGCTGATAACATTGAGAAAGCATTCAAAACAATCCCAGCTGTTGAAAAAATTCAATTTAACCTTGATGATAAGACAGTAACAGTCACTGGTGATGTAACTATTGAAAATTTACAAGATTCATTGAGTGACACAAAATATAAGTTAAGTGTGTAATATCATGATTGAACAAATTTCAACAGCTGAATTAGAAAACTTAATTAATAAAGATCAAAATGACTCTTTAATCATAGTTGATGTAAGGGAACCATATGAGTATGAAGAAGGCCATATTGCTAATTCGGTGAATATACCCCTAAATCAATTACCGTTAGCGCTTGAATCATTTGAGGAAGACCAAAATTATTATATGGTTTGCCATCTTGGGCAAAGATCCATGCATGCTTGTAATTACCTAGCAGCCAATGGTATTAAAACTACTAATGTCATTGGTGGTATGGAAGCATGGGTTGGTGATATTGAGATAGGAAATCAATACTAATTATTGTAAGGTGAGAAATGGATATAGGGCTTATATTTTACAATCCTACTATGAATAAGATTTATTTAAAAAAAGTAGATGAGAATATTTTTGATATCATTAAATTTGAAAAAGAAGATTTTATTAATCAAGTTGAAAATAAATTTTCAATCTCTATTGATGAAAATGAATTATCTGAAGTTTTCAACTTAAACAATACTAAATACTTCTTGTGTGAATCAGATACTCTTAATGCAAAAGATATTGAATGGGTTAATTTATCAGAGTTAATCAGTGAAAGTTTTATTAATGATGATGAGAAAAGAAAAATTTTAAATTATTTTTATCGTTTGAATAAATTGAAAAAAGAAAAATTATTTTTTGATTTAAAGAGCGAGGATAAAGATAAACAAGAAAAATTAGAAAAATTTATTCTTAAAAAGAATAAAGGAATATCGAGCGACGTAAATAGTAATAAAGAAATTATTATAAGTAATTCTAGTAATGAAATTAATGCTTTAAATATTGATATTGATAAGTACTCAGCTCATTCACTAGAAGACTTATATCAATTTGCAATGGAAGAAATATATCAAGAATTTATAAATATTGTTTCTCTTAATACAAATTTCTCAACTGCTACCTATTATGGATTGACAGGATTAACTGAAAGTGGAAAATCATATTACTCAAGTCAATTGGACAAGAATTTCAATTATTGGAATTTGAAAATTAGATATTTTATTGAGGAAGCAAAGTTCTTAATTGATGAAGGACAAAGTAAATTACTTGAGCTATATTCAATAAATCTAATGCTTGATTTTGCAATCTTTCATTATTATAAAGACTCATATGCAGTTGAGAGTGTTTACTCATTAAACTTTCATAATCAATTAAAAGAAGTTTTTGGCGAAAACTATAATTTAATTTTTATTGATGCTCCAGAAAATATTCGAGTTAATAGATCAGAAGATGCAATAGAGACTCTTAAGAAAAAAGATATTAAAAAGAAGGCATATGGTATTGATAAACTAAAAGATAAGGCAGATTTAATAGTTGATAACTCTAGAACTGTGTCATATTCAAATGAACAAATTAAAAATTTTATTGGATGTAAGGGTGTTCTTTAATGTTCTAATTTCATAAAATATAACTTTTTTTTAAAAAAGTTATTGACAAAAAGACAATTGGTCTATACAATTAATTATGTTAACAAATTATCTCATGTGACTAGGTTGGACTAGGCATGGAAGAAGGTTGATGCTGAAGAAGCATAATACTTTTTCTATGCCTTTTTGTTTGTTTATCTTTAAAAAGAACATTAAACATTATATAATCATTTTATTGGCCTTAAGATGATTAACCAAATCACGAGGTATCCTGAACTGCAGAAAAGGAAATGTTATGAAAATCAAAAAAATCTTGAATCAAAATGCTGTTTTGGTTGATGACCAGGGAGAAGAAAAAGTTGCCATAGGTAAAGGGATTGGCTATGACAAAAAAAGAAATGACCTATTATTCTCAAGGGAAATTGAGAGGTTATTTATTCTTGAGCCTGAAGGTCAATTGAAACTTCAAAATTTACTTAATCAAATTGATGAAAAATATCTATTTTTAGCTGAAAAAATTATTGATCGTGCTGAAACTGTTTTAATGGAAAAGTTAAATGAGCACCTCCTTATCGCCTTAACCGACCATATAGCATTCGCAAGTGAAAATATTTCAAATGGAATTTTAGTGAGAAATAAGCTTTTAAAAGAAATCGAAGTACTTTACAGTGAAGAATTTGCTGTTGCACAGTGGGCAATCGATTACCTAACAAAAGAGCTTGATATTCCATTCTCCTACGACGAGGCTGGATATATCGCAATTCATATTCATAGTGCAAGAAGCGGACAAAGTAATAATCATCGAAGTATAAGAGAAGTAACAATTATATCTGATATTATTTCAGTTATTGAAGATAATATTTCCGTTAATTTAAGAAGTGAAGATATGGCACTTCATTATTCAAGACTAGCAAACCATTTAAGACTTTTACTTCAAAGATATCACAATCAAAATTATGCAGCCCTTGATGATGAGATTGTAGAAATTGTTAAGAGAAAATACTCTGAAAGCTATGAAATAGCCAAAATGGTACGTGTTCTCTTAATGAAACAATATCAACTATCAATTACAAGTGAAGAGCTTGGCTACTTGGCAATTCACATAGAAAGACTAAGAGTAGCGACAAATAAGAAGTGACGAGCCGACTGTTTAGAAGGTTAGTTTAAAAAATAATTAGTAATAATTTAGGAGAATTTTTAATAATGAAAGAATATATGCAACGTATGGGCCGTTCGCTCATGCTACCAGTTGCTACCTTACCAGTAGCTGGTTTACTAATGGGTATAGGTTATATGATTGACCCAAATGGTTGGGGTGGTGATAATTTAATTGCAGCATACCTTCTTAAAGCTGGTGGTACAATTCTTGATAACTTAGGTATATTATTTGCAGTAGGTCTTGCAATTGGAATGCCAAAGAAAAAAGATGGTGCATCAGCAATGGCTGGTCTAGTAGCATTCTTGACACCGTTATCACTTATTAATACTAACTCGGTAGCGATGTTTACAAAAGTTGCACCAGAAAAAGTTGATGTAGCATTTAGTTACATTAACAATAAAAATGTATTTGTTGGTATTTTAGCTGGTTTAGTTGCTGCTGCTTTATACGATAGATTCTGTGAAGTAAAACTTCCAATGGCTCTATCATTCTTTAGTGGTAAGCGTTTAGTACCAATTGTTACTGTACTATCAATGTCAATTATTTCATTAGGACTTTTATTTATATGGCCAACTATTTATAATGCACTTACAGCATTTGGTAAATCAATAATTTCATTGGGAGCAGTTGGAGCTGGTTTATTTGGTTTTGCAAACCGTATGTTAATTCCAACAGGACTTCACCATGCGCTTAACAATGTATTTTGGTTTGACCTTGCAGGTATCAATGATATTGGTAACTTCTGGTCAAGTACTGGAACAAAAGGACAAACTGGTATGTATATGGCTGGTTTCTTCCCAATTATGATGTTTGGACTTCCTGCTGGAGCATATGCAATTTATAAAAATTCTCGTCCTGAGAAAAAAGCTGCAACTGGATCACTTATGATGGCAGCTGCAGTTGCATCATTCTTCACTGGTGTTACTGAGCCACTAGAATTCTCATTCATGTTCGTTGCATGGCCACTATATGTAGTTCATGCTGTTCTTACAGGTATATCAATGTTTATCTCTGCATTCTTCCATTGGACAGCAGGATTTAACTTCTCAGCTGGTCTCGTTGACTTTGTACTTAGTCTACGTGTTCCAATTGCAAACAAACCATACATGTTAATACTTCAAGGATTAGTATTCGCAGTAATTTATTATGTAGTATTTACATTTATGATTAAGAAATTCAATCTTTTAACTCCAGGTCGTGAAGAAGGAGTCGGAGAAGAAACTCCTGACGTTGATGACCCAGCAGAAGATAAATTTGTTGCTATGGCAAGAAAAATTTATACAGCTCTTGGTGGAAAAGAAAATGTTGATACTATTGATAACTGTACAACTCGTCTACGTCTGCAAGTTAAAGATACAAATAATGTTGATCAAGCAAAAATTAAAGCAACAGGAGTACCTGGTCTTAAAGTAATCGATGGTACAAATATTCAAGTAATCGTTGGTACAGAAGTACAATTTGTAGCAGATGCTATGAACCGTATCCATTCTGGAGCGCCTGCTGTTGTTGCTGCACCAGTTGAAAAAATTGAAGAAGTTGTAGTTACCGGACCAGTAGAAAGAGATATCTACGCAGTAGCAGACGGAAAATTAGTTTCAATTACTGAAGTTTCTGATGATGTATTCTCACAAAAAATGATGGGTGATGGATATGCAGTTTTACCTACAAAGGGAGAAATTTTCACACCAATTTCAGGAACAATTACTAATATTTTCCCAACTAAGCATGCTATGGGTATTCTTACTGATACTGGAATCGAAGTTTTACTTCATATGGGACTTGATACTGTTAGCCTTAAAGGTGAACCATTTGAATTATTCGTTGAAGAAGGTCAAAAAGTTTCTCGTGGGCAATTAATTGCTAAAGTTGATTTAGAAGCAATTAAAAAAGCAGGTCGTAAGACTGACATGATTGTTGTCTTCACAAATGCTGATAAAGTTGAAAAATTAACTGTTAAAACAGGTAACGTACAAGCAAATGATGTTGCTGGTAATGTTTTAAATAAATAATAATAGGAAAGTGAGCTTCGGTTCACTTTTTTTGTACGTTTAAATTCTAATAAATATTCTGTTACACTGAAATTTCCTTGTTGCTTTATAGACATAAGTTATAAAATTTAAAAGATTAATTTTATGTAAAACTGCCTTTGTAGCATGGTATAGCAAGTCTTATTTTGATATAATTTAGTATAAGAATTTTAAGAGGAATATTAATGGATAAAAGAAAATATTTCTTTTTTATTTTCAGGCTGGCAGAAGTGTCTCTTGAGAATGGAGCAGAAATTAAACGAGTAGAAAGCACTGTAAATTATCTTTCGAAAAAATATGAATTAGAAGGCTTCGATGCCTTTATTATGATCAATGGTTTGATGATGTCACTTCAAAATGGTGATGAAAGCCTTCAAGCCAAAGTAAAGGAAATACCTATTTCACCGATTAATCTTGGAAGAATTGAAGCAATAAATGTATTATCACGCGATATTGTAGAAGATAAAATAGATTTTGAAGGTGCAAAGAAAAGACTTGATGAAATCAAGGATAGTAACTATGCATCCAATAGGTCGAAATTAGCAGCATATGCCTTAGGTAGTTCAACTTTCGGTTATTTATTTGCATCAAGTTTATGGGATGCTGCAGGAGCCTTTTTTTTAGGAGCAATATTGGGTTTTTATATATTGTATATTCTTCCTAAAACCAATTTAACAGATTTTCTAATCAATCTTTCTGGTAGCATTTTAGTAAGTGTTCTAGCTTGCGTAATGGTTTATATTTCACCAACATTCAATCTGTCAAGTTTGATAGCTGGAGGCATTATTTCTCTATTACCGGGAGTTGCCATGGTTAATTCTATACGCTATCTCTTTGACGAAGACTACTTATCAGGAGCTGGTATGCTGATGGACGCTGTGATGACCTCAGCTGCAATCTCAGTGGGTGTCGGTATTGTTCTAAGAGTCGCAGAATGGATATAGGTGGATAAAGTGAATTTATTATTACAATTTATAGCAGCCTTTTTAGGAACAATATCCTTTGCAGTTATTTTTGAAGTACCCAAGAAATATTATATATATAGTGGCTTTATTGGTGCGGCAGGATGGATGATTTATTTATTTGTACTTTATACTTTTAATACTCCTGTAATAGCGCTTTTTGTCTCATCTTTGATACTTTTATACCTCTCAAGAGAGATATCATATAAACTTAAAGCACCTGTTACAATTTTCTTACTATGTGGAATTTTTTGTTTAGCACCAGGACTAGGCCTCTATAAATTCACATATGCCTTCTTTACCAATAACGAGGGGGGCGTAAGCGCATCTAGCCTAGCAGTAACAGTACTTAAATCTGCCATTGCGATTTCTTTTGGTATCGCAATTGGATATGAATTACCTCCACAACTTTTCTATTTTTACCGAAAAATGAACAAAAAAAATAAGCGTTTATCATAAAAAGATAAAGCTTATAAAGAAAAGATAATGTTTGGCATATTGAATTTAAAAATTTAGCAAATTAGTCTTTTCTTTTAATTGTTTTCTTCAGTAAACCATGCTTCTGGCTGAATATCATTGAGAAATTTTTGATATTTTTTGAAGGTATCTTCACTACCAGTTGTTAAAATATGAAATGATAAATCATATATTTTCATCAAATGTTTTGAATCTTTGAAACCATTTCTCAAATAGAAATTGTAACGTCTAAGTCGTTGTTCTTCATTATCTGAATCAGCAAGACCAAGTTCTTCACTTTCAAGTATAATACCATCAGGAAATCTCTCCTTGAGCATACTTAGGATTTTAGTACCATACCCGCCATTACGGAATTTATTATCAATTGCGAAGAAGAAGACGTAAGCTTCAGTATCAGAAAGTTCACCATGGAAGAGGATTCCAACATTTTCTTCATCTTTCTTTATAATTGATAGATGAATATGGTCATTGTCATTGGTCATCTTGACTAATTGTTCAAATGGAAGTCTTTCTTCAGGTGGAAAAGCTTCAATATATGTTTTTTCCCAGTAATCTTTTGTTGAATTATCAATAGAAACGATTTTCATTTTATAAAACCTCACTTTTTATATCTAAGATTGTCTTAGATAGTATATCAGAAATTAAAATAGCTTTCTAGGAAGCTGTTTAATCTAAATTATTTGAAGATTTTTGAAATTATTAAATTCGATTAGTTAAAGAATTTTTTACAAAATAAAATTACAAAACCAAGGATAAATATATTATGCTTAAGTTAAATAAAAAAGAAATATTAAGATATTTGGGTTATAAAAGAAGTCATGAATTATCTGATGATATTGATGATTTAATAGAGAAAGAGATTGTCGAGGTTCAAGAAGCATCAAATCCGAGATATATGTATCAAATTTTCTTTTGTCACCCTGACGAAGAAAATAAAACGATTATTGTTGATGGGACTAATCTTGTACTAACTGGTAATTCTATTTATAAACATTTGAGATATGCTAAAAAGGTTGCTTTGCTTGCGACTACTTTGGGGATTGAAATTGAACAGGTAATTCGTCGTTATGAGATTATTGATTTAACCCGTTCTTTGGTTTTGGACGCATCATGTACGGAATTTATTGAAAAGCTTTGTGACCTTGCGGAGTGTGATATTGAAGTCAGTGTACGTGATGAAGGTTTGACTTTAAATAGAAGATTTAGTCCAGGATATGGTGATTTGCCACTTGCAATTCAACCAACGTTTTTGAAGACTATAAAGGCTGACACTAAGCTTGGAATTAGCCTGACTGATACAATGCTTATGATTCCAAGAAAGTCTGTTACAGCTATTATAGGGCTTTTTGAGGATAAGGAGTTGGCTTTGCCTAAAAGAAAGCAAAATAAGTGTTTATCATGTGAGATGGAAGACTGTAATTTTCGTATAGGAGGGTAGAAGATGGGTTTAAGAGAAGATTTAAGGGACAACTTTTTATTATTTGATGGTGCTATGGGGACGATGCTCCAAAAAGAGGGACTACCAGTAGGTGGGCAACCTGAATTTTTTAATTTAGAGCATCCAGAAGTTATTAAAAGTATCCACAAAAGATATATTGATGCTGGTGCTGATATCATTACAACAAATAGCTTTCAAGCAAATAGACATAAAATAGAACAAAAAGATTTGCCTAAAATAATTGAAGCCTCTGTTAAGCTAGCGCGTGATGCTGGAGCAAAGTACGTTGCCTATGATATTGGACCAATTGGACAGTTAATGTCTCCATATGGTACTTTAAGCTTTGATAATGCCTATGATATGTTTAAAGAGCAAGCAGTTGTTGCTGAGAATTCTGGAGCAGATTTGATAATATTAGAGACAATGTCTGATTTATTAGAAACGAAAGCAGCTATTCTTGCAATAAAAGAAAATACTAATCTTCCCATCTTTGTTACTATGACCTTCCAAGAAGATGGTCGAACTTTTGTCGGTACAGACCCAGTGACTGCTACCTTAACTCTTCAGTCACTTGGAGTAACAGCTCTTGGACTCAATTGTTCTTTAGGACCAAAGGAACTTCTCCCAATTGTTGAACAAATTATAGAATATGCAAAAGTACCCGTAATTGTCCAAGCTAATGCTGGACTTCCTCAAATGGAAGATGGTCAAACTGTCTATCGAATTGATGTAGCAGAATATGTTGAGTATGTTGCCAAAATGGCAGATTTAGGAGTTCGTGTTTTTGGTGGGTGTTGTGGAACTACTCCTGATTTTATTAAAAGTATTAAATATCTCCTTCAAGATAAAACACCTGTAATTACTAGTCCGAAAACTGTTACTGCAGTAACATCCGCTGCTGAAACGGTAATCTTAGATAAGAAATTGACAATTATTGGAGAGAGACTGAATCCTACTGGGAAGAAACGCTTACAGGAGGCTATAAGACAGGAAGATTTTTCATACATTCTTAAGGAAGCAATTGATCAAGTAGATGTTGGTGCTGATATTCTTGATGTCAATGTAGGGCTACCAGAAATTGATGAAGCCCAAATGATGATAAAAGCTGTCCGTGAACTTCAAGGTATTGTCACAACTCCTTTACAAATTGATAGTTCTTCAATTAAGGCAATTGAAGCAGGAGTTAGACAATATAATGGGCGACCTCTAATTAATTCAGTAAATGGTAAAGAATCAGTAATGGAAGAAATCTTTCCGATTGCTAAAAAATATGGAGCTTTAGTATTGGGCTTGGCGCTAGATGAAAATGGAATTCCAGATACTGCAGAGAAAAGAGTGGCTATAGCGAAAAGAATTATTAAGAAGGCATCTGAATATGGTATAGAAAAAGAAGATATTTTAATTGATCCACTTGTTCTTACTGCATCTGCTCAACAGGAGCAAGTACAAGTAACAATTGATACTTTGAAATTGCTTAAGGAAGAATTAGAAGTCCATTCAGTTGCGGGGATTTCAAATGTATCCTTTGGTTTACCAAATCGTGGATTATTAAATAGTACATTTCTAGCTGCTGCTGTTGGCGCAGGCCTCTCGGCCCCAATTATGAATCCAATGTCAGATATTATGATGTCGACAGTTTCAAGCTTAAGAGTTATAAATAATCAGGATAAAGATTCAGCATTTTATATTGAAAATAATCAAAATGTATCTATTGTTAGCCAAAAATCTAGTAAAGATTTAAACGGGTTGAAGAAGGAAATTTCATTTTCTGACGACAGTCTTAAGCAAATGATTTTGCAAGGCAGAAAAGATGAGACACCTTCAAAAACAAAAGAGTTATTAAAAAATCTTACTCCGCTAGAAATTGTTAATCAAGAATTTGTACCAGCTCTAGATGAGGTTGGAGCTAAATTTGAAAAAGGGACTTTATTTTTACCACAACTAATGCAATCAGCTGATGCAGTCAAGCAAGCCCAGGAAGTGCTCAAGGACTTTATGGCTCGTAATGAACAAACTGATGAAAAACAAGGAAAAATCTTGCTTGCAACTGTTGAAGGTGATATTCATGATATTGGTAAAAACATTGTAAAAATGATTTTAGAAAATTATGGCTTTGATGTTGTTGATTTAGGAAAAGATGTACCTATTAGCAAAGTTGTTTCTACAATCAAAGAACAAGATATCAAGCTAGTTGGTTTAAGTGCATTAATGACTACAACAATGCAAAATATGAAAGAAACAATCACACAAGTGAAACTTGCCAATTTAGATTGTAAATTTATGGTCGGAGGAGCAGTTTTAAATGAAGAATATCGTGAATTTGTTGGGGCAGATTACTACGCTAAGGATGCAATGGACTCAGTTAAGATAGCACAAGAATTTTTTAAAGATAGACAATCAAAAATTATGTAAAACAATTTTAAAATATAAATAAATTATGTAAAATTATGATTTCTATAATGAAAATTATGTAAAAAATAATAAATGGTCAGTTCCTAACCAACCATTTATTATTTATCTATTTTTTCTAGTGCTTTTTCTGGAACTTCATCTTTACTTATTTCTTCGTATGTTTCAACATGAGCACCTTTTGTTGTTAATTTTAAATATTTATCAACTTTTAATTCACTAATACCATTGAAAGTTATTTTTCTAGTTTTTCCATCTTCATATGCTGATGTTTGTGTGTATGAAGCAGTACCGTATCCATTTACTGAATCAGGTTTTTGCGTTTTTACATATACACTAGATTCCTTAACTAATGGATTTAATTGATCGGCAATCGCACGGAATTCCCCTGAAGAGTCTCCTAATAGATATACTCCTCCAAATGCAAGTAGTGCCAAAGCAAAAAGTGGGATAAAAATTTTTTTGAACATTATTATTTCAACCTTTCTTAAATTAATATATTTATTTTAACTTGAGAAGTCCTTTATATAATCATCCTCAAGGATGAGTTTAACCTTACAGAATTGTAAGATTATATACATCTATACAAGAATAATTGACAATGAATGTTATTTAAGTATCATTAAGATATAGGATAGGGGGAATAATAATGACAAACGAGAATTCAGATAAAAATATAGTAAACTTTAGAGATATTGGTGGTTATGAAACTAAAATGGGCAAACTTCAAGAAGGTATTTTTTTCCGAAGTGGTCAACTAACAAATCTAAATGAAAAACAAATTGGTTTACTGAAAAATATCTGTAAAATAAAAACAATTTATGATTTTAGGAGTCAAGCAGAGGTTAACAAAGAAGAAGATACAAAAATTGATGATATATTATATAAACATTTAGATGTATTAGCTTCAATTCAACATGGGGGATCTGCCTCGCTTGAAGGTATGTTCTCTGATTTAGATAATATTGATGAATCTATGTATAAAACTTATGAAGAGATTGTACTTAGTGAATCTGCACAAAATAGTTATCATAAATTTTTGCAAGATTTAATTGAAGAAAAATACTCAATTGTTTTCCATTGTTTTGCAGGGAAAGATAGGACTGGTTGGGCAGCTTATTTAGTTCTGAAGGCGGCTGGTGTTTCTGATGGCGATATAATGAAGGATTATTTAGAAACGAATGTATCTAGAAAATCAGCTAATGATGAAATAATTAATAAATATAAAGATAAATTAAATGACCAACAAGTTGCTGGCTTAAAAATTGCTTTGACTGTTAAAGCTGAGTATTTAGAGTATGCTATAAAAATTATGAATGAAGAATATGGTAGCTTTGAAAATTATCTCTCACTAGGTCTAGGTTTACCTAACGATTACAGAGAAAAATTTACTAAATTATATATTGAAAACTAATATTAAATAAAAATTCATCATCTGATGGATTTTTTTCGTATATATACAAAAGAGCTTGTTTGATAATGGTATAATATTCTTAGATAATTTGAAACGTTTGAAAGGAATTTATATGAAATTTTTACATACAGCTGACTGGCATATTGGAAGAACAATTAATGGTTTTTCTTTACTTGAAGAGCAAAAGTATGCTTTTGAGCAAATTAAAGAAATAGCAAAAAATGAGAGTGTTGATGCTTTAATTATTGCGGGTGATTTATATGATCGTTCAATTCCGTCAGTTGAAGCAGTTACTACTTTTAATGAGATGCTTACAGATTTAGTTATTAATGAAAAAATTCCTGTTTATGCTATTTCAGGAAATCATGATGGAGCAAAGCGCTTGAATTTTGGTCGAGATTTTTTTGCTGACTCAAATTTTTATCTTTCAACAAACATAGAGGAAGCTATGAAGCCAGTTGAAACTGAAGATACACAGTATTTCCTTTTACCCTTCATTGATCCATCTGATGCTCGTGTTTATTACAAGAACATTGTCGATGAAGATGATGATACTGTAAAGTCATATACTAAAATTTCTGATGCTGTAAGAAGGATAGTCTCTGACATGCGAGAACACTTTGTTGAAGGAAAAAACCATGTATTAGTGACTCACTTTGCTGTTAGTAAAAAAGGTGAAGAATCAGATGATGAGTTAAAACAATTAATGCTTTCAGAGACAACTTCAACAGTTGGAGGCCTTGCCACTTTGACACATGATATTTTCAAAGACTTCGATTATGTTGCATTAGGTCATATTCACACTCATAAGGCTAGTCCATCTGAAAGAGTAGTTTATAGTGGAAGCCCTGTTATTTTCAACAGTAAGGAAGCCAAACTATCAACACAAAAAGGAATTTATATTGTTGATGATTTTGATGGAAAAATTAATACGAAGTTCATTAATTTGAAAGTTAAAAAGCCATTTTATGTTCTTAATGAAGATTTTGAAACCTTAACTTCAAAAGATTTTTATAAGAAATACTCTGGACAAATTGCATGGTACAGTATTCAATTGAAGGATTATGACCGAAAAGCCATGGAAGGCATAAATATCAGAGCAAGACTGGAAGATATTTATGGTACGGATATTGTAGAATTAAGTTTTGAAGAAAGCTCACAAGATAATAAGAATCAAAGTCAAAATAAGTCTACCTATGTAGGACAAAATGCACCGGAAGTTACTATCAATAATTTTTATGAGGAAATGACTGGACAGAAACCATCTGACTTTCAGGAGAAGGTGATTGAAGACATTCTCATTGATATTAGAAAGGAGCGTTAAATAATGAAGCCAGTACAATTAGAATTAACGAATTTTGGCCCTTATCGTAAGGAAATAATAAACTTTGAAGACTTGGACCAAGCTCCCGTATTTCTTATCAGTGGAGATACAGGTGCAGGAAAGAGTACTATTTTTGATGCGATGACTATGGCACTCTTTAACGTAACAACAGGAGAACGCAAACCTGAAGAAACAAGGTCAACATTCGCAACACTCGAAGATGAACTGACAAAAATTGTCTTTTATTTCAGGCACGGTAGCCAACTATATAAGATAGAGCGAGTACCAGGTCAAGAGCGTAAGGCTGCGCGTGGCAAAGGGTCAACATCACAAAAAGCCGAAGCTCATTTTGCTATTGTTGATCAAATCGGTGGAGTTGAACTCGAGGTTTTAGCTTCTAAGCCAGTTGATGTAGCAACTGAAGTAAATTCGCTCTTACAGTTGAATGCTGAACAATTTAAACAGATAATTCTTTTACCTCAAAATGAATTTAGGAAATTTTTGATTTCTAATACAGCTGATAAATTACCGATTTTGAAAAATATTTTTGGAACTCGCCTATTTGAAGACTTTGCAAACAGGGTTGAAGATAAATATAGACAATCAAGAGTAGAAAATGAAAAATACTCTAATCAATTATCTGGTCATTATGACAGTCAAATATGGTCAGAAGAAGAAAGACTAGAGTTTGGGCAGACAGATGAGAGCTATAAAATAGAGCTTGCAGGAAAATTTGTATCAAACTATAAAGAGAAAGCTGATATTAGTGATAAGTCAAGGATACAAGCCAAGGATGATTTGAAATCAGCACAAATGGAATTAGATAAAGCAAAACAATTATCTGAGAACTTTCAAGAGTTGAATACTGTAAATATAAACTTTGAAAATGAAATTATTAATCAAAAAGATAAATATAAATACTATATAGATAAAAAGAATCAGCAGGACTTTTTAGATGACATTAGAGATACAATTAGGGATCTAGACCATAGTCAAAATGAAATTGATAAATATGGAAAATTACTTGAATCTAATAAAGACAAGTTGAGCGAAACAGAGAAAAATACTCATCTTTTAGAGATTGAACTTAAGGAACATTTATCGCATGAATCAGAAATTAAACTTTTTGAAGAAAATCTTGATGAGTGGAAAGAACTTAGAAACACTGCAAATCAAGTCATAGCTTATGAGAGTGAGATTATATCTTATTCAGATGAATTAAAAAAATATGAAGTTCAAAAAAATTCTAAATCAGAGCTATTAGAAACAAAGATAAAAGATAAAAAGAAACTTGAAATAGGAGCTATTTCACAAGAAGAGGTTACAAAAAATGTAGCTGCTTATGATAAAGCTAAATTTATAATTGATAAAAATATAGCTCCGCTTTTAAAAGAAGTTTCTACCTTAGAAAAAAGAATTATATCTTTATGTGGCGAACAAGCTGAATCTAAAAAAAAGCTTGAATCAGATAGATATAGATATAAGGATTATTTAAGTGAACTTGAAAGTGTTAAAGAAAATCGTCGTGAGTTGATGGTGGCACAACTTAGGGAAGAGTTGGTTGACGGACAAGAATGTCTTGTCTGTGGCTCACTTGAACATCCTGTTACTCATAATCATGATGGAATTCAGGCAAATGAGTCAGAACTTAAAGATTCAATGGAAAAAGTCGAAGCCTTGCAACAGCAGGTTGGAAGTTTGGAACAAGATTTAAAAAATCAGGAAGAATCTCTATCTCAAAATGAGACAAGAAAAAATGAAATTCAATTAGAAATTGATAATAAAAAAACTGATATTAATAATAATTATGATGAAATAAAAAATCTTTTTGATGGGTTTCCAAGTATTTATGATGAAAGTCTGGTTAATCAATCTTTAATTGAATTTAAAAATTCAATAGATGAGTTAAAATCGATTTTTGAAAAACAAAGTCTAGCTTTGGCTGAATTAACTGATGAAATAACGAATGAAGAGCATATTCTTTTAAATTTACAAAATGAGATAGATACAAAGGTGGCATTGAAAGATTCAGCAGTAGGAAAGTTATCTATCATCAATACCGAATACCCAGAATTAAAGGATGTATCTTACTATACGGATAAAATTGAGATTACAAGCAAGAAAATTAGGGATTATTCAAGTAAGAAGGAAGAGTTACAAGGGAAATTTGCTAATTTACAGAGTGAGGTTAGATCTTTAAAAGTTATTGTTGAATCTAATGAATCACATCTAAAGGAAAATCAAGATATAAATGATTTGGCTTCTGCTAAGGTTAAGGGAAAATTAACTGCTCCTAGTGCTCTAACTAGTGATGAAAATATTTTGAGAGAATGGATTTCTGAGACAGAGGTCTATGGGCAAGCTATTGCCTTTATAAACACTTACAAGGAGCGTGAACGTACTTTAACTGAGAGGAGAGAGAAGCTTTTAGAATCTCTATCTGATAAGGAAATTCCCGATTTAGATTCCTTTGTTGAAAAATATGAACGGAGCCAAGCTAAGTACGATAATGCTAGCCAAGAATTCACTAAGGCTGAAACTAATTACAATAATGCTAAGGCAACACTTGAAGAAATTAAGAAAATTTCTGAAAAACAAGGTATCCATTTAAAAACTTTCCAGGAGTTGAGTGACTTAAATAGTGTGGTTAAAGGTAAGACTGGTGATAAACTCAAGCTTGAGACATATGTAGTTCAAGAATATTTAAATCAGGTTCTGGACCAAGCCAACAAGCGTTATATTGGAAAGCTGACTAATGGTCGTTATCAATTTGTTCTTAGCAATGCTCAACGTGACGGTAAGCGCTCAGATTCGGGACTTGATATAGATGTATTTGATTTTACAACCGGAACTACTCGCTCAACTAAAACCTTATCTGGTGGTGAAACCTTTATAGCAGCTCTTTCAATTGCCTTATCTCTATCAGAAATAGTTCAAAATACAACTAATGGAATTGTCATTGATGCCTTGTTTGTTGACGAAGGTTTTGGTTCGCTTGATAAAGAGACGCTTGAAAAGGCAATGACGGCTCTCGAACAAATTGGTGAAAATCGGATGGTTGGAGTAATCAGTCATGTTGAAGACATGAAAGAACGGATAGCACAACAACTTATCATTTCCAAAAGCGGAGATGGTAGTAGTACAATTTCGATGATTGATAGGAATTAGGAGCCATTATGACAAAATTTGTTCTAGCACCAGATTCCTTCAAAGAATCAATGACAGCACGTGTTGCTTGTCAAAGTATGACTGAAGGGATCAGAAAAATTTATCCTGAAGCTGAGATTGTTCAAATTCCTATGGCAGATGGTGGAGAAGGGACTCTTGATTGCCTAATGAATTCCCAAAATGACCAGAAAATAGATGAGCAAGTTATGGGTCCATTGTCAAAAACATTAATAAATTGTCACTATGGACTAATTGAACAAGGTAAAACGGCAGTAATTGAGATGGCGCTGGCAAATGGTCTTGAGTTACTTCCTATTGAAAAAAGAAATCCACTAATAACAAGTACATATGGAACTGGTCAGTTAATTAAGTCTGCCCTTGATAAGGGAGTAGAAAAAATCATTATTTGTATTGGAGGGAGTGCTACTAATGATGGTGGTGCAGGTATGGCGCAAGCTCTTGGATATAGATTATTAGATAAAAATGGAAATGAAATTCCTTTTGGTGGTGGGAATCTTAATCTACTAGAAAGAATTGATTGTGAGAACTCACATCCAAGATTAAGAGAAGTCGAGATTGTTGTTGCATCAGATGTGACAAATCCACTAACCGGTTTAAATGGTGCGAGTAATGTTTTTGGTCGACAAAAAGGTGCGACTGAAGAAATGGTGGTTGAATTAGATTCTAACCTTCATCATTTTGCAAAAGTTATTGCGCGTGATTTAAAGGTTAATATTGAAAATACGCCAGGTTCAGGAGCAGCAGGCGGACTAGGTGCAGGCTTATTAGCATTTACAAAAGCAAAAATTATTTCAGGCTTTCAGATAGTTAGTGAGCAAAATGAACTTGAAAAACATATTGCACAAGCAGACTATGTTTTCACAGGTGAAGGAGGAATTGATTCTCAAACAGCATTTGGCAAAGTTCCTTCAGGTGTGGCAAAAATTGCAAAAAAATATAATAAACCGGTCATCGCTTTTGCTGGTTATATTGGGGAAGATTTAGAAGTTCTTTATCAAGAAGGAATAACTGCAATCTTTGGTATTCTACCCAAAGTAGAATCACTTGAAAATGCTCTTTTAAAGGGAAAAGAAGATTTAAGAAGAGAAAGTGAGAACGTAAGTAGATTAATTAAAAATACTAGTCATAAATAAGATAAGGTTACTAGGTTAATAATCTGGTAACTTTTTTTAAAACACTATTGTAATTCGCATTAATCCGTACTATAATAATTTTAGTTTTGAAAGCGTTTTTTTATAAAATTAATATGGGAGATTTTATGATTACAGTAAGTCATTTAGAGAAGGATTTTAAGAAAGTAAAAAAAGGAGATGGTCTTTCAGGTTCATTTAAGGCACTATTTAAACCTGAGTATGAAACTTTTGAAGCTGTTAAGGATTTATCTTTTGAGATTCCTGAAGGGGAAATTTTTGGTTTTATTGGTGCAAATGGAGCTGGTAAGTCAACTACTATAAAAATGTTGACGGGAATACTAACACCGACATCGGGCTTTATTGAAATTAATGGTAAAAATCCACAAAAAGATAGGCAGTCCTATGTAAAGGATATTGGTGTTGTATTTGGTCAAAGAACTCAACTATGGTGGGACCTACCTCTTGAGGATACCTATAAGGTTTTGAAGGAAATTTATGAGGTGCCTGAAGAAGATTTTGTTAAGAGAATGAATTTTTTGAATGATGTTCTGGACTTAAATGAATTTATTAAGGATCCTGTGCGTACACTGTCTCTCGGCCAACGAATGAGAGCAGATATTGCAGCCAGTCTTCTGCATAATCCTAAAGTTTTATTTCTTGATGAACCAACCATTGGTTTGGACGTGGATGTAAAAGATAGGATTCGTAATGCTATCAAAAAAATTAATCAAGAAGAGAAGACAACCATAATTTTAACTACCCACGATTTAAACGATATCGAGCAATTATGTAGTAGAATATTTATGATTGATAAGGGAAAAGAAATTTTTGATGGAAGTGCTGAAGAGTTAAAAGAAAAATTTGGGAATATCCATGAAATTACCTTCAAGATTAATCAATTAGAAGATTTAGAAAAGCTTCGGTATGAGGAAGATTTTTCTGACGTCTTACTTGAACAAGAGGATAAAAATATAAAAGTTCGCTTTGATGCTTCAAAGAACTCAGCTTCTGAAATTTTACAATATACCTTAAATAATGTTTCAGTATCAGATGTATCAATAAAAGAGGCTGATATTGAAGATATAATCCGTCGTTTTTATAGGAAGGAGCTGAAAGATGACTAATATTCTAGAAAATTTTTCTAAATATCGTCTTTTTATAAATGCTGGTATTCAAAGAAGTGTTGCTTATCGGATGAATTTTCTTATCTATAGGATGGCTGATATCTGTGGGGCATTAGTTTCTTATTACTTGTGGCAGGCAATATATCGTTCTTCTACTGAAACAAAATTAGGTAATTTCTCTGTTCAAGAGATGAGTCTCTATGTCTTCTTAAGTGCATTTGCAAGTGTATTTATCAGTACCTATGTTAGTAGTAATATAGGTGAAGAAATAAAAGAAGGGTCAATTGCTGTTAGACTTCTTAAGCCCATTTCATTTATTGGTACTTACTTATTTGATGAAATAGGTTCTAAACTCATTCAAGTTTCAGTTTCTGCCCTTCCAATTCTAGGAGGACTTTGTCTTTTTCAAATTATAGATCCAAATACATTGCCTTTTAACTTTATGAATTTAATTCTCTTTCTAGTGAGTTTGCTTTTATCATACTTGTTGAATTTTTTCTTCAATGTATGTTTTGGATACACAGCATTTGTTCTTCAAAGTTTATGGGGAGCAAATTTATTAAAATCTTCAATAATCAATTTCATGTCAGGGGTCTTAATACCTTTATCATTTTTCCCAATAGCTATAAGAAATTTATTTACAATACTTCCCTTCTCATCATTAATCTATACTCCAGTAATGATTTATCTTGGTAAATACAATACGGAACAATTAATTAAAGCTTTTTCAGTCCAGGTTGCTTGGATTATTTTCTTTTATATTTTGTCTAAAATCATATGGAAATTTGTTATCAACCGTTTGGTTGTACAAGGAGGATAGGATGAAGAGAATATTAAGATTAGAAAAAATATTTATTAAGCAATATCTCAAACAACTGATGGAATATCGTGTTGACTTTATAGTAGGTGTTCTAGGAGTAGTTTTAACTCAAGCTTTAAATATTTTATTTTTAAAAGTTATTTTCAGCAAAATTCCAACTCTAGAAGGTTGGACTTTACAACAAATTGTTTTCATATATGGATTCTCCCTGATACCCAAAGGTCTTGACCATTTATTTTCTGATAATTTATGGGCAGTAGGTCAAAGACTAGTATGGAAAGGTGATTTTGATAAATATATGACGAGACCAATCAATCCACTCATCCATGTAATTATCGAGACCTTTCAAATAGATGCCTTGGGCGAATTGATAGTCGGTATAGGTCTCCTCGCAAGTACAGTCGGTACTATAACATGGACACCAACAAAAGTTATTCTCTTTGTTATAGCCATTCCATTTGCAACAATGATTTATACCAGCCTAAAAATAATTGCTTCAAGTATGGCATTTTGGAGCAAACAGGCAGGCAGCATCATGTATTTCTTTTATCTTTTCAATGATTTTGCAAAATACCCAGTTAGTATTTATAACACCTTTATTCGTACGATAATTAGCTTTATAATACCTTTTGCATTCACTGCCTTTTATCCGGCGAGTTTCTTTCTTACAGGGCAAAATGTCATGTTTAATATTGGAGGCTTGATTATTGTTTCCATAATTTTATTTATCATTTCACTTTTAATATGGAATAAGGGACTTTCAATTTATGAAAGTGCAGGTTCATAGTTAAATATACTTTAAATTACTAGGTTAATTCTTAGTAATTTTTTACTAGTTTTTTATGGGAAATAATATTATAATATCAATATAGTAAACGCTTTCAAAAAAGGAGAGAAATGAAAAAAAGTATTATATTACTTTCGCACAGTAGAAAAATTACAGATGGGCTGAAAGAGATGATAGATGACATGCAACAAAATGAAGATGTAGAAGTTGTATCTCTTGGAGGAACATCAGATGGTGGACTAGGTTCCGAACCATTATTGGTTGTCGATCATGTTAATCAGTCAGCTGAAGATGTGGAATTCTTTGTATTTTCAGATATAGGAAGTGCAGTATTAAGCGCAGATATGGCAATGGATTTTTTAGATGAAAGTCAACAATTAAGATATCATAATATTGATGCACCATTGATAGAGGGAGCTTTTGTAGGAGCGATTACTGCTGGAGTAACTGATGATATTAATCAAATTATTGATGAAGCAAGAAAGGCGAAATAGAGAATGAAAAAAATTATTAATGATCCATCAAATGTTGTTGAAGAAATGCTTTCAGGGATTGTCAGGAGTTATGGAAATCTTGTTGAAAGAGTTGATGATTCTAGAGTTATAAAAGAAAATAAACTGTTCAATCAAGTGTCATTAGTTTCAGGAGGAGGCAGTGGTCATGAGCCAGCACATGCTGGATTTGTCGGTGACGGCATGCTTTCGGCAGCAGTTTTAGGTGATGTCTTTACATCTCCAACACCAGATCAAATTTTAACTGCGATTCAAAGTACAAATAATGGTCAAGGAGTATTATTAATAGTCAAAAATTATACTGGAGATATTTTAAATTTTGAGATGGCTAAAGATATGGCAGAGATGGAAGATATCAGAGCTGAAATTTTGGTTGTTGATGACGATATTGCTGTTGAAAATAGTTTGTATACAGCAGGTAAACGTGGTGTTGCTGGTACGATTTTAGTTCATAAGATTTTAGGTGACTATGCTCGACAAGGAAAAAATCTTGATCAATTATTAGAAATCGGAAATGATGTGGTATCATCACTAAGAAGTATAGGTATAGCTTTACGAGGAGCTACCGTTCCTGAAGTTGGCAAAGAAGGGTTTGACCTTGCTGATGATGAAATTGAATATGGTGTAGGTATTCATGGAGAACCTGGGTATCGTAAAGAAAAACTTCAACCATCGAAAGTTCTTGCCTCAGAGTTAGTTGATAAAATTCTTGCTAGTTATGGATCAGAAACAAAAGAGGTTGGAGTTCTTGTAAATGGAATGGGTGGAACACCATTAATGGAACAGTTTATCTTCATGAATGATGTTTTAGATTTACTTGATCAAAAGGGAATTAAGGTCATTTTTACAAAAGTAGGGAATTTGATGACTTCTATAGAAATGCAAGGATTAAGTCTTACAACTATTGATTTAACAGATAAATCTGAATGGCTTGAAAACCTAGAGAGTCAAGTTACTACTATTTCTTGGTAGATTGGAGAAAAATGAATATTACTGTATTAGAAGTCCAGGCATGGCTTGATGACTTTGCAAAAAAAATTGAAGAAAATAAAGATTACTTAAGTCTACTTGATACCCCGATTGGTGATGGTGACCATGGAAATAATATGTCTCGAGGAATGGCTGAGTATAAAAAATCTTTAGAGGATAAGCAACCTAATACAATTAGTGATACTTTTAAAATTTTGGCAATGGCTTTAATTTCAAAAGTAGGTGGAGCAAGTGGTCCTTTATATGGAACAGCATTTATGAATATGACTAAAGCGACTGTTGGAATTGACGTTATTTCAAGCTATGAAGAATTATCAAAAGTTATCGAACAAGGACAGATAGGCATATCTACTAGAGGAAAAGCAGACTTTGGTGATAAGACAATGCTTGACGTATGGATTCCAGTTGTATCATCAATTAAAGATGAAAATTTTAATGATGAAATTATTGAAAATGCAAAAAATGCTACTAAAGATTTAGTTGCAAAAAAAGGACGTGCATCATATGTTGGTGAAAGAGCTATTGGACATATTGATCCAGGAGCGACCTCAAGTTCATATTTATTTGAGACTTTGTTAAATTACATCTAATTTAAACATATAACAATTCACAAACTAAATCATTAGGATTAATATCTTAATGGTTTTTTTAGTTATTATTTTTATATTTCAAGGCTCATACTCATAATTTAGACATGAAAGTAAAAAATGTTTTACATTTATATTGTCAAACACTTTTTACAATGTTATACTAAATTTGTCTTCAAGTGATAAAAAAATTCACAAGCTTATAAATATGTTACTTAATAGCTTATGAATGTTTTATTTATGAAGGAATATTTCTTGGATTCAAGAACATATGGAAGACAAATCAACGATTTTAAAAGGAGTCGAAGTGAGAAAATATCTACCACTTATGACCTTGCTATTAGTAAGTCTACTGTCACTCTTTATCGGAGTACATAATATTACAATTGATGGTATTTTGCATGGAGATTCACAACAATTAATGATGTTAAATAAGGTTAGACTTCCTAGAACTATTAGTTTAATTTTAGCTGGTGGTATGGTGAGTATATCAGGAAAAGTCATGCAGCATATGATGCAAAATAAGTTTGTATCAGCAGGTACTATCGGAATGATGGATAGTGCAAGACTTGGAATACTTGTTGCCATGTTGTTTTTTCCTGCTTCAACAATTCTTTTGAAATCGACATTTGCATTTATCTTTGCTTTCATTTCTTCGCTAACTTTTCTGGCTTTAAGTCGACTATTGCCTAAAGGAGATGAAATGATTCTACCCTTAGCCGGTATAATGTATGGAAATATTATCGGTTCAGTGGCGATTTTTTTTGCCTATCAGTTTCAAATAATCCAAAATCTTTCTTCTTGGCTTCAAGGAAATTTCTCTACAATCATGAAAGGACAATATGAGCTAATCTACTTAACAGTTCCTGTTTTCATAGCACTTTACTTAATGGCCTATAAGATAACAGTGCTTGGATTAGGTGATGAAGTAGCTGCGAGTCTTGGTATGAACTACAAATTAATCCAATTAATTGTTTTAGTTCTTGTTTCCCTTGGTAGTAGCTCTGTATTGATAATGGTTGGAAGTATTCCATTTCTTGGAATAATCATTCCAAATCTTGTATCAATATTGTATGGAGATCACTTGAAAAACACTCTTAATCTAATATGGATATTTGGTAGTATCTTCTTAGTTGTTTGTGATATTTTATCAAGAACTCTCATAGCCCCTTATGAGATTCCAGTTAGTGTTATTGTTGGAAGTTTAGGAGGAGCAATGTTTATCTTCTTCCTATTAAGGAGGATGAGAAAATGATTAAGGACAAAAAAATATGGATTAAGGCAAGCTCATTATTTTTTGTAGCAGTATTGATGGTGATTGTTTATCTTACCTACAATACTTATGGAAATTTAGATTTTGCCCTATCTCTTAGAGGCAAAAAAGTTATTGGTTTTGTTCTTGTTGCAATTGCAAGCTCAGTCGCAACGATTTCTTTTCAGACCTTGACCAATAATAGATTGTTAAGTCCTGGTATTCTTGGCTTAGATAATTTGTATGTACTGATTCAAACATCACTTTTCTTCTTTATAGGAGGAGTAAGGATGTTATCACAAGAATCAATTTACTTGTTTCTTGGAACAATCTTGATAATGACAATTTTATCTACTCTAATAATTGTCATGTTTGCAAGGAAAGAAAAAAATGACCTCTATGAAGTCCTAATGATAGGGATAGTATCGGGAACCTTTTTTTCAAGTATAAGTACTTTCTTACAAGTGATAATGAATCCAAACGAGTATGATATGCTTCAAGGTAAGCTGTTTGCGTCATTTAATAATGTGAATACTAACCATATGATTGCAGCAATAATTATCATCTTGGTTGCCTGCATTTACTTTTTATCTATATCAAGTCAGTTGGACGTATTAACCTTGGGGCGAGATGCGGCAGTTAATCTAGGAATAAATGTGCATCGAATTCAAATTTTGAGTCTAGTATTTATTTCTATGCTGACGGCGACATCTACGGCTCTTGTTGGGCCGACAGTCTTTCTGGGCTTCATTATTTCAACTATTAGCTACATTTTCTTTGGGTCATTTAACCATCGAAACTTGTTTATCTGCAGCTCTTTGTTGGGTATAATCCTACTTGTCGGAGGACAATTTATTGTAGAGCAAGTCTTCGGATTTTCAACAACTATTAGCGTAATAATCCAGTTTCTTGGTGGAGTAATCTTCATAGGAAAAATATTAAGGGAGAGAAAAGTATGATTAACATTAATAATCTAGCAAAATCAATTGGAAAAAAAGAGATTCTATCAAATATTGATTTAGAAATCCCTGCTGGAAAATTTATTGCCTTTATTGGACCTAATGGTGCTGGTAAATCAACTTTACTTTCATTGATAAGTAGATTGCAAACATTTAATGCTGGTGAAATATACATTGATGAAAATGAGCTTAAATCCTGGTCGTCAAAGGAGCTTGCTAAGAAATTGTCAATTCTTAAACAAACAAATGCTTATAACTTAAAAATAAGTGTTAGAGATTTGGTATCTTTCGGTCGCTATCCATATAGTAAAGGAAGACTGACTAGTGATGATAATGCAATAATAGATAAGGTTTTGAGTCAAATGAATTTAAATCATTTGTCGCAAAATAACATTAATGAGTTATCTGGTGGGCAGCTACAACGGGTGTATATTGCCATGATTTTAGCTCAAGATAGTGATTATATCTTATTGGATGAACCCCTAAACAATTTAGATATGAATCATGCACAACAGATAATGACACTTCTGAAAGAATTAGTAGCAGAAGAAAAGAAAACAATTTTTATCGTCCTACATGATATAAACTTTGCTTCAGCATATGCTGATTACATTGTTGCCATGAAAAATGGTCAAATTTTTCAAGTAGGGCAAACAGAAAAAATAATTCAAGAAAGTGTACTAAGTGATTTGTATGATATGCAAATCAAAGTTCACCAGATTGAAGGTAAGGCATTTTGTCAATATTTTAATTAATTATTTTATGGAGGATAACGTATAATGAAAAAATTTTTATCAACTTTTTTGCTTGCTGTCAGTGTGATTACACTAGCTGCCTGTGGGAACTCAAAGGAATCATCAAGTAAAGAAAGTTCAACATCAACTAGTCAAGTATCAAGTTCAAGTTCAAGTTCAAGTGAAACTAGTAAAGCAGAAGATAAAAAAGTTGTAGAAATCAAGGATAAAAATGGAAAGAAAACTGTTCCTTACAATCCAAAGAAAGTTGTAGTGTTTAATTACAGTTCTCTTGATACTCTAGATTCACTAGGATTAAAGGATAGAGTTGTTGGGCTTCCAAAAGATGTTCTTCCTACATATTTAAAACAATATGGTAACGTTGAATCTGTTGGTGGTGTTCTAGAGCCAGATTTAGAGAAGGTTAATAAAATTAAACCTGATTTAATTATCATTTCTGGACGTCAAAAAAATTATCAAGAGAAGCTTGAAAAAATTGCTCCTACAGTATTCTTTTCAGTAGAAGAGTCAGCACCTTGGAAATCAACACAAGAAGGAATCCAAGAGTTAGCTAAGATTTTTGGGAAAGAAGAAGAAGCTGATAAAAAACTTGCTTCAATTCAATCTTCAATGGATAAATTAAAAGAAGAAAATTCTAAATCAGATAAGAAATCTTTGATTATCATGGCAAGTGAAGGAAGTCTATCAACATTTGGTAAAGAGTCTCGTTTTGGAATCATCTTTGATGCTTATGGTTTTAAACCTGCAGATGATAATATCAAATCTGAAGGTCATGGACAAAGCGTTTCTTATGAATATATTGCAGAAAAGAATCCTGATATCATCTTTACGATTGACCGTACAAAAGCAATTGGAGGAGATGATTCAAAAAATAATTTAGCTGACAATGATTTGGTTAAAGAAACAAACGCAGGAAAAAATGGTAAAGTAATTTCATTAGATCCTCAAGTTTGGTATCTAGCAGGATCAGGAATTGAGTCTTTAGAAATAATGACAAGTGATCTTCAAAAAGCCGAGTAATAAATAAAAAGTATTGAAAGTTAACTTTCAATACTTTTTTCAAATTATATTCTGAACCAACCATTGCCAGCTTTTTTTACTGGTGGGAGTCTATCACCACGGTCAATAGAAATGATGTGCTCTTTTTCAAGTTTTTCACCATTTGGTCCAACTTCAATATATTTACCAGCAGGTAAATTATCTGTTCCAGATTTGTGTGGAGTCATATGAAGCCACCCATCACCAGCTTTTTTTGTTGGTGGAAGTCTATCACCCTCATCGATAGTAACAATGCGTTCATTAGGAATTCTACCGCCACGAGGCCCAACTTCTCTGTACTTGCCAGGAGGCACATTATCAGTTCCTGGTTTTAAAGGTTTTACCATAAAATTCTCCTTTTTATATATATAATTTTTAATACTCAACAAAAAATGAAAACGTTTTCTATGATTATTATACTCAAGTAAATATAAAAAAGCAAGATAAAAGTTTGATAATTCTTGACAATTCATTTTTTAATTATATAACCCAACCCTAAAAATTATCAATAACATTATGTATCCTTGATTGGAAAATCAATAAATGTTACTCTTGTAATAGAAAACACTTACGAGGTATATGATGAAAGAAAAAATAGACATATTAGTTACAATAGATGAAAACTATCTTAATCCACTTCAAGTAATGCTAACATCAATATATCTTAATAACCAAAACGATATATTTAAAATTTGGCTAATACATCAAAGTATTCCGCAAGAAAAATTAGATTCATTAAATAAACAGGCTACTAGATTTAATTGGGAATTTGAAGCAGTAGTGGTTGATGAAAGCTTATTTGATAACGCGAAAACTGTTGATAGATATCCAAAAGAAATGTATTTTAGATTACTAGCAGGTCAAATATTACCCGAAAAGCTTAAAAAAGTTCTTTATTTAGATCCAGACATACTTATTATTAATCCACTAAGGCCATTATGGGAAGTGGATTTAAAAGGAAACATGCTAACTGCCTCAACGCATGCTGGTGTAACAAGTCTTATTAATGGTGTTAATAATATACGTTTAGGGACAGATCATGATTACTATAATTCAGGAATAATGATTATGGATCTTGATATGCTGAGAGCAGTCGTAAAAATTGAAGATATTAATGATGTAATTGAAAATTATAATGCTGTTTTGATTTTGCCAGATCAAGATATTCTTAATTTCTTATATGGAAATTTTATTTTGAGTGTACCAGAAGAAATTTGGAATTATGATGCACGTAAATATACAAGTTATCTAACAAGAAGTCTTGGAAAAGAAGACATTCATTGGGTTGCAAAAAATACAGCGATTTTACATTTTTGCGGTCAACCAAAACCTTGGGATGAAAAAAATGACACGAAGTTTACTGCACTTTATGAAAATTATCGTATGTTGACGAATAATTATATTTAAAATAAGCTCATATGTGCTTATTTTTTTATTTGGAATGAATTTCCGTACATTAAAAAGAATTTTAATAAATAATAGTACTTTAAAGTAAAATAATTACGACATTTATGGTAAAATAATAGATGGTTAAGCGTTATCTTTCATTTCTTTAGCTTTGAATGTTGGCACATTTTTGGCACAAAATACTTTGGGCAGAAGTATTCCAGATGAAGAATTAAGTTATAGGTACGTTTACCAAGTCTTCAGGGCGGGGGTTGTTTCCCCACTGGTGGTATAGTCCATGAACCGTTAATTCGGCCGAACTGGTGAAATTCCAGTACCAACTGTCAAAGTCAGGATGAAGAGAAGACAGAGATTTTTAAATTTTTTAATAATTTCAAGTCTTCTAAATAAAAATTTAGGAGGTGCCCCATGAAAGATACTAAACGAATGGCACATATTGCCATATTAAGTGCTATTTCATTTGTTTTAATGCTCTTTCCGCAATTTCCACTTATTCCGGGTGCGGATTTCTTAAAGGTTGAGTTCTCAATTCTTCCTATTCTTGTAGGTTATTTAATGTTTGATTTAAAGGCCGCCTACATGATTCTATTTATCAGGTCTTTACTGAAATTCTTTCTAAATAATGAGGGTGTGAATACATGGATTGGACTACCGATGAATATTTTAGCAATCGGTATGTTTGTAACAATATTTGCTTTCATAAGTAAAAGAGATTTCACTAGGCAAAGGTATATTGTAGCCAGTATATGTGCAACAGTTGCCATGACCTTAACAATGCTTGCAATGAATTATTTCTATGCGATTCCATTGTATGCTAAGTTTGCTGGTTTTGATATTAAACAATTCATTGGAGTTGGAAAATATTTGCTAGCGATGGTAACTCCATTTAACTTACTACAAGGAGCATTATATTCTGTTAGTTTCTATATACTTGTAACAGCAAGTAAACATCTGCCTATGTTAGAAAAAAATCATAAATAATAATTATATAGCTCAATTTCTCATTTGGAGAAGTTGAGTTTTTATTACTTTGATATTAAACATTCGGAAATTAGTTACATGAATAACAATATTAGGCATTAAAAAGTAAAAAAATTCACTTTTTAAGCATTTTTTTTTGAAAAGTTATACAGAATTACAAAAGTTAGTGCTATAATTAATAGTGAAATAATTATTAAATTTTTAAAAAAGTAGATAGAAAAGCGGAGGAAATTCCATGCTAGAAGTTATCGATATCAATAAGACATTCGATAATGGATTTGAAGCCTTAAAAGCAATTAATTTTACGATTGAAAAAGGCGATTTAGTTTGTTTACTTGGCCCAAGTGGATGTGGTAAATCAACTATTTTGAATATTATTGCTGGCTTATTAAGTCCCACAAAAGGTGATATCAAATTTGATGGTCGCTCAGTTGTTGAAGTAGAACCAAAGGATCGAAATATCGGTTTTGTATTCCAAAATTATGCACTTTATCCTCATATGACTGTCTTGGAAAACATCATGTTCCCATTAACAGTGGGTCCTAAGAAAAAAGATAAGGCAGAAGCTCAAAAAATTGCTGAGGAATATATGAAACTCACAAATATTGAGGAACTAGCAGATAAGAAACCTGGAACATTATCAGGTGGTCAGCAACAACGTGTTGCAATTACACGTGCTTTGGTACAAAATCCAGAAGTTCTTTTATTGGATGAACCACTAAGTAACTTAGATGCTCGTCTTCGACTAAAAATCCGTGAAGAAATTCGTCGCCTAGTTAAAGAAGTTGGAATCACTACAGTCTTTGTAACCCACGACCAAGAAGAAGCTCTATCAATTTCTGATAAAATTATTCTTCTTAATGAAGGAGTTGTTCAACAAGATGATGATCCACAAAACCTTTATTTAGAACCTAATAATCTTTTTGTAGCAAAATTTATTGGTAATCCAATAATCAATACTTTTGAAGCAGAAGTAAAAGGTGATAAATTATACTTTGATGATTACTCTGTACCTCTATCAAACTTCAAAGAAGATAGATTCAAGGAAAAATTGATTGATGGAAAATATATCTTAGGCATTAGACCAGAAGATGTTCATCCTACAACCGATGGAATCTTTAAAGCTGTCATTAGCCAAGTTGAGTTGATTGGTCGTGAACGTATTCTTAATTTTTATTTGAATGAAGATAGATTCAAATCAATTGTAAGCGTGGAAGAACAAATCGATGCTGGTATGGAGCTTGCTTTTGATTTTGCTTATAATAAAGCCTTTATCTTCAAAGAAAGTGGGGAGAGGGTTTACTAATGTTTAAAAAATATAACCCAGAAAATCAGCCAAAGGCTTGGTTATTTCTATTACCCTCTCTGGCTGTTATCTTAGTATTTAACATTTATTCACTTTTCCGCTCATTTACTTTAAGCTTTCAAAAGGGAACTTTATTAAATCATAGTTTTGCTGGTACTGAAAATTATACTAGGGTTATAAAAGACCCAGTATTTCATAAAGCACTTAAGAACACAGCAATTTATGCCTTTTCTACAGTGCCAATTGGATTGATTCTATCGCTTATTATTGCATGGATAATATTTGAAAAGGTTAAATTTAAAAACTTTTTTGAGACAATCTTCTTTATGCCTTATGTGACTTCAACAATTGCTATTGGTATTGTATTTAGATATTTTTTCAATGAAAACTATGGAATTATTAACTATTTTCTAAGTTTCTTTGGAATCAAACCTATTAACTGGCTAAACAGTGTTAATATGAGTATTCCAACATTGATTATTTTTGGTATATGGTCAAGTCTTGCCTTCAATATAATTATCCTTCTTGCCGGTCTTCGGAATATTGATGAAGAGCATTACAAGATTGCAAAGCTTTTTGGGGCAGACGATTGGGAAATTTTTACAAGAATTACCTTCCCTCAACTTATTCCAACTCTTACTTTCTTACTGACTGTAAATCTGATAAGTGCCTTCAAAGTATATACGCAGGTATTTGCATTATTTAATGGTCAAGCAGGAGTAGCAAACAGTGCAACAACAGCTGTTTACTACATTTATGATAAATTCCATATTGCTAATCGTCCTGGTATTGCAATGGCTGCAACTGTGATTCTCTTTGGAATTATCTTAATTGTTACCTTCCTTCAAAATAAATTATTAGAAAAGGTGAATGATTAAAATGAAAAAAGTTTCTACAGTATTGTCATATATCTTCATTATAGTATTAGCGATTATTACAGTTTTTCCATTCATCTATATGATCCTTGCGGGACTGATGACTTATAGTGAAGCGACTAGTATGCCACCAACATTTTTACCGAAAAACTTCCAGTTTAACAACTATATACAAGTTTTTCAAAAAGCACCGTTCATTCGTTACTTCTTTAATACAGTATTTGTTTCCCTTGCAGTGACAATTGCTACATTGATTACATCAGTTTTAGCATCATTTGCACTAACAAGTCTACAATTCAAAGGTAAAAAAATTGTACTATTTGTAATGGTTGCCCTTTTAATGGTTCCTTATGAATCAATCATCTTCACAAATTACAACACAATTGCCAGAATGGGACTTCTAAACACTTATACTGCATTGATTATCCCATTCATTACAAGTATATTCTACATTTACTACCTAAATGGATACTTAAAGGGAATTCCAGCAACCTTTTATAAGGCAGCGAAAATTGATGGAGCTAGTGACCTTGAATATATCAGACGAATTCTTATTCCTCTGACAAAACCAGCCTTAGTAACAGTCGGAATTTTGACCTTTATCTCAAGCTGGAACTCATTCTTGTGGCCATTACTTGTAACCAACGACAAAAAATATCGCCTCTTGAACAACGGTCTATCGGCCTTCACAACAGAGAGTGGTAACGACGTTCACCTACAAATGGCAGCCGCAACACTTACAGTTATACCGATTCTAATCATTTACTTCATCTTTAGAAAACAAATCATCAGAGGGGTTGCTAAAAATGGAATTAAAGGATAAAAATAAAACAATTGTAACCTTCCATAGTGGAATCATGACTATTGGGGGAACAGTGATTGAAGTTTCATATAACGACTCACATATCTTTTTTGATTTCGGTACAGAATTCCGTCCGGAGTTGAATTTAAAAGACGAGAGCTTGGAAACACTTATAAATAACAGATTAATACCAGCAATCCCAGCGGTTTATGATAAAAATCTTTCAACTGATTTGGAACTTCCAACCATCGGAGAATTTAATCATACAGCAGTATTTCTGTCACATGTACATTTAGACCATTCTAAAATGGTTAATTATTTAGATGAAGATATCCCTTTATATGCTTTTGGAAAGACAGAACAATTACTAAAATCTTTAAATAGGGCAGGAACTTTCTTGATTCCTTCACCTGATAAAGAGCTATCATATGTTCGTCCTATTACAAAGGTTGAACAGGGTGAAATAGTTACTGTTGGCGAGATTACAGTTGAGATGATGCCAGTTGATCATGATGCCTATGGAGCTACTGGATTTCTAATCAGGACACCTGACAAGTTTCTAGTCTACACTGGGGATCTTAGATTGCATGGTTATGATGCACAAGATACAATTGATTTTTGTAATAATGCTCAAGATTGTGACATGCTTATGATGGAAGGAGTAAGTGTCAGTTTCTCTGATAATCCAAGAGAACTTGAGATTGATACCTTTACTGAAGAAGATTTAGTCGAAAGTCTTGTTGAATTAGAGCTTGAAAGTCCTGATCGTCAGATAACATTTAATGGCTATCCAGCAAATCTTAAACGATTTGCTAAAATAGTTGAACGTTCTCCAAGAACAGTTGTGTTAGAAGCTCAAATGGCAGCATTGCTTGCCGAGATATTTAATATAGAAGTTGCTTACTATTATTCATCTAAGAATCCTGAAAAAGTGGAATTCCTTGATGAGAGTTTAGAAATACCTTATGAAAATTTACTTACTGACAAAGGAGAATATCTTTGGCAAGTAGTTGATAATTTTGAAAATCTACAAGATGGTTCACTTTATATTCATAGTGATGCTGAGCCACTCGGAGATTTTGATCCAGCTTATGCTAAATTCCTTAAAATGCTTGCAAGTAAGAATATTGAATTTACTCGTTTATCATGCTCAGGTCATGCAAGGCCAAGAGATTTAGATAAAATTATTGCAATGATTCACCCTAAATTATTGGTTCCAATCCATACTTTGAAGCCGGAAAATCTGGAAAATCCGTATGGCGAAAGAATATTGCCTCGAAGAGGACAAAAAATTATTTTACAAGGAGAGTAGAATGAAACTCAAAAAATTGGCAACAATCGCAATGACTGTTGTAAGTGTAACTGCACTTGCTGCTTGTGGTAGTAAAAGTGATTCTAAGAAAGAGGATACAAAAAAAGATACAAATATTGTAACCGAAATCAAAGATGATACTACAATCACATTCTGGCATGCAATGAACGGTGCGCAAGAAAAAGCTTTAACTAAGATTACTGAGGATTTCCAAAAAGCAAATCCAAAGATTAAAGTTACATTGCAAAACCAACAAGATTACGGTTCACTACAAGCTAAAGTTAATTCAACTTTACAATCACCAAAAGATTTGCCAACGATTTCTCAAGCTTACCCAGGTTGGTTATATGATGCTTCTGAAAACAAACAACTTGTTGACTTAACTCCATACATGGAAGATAAAACAATTGGTTGGGGAGATCAAGAGAAGATTAAAGAATCATTATTAGATGGTGCAAAAATCAATGATGTCCAATATGGTATTCCATTTAATAAATCTACAGAGGCTTTATTCTACAACGAAACTATTCTTAATCAATATGGAGTAAAAGTTCCAACTACAATGGAGGAACTTAAAGAAGCTTCAAAAACTATATATGAAAAATCAGAAGGAAAAGTTGTCGGTGCTGGATTTGATGCCCTTTCTAACTACTACCTACTTGGTATGAAAAATGAAGGTGTTGATGTAACTAAAGACACTAAATTTGATAGCAAAGAATCAAAAGATGTAGTCAACTTCTATGCTGATGGAGTTGAGGCTGGTTACTTCCGCACTCCAGGTTCAGATAAATATATGTCAGTACCATTTGCAAGTCAAAAAGTTGCAATGTTTGTTGGATCAATTGCTGGTGAAACATATGTAGCAAAAGATGCTAAAAGTGCTGGATTTGAATATGGAGTAGCAGTTCGTCCTGCTAAATACAATATTCAACAAGGTACAGACGTTTATATGTTCTCAAGTGCAACTGAAGAACAAAAAACAGCAGCTTACCTATTCATGAAATATCTAGCAACTCCAGACGTTCAATTATACTGGGCACAAAACACTGGATATATGCCAATTCTTGATTCTGTAATTAAAGGTAAAGAATATCAATCTTCTCCAAATACTAAGATTCCTTCAATCTTAGAAAAAGATACAGAAAACTTGATTTCATTCCCAGTATCACAAAACTCTAATGCAGCTCTTAACAACACTGTACGTACAATCATGGAAAACATCTTAGCTAACCCTAAAGGTGACAGAGATAAAATGTATAAAGAAGGAACTAAACAATTAGAAGACGCTTGGAATCAATAAAACCATTGAAGTTGCGATTAAAACTCGCAGCTTTTTTGTTGTGTTAGTTTTATCGACATCGAAGCGTAAGCGGAGTAGCAAGGAATAATTCGTAAGAATTATGAACGCTTGCCACTGAAACTCAGAACTATAGTTCTGTAAGCTTTCATGGACAACGGAATGAAATGAAGTACGAAAAAAAGGTTCTTCGACGCCCTGCCACTAGAACTAACGACTTTAGTCGTTTAAGTTCTATGGACAACGTAATCCAGTGGAGTAGGTGATTTTACGACTGATTAAGGAGTAAAGAGCCAAAGAAAGTCGAAACCATTGAACTTGCGATTAAAACTCGTAATCTTATTTTACAAGAGATTAAATTCTCTTGTTTTTTCTTACAGAAAATTTCTTAGATGCTAATATATATATTATTGATATCTTGCCTTTCCAATTAAAATCAGTATAAAAAGAAGCTCAGTTATGAACTTCTTTTTTACAACCAATTTTTTATTAATGTTTCAAATACATCTTTTTGCTCAATTTGAAGATTATGGCCTGCTTTGTTTAATAGAATGAAAGAAGCTTGCGGAAAGAGTGGTACTAGACCCTCAAATAAGTCAACATATCCAACAGCAGTATCTTGCTTACCAGCAAATATTAAAATAGGTTTGTCAAATTTCAATTCTGCTAGTCTCGCATATAAATCAAAGGAAAAGCTGTAATTCTTTCTAAGCATATAGATGAAATTTTTATCAAAACACTTAATCCCAGGAATGATATCACTAGCATATCTATCGTATGTCTCTTTATTTGCAATGACAGCAAAATTTGAAAAGTATTTTCTATTCTGCTCTGAAAGAGTAGCCATAAATTCCTCATCAAAATCTGTAAAGTTTTTTGATGTTTTTCGACGTTCATCGTGATTTTCTACAACCATTGGACATATTTCAATTGCCTTAATCACGCGCTCTGGCATGATAGAAATAATTCCATTAACCAGATAACCACCATACGATTCTCCAGCAAGAATAAAGTCACCTTTAATATTATCCTCAATAAAAGCAAGAAGTGCTTCAAGAATTTTATCGCAAGAGGCAAAGCTTAAAGGAGCATTTGATAATCCCATACCTGGTAGATCAATGTATATCCGTTGAAATCCATCGATATCCTTAAAAATTGGTTTCATGCAGCCCACCAACAGACGCATATCGCATGATAATCCATGAATCATTAGAATTGGTGTACCGTGACCATATATTTTGTAGTGCATTTCAAGTTCTTGGTATCTGTAAAACATAATATTCTCCTAACATCTTTCAATTATAGTTGATTAAAATAGAAGTAAGACGAGACGACGAATTGATGATAGAACTGGAGTTCATCGAGATAAGTCAACGATGTATTAGTCTATTTTTAAGTGACTATATTATAACATATCATGGTATAATCAATTAAACACAGGAGGTACTTATGGCGCGGGCAGAAAAAGCAATTTTGACAAATATGTGTATGATTGAAGATGATGACTTTATCTTGGTTCAGGACAGGATGAATCCAGATTGGCCAGGACTAACATTTCCAGGAGGACATATTGAGCATGAAGAATCTTTCCATAATGCAGTAATAAGGGAGGTGTGGGAAGAAACAGGACTCACTATTCAAAATCCCTATCTATGTGGATACAAGCAATTTCAGACTAATGATGATGAAAGATATGTGGTATTTTTCTATAAAACTGATGAGTTTTCTGGTGAATTGAAATCATCAGATGAAGGAAAAGTATTTTGGATTAAAAAAGAAGAACTTGCAAATTATGAATTGGCAAATGATTTTCTTGAAATGTATAAAATATTTGTAGACGATAAACTCAGTGAATTTTATTATCGTCAAAATGGTGATGATTGGCAGATAGAGATATATTAATGACAAAGGAGTTATAATTTATGAGAAGAAATAGAAAAACATTTTTATATTTTCTTTTACTTTGTCTTATCTCTGTAAATTTGTCAGCATGCAAGAAAAATAATAAGGAAGAAAGTGTTAATAATTCTATGGAAATAACAGATAGCTCTTCAAAAAATAAAGATTTTAAAGTTAACAACAATGAAGAAAAAAATATTTCAAGAAGTGTTAAGGCTATCCTAGACTGTATTTATGGTGGAAATGAGAATGATGTAAATAGATACTTTACTCAATCATATTTGAAGATGAAAAATGATTTTTTAAGTTCGATTGTTAATAAAGAAAAACATATGATTAGTATGAAGGGAGACTTTCAAACATTAAAATTAGTTTCAGGTCGTGATACATATAGTGCAGAGGATATAGTGAATGAGTACGCTAAAACATATTTAGAAAATGTATCTAAGATTCATGACTACAGTATCGATAATTTAGACCAAGATGGAGAATATGCTCTTGTTTCTATAAAAATCAGACCAATAGCAGGTGCTTCTGAAATTAAAGATAGTCAAGGTGCTAGAATACAAGTTTTTGGTGATGAAGGGGATGATACCATAATTAGAGAATCAGATAATACAAGTCCTCAAGAAACAAATTCACTACTTGAGTTGAAGCTGTTTTCTACTTATTATGGGCAAATGAATCAAGTTCCATCTTTTTCAGATCAAGAAAAAACAATCAATTTTAAGCTTAAAAAAAATGATAATGAATATAAATTAGACCCAGTTGAATACAAAAAATTGATTGAGCAAGCTAGAGATGATACATATTCTAAAGACAAAAAGGAAAGTGGAGACTCAAATCCAGAGTCGAAAGAATATGAAATAGCAAGTAAAGAATCTGGTCAAAAAAGTGAGAGATAGTAGGTTATTAATCCTGTTTTTAATTTTTCACATATGATTAGTACAGATGAAAAATCTCGATTTCTTATAATATTTATAACCTATGATATAATTTTGTTATGAGTTATTTTTATTAAGGAATGAGAATTTTATTTATGGAAAAAAACAGAATCGAAGAAATAGAGAACCTAAGTCTTGCTTTTCAGCCTATTGTCGACCTTTCTTCAGAAACAGAATACTTGGAATTTGAAATATTACTTAGAAATAAGGAAGATAATTCATTTCCGGCAGCATTATTTAATGATTTAATAAAGGATGAATATGTATATAGTGAATTTATAAAGTGGTTTAAAAGTGAATTGATAAAACAAATCAATAATCATCCGAATTATAGATTTTCAATTAATTTTTTCCCTGTGCAATTAAATTTTGAAAGTACATGGTCTTTCCTTAAAGATATGAGTTCCTATTCTAGCAATATTATTATTGAGATTACTGAGCATCCAGAACCTTTTAGAGATCATTTTGATATAGAAGATAATCAAGCTGAATTCGTGATAAATATTGAAAAAATCGCAGGATTTGGCTATGACATTTCACTGGATGATATTTCATGCGGTCAATATAGTCTAGAATTCGTTCTAAAAAATATTAAAAATATTAGAAATTTAAAATTTACTTTACTACCATTTAGAAACCATGAATTTGATGACATTGCTATTTTCATTGTGGCTTGGTATAATCTTGCTCAGAGACATAATAAGAGATTTATTATTGAAGGAATTGAAGATAAGGAATTAAGTCAAAGCATGTTGGATATAGGATTAACCTATCAACAAGGTTATAATTGGCCAATGTTTAGGGACTTAAAACAGGTAGAATTATGTGGCAACTCTCAGTAATCTTTTGCTTAATGCCAACAGTTATAACTAGTCTGCTCATATCATATGATGCAATCATTAAAAACTTTAGAATATCAAATGTTAGAATGTTTCAAAGGTATTTTATATTGTTGATTATCTATGCAATATATTTATACTTCACTCTATCATTCACCACAGTATCTTTGGGGTTCTATTGTTATGAATATACGCTCGCCATATTTATAAGTCATTATATTTCTAAGCAAAAAGGTAAGTTACTTTTTATTGCAACACCTTCATTAGTCTTTGCATATTTTTTAATCAATAATGATGTAGTAATAAAGCTTGATATAAAACTGTATATAATAGGAGTTGTATTATTATTTGCTTCAACTTTCATAGAAAATTCAAAAATTCCAAACAGAGATGTAAAAATACTTCTAATCCTTACTGTCGAGATGATTATTACGATCATATGTGATTTCTTTGTATATAATTTAGATGATTTTAAAACAGCATTTAATGTTGAAATTCTTGTATTCCTTGGCTCTATAATAATTATTTACTTTTTCGAAAGATTTTTTAGATTACAAGAAAGACAAAGAGATGAAATCAATACAGCTTTAAAGAATGGTCAAATTGATAAGTTAACTGGAACATATAATTTTACAGCGTTTGAAGAATATAGTGAGTTTGTGTCTAAAGAGTATGATGACTATTCAGTTTCAATCCTCGACTTAGATAACTTTAAAAAGTTTAACGATAGCTACGGACATCTAGAGGGAAATAGGGTATTAGCAACTTTTTCACAAATAATGCAAGATACAATGAAAATGTTTATGCAGGAATCAGAATATAAAATATTTAGATTCGGTGGTGAAGAATTTGTAATTGTCTTTTTAAATAAAAGATCACAAGAAGTTAAAAACTTTCTTATAGCATTAGAGGTTGATTTAAAGACATATTACGAGGAAGAAGAGACACCTGATTATAAGGTGACTTTTTCTGCAGGAATAAAGAGAATAAGAGAAAAAACATTTAACGGTGTTAATTTAGCAGTTGAACTTGCCGATAAGACACTTTATAAAGCAAAAGAAGATGGACGAGATAGAATATATACATATGAGGAAGTCTTCGGCACGCTTAATCAATTTGAATTTTGAAACAAAGTAAAATCTTAAGATAATTCTTAGGATTTTTTTGTTAAAAAAATGATATACTTATAATAAATTTATAATATAAATATATTATAAGTATATAAATATATAAATTAAATATATAGAGTAAATGATACTTAATAGAATATTTTTCACTACGATGTTTCATTCATATGTATCATAAGGAGTAGGAAAATTTATGAATCATATTTTAGAAAAACAGTTTTTAACTGACTTTGGTATTGATAAAGTAGATAACAAGAATATATTTATCTGTAAAGAAAAACAACAGGGTGGAAGATTCTTTACTCAAGATGTTGGTAATATTGTTGTCCATTCTGGGAAATTAATTTGTAGAGCTGATAATCAAAATTAATGACTTCAAAGAATGTTTTTGCTTTGATGAAGAATATCCTGAATTACTAGGAGCAGCGATTCTATCAAACAATGAAATAGTAGCTATGGCAGGTATAAATCAAAGTGGAAAATATACCCTTGAAATTGGAATAAGTGTCTTACCAGAGTATCAAGGAAAAGGATATGCAACTAAATTAGTGAAATCAATTACAGCTAGAGCTCATCTTGAGTTTCCTGAAATGATTGTTACTTATGACTCTCAATTCACTCACAATCAATCTATTAATGTTGCAATAAGAAGTGGATTTGAACAAGCTTGGTCTGAAATATTTTTTAGTAAAAATAAATAATATTTGATTTAAGAATATGCATTTATAGGTAAATATTTATCAACCATAATTATAAAGGAGTAAATAAATATATGGAAATTAGAAGTTATTCAGATACAGATGAAAAAGAATGGGTCTACACAAAGGCGTTAAGCTATCTCTTTTCTCCGTTTTTTGATGATATGGAAACTAGTAAAACAAGGTTTAATCCAGAAATATATAAAGATAGTATTGAGCTTGTGGCAATCATGGAAGGTCAAATTGTGGGTATTCTAGATATTGGAATTTATAATGAGGATGCAAGTAGAAATTATATGTATTATCAAGGAGACTCCGTGGCATATTTTACCAATTTAGCAGTACATCCAGATTTTCAAAAAAAAGGTGTTGCTAAAAAATTATTTGAAGTCGCCCGAAATAAATTGATTGAAAAAAATGTCGAAGCACTATCAATTTTTACAAGAAAATCTGACGCAACTCTTGAATTATATAAAAAATGGGGTGCCAAGTTAATTTGCAAGGACTATTTAGTTGTTGGAAGACCAAAAAATCAATCATCAGTGAGATTTCAATTTGATAAAGAAAATAAGAAATTAAATTTATTTAATATTCAAGGCGAGCAAAAAGCATCACTTTTAAATGAGGGACATTATCTTGTTACTGATGAAGAAGAACTTGAAAATTTTGATATAGATGAACTAATTGAAGAATATACTTATTTATTAGTTATTTAGTCTGATTAATTAATAAATAAAATTTTTTAATATTAAGATAACTTCTCATATGTTTTGATATATAATTAATCTTAGAGTATTATATAATTGAAATAAAATTTAAGGAGAAAAAACATGGGTAAGTATCAAACTTTAGTTGATGAACAACGGAAATTCTTTCTTTCAAATCAAACTAAGTCTTATAATTATAGAGTTGAACAACTTAATAAACTAGAAAAAGCAATAAAAAAATTTAGTTCTTTGATTGATGATGCGATGATGAAAGATTTAAATAAACCAAAGTCAGAGGTTGAAATTTTTGAAACTGGATTTGCATTAAACTATTTATCTTATGTTCGTGAAAATCTGAAAGATTGGATGACTGTAAACGTTATGGATAGTAGTAATATTTTTCCTAATTCAACTAGTACCATATATTCTGATCCATACGGTGTGATGCTTATAATTGCACCTTATAACTATCCTATAATGCTAACCATGCTTCCTTTAATTGATGCAATAATGACTGGAAACACTGCAATTGTAAAGCCTTCAGAATTAGCTCCAGAGACTTCTAAAGTTATTGATAATTTGATTTCTGAAACTTTCGAAAAAAAATATATTGCTCTTGTTGAAGGTGGGCAAGAGGAAACTACTGAATTATTAAGTGAAAGATTAGATTATATCTTCTTCACAGGTAGTCCTAGAGTGGCAAAAATTATCATGGGTGAAGCAAGTAAAAATTTAACGCCAATCACTTTAGAACTAGGAGGTAAAAGTCCTGCAATAGTAATTAAAGATACAAATATAAATGAAGCAGCAAAAAAAATATTATGGTCAAAACTTATTAATTCAGGACAGACATGTGTTGCAACTGACTATATTTTGGTTGATACTGAAATAAAAAAAGAGCTTATCAAAGAGTTGGAAAAAGAAATAATTAATTTCTACGGAAAAGATCCGATAACTTCAACAGATTATTGTAAGACAGTTAATAAAAAGTCTTTTGATAGACTTAAAGACTTATTAGATAAGTCTAACGGTAATGTTATTTTCGGTGGTGAATTTAATGAAAAAGAATTAAAAATATCTCCAACAATAGTTGAAAATGTTGATTGGAGCGATTCGCTAATGTCACAAGAATTATTTGGTCCAATAATTCCTATTATTGACTTTAATGGTAATATGCTTGATGAGCAGGTAATTAAACCTTTGAATGATAATGAAAATCCATTAGCCTTATATTTATATACTAATGATGAAGAAGTTCAAAAAAAAGTAATATCTCAAGTATCTTTTGGTGGAGGAGTAATCAATGGAGCGATTGCACACGCCTTAAATTTAGAGATGCCGTTTGCAGGTGTTGGAAATTCTGGATTAGGTCAATATCATGGTAAGTTTAGTTTTGATGAGTTTACTCATAAGAAATCAGTCTTGAATCTACCATCTGATACATCTTTTGAACCATTTTATCCTCCTTATAAATAAAAATAATTATGTAAAAATCCTTACAAAACTTCGAAGTTCTGTAAGGATTTTTTGATTATTTTTTATTACCTTGTGCTTTATGTTCACGTTCTTCTTTTGAAGATAAATCAAATTTAGATTGTTTTTCTAAACGTTCTTCTTTACGTTTTTTTGTTTCAACTTCGCGAGCATTTGGAGCTTCGAATTCATGTTTCTTTTCCATGTTAATCACCTCATTTATATTTATTAATTAGTATATAAATAATTTTATTCTTATATGTGACCATAGTCAAATATTAAGGATGTTCTTTTATAGTGCTATATATAAAGAAAGAAAAAAATTTATTTTATTTTTCACATTCAATTTAAAATATTTATAAGAGTACCAGATATTTGACAAAATTAGTGAATGAGAATAGTATATTTAGGTGAGTTTTTTACAATTAACAAATATTAACTGTTATTTTATTTTGAAAAGGAGTATCCGAAATGACTTTTGCTCTTGAGATAAGAGATTTAAAAAAGACCTATTCAACTGGTAAAGTTGCCTTAAAGGGACTTGATTTGACTGTTGATGAGGGTGATTTTTACGCTTTATTAGGACCGAATGGTGCTGGTAAATCAACAACTATTGGTATTGTAACATCATTAGTGAATAAGTCGTCTGGGACTGTTAAGGTTTTTGGCTATGATATTGACAAAGACTTGGTTAAAGCGAAACAGCAGATTGGACTTGTTCCACAAGAATTTAACTTCAATCCTTTTGAAACTGTTCAGCAGATTGTAGTTAACCAAGCTGGCTACTACGGTGTTCCTCGTAAGGAAGCCGTTAAACGTAGTGAGAAGTATTTGAAACAGTCAAACCTTTGGGATAAACGAAATGAGAAGGCTGGTATGCTTTCTGGTGGTATGAAGAGAAGGCTAATGATTGCGCGTGCTTTGATGCATGAGCCACGTTTATTAATTCTTGACGAACCAACTGCTGGAGTTGATATCGAGCTTAGACGTGAGATGTGGGACTTCCTGAGAGAGTTGAATGCTAACGGTACAACAATCATTCTCACAACTCACTATCTAGAAGAAGCAGAGATGCTGTGCCGTAATATTGGTATAATTCAAAATGGTCAGCTGATTGAAAATACAAGCATGAAATCATTGCTTTCAAAACTTCAGTTTGAAACATTTATTTTAGACCTAGCAATTGGCTCTCCTAAGGCTGAAATCAAAGGCTATAATGTATCTTTTGAAGATGACTTAACACTTGAAGTAGAGGTTGAGCGAAATCAAGGTCTAAATAATGTATTTGAGCAACTAAATCAACAAGGAATTGAAGTAGTGTCAATGCGTAATAAATCAAATCGTTTAGAAGAACTCTTCCTTAAAATTACTGAAGAAAATGAAGAAATGGAGGAAGAAAATGTTTAATCTATATTTCACTGCCTTAAAAAGTTTAGCAATTAAAGAAACTAATCGTTATATGCGAATCTGGGTACAAACACTTGTACCATCAGTAATTACAACATCTCTTTACTTCATCATTTTCGGTAAGATGATTGGCGGACGTATCGGCGACATGGGTGGCTTCTCATATATGGAGTTCATAGTACCTGGTCTTATCATGATGTCCGCAATAACTAGTTCATATGCCAATGTATCATCATCATTCTTTTCGCAAAAATTCCAAAAGAATATTGAAGAATTGCTAGTTGCACCAGTGCCAACAAACGTAATTATTTTAGGATTCATAGCAGGTGGAGTAGGACGTGGAATCATTGTTGGATCTCTTGTAACAATCGTTTCACTGTTATTCGTTCCATTACACGTCCATTCATGGTTTATCGTTGTTATCACAATCCTGATGACAACAGTCCTCTTCTCCCTTGCAGGGCTGTTAAACGGAGTATTCGCCAAATCATACGACGATGTGTCAATCGTTCCGACGTTTGTCTTACAACCTCTAACATACCTTGGTGGAGTCTTCTATGCCATTTCAATGCTTCCTCCATTTTGGCAAGCAGTATCAAAAATCAATCCAATTGTCTATATGATTTCAGGTTTTAGATATGGGTTCTTAGGAAAAACAGATGTTCCAATACTCATGTCAATGTCAATACTAGTGGTATTTATTATCGTCCTATATTCAATTGTCTGGTATTTAATCAACAAAGGCAAAGGATTGAGAAGTTAAGAGAAACTGTGCCAATATTACCTTATAATTAACAATTTCTTAAAAAAATAGTAGAATAATGCTATTAAGCAAAGGAGTACAGATATATGGGACAAACTGGAAAATTAGTAAGAGATAATTTACAAGAAAAAATTAAATCAAGCAATCCTGAAGCTGAGTTTGATCAACTGCAAGGAGTTGATTTACAATTTGCTCTTAGGGAAAAAGTAATTGAAGAGTTCTCAGAATTTATGAGTGCTGAAACACCTGCTGCTAAAACAGAAGAAGCAGCTGACTTAATTGAAGTATTAGAAAGTCTTTTGAAAACATATAATGTTTCAAAAGAAGAACTATATGATGTAAAAGATGCAAAAAGAATACTAAAAGGTTCATTTGAAGATGGAATATTCTGGAAAACTGAAAAAAATATAATTAAAAAAGTCGAAGATATTGTAGATCAATTAAAAGAAAAAAATATTTTTGAAAGCATTGAGACATATACAAGTCGTGATGAACTTATAAACGCCCTAGGAAAAATTGATCCTGAAAATACTACTAAAATATTTGAAAGAAACAAGGGTATTTATGTATTCGCCGTATTAAATTCAAAAGAATCTCGCTCACTTGTTATGACTGAAGATGATATATATACGCTATTAGGATACTTATCAGGTGAGATAGAGGTAGAAGAATAAATAAATTTTCAATTTAGCTCTAACATATTATGTGTTGGAGTTTTTTTGCTATTTTAAATGATTTATTAATTTGTTAGAATATACATAGTTCATTTTAAAAGGAGAAAAAATGTTATCTTTAATAATTGCATCTAAAAAAGTTATCGATTCCTTTATCGTTATTTGGAAAAAAGAAGAAACACGAGCACTGCTTTTTATGATCTCAATAACCTTACTCAGTGGTACAATTTTCTATTCAACTGTTGAAAAATTCTCAGTAATTGATTCATTGTATTTTTCATTCATGACACTGACTACGATCGGCTATGGCAACTATGCACCAGCAACAACCCTTGGTAAAATATTTACAATGGTTTATGTAATGGTAGGTCTTGGACTTATGTCGATGTTCATTACAACAGTCGCAAAATCATACATATATAATAAAAAGCATCATAACCATCATCACCACAAAAAACATGATGATGAAGAAAATGATGTAGCTAACGTAGAAGCAGATGATAAAAGAAATCAAATAAACGTTACTCAATAATTTAGTTTTTTATAAATAAGTAAATATTAGAATAAAAAATTTTACTGTGCTACAATTGGATAAAATGATAGTATTCAAGAAAGGAGTATATATGTCAACGATTATTACAGGTATTTTATCATTCATTGCCACAAATTTGGATGATTTATTTCTAGTTATGATTTTATTTTCAGTAGGGAAATCATTGAAAAAAAGAGATATTGTAATTGGCCAGTATGTTGGGTTAATATCATTACTCCTAGTGAGTTTATTAATCGCTAATGGTTTAAAATCTTTTCCTGAAAAATACATCGGTATCCTAGGTCTTGTTCCTATATTCCTAGGCGTGAGATCGATATGGGATAGCTATAAAGAAGACGAAGAGAAGAAAGAAAATAAAGGAAACAGTAAGAGTAATAAAAGTAAGAATTCACTTTCAAAAATGGGAAAATTTCCAATAATATCAATCGCTTTGATTACCATTGCAAGTGGAGCAGACAATATTGGGGTGTATGTTCCCATATTTAGCCAAGAATCATCAAGTCAGATTATCTTAAGCATAATCGTATTTGTCATTATGATAGGTATCTGGTGCTTCTTAGGTGATAAATTTGCTAATATTCCGGCCGTTAAAAATGTCTTAAACAAATATGGACATATCTTTATACCATTAACATTAATCGGACTTGGAATTTATATTATTGTAAGTAGTGGATTATTATAGAAATTCAAAAAGTCGTTCAACTTAGGACGACTTTTTTTGATATAATATAATTATAATAAAAAATAATGGTGATAATATGAAAAAGTTAATTTTTATAGGTGGACCAATGGGCATAGGCAAGACCACAGTTTCCACAGAATTAATGAAAAAACTAGACAAATCCGTCTTTCTAGATGGTGATTGGTGTTGGATGATGAATCCAGCAAACTATAATAAAGCTAATAAGAAAATGGTTGTAAAAAATATCCAATTTCTATTGAATTCCTTCCTTGAAAATCCTCAGTTTGAATATGTAATCTTTTCTTGGGTCATGGATAGACAGGAAATTATAAACGATGTACTATCTGAACTCCACATCTCAAAAACTCAATTCTATTCATTTTCTTTAATATCTGATGAAAATAAATTAAGAGAAAATATCTTAAAGGATGTATCCCTTGGCTTAAGAGAAGAAAATTCAATTGAAGAATCAATAGATCGTATAAAAAACTATAATCGAGTTTCATCAGAAAAAATTGATGTAACAGATAATTCAGTAAATCAAGTAATGGAAAAAATATTAACCAAGATTATTTAATTAAAATTTAAAATACAGTAAGGAGGTTTATCATGGTAAGACCCCAAAAGAAAATACGCAAGAAGATGAAGCAATTCAAGAAGGGTATTATTGGATATGCTGATGGACCAACAAATATGTATGTTATAGTACCTCTAAAGAAAATTGGGAAAAAAGAGAAAAGAAGAATGAAGTTCAAGAAATTAAGAGAATCTAGATTGAGTGAAAATCATGCTGAAAGAAATGATACAAGCATTGAATAGAAAGGTATAAGATAATTTAATGAAATTTCTTTTATTAGATATTGACGACACCATTTCACCATGGCTCTATAAGAGAAATGATGCCATTTTTATTGATAGTATGGGCATAGAATTAGGAATACCAAATTACATTGCTGACTGGCTCAGAAATTCTTCAAAGAATGATATCAAAATTGTCTGGTGTACAAGTCGACCACCAGTAGTTTGTGGTCTAATTGAAAAAGTAATAGGTTTTAAAGCTGAAGGAAGACTATCTTTTATAAATCCTAAAGCATATGAATGGAATAAGCTCTATGCAATAATTAAATTTTGCAATGAAAATGTTGACTATATCGTAATACTTGCTGATAATGATATCAAAGAAGGTATAAAAGGAATAAATAAATTACCTACTAATTTAAAATTGATAGATCCTTCAGATAGTGTACGAGGTTGCCTATCAATAGAAGATTTAAGAATTATTGATAGTCTTTAGGTAGTTATAGTAGACAAAAAAAGATTCAAAAACTGATATAAAAAATTATCTTTTTGAAAACAAAAGAAATAATGCAAATAAAATACAAAAAATTATTAACAAAATAGCTAAATTCATTATATACCTCCATGGATTTTTTGTAATTTATAATATATTGTTATTATAAATTATTATATATTAATTATCAAATTATATATAAATAGTATCTAAAGATAAATAATAGAATTAGGAAAATCATGCTTACATTAAATGAAATTACAGAAGAAAATTTTAAAGATGTTATAAACTTAGAAGTAGAAGATAGTCAGAAACTATTTGTCGCTCCAAACGTACGAAGTATAGCTGAGTGTTATTTATATCGTAATGATGGTGATGTATTTCCATATGCAATTTGTTTTAACGGAAAACCAGTTGGCTTTTTGCTAGTTTATACAGATGATGAAGAAAACTCAATGACCATCTGGAGAATTATGATTGATAAAAATCAACAAAAGAAAGGTTATGGAAAGCAGGCAATGATACTAGCAGAAGACTTAGTCCAAAGTTATGGAAAATATGAAAAACTCTATACAAGCTATTGCCTTGATAATATAAACGCAAAAAAATTATATCTGAGTTTAGGGTATATTGAAGACCGAATAAATGAAAACTGTGAAAATGAAATGATTGTGGTTAAAGAGATAGATAAGTAGAGAGCATAGTAAACTTGAATAATCTAAAGAATCTATAATTGGTGTTGAAATAAAAATTAATATATTAAATAAGTTTTATTATTTATATAAAGTAAGGGATAGGTATGAAGAAAGAAATATTAATAGAATTTATAGAAGATTTGCTATCATATTATGATAAAGGATATTTAGGTGGATTTATTATGCCTGAGGACAATAATCCAAAATTACAAAAGAATGATACAAAGAATACTTTATATTTTACATTGCCTATGGCTTTAAATTATCAAAGAAATTCTTTTAAACTTTGGGAGGCAGCCAACAAAACATATCACGACCCTGAAACAATTGATGTATTTTCACCGGAAGAAGTAATATCAATGTCTATAGATGATTTAAGATCTAAACTAACTAAGTACAAGGTAGCACTACAACCCAATAAACAAATAGATATTTGGAAAAGACTATGTGAAACTATACAAGAAGAATTTGATGGTAAAATAGAAAATATGTTTAGTGATAATGATTATAATATCTTACTTATAAAGGAACATATTAATCAAAATAAAAAAAAGTACCCATATTTATCAGGTCCAAAAATAATGAATTACTGGCTCTTTGTTTTATCTAAATATACAGATTTAAGATTTAAAAAATTGGAAAATATTTCTATTATACCTGATACACATATAATACAATCTAGTATAAAATTAGGAATTATTGAAGACTCTGAGTTAAATAAAAATCATATTAGATATATAGTAGCTGAAAGATGGGAACAATTATTGAATGGTACACAGCATATTCCATCTGATCTTCATACACCACTATGGTTATGGAGTAGAGCAAATTTTATTGATATAAAAAATAAGGAAGGAATTACATACGAATTTTGATTAGACAAAATTTTGACATTTAAAAACACCTGAAGCTAAAAGTTCAGGTGTTTTTAAGTATCATTTTTTCTTTTATTGCTACTCTATTCATTAAAGCTAAAAAGTAAGCGAGTATTGGCATAAATCCGTATCATAATTTTATGGTCACACTTAGGATTGGATTAGCAACTATATCTAACTTGTATCTCGGCTCAAGATTTTTTCTTTTGTTTGCTTGAAACGGGTAGTTGAGAATTTACAAACAAAAGCTCGGTTATATTGTGGTTTACTTAATTTTTAGTCTTCTAAATCATGTTTATAACGTTCTTTTTGAATTGTTTTTTCTTTCAGATCAAGAGTTACAATATAAGGTTCTTTGTTGATATAATCCCATCTTTGAATTTTTAACGGTTCAAGCTCAATTACACGATTTGATTTCATATGTGAGTAGTTATCAAAAGAACTTTTATGTTTGTTTTTGAATAAATCTATAAAAGTTTTTTCTTTCAAGGGGTGATCTTTAATAGTTGCAATACATTGAATTGAAATATTATCCACTGAAAGTGCGACAAGAGGATTCTTTTTTATTTGTTGGTACTTTAAAAGTTTGGTACTTGTTTGAAATGCAATCTTTCCATCATATAATACAACACTAACGGTACGAATGCTAATATCATCCTTGTATGAAGTAGCAATAACAGCTATTCCTTTTTTGGAAATCCTTAAAAAAGTTTTTTCAAGTTCATCAGAATAATTCATAAATATAATCTCCCTTTTTTTAGTATTATATAAGAACGTATGTTCTTATACAAGGAGATTATTAAGAAAACAATTAAATAAAAATAAAAAAGCAATATTACTTGAAATAAGTAACTATTGCTTTTTTTATAAAATTTTATTCCCACTCTGTTTTAAACGTATGGGATATAACTAAAAATACAGTAAAATAAAGGGATTTGAAAGACTATTAAGTCTTATAAACTATATCAAATAAAATAAAAAGTGCAATCACAGTGCAATTTGCACCTAATCAGTAATCTTGTTATTTACTTGATTCTTGATTCCAATTTCAATATTCAAAATAGAAATCAAACTAAATATTATTGCATTAAGACGTTCTTATCTGAACGTCTTTTATTATACCAAAAATTAAATCGAAAGGAAACGTTATGAAAATTAAATCGAAAAATCTATTAAGAAAAATGACAACATATATCATGGTCTTAGTAACCATCTGTGGTACATTTTTAACCAACTCTACTTCTGTATCAGCTAGTGAGTTAGTTCTGAATGAACCTACAGGATATTACTATACTGGTGTTCCAGTTCATTTAGGGTATCCCTTAACACAAAATATTTACGTCTTAAAATAGATGGTAAAAAGGTCTTCTGTGTTGAATCGGGAGTCTCTGCCAATAGTGGTGAGGAATATACGCCAGAAAATTTTATTAATGCCAAAAAAGATTTGCTATCTAAAATTGCTTACTATGGCTATACGAAAACAAGTCAAAGCCACTATGACTATGCAGTTACCCAGCTTATGATTTGGGAAGAACTTGGAGATGTTTACCACTCCTCAACTGTTCCCAATTATCAACAACGAAAAGCTGAAATCATGGCAATGGTAAACCACCATGACACTTTACCCTCATGGCATAATCAAGAAGTAAAAGTGACTGTTGGAGAAAGTATTACTTTAACTGATTCAAACGGTGTCCTTAGTGGAATGAGTTTAGAATCAAACAACACTAACGCTACATTAAAACAGGATGGAAATAACATCACAATCACACCGAACGCCAACTCTAATGATGGTTCTATCACTTATCGCAAAGTACCACAAAATGAGGTTGGAACTTCTATTGTATATAGAAAGCCTAACGAACAATCTATGGTAGAGTTTAATTTAGAAAGCGCAAAGCAAGCAACAGTGAAAGTTGATGTTATCAAGTTAGGGAATGTTCAAATTACTAAAGTTGATGAACAAACTGGCAGACCTTTACCAGACACTACAATGAAGTTTGAATATAATGGCACTTCTACAGAGTTAGTGACGGATTCAAACGGTATGGCTCTAATTAAAGATATTCCAGAGGGAACCAAAATTACTATTACAGAAGTGAAAGCTCCGAATGGTTATGTCAATAAAGGAGTGTCGCAAGTTGTAACAATTGAACCAAACAAAACAATCGAGCTTACTTTTGACAACAAAGAACAGCTAGGAGTTGCTACCCTTACTAAAGCTGGAGAAGAAGCCAAAGAAGTAGAAGTTACAGAATCCGAATATGGAAATGTTCATACATTCAAGTACAACGAAAATGTAGTAGCTGGCGTTACCTATCGTATTGAAGCAACACAGGATATCCATTCAGTTGACGGAACATTAAAGGCTAAAAAAGGCGATACTGTTGCTACCTTAACAACCGATGAAAAAGGACAATGGAAATCACCAGAGTTATATATGGGAGAATATCAAACAGTTGAGGTATCAGCATCAGCAGGATATATTTTAGACCCTACACCTATTTCATTCTCTTTAACATATGCAGGTCAAGAAGTTGAATTGGCTTCTACAGCAATCAGAGCGACAAACGAGTTTCAAACATTAGATTTACGACTATTTAAAGATGAAGAATCTATTCTTTCATGGAATAATAATCAACCAGAAATTGAAGTTATTCAAGGACAAGAAAAAGTATTCGGTGTGTTCACTCGTGAAGCACAATTTTTATCAGATGAAGTACAAGTACCAGCAAACGCACTGCTAGGGTATCAAACTGTAAGTGATGGTGTCGCTTCTTTTGAATTGAAATTACCACAGGGAAAATATTATCTAAAAGAACTAGAAGCAGGTACTTCTCACGTTTTAAACGATACTGAATACGACTTTGAGTTTACAGCAGAAAACAACAAAGCCACCTACCCTATCTATATCTTTCAAGATACAGTAGCTGTTGGCAACGAAACCATGCTAAAAATTGCACGTACTCCTATTCTAAATAAATTGCATTTTAATGAGTTTACTATCAAGAAATTGAATGAACAGGCTATCTTCGATAAAGAATCTGGTGTTGAGTTTGATTATGATGGACTTGGTACAGGTGCTATTTTCACATTAGAAAATGAAGATAACGAAGTCATTCAAGAGGTAACGATTGATAAAGACGGACAAGGTAGTTTCAAATATATTCCAGTTGGAACATTCTATTTAAAAGAAAAGTCCGCTTCTTCTACTCACTATCTTATGTCCAAAAAAGTCATTCGTATTGAATCTACAAAAGATGGAATCAAAGCCTTCGATGAAGAGAATAAACTGCTAGGAGAAACCAGTTCTACAGAGGAAGAACCTACAATTCTATTAGAAATAAAAAATGACCTAAAGAAAGGTACAGCAGAATTAACAAAGAAAGATATATCTACAGGCGAATTGTTGCCAAACACAGGCATTAGAATCTTAAATGAAGAAAAAAATACTATTGCTGAGGGACGCACAGATGACAAAGGTATCTATACTTTTGAAAAGCTACCAGCAGGAACATACTATTTTCAAGAATATGATGCTCCAACTGGCTACCAGCTTGATGATACCCCTATGCAATTTGAAATTACTGAAAACGGAGAGGTTGTGAAATGCGAAATGACAAACAAAAAGATTAACAAAAATGAATCAATGCCACAAACTGGAGATACCACAAATAATGCTATCTTTGCATTAGGTCTTGTGTTATCGGTAAGTGCATTAGGAGTTCTGTACTTCCGTCGTAAAAAAGCTAAAGCTGAATAATAGAAAGCTAGACGCAAGGATCACGACAAGACATTGACGTACCTTGCGTTTTTCTATGGAAAGGAGTAGCTCATGCACTCGATACGTTTCCAAATATAAACAGCTTTAACAACAAAACTGATTACATTTAATTTTAAACAAACATTTTTCACAATTCAAAATTGTTATATAAAAGTTGATTTACTTTTTCATATCCATCTCGATATTCTTTACGGTTGAATAATTTTCTATAAAACGTGATACAATATAATTGTTCAAGTGCTTAAACAAACCGGTACTTAAACAGATTGGAGAAGCAAAATGAAACATAAATGTGAAGGAATTGATGAATTAAGCGATGGATTCAAGAAAACTCAAAAAACATTAATCGCTATTGGACATGAAACAAGACAATATTTATTAATGATGATGTTAGAAGGCCCGTGTGATGGAAGCAGAGTTTCCGATATTGCAGAAAAAACTCATCTTTCTAGACCTGCAATATCACATCATATGCAAATTTTAAAAAATGCTAACATTGTGAAAGCTAGAAAAGAGGGAACCATGATTTATTATTATGTTGACCCAGACACAAAAGGCATACAAGATATTATCACGTTATTCACAAATATCAAAAATTTGATGGAAAATTTACCAGATAGAAATGGTGAAGATTGGTAACTATGAAAAGGAGAATTTAAATGAAAATTTTTATAACAGGTGGAACTGGATTTTTAGGAAAGTATGTTATCGAACGTCTTTTAAAGGATAATCATGAGCTATATGTATTAGCAAGAAAACCAGAAAAAATTACACAACAAACAGATAATGTGCATGTAATCAAGGGAGCACTTGAAGATATGCATACATGGACTGACAACTTGAAAGGAATGGATGTTGTTATTCATATGGCAGCACCTGTTGTTTTTTGGGGCGAATGGAAAATGTATGAAGATTCTATTGTAAATGCAAGTGTCGATTTATTAAGGGAAGCTGAAAAAAATAACGTTAAACGATTTATTTATATTAGTTCGGAATCCGTACTGCAAGATAAGAAGCCTTTGATTAATGTTGATGAAACAACACCCTATCCTAAAAAGCCAAATTCATACTATGGTTTATCAAAAATGATGAGTGAAAAAAAGGTGTTAGAACCTGACTATAAAATAGAAAGGATTATACTACGCCCTACATTTTTATGGGGTAAAGGAATGCCACAGATAAGTATGTTGGTTGATAAAGTTAACAAAGGACAATTTATGTGGATAGATAAAGGAAACCACCCAATTGAAATGGTTCATGCGAAAAATGTTGCAGAGGCGATTGCATTAGCTTGTAATAAAGGAAAAGATAAAGATATTTTTTATGTTACAGATGATGAGCCAAAATTAGCGAAGAAGTTCTTTTATGACCTTTTGTTAACACAAGGTGTTACGATTCCAGACAAAAGTATGCCTGGAGTGATACTACGTCCAATTGCTTCTTTTGTTGAATTTATATGGAGAACTTTTAAGATAAAGAGTTATCCTCCATTAGATAGATTTGACCTTTCTTTTCTTGCAATGCCAAGGTCTTATAGGATTGATAAAATTAAAAAAGTATTGGGATATAAACCAATTATATCGTTTGAAGATGGTTTGAAAGAAATGAAAGAAAAATCCTAAATTCTCTTATATAAGTTAACACTTAAAACAGAAAATAGAATGGTAGCATTTTTATTGCTATTGTCTTATTTTCTGTTTTCATTTTATATGTGATTTAAAAAACTTTTTTTATTACAACGCAATTTCATAGCTACTTATACAATACTTCTATCTTTAAACTTAGGGTAGTTTTACACATTCGTAGCAAGAAAATTAAATCAGAAAATAAAGGAATCGCACGGATCGCATCGAACAATGATGTGCCTTGCGATTTTTTATTGGAAAGGAAATTTATGAACTCCATTCGCTCCCCCACTATTTAGCCATATTTATCAAATTACAATTCAATTAAAATCATTTTGAAAGAAAGAGGAAAATAAAACATGGAATTAAAACACATAATACCCAACACGGAAAAAACATTTGGACAATTAGAATTTGCTGGAGAGGGTAAAGTTGAACAACGAAGAATCAATGGTAAACCTACCATTCTCTCTCGTAGCTATAACCTTTATTCAAATATTCAAAGAGCAGATGATATTGTTGCCATTCTCCCTGCCGAAGCTGGAGAAAAGCACTTTGAAATCGAGCAAAAAGTAAAATTAGTAAACCCACGTATCACAGCAGAGGGCTACAAGATTGGTACTCGTGGATTTACAAATTATATTATGTATGCGGACGATATCGTCAAAGCATAAGAAAGGATAGGTAAAAATATATGAGATTAGCCGAAGGAATTGTAATTGAAAAAGAAAAAACATTTGGAGTGTTGAAGTTCTCTGCTCTGCGTAGAGAGGTCAAGATTGTTGATGATGAGGGTAATGTAACCGAACAGGTCAGAGAACGTACCTTTGACCTAAAATGTAAAGAACAAGGACGCATGATACAAGTTAGTATCCCTGCTTCTGCTGGAGTAAAAAACTTTGACTACAACGCCGAAGTTGAAATCATCAATCCTATTGCTGATACAGTGGCTACAGCTACTTACATGGGAGCTGATGTAGATTGGTATATCAAGGAAGAAGATATCGTCTTGAAAAGACCAGAACAAAACCAGCCAACTGAACAAAAGCAAAACCACAGTAAAAAATAATTCATCTAGATTCTCTTGTTATGGCTTAATTATATAAAGTATAATTAAGTTAACTACAGGAGGTGGAAATGAATGCAGGAAACTGATTATATTAACTGGTGGGAAGCTACAAAAGAAACAGGATTAGAAGAAGTAAAAGAAACTTTTGTTGACCTATTTTCAAAAGCTGATTTTATACCATCAATTTATCATCCCATTTTATATAAATATCTTAGAAATTCTCAAATGAAACATTGGGATAAAGAACTTTTCTCTTTCTCACAAGAGAAAATACAGGAAATAGAAAACTCAATTGGCACAGAAAAGATGACCATAACATTGCTATCAAATTTCCATTTATTATCTAACGCTTATCAAAATTTATTAGATTTAGAAGAAAGAATCATGTTGATGAATAGATTCAAAGGGAGTGAAGAGCTCAAAGCAAAGATTTTTAGTATTAATATCTATAATGATTTATTAAATACTGTATTTGGTGAGTTGTTGAAATTATTTATAGAGTTTGAAAGTGAAAAAGATGGGAAAAATCTATTTCAAAAAACTTTAACACCTCAAATTGATTTCTTATCTTCCCCAAAAAGAGGATATCAAAAAATAACTGATTTAGCTGATTCAAATATTCGTAATGCGATATCTCATGGTGGGGTTAAGGCTAGCGGTTCAAAAATGTCATTCTCATACAGAAAAGGAAGTCAGCATTTACAACATGAATCAACAGTATTTGATTTTAAAGATTCCCTGCTACAACTATTTGATGGAGTAAGCGCAATTATACTTTCTTGGTTTGGCTATTTGTGCGAGGAAAATATATCTTACAATGAAGTGTATGGAAATGATTCAGTCCATGATGATACGTCTCATTTTTTTGAAAAATTGTCTATGTCTACTCTTTTTACTACTTGCGATAAAGTCTATCAATTGGATATAGATAATGAAACTGGGAAAAGACAACACATAAATGTTGAATTTATTGGTACAGATTTAGATATTAATTCTAGAATATTTTTAGGTATATATACAGCAGAAAGAGTTTTTCAATTACGACAACTAGCCTTAGAAGATACTATAATGGTTTCTTTTAAATCGCCAAAAGTTGCTAACTCTTTCTTTACAGTTGACTGTTCTGTAATTAACGATTTATCCAATGGAAAAATTGATACTGAAGAAGCAAGTCAAATTATCTGGAAGAGTAAAAATATTTTAATGTTTCCTATCAATGATGAAGATAGAAATGAGTTTGAAGATAATTTTAGATACTATCCAGATATAGAAAATGATGATTTCTATATTACTGAAATTGAAGATATTAGTTTTGATGACCAAAAAAGATTTAAAGCTGTTGCATATCTTAAAAGAGCAAAGAGACCTAATCACGTTAAAAATGCTGTTAGTGAGATTATTAATCTGATTAAACCCTTAGAAAATTATGGATTTTCTTCAAATAAAGTTAAACATGGAAAGATGGATGCGGATATAATCTATCTAGTGCTCTATAAAAAAGAAGTACGTAGAGGTAAAGATAGAGCATTGCTTCCAAATAATGATAACTTTATTGCACAAATTCAGTATGATATTGATATGAAGTTTCCCATCAATAATAGTTTTGTAGACAAATACTTGAAAAAACGTCATGAGAAAACAATACAATATAATTGGAATCCCAATTTCTAAAAATTAAGTAGAAATAAAATATTAAAGGAGGAATTGATATATCCAAATACAAAGGAAAACGAATCAAAGCAAGTGATAAACAATTAGTCTATCACTTCTTTACTGTTTCAATGGTTACCCTATTCTCCTGTGCCATGATATCTTTTCATTTAAGGTCTATCATGGCGGTGGAGTGGGAAACGGTCACACTTGATGATGTTATCAGCCAACTAAAAACACCGTACTTCTTGGGTAGTGTAATCACTGCCCTTTTTATATGCCTTATTGTTGGTTTTCTCTATTACTACTACAAGATAGATAACATCAAACAGCTAGAACACAGACAAAAATTGGCGAAGATGGTACTACAAAATGGCTGGTATGAAGCCGAACAGGTACAATCAGAGGGATTCTTTAAAGACCTACCCGGCTCAAAGACAAAAGAGCGAATCAGTCACTTTCCTAAGATGTACTATTATCTCAAAGATGGTCTAATACACATCAATGTTGAAATCACTATGGGAAAGTATCAAGACCAGCTCCTACAGCTCGAAAACAAGCTTGAAACAGGTTTGTATTGTGAGCTTGTGGATAAGGAATTAAAGGATTCCTATATTGAGTACACTATGCTTTATGATACTATCGCTAGTCGTATCCAGATTGATGAAGCAACAGCTCATGATGGACGCCTAAAACTTATGGATTCCGTCTATTGGGAATATGACAAGCTCCCTCATATGTTGATTGCTGGTGGTACTGGTGGCGGTAAGAGTTATTTCATTCTTACCATTATTGAAGCTCTACTTCACACGAATGCAAACCTCTATATTCTTGACCCTAAGAACTCGGATTTAGCCGATTTAGATACGGTCATGAATAATGTCTACTATCGTAAAGATGATATGCTTCACTGTATCAACCAGTTTTATGAGGATATGATTACAAGAAGCGAAGCTATGAAGCAACACCCAAACTACAAAACTGGAGAAAACTACGCCTATCTTGGCTTACCTGCAAACTTCCTTATCTTTGATGAATATGTGGCATTTATGGATATGTTAAGTCGTGATAGTACCGAAGTCATAAGCAAGCTGAAACAGATTGTTATGCTAGGTCGTCAAGCTGGATTCTTTTTAATCTTAGCTTGCCAGCGTCCAGATGCAAAATATCTTGGAGACGGAATCCGTGACCAATTTAATTTCCGTGTGGCTCTAGGTCGCATGAGTGAATTAGGTTATGGCATGATGTTTGGAAGTGATACGCAAAAGCAGTTTTTCTTAAAGCCCATCAAAGGGCGTGGCTATGTAGATACTGGTACAAGTGTCATTAGTGAATTTTACACTCCACTTGTTCCCAATGGATATGACTTCCTAAAACAAATAGGTAAACTTGCCAATAAAACGCTGGCTGATCCAGTGGCGGACGAAGTGAAAGCCACAGGTTCAGACTAGCGTATTGGTGTGGCGTCAGCCACGCCAAACGACTAGCCCCCTATACCTAACAGGGGGGCACAAAAACACTAGGAAACAACAAAAAAGAATAAGAGACTGCCGTAACTGTGCGGTGTTTCGCAATTTTAAGCAGATGTAAACTCGACCTTAAAAGTTGACAACATCTGCTTTTTTGATTGGAGGAATGTGATTGAACAATAAAACCTCTTGGATTGATGAACTAAAAGAAAAGCGTATGGCATATGGACTTTCACAAAATAAGCTTGCAGTTGCTTCCGGCATTACCAGACAGTACCTATCAGACATTGAGAATGAAAAAGCCATTCCAACAGAGCAAGTCAAAACGGCTTTGCTTGATTCACTTGAACGCTTCAATCCAGACAATCCGCTGGAAATGCTATTTGACTATGTGCGGATTCGATTTCCAGCGGATAACGTAGAAATAATCATAGAGGAAATATTGCACCTCAATATAGACTATATGATTCATGAAGATTTTGGCTACTATTCTTATCCAGAGCATTACCGTTTTGGCGACATTATGATAATGGCTTCTTATGACATGACAAAGGGTGTCTTGCTGGAGCTGAAAGGTAAAGGTTGTCGGCAATATGAAAACTTCTTACTGGCTCAACACCGAAGTTGGTATGACTTCTTTACGGACTGTTTGGAAGTCAACGGCGTATTCAAACGCTTGGATTTAGCTATCAACGATAAGGTCGGTATTTTAGATATTCCAGAGCTGGCTCGTAAGTCTGAGCAGGAAGAATGTATTTCTGTCTTTCGTACCTTTAAGAACTATCGAAGTGGCGAACTCGTCCATAGAGATGAAAAATCTGATATGGGAAATACCCTATATATCGGTTCTTTAAAAAGCGAAGTGTACTTCTGTGTTTATGAAAAGGATTACGAGCAATTCATAAAGAATGATATTCCCTTAGAAGACGCAGAGGTCAAGAATCGCTTTGAAATTCGCTTAAAAAATGACCGAGCTACTCACGCCATTCAAGACTTGTTGGCTCATAGGAATGCTGAAAAGACTGCCTTTGAAATCATTAACCGCTATATTCGTTTTGCAGATAAGGATATTACAAAACGGCGTAGCCAATGGCAAACAAGTGAATGCTGGGAATGGTTTATTGGTAAGAATCGTGGCGAACTACGATTGACGACCAAACCAGAACCATACAGTTATGAGCGAACACTCAACTGGTTACGCCATCAAGTAGCCCCTACCTTAAAGGTAGCCAGTATCTTAGATGTACTAAACGAAACAGACATCATACCATCTATGATACGTGACGCAAACCTTACAGAGAAACACGAAAAGCTGATTGAACAACAGAATCTAGCTGTTGAAAATGTGATTGTATGAGTGGCTTAACTGCTGAACTTTATGAGCTTGGTTTCAACTGTGGCATTGAATTAGAAATCTACATTCAAGATACAGGCACCTACACCTCTTTAATTATTGAGGGGTTTCGGAAAGGAGTTGATGAACCCTACACATACGACTTTTACAAGCAAACATTTTATCCCCATTATCCTAACAAGATAACGATTTATGGGGAACAACTTTACCCTCTCAACTGATAGAACGTGTTGAGAGGTATTTTATTAACCGCAAGAAATACATGAGTGAAAGGAGAAACAACACATGAATTTTGGACAAAATTTATACACTCTGTTTTTGAGTAATTCACAGTCACTTGTACTGGTAGCAATTGTAGTCATTGGACTATATCTGGGGTTCAAGCGAGAGTTTTCAAAACTAATCGGATTCTTGATTATCGCGATTATCGCAGTAGGATTGGTGTTCAATGCAGGGGGCGTGAAAGACGTTCTCTTACGTCTGTTCAACCAGATTATCGGTGCTTAGGAGGTAACTGTATGGAAGAAATGAGAATCTATGTTGCCAACCTCGGAAAGTACAACGAGGGTGAACTTGTCGGTGCATGGTTTACCCCGCCTATCGACTATGAAGAAATGGAAGAAAAAATCGGTTTGAATGATGAATATGAAGAATATGCTATCCACGATTATGAACTTCCATTCGATATTGACGAATATACACCGATTAGTGAGATTAATCGTCTATGTGAAATGATTATGGAGCTGGACGGTTCGCCCATCTATGATGAACTAAAAGAAATACAAAATATGTGGTTCAGTAGTTTAGAAGAACTACTAGAATATAAAGATGATATTATATGCCACACAGATTGTAGTTCTATGGAAGATATCGCTTATTATTGTGTAGAAGAAGGCTTGATGGGAGAAATTCCAGAACGGCTACAGACGTATCTTGATTATCAGTCCATTGGTAGAGATTTAGAAATTGATGGTAATTTTCTTGTAACCTCACATGGCGTATTTGAATACTTGAATTAATATAAAGCAGAATCTATACAGGTTCTGCTTTTTTCATAAAGAAAGGAAGTGAAAGTATGAAAAAAATAAAAAGCTACACCAGTATATGGAATGTAGAAAAAGTAATCTATGCAATCAATGATTTACAATTACCTTTTCCTGTTACCTTTACACAAATGACGTGGTTTGTTGCATCTTTAATGGTTATTATCTTATTCAGAAGTATACCGCCTTTATCACTTATTGATGGGGCGTTATTAAAATATGTAGGAATACCAGTTGGTTTGACTTGGTTCATGAGCCAAAAGACCTTTGATGGTAAGAAACCTTATGGATTTTTGAAGTCTATCCTCATGTATTTTATACGGTCAAAAATTACCTATGCAGGAAAAGCCGTGAAACTTCAAAAGCAACAAGTCAATGAAGCAATAACAACTGTAAGGAGTGAACTGTATTATGGCATATCCAATTAAATATATTGAAAATAATCTGGTCTTTAATCATGACGGCGAATGTTTCGCTTACTATGAGCTGATACCTTATAACTACAGCTTTCTAATTCCAGATGAAAAATATCAAGTGCATGATAACTTTCGTCAACTTGTAGCACAAAATCGTGACGGAAAGATTCATGCATTACGTCATTCTCATGCTTCTTTATTAATTAGTATGGGTGAAAATCCTCTAATTATTAAAGAACGTCTAGGACATGAAGATATCGAAACTACACTTGGCACTTATGGACACTTGTATCCAAATAGTAATTTTGAAGTTGCTAGTAAATTGAATGGAATTATTTCCTTTCAACCAGCAGAACAAAATCTTGATTCGTCACCAAAAAATCAGTTCACAGTGAACTATCGACAAAACAAGCAACCAAATAGTGCAATAAAAGTGCAATGAAAATCAAAAAAGAGCTGAAAACCCTTATTACTAAAGGCTTTCTAGCTCTCCGTTTACTATTCCCACTCAACAGTTGCTGGTGGTTTACTTGTAATATCGTAGACTATGCGGTTAACGTGGTCAACTTCATTTACGATACGTACTGAGATTTTTTGTAGTATATCCCAAGGAATTTGTGCAAAGTCAGCTGTCATTCCATCGATAGAAGTGATAGCACGGATTGCTACTGTGTAGTCGTATGTACGGCCATCTCCCATAACACCAACTGATTTAACACCTGTGTTAACTGTGAAATATTGCCAGATATCACGATCAAGACCTGCTTTTACGATTTCTTCACGTAAGATAGCATCTGATTCGCGTACGATTTCAAGTTTGTCTTCAGTGATTGCTCCCATAACACGGATAGCAAGACCTGGTCCTGGGAATGGTTGACGCCAAACGATTTCTTCTGGCATACCAAGTTGGATTCCAAGCTCACGCACTTCATCTTTAAATAAAGTATTAAGTGGTTCAATTAATTGGAATTGCATATCCTCAGGAAGTCCACCTACGTTATGGTGACTCTTGATTGTTTGTGCTGTTTCAGTTCCTGATTCGATTACGTCAGTGTAAAGAGTACCTTGTGCAAGGAAGTCAACACCTTTAAGCTTAGTAGCTTCATCATCGAATACATAAACGAATTCATTACCAATGATTTTACGTTTTTTCTCAGGATCATCAACACCGTCAAGTTTGCTCATGAAACGTTCTTTAGCATCAACTTTAATAATGTTAAGTCCGAATTTGCCACCAAGTGTTTCCATAACTTGCTCAGCTTCACCTTTACGAAGTAAACCGTGGTCTACAAAGATTGAAGTAAGTTGGTCACCGATAGCACGTTGAAGAAGTACACCAACAACTGATGAATCTACACCACCTGAAAGACCAAGTAATACTTTTTTATCTCCAACTTGTTCACGAATTTTAGCAACTTCCATATCAATGAAGTTATCCATTGACCAGTCACCACGCGCGTGACATACTTCTAATGCGAAATGCTTAAGAAGGTCGTTACCGTAAATTGAGTTAGTAACTTCTGGGTGGAATTGGACTCCGTAGAAGTTAGTATCAAGATTTTGGATAGCAGCGATAGGGCAATCATCACTAGTTCCCACAACTTCAAAACCTTCAGGAGCTTGTGTAACCAAGTCACCATGGCTCATCCATACTTGTTGTTCAGTAGGAGTTCCAGCGAAAAGAACAGCATCATCAGTGTGAGTAAGAATAGCCTTACCGTATTCACTGTTATCTGCAGATTCAACTTTACCACCTAAAAGATGAGTAATTAGTTGCATACCATAACAAATTCCAAGAACTGGAATTCCAAGTTTAAATATTTCTTCATCAATTCCGAAAGCACCATCATCGTATACAGAGTTTGGTCCACCAGAAAGAATGATTCCGATTGGATTTATTTCACGAATTTCATCAGCTGATACTTTATGACTCATTAATTCAGAGAAAACTCCAAATTCACGAATACGTCTAGTAATCAATTGATTGTACTGGCTACCGTAGTCTAGTACGATAATCTTTTGCATGCTTTGAGCGTCGTCAAAGGTTGTAGTCAAGGTTGTTCCTCCTAAATATCTATTAACTCTTTATATATTAACACAAATGATTCGATTTTTCAGTAGCATTCAAAAGAAATATTGGTACAATTTTGTTATTATAGAGATGATTTATTTCACAAAAACATATTAAGGAAAAAAATATAATGAAGAAGTTCTTAAACTTTGTGTTGCTAGTGCTTTTTGCAGTTGGATCAGCTTTTATCTTTTATAACCGAAAAGGTAATCCAAATCATTATAAAAAGGATACGACCCCTACATTTTACTTTCATGGATGGAGTGGTACAGCTAATTCAACTAACAATATGATTGCCTACGCAGAGAAGCATTCAGGTGCCAAAAAAGTTTTCAAGGCAACAGTAGACCCAAGCGGAAATGTTAAACTTGATGGTTCTTGGGATGGAGAGATTGACAAACCAATCATACAAGTTGTACTTGAAGATAATAAAAATGGAGATTTTGAGACTTTAGGTGCATGGTACGCAAATGTAATACAAGAAGTAAATAAAGTACATCCTTTCAAAGAATACAACACAGTTAGTCACTCGATGTCCAATTCGGTCCTTCAATATATGCTTTTAGATAATACAGGAGAATCTAATTTTCCTAAAATGAAAAAAGAAGTATTTATCGCTGCCCCTATAAATGGAGTTATAGGTATGAATGACGAACCAAATCAAAACAAATTAGATGAAAGTGGTAAACCTGAAATAATTACTCCAAATTATCAATATTTCATGGATAATGTTAATAGATTCCCTAAGAACCAAATTGAAATTTTAAACATCTATGGAGATCTTGAAGATGGAAGCAATTCTGATGGAAGTGTAACTGTTGAGGCGCCAAAATCCCTTAGATACTTAGCAGATCAATATGCTCTTTCATATAAGGAAGAGGAGTTTAAAGGTGGTATGGCGCAGCATAGCTTACTTCACCATAATTCAAAGGTGGATAAAGTGGTAAATAGCTTTTTATGGCAAAATAGTGAGAACGGAGCACAATAATGAGAAAATTTTTTACAAGTATAATTAGCTTAATTGCTATCTTTCTTTTGGTAGCTTGTACAGGCAAAAAGGAAACTTCAACTAAGATTAACGAGGAAGATGTGATACCTACTTTTTATTTTCACGGCTGGAGTGGTACTGCGAATTCAACAAACGGTATGATTGATTACGCAGAAAAAAATTCTGCTGCCAAGAAAGTAATCACAGCTAAAGTTACTCCTGATGGTACGGTTAAGCTATCAGGGAAATGGAAAGATGGCGTAGAAAAACCAATCATCCAAGTTGTAATCGAAGATAACCGTAATGCTGATTTTTCATTGGTGGCAAAATGGTATAGCTCTGTTATTGAAGCAGTAAGAAAAGAACATGATTTTGCTAAATTTAATTCAGTTGCACATTCAATGGGAAATAATGTACTTTCTTATTATTTGATTGAAGATGCAAATGAATCAAGCCCTACTTTAGTAAAAGAAGTTGCAATCGCAGCGCCATTAAATGGAAGTAAGGGATACGATTATGATAACGAAGGTAGAGGAGTTACTGCCGATGGAAAGCCTATCTTCAAAGAAAATGAATCATATCAATATATGTTTGAAAATAGAAAAAAATTAGTCAATCCTGAACTTAAAATTTTGAATATATATGGTGATTTAGATGATGGAAGTAAGTCAGATGGTAGTGTTGATATAGATTCTTCCCAGTCCTTTAAATACCTTGTAAGCGGAAATGTTAAATCTTATCAAGAAAAAGAATTTAAGGGTGAGAATGCTCAACATAGTAAGTTACATGAAAATAAAGATGTAGATAAAATTGTCACAGAATTTTTATGGTAAAAAATTAAGCCTCTAGAAAAATCTAGAAGCTTTTTATTTTCCGATTAATAGCACATTGGGGTAACTTATATCAAAATCTTTAAAGGAATATGATTTCTCTTTCATATCTTTACCACTTACTTCAAGAATTGAGTCCGACATCAAGAAGTAGTAGAACCCATCTTTTTGAGTAAAGAAAGGCGCTGAAAGTTCTTCGTCTGCTAATCTATATTTACCAAGTTCAATTTGATGTTGACTACCATCTTTTAATGAATATACAGTCCATACATCTTCAGGTACATAAAGTTCATAATGTTGGATTATCAAATTATCGTTTACTTCATCAGCATATATTTGCATGGGGTATGGATAATCTAGCTCAATTATATTTTCTTCCTTAGTTTCTATATCATAAACTATAATTGTATTTGATTCCTCATATTGTCCATTAGAACTTTTTCCTTTAAGATTCTGAGATATATATAGTTTGCCTTTTGAATATGCCATATTTGTATATGATGCAGCTTTATCAAAAGAAGAGGGATGTATTTCTTCAATAAAGTCTAAAGCTTTTGAATACTTATATATTATATGGTTATCAAGGATGTATAAAGAATCGTTTGAAGCGACCATTTGATTTGAATAAAGATTATTTTTATAATCACTACTTTTAATTTCCTTTAGATTATCATCAAGTTTTACAATTTTGTCATGAGTAGTATAGTAAAAATATTTATTATCACTTGTATATGTATTAATACTGAAATCTTTTGGTTTAGTAATATTTACTGCAAGTGAATTTTCAACTTTTGCAAGTTCAGCGCCTTCCTTTGCTCTATCAGAAGTTTTTGTGTAATAAGAATCTTTTATTTTAAGGAATGGATTTTTTTGTAAGGTATAATTTTTACTAAAAGGTTTAGTTTCTTTATCTTTTTCTAATTTATCACCAGAAATTTTGAATGAAATGCGTTTATCATAAGCAATAATACCAAAATCATATTCAGTATTTTTCAGCCCCATATCCTTGCTCTTTGGTAAAATTAATACAAGAATACTGAGAAAAATAATTATGATCAGAAAAGGTAGGAAACATTTTTTTATAATTTTCATTGTTTATTCTCCTATTTTTGTTAATTATATTATATGTTAAAAAATAGGCTATGTATATAAAAATAAAAACAAAAAAATCCTTGAATTAAGAAAGGATTTTTAATTTACCTGATATATGATTTTACTTTTTTACCTAATGGGCTCATAGCTATAAGAGCACCAATTATATATCCTAAGACATTTGTGATTATATCTCCAGTATCAAATATACCTAGGCTAAATACGTATTGGCAAATCTCAACAGCAGTTATAGAAAGTGTTACCAACAATAGATTCTTCCAGTTAAGTTTTACTATAAATCCAAGAGGAACGAGCATAAAGATATTAAGAATTGATACGATTTCTCCATACTCTATGTAAGTTAAAGTGTTAAATGGATCTAAATCAAAACCACGTACACCTATATTTTTCAAAAATAATGCGTAGAAGAGAAACATAAAATAGAAGATATAGAGAATTACAACAGTCCATTTTGGTATGTATTTTAGCAGGATGATTTGGATTATTGTATATAAAAGAAAGGCAAAGGCAATGATTATTAAAAGGTTTATCCATAAATCATTATCGGTTACAAATCTTGGTATTATGCGCATACTTAACTCGTAAATGTAGATGCGAAAAGCAACTAGACTAACTATTATACAAGCTAAAAAAATCAGTATATTTTTTAAAACTTTATTCATTTATTTTCCCATAATTATTTAATATTTTTGCCCATTATAACTTAATAATTAAAATTTATAAAAAAAGAACTCGAAGGGAGTCCTAATTTTTATAGTCTTTACGCATAATTCTTAGTGTATTCATGACAGCTAAGAAAGTAACACCAACGTCAGCAAAGACCGCTTGCCACATGCTTGCAATTCCAAAAGTTGAAAGAATCATAAATAATGTTTTTACACTCAGTGCAAAAATAATGTTTTGCATGATGATTTTTCTTGTATATCTTGAAATTTCAATCGAAGTAGGTATTTTTGAAGGTTGGTCTTGCATTATTACTATATCAGACGCTTCCACAGCTGCATCTGATCCAAGTCCACCCATTGATATACCGATATCAGCAAGTGTTAGTGCTGGAGTATCATTTATACCATCACCAGTAAAGGCAATTTTTTTCTTCTTAGAATGAGATTCAGCTTTTAGTTTTTCAAGAATTGCTACCTTATCTTCTGGAAGAAGATTTGCATATACTTGTGTAATTCCCAATTCCTTAGCGACTATGTCGGCAACAGCCTTATTATCCCCAGTAAGCATTACAAGATTTTGAATTCCCAAATCCTGAAGTCTTTGAATGGCTTTTTTAGCATCGGGTTTAATCTTATCAGATACTGTGATCATTCCTTGATATGTACCATCAATAGCTACATAAACTAAAGTTCCACTTGACGCTTTTTCATCAATCTCAAGACCTAAAGCCTTCATAGCTTTCATGTTCCCAACAGTTACATCACGACCGTCGACTTTAGCTTTTAGACCATGTCCTGCGACTTCCTCTACTGAAGAAAGAGTAAATTCAGTCAGGTCAGCTCTATTATATGAAAGTATTGATTTGGCAATTGGATGATTCGAATTTTGTTCAACAGCAGCAACTAGTGCTATGAAATCATCATCTGACATTTGAGATTGATTATCGATATTTGTTACTTCAAAAACCCCTTCTGTCAAAGTACCAGTCTTATCAAAAACAACTGTATCTAAGTCATTTAGTGCTTCAAGAAAATTACTTCCTTTGATAAGTACACCATTTTTAGATGCTGAACCAATTCCTGCAAAGAATCCAAGAGGTACTGATATAACTAATGCACATGGACAAGAGATAACAAGGAATGTTAATGCTCTACCAATCCATACTGAGCAAGATTGTCCAAAGAATAATGGAGGAATTACTGCAAGTAGAAGAGCTGCAAGAACTACAACTGGAGTATAGTAGTTAGCAAATTTACTAATGAATTTTTCAGTTGGTGCTTTAGAGTCGCTTGCATTTTGAACTAATTCAAGAATTTTTGCGACTGCAGAATCTTCGAAAACTTTTGTTGCTTTAACTTCAATAACACCTTCTTGGTTAACTGAACCACCAAGAACTTGATCACCATTCGTAACAGTTACAGGAACTGACTCGCCAGTAAGAGCAGCAGTATTAACGCTTGATGAACCAGAAATAACCACGCCATCTAGTGGGATTTTTTCCCCAGGTTTAACCATGATAATGTCATCAATTTTTACAACGCTAGGATCAACTGTTTGCCAATCATTGTTAACTTTTAAATGTGCAAACTCAGGTTTGGCTTCTAAAAGATTTGATATTGAGCGTTTTGAACGGTCAACAGCCATATCTTCAATAATATCTCCGATTTCATAAAGAACCATTACAGCAATCGCCTCAGGATATTCACCGATTAATAGTGCACCAATAGTAGCAATTGACATAAGAATATTTTCACTGAAGAAATTACCAGATTTAATGTTTTTCCAAGCCTTACGAAGCACTCTTTGAGCAGATACAAGATAGGCAATTAGGAAAATGATTGTACTAATTAGCGGTTGACTTCCTCTGAGGAACATGGCAATAATAGTTAATACCACACTGATAACGATTAAAGTGATTTTCTCCCTTGCTTCCTGGTCGAAATGTAAGTTAATTTTTTTCATTTATATATTCTCCATACATGATATTTATTTCATATGTAAATAATATCATATGTGTCATTTTTGTCAAGACAAAACTTATTCTTTTTAAGAAAAATAACATTCTTTAAGTTCTGTTCAACAAAATATTTTTCTTCTAACCCATAATTATGGTAGAATATATGGAAAACAAAAATTAATAATAGTCTAGATTAAGTTAAATTTAGCTAAAATAATAGACAAGGTGGTAGAACATGTCTGAAATAAAAAAAATCAATCAAGATGTTCTTGATGATGCTAATAAAATTTTTAAATTATTAGGTAATCCTGTAAGACTTCAAATTCTTTATATCCTTTCGCAGGAAAAATTAAATGTAGGAAATATTGCTGAAATTTTAGAACTTGAACAATCAGCAACCTCACATCAACTTTCGCTTTTGAAAGAAGCGCAATTAGTTACATCAGAGCGTGATGGAAAATCAATCTATTATCAATTAGATGATAACCATGTATCTCACATTATTGAAGATACCCTTAAACACGTGGAACATAGTCAAAAACATAAAGAATAAGACAGCCATGAGGTTGTCTTTTAATATTTCTTCAAATATATTTTATCAATGAAATGATTGTCACCTTTATGAATGATTACATCAGCACGATTTCTTGTTGGTTTTATATATTCCTCAAGGTTAACTAAATTAACATCACGCCAAGTATTTTTAGCAAGTGCAATCACATCTTCAAACTTCCACTTAGTAAATTGATAGTAGTAGTTTGACGGATCATCTTTTGCAAGAGCAAGTAAACTGTCAAAACGTTCAAGATACCATTTTTCAATATTTTCTTCGTCCGCATCTACGTAGATAGAAAAATCAAAGTAGTCACCAATATATAGCTGGTCGTTTTGAGGACTTTGGAAGACATTGATACCTTCAACGATTAAAATATCAGTATTATCAATAACAATTTTTTCGTCAGGAACAATATCATAAGATTCATGTGAATAAACAGGAGCTTCAGCAGTCTTTCCGCTTTTCACTTCATATAAAAAGTTTGTAAGTTTCTCCATATCATAAGATTCTGGAAACCCTTTGCGATGCATAATACCTTTTTCTTTCAATACATCATTAGGATATAAGAATCCATCAGTCGTAATAAGGTCTACCTTAGTATGCTTAAAAACACGACTAAGTAATGTTTGCATCAGTCGTGCAGTAGTGCTTTTCCCAACGGCCACGCTACCTGCAATACCAATGATGAGAGTTGGAGCTTTAGAAATTTTTTGCAGAAAAAGTCCCTTAGAAAAGCGCATGTCTTCAATATTCTTCTTATAGATACGAAAGAAATGAACAAGAGGCAGATAAACATCTGTTACATCTTGCATATTAATTTGGTCATTTAAAGAACGAATATTTTCAAGCTCTTCCTCAGTAAGGGGCGGAATGTTATTTCTATATAATTCTTGCCATTTTTCACGGCTAATTTCATCAAAATTTATTAGTTCATTCATAATACAAATATAATAACATAAAAAAGCGTTTGCAATCAAAAAATTGTGTTAGAATGTAATAGAATGCGTGTTTTATTTTTGTTTTTTGGAGGCAAGATGAAGAAGATATCAATATTTGGAGATTCAATTTCGACAGAACCTATCCTTAAGGCACTGGTGGAAAAGAAACTCAGTGATAGAAGTATAGATGCAAAAGTAGATATTTTCGCAGTTCCTGGTGAATCAAGTAAAGACGGTCTGGAAAGATTATACCAAGTTGTTCAAGGTGCTTATGATCTTAATATTGTATTCTTTGGAGCAAATGACGCAGCTCTCCATTATAATGTGAGCCCATCTGAATTTGTCGAAAATCTGCAAAGAATTGCTTCAACTCTAGGACAAGATAAAACATCGATAATTACTGTACCTTACTTAAATGAAAAACTAACAAGCAAGTACAGAAGTAATGAACAAGTCGCTAAATATGTAGAGGCAGAAATCAATGCCTTTAAGGATAGCCCAGTTAATATTATTAATTTAAATAAGGCTATGTGGGAAACAATAAATCCTGATAAATTTATAATTGATGATGGTCTACATTTCACTGAAGCAGGCTATCAATTATTAAGCGACTTAATTACTGAAAATATAAGAAAGAAGGTTGAGTAATTGGCTAAAATGTACTATGATGAAAATCCTGATGCGAAGCATGATATTCATCAACTTAATATCAAATTATTAGATATTCCTATGACATTTCTAACGGATAGTGGAGTATTCTCAAAAAAACAAATTGACTTTGGAAGCCGAGTTTTACTTGAAAACATTGAAATCGAAGCAGGACAAAGTATTTTGGATGTAGGTTGTGGATATGGACCAATCGGTCTTACTTTAGCTAAGAAATTTTCTGCTATTCCTACATTGATAGATGTTAATAATCGTGCTCTGGAACTTGCTCAAAAGAATGCCCTTCAAAACCAAGTCGATGCTAAGATTTATCAGTCAGATGTATATGACGGTTTACAAGATGATAAATTTGACCACGTGATTAGTAACCCACCGATTCGTGCAGGAAAATCTGTGGTTCACTCTATTATCACTGGAGCCTATGACCATCTTAATGATGGAGGTGACCTTACTATTGTTATCCAGAAGAAGCAGGGTGCACCGAGTGCTAAATCACGCATGGAAGAAACTTTCGGAAATGTTGAGATTGTGACTAAGGATAAGGGATATTATATTTTAAGGAGTGTAAAAGATGACTTATAGAATGGTTGACCTAATTCAAAAAAAACGTGATGGGTTAGAGTTAGATAAAGAGGAAATTTACTGGATTGTGAATGGCTACGCAGCTGGAACAGTTCCAGATTATCAAATGTCAGCTTTTGCTATGGCTTTGTATTTCCAAGGAATGACTACTGATGAAACAACAAACTTAACAATGGCTATGGTTGGCACTGGTAAGCAAGTTGATTTATCTTCTATTAAAGGTATCAAGGTAGATAAACATTCAACAGGCGGTGTAGGAGACAAGGTTTCTATTATTTTGGCACCTTTAGTTGCATCATTTGATGTACCAGTTGCAAAAATGAGTGGTCGTGGTTTAGGACACACAGGTGGTACAATTGATAAGCTTGAGTCTGTCACAAACTTCAATACTGAACTGACCGAAGAAAAGTTTATCCAACAAGTACAAGATCTTGATTTAGCAATAATCTCTCAAACTGATGACCTTGTTAAAGCAGATAAACTTCTTTATGCCTTACGCGATGTGACGGCAACCGTTGATATTATCCCTCTAATTGCAAGTTCAATTATGAGCAAGAAAATAGCTGCGGGGGCTGATGCGATTCTTTTAGATGTTACAGTTGGCGAAGGTGCGTTTATGAAGACGATTGAAGATGCGCGTGTGTTAGCATCTACTATGGTTGAGCTTGGAAAAGCTGTTGGGCGTGATACAATAGCAGTATTGACCGACATGCAACAACCACTAGGTATGACAATCGGAAATAAACTCGAAATCATTGAATCAATTCAAGTTATGCAGGGTAAAGGTTCGGAAGAATTAACTGAATTTATCTGCCATTTAGCTAAAATTATGCTAAGCCTAGCTGGTCTTGAAAAAACTGAGGCAGAAATTCGAGAAAATCTTGTATCAGGAGCTGCGCTTAAAAAGTTTGAAGAGCTAGTGGCTGCGCAAGGTGGTGTTGTTGAAAATATTTATGAAATAAATCCAACTAAACACTCATACGAATTTAAGGCTGATTTATCTGGCTATATTGAAACATTACCAGCAGATAAGTTGGGAATCCTTGCAATGAAAGCAGGAGCAGGTCGAGCTACAAAATCAGACAAGATTGATTTTGATGCAGGTATTGTTCTTAATAAAAAAATTGGTGACCAAGTAGAAGAAGGAGAAACAATCTTCACTATCTACTATAATAACGATCTTGCGGCTTCTGAAATTGAAGAATTGAAAAATCATATAAATATAGGAAATCAAAAGAAAGAAATAAAAGAAATTTTGGAGATAATTAAATAAAATGACTAAATTAAATAAATATATCGATCATACAATCCTTAAAGCTGATGCTACTAAAGAAAAAGTTGACCAAATCATTGATGAAGCAAAAAAATATGATTTTATGAGTGTATGTATCAATCCAACTTGGGTTGAGTATGCTGCACAAGAATTAAAAGATTCTGATGTAAAAGTTTGTACAGTTATCGGTTTTCCTTTAGGTGCAAATACTCCTGAATTAAAAGGATTTGAAGTGAAAGATGCAGTAGCAAACGGTGCTGACGAAGTAGATATGGTTATTAACATTGGTGCCTTAAAATCTGGTAATTTAGATTTAGTTGAGCGTGATATTAAAGCTGTTGTGGATGCAAGTGGGGAAGCCTTAACAAAAGTAATCATTGAAACTTGTCTATTAACTGATGAAGAAAAAGTTACAGTATGCGAAATCGCTAAAAAAGTTGGAGCAGATTTTGTAAAAACATCAACTGGATTCTCAACAGGTGGAGCTACAGTAGAAGATATAGCTTTAATGCGTAAAACTGTTGGTCCAGATATGGGAGTAAAAGCAAGTGGTGGAATATATTCAGAAGCTGATGCACAAGCAATGATTGAAGCGGGTGCAACTCGTATCGGAACAAGTGCTGGAGTAGCGATAATGGAAGGTGAAAAAGCTAAAGATGGATATTAAAAAGCTTCAAGATGCTGCTGTTAATGCAAGTAAAACAGCATATGTTCCTTATTCAGATTTTCAAGTGGGAGCAGCATTACTTACAATTGATGGAAAAATATTTGAAGGTTGTAATATTGAAAATGCATCTTTTGGATTGACAAATTGTGCTGAAAGAACAGCAATCTTTAAGGCAATTAGTGATGGCGAAGAAAAAGGTGATTTTGTTGCTCTTGCAGTATACGGTGAAAAAGCCGTAAAACCTATTTCACCATGCGGAGCATGTCGACAAGTCATGGCAGAATTCTTTGATAAGGATTTACCGGTTTACTTGATTTCTAAACATTTAGAAGTAAAGAAAACAACTGTCGAGGAACTTCTTCCTTATCAATTTGATGAACTGAATTGATATTTTTCACTCCGTAATTGTTTAAAATGTAAAAAAATTCCAATAAAAAATTCTACCTGGCAGCTTACTTGGTAGGATTTTTTATATTTTAAATAATCTTTTAAATATTAATTGTAATTTCCCTACTAGCTGCAACAATTGTATTTTAATGTGGTACAATTAATAATAGAAGATAATTGTAGAGGAGTTTTTTTATGGGAAGTGAAAGATATTCTAGAGATTTAAAACCTAATAAATATGCTATTGAAAGAACTTACCAGGACTTTCCAGACTTAGAAAAATTACTTAATGATTCAGAAAAAAAAGAAGGTGGATATTATATATTAAACAAAGGTAAATGGTTTGAAGGTATCAAGTTACCATCTTTTCTTAATGATTCAGAAAAAAAAGAAGGTAGATATTATATATTAAACGAAGGTAAATGGTTTGAAGTTACCAAGTTACCATCTTTTCTTAATAATTCAGAAAAAAAAGAAGGTGGATATTATATATTAAACGAAGGTAAATGGTTTGAAGTTACCAAATTACCATCTTTTTTTGATTTTGAAATAGAAAATGATTCAAATAACAGTCTATATTTAAAAAGAAACAAAGTTTTAAAGCAAATAAATGTTAAATTACAAAAAAGCATATTTAGAATAAAAATTAAAAGAGACGCGGATAACATAGTGATAGATGATAAAAGTAATATAAATTGGAGAAAAAATCCTAAGTCTGTTTATGGTCTTAATAATATTCCGAACGATGAAAAAAATTTTTTTCATAAAGGACACATCATCGGCGACTTGCTTATTAGCTATACTGACAATTTTGATTATTATAAATGGGAAAACTATGTAATGATAACAGAATGGTGTAATTGCGCTGAAACATTTAATGAAAATAAAAAAGCTTGTGGAATGAAATTTTTTGAAAAAATAATAAAAGATTCTTTAGATGATGGAGCTAGAATAGACTATAGAGTAACACCAGTATTCAATAAAAAGGGTAGTGGATATGAGGTACTTCCAAGGGGCATTATTTTAGAAGCCAAAATTATCAATAACAAAACTTTCTTTGCTCCTGTAGAAAGCGAGTTAAATAATAAAAAGACATTTAACGTTTTTATTCCAAATGCTCAATCTAATTTGAAAATCAACTACTCTAATGGAATAATTTATCAATCAATTAATTAAATTATGAACTTTCGTATAAATAATGGAATGAAATTAACAATTTTCATCAAATACTCTTATTTGTTATTGTCATTTAACAACATCTATAATATAATGGACGATTGTAAGCATAATTATGCGTATAGAATCAAATAAAGGTGGTTTATTATTAAATGAACAAAAAAGTTTTAGGTTTCGGACTTTCAGCAGTTGCTGTATTATCACTTGCAGCTTGTGGTTCTCGCGACAGGTCTTCTAATGAGAAAAAAGGTGATACAGATCTTAAAGTAGCAATGGTTTCAGATACTGGCGGTATTGATGACCGTTCATTCAACCAATCTGCATGGGAAGGCTTACAAGCTTGGGGTAAAGAACATGGATTATCGAAAGATAATGGTTATACTTACTTCCAATCAAATACTGAGTCTGAGTTTGCTAATAATTTTGAGCAAGCAGTTTCAAGTGGCTATAATTTAGTTTTTGGTATTGGATATAAACTTACAGATGCTTTAACTGAAGCAGCTAATAATAATAAAGATACAAAATTTGTTATTATTGATAATGTGGTTGATGGAAAAGATAATGTTGCAAGTGCAACTTTTGCTGACCAAGAAGGAGCATATCTTGCGGGTGTTGCTGCAGCAATATCTACTAAAACAAATAAAATCGGATTTATAGGTGGAGTTGAGAACGTTGTAATTAAACGTTTTGAGGCTGGATATGTAGCCGGAGCTAAATCAGTAAATAAAGATATTGAAGTGAAAGTTGACTATGCTGCAAGCTTCTCTGATGCTGCCAAAGGGAAAACAATTGCAAGTGCACAGTATGCAACAGGGACAGACGTAATCTTCCAAGCCGCAGGTGGTGTAGGTAACGGTGTTTTCTCTGCTGCCAAAGCTGAAAATGAAAACAAAAATGAAGCTGATAAAGTTTGGGTTATCGGTGTAGACCGCGACCAAAAAGACGAAGGAAATTACAAGTCTAAAGATGGAAAAGATTCTAACTTTGTACTTGGTTCTACAATTAAAAAAGTTGGACAAGTTCTTCAAATTGTAAGTGATGAAACTGTAGATGGTAAATTCCCAGGTGGTAAACATACTGCTTATGGAATTAAAGATGGTTCAGTTGATTTTGCTGAAACTAGCCTAAGCGATGATGCTAAAGCTGCAGTAGCTGATGCACGCACTCAAATAAAAGATGAAAAAATAACAGTTCCAGAAAAATAAGATTATAAATAAACCCTTGATGTTACAGTATTTAAGGGTTTTATTGTACAAAAAAATCAAATTAATAAATTTTTAATGTTCGGTTTTTGGAGATATGCAAGCACTTACAGTGTTTTTAAGTTTAAGATTATATTGAAAATATGACCTAAATATATTATAATTTGTATGAAAAGTGATTACATAAGTAATTATCTCAACCAAAAAATAGAAAAAATGGAGGCTTCATTTTATTATGAACAAACGTGTTTTAAGTACTGGACTTGCAACAGTTGCTGTATTGTCACTTGCGGCTTGTGGTTCTCGTGATACTAAAGATTCAGGTAGCAAATCTGAAGGGAAAACTGATCTTAAAGTTGCAATGGTAACTGATACTGGTGGTGTAGATGACCGTTCATTTAACCAATCAGCTTGGGAAGGTATGCAAGCTTGGGGTAAAGAACATGATTTGAGCAAAGACAAAGGCTATACTTACTTCCAATCAACAACAGAAGCGGATTTCTCAAATAACTTTAATGAAGCTGTTTCAAATGGATATGGTTTAATCTTTGGTGTTGGATACAAGCTTACTAAAGCTGTTTCAGATGCTGCAGATGATAATAAAGACACTAAATTTGTATTAATTGATGATGTTATCGAAGGTAAGGATAATGTTACAAGTGCGACTTTTGCAGATAATGAAGGTGCATATCTAGCAGGTGTTGCTGCTGCTAAGACAACAAAAACTAATAAAGTTGGATTTATTGGTGGTGTTGAAGGAACTGTAATCACACGTTTTGAAAAAGGTTTCGTAGCCGGCGTTAAATCAGTAAATAAAGATATAGATATTAAAATTGATTATGCTGCAAGCTTCTCAGATGCAGCTAAAGGTAAAACAATTGCAGCTGCTCAATACGCAAGTGGAATCGATGTAATTTATCAAGCTGCTGGTGGTGTAGGTAACGGAGTATTCTCTGCAGCAAAAGCTGAAAATGAAAGCAAAAATGAAGCAGATAAAGTTTGGGTTATTGGTGTAGACCGTGACCAAAAGGATGAAGGAAACTACAAATCAAAAGACGGCAAAGACTCTAACTTTGTACTTGGTTCAACAATTAAAGGTGTTGGTACTGTAGTTAAAAACATAAGTGATGAAACTCTTAAAGGTAACTTCCCTGGTGGAAAACACGAAGTATTTGGTATCAAAGATGGTTCAGTTGATTTTGCTGAAACTAACTTAAATGATGATGCTAAAAAAGCTGTTGATTCTGCTCGTACAGAAATCAAAGATGGAAAAGTAGAAGTACCTGAAAAATAATTATATTAATTAAAATGAATTCAAAAACGAGAGCTCTTCTCTCGTTTTTTTAAATTTATAGTGATTACAAACATAAGGATTTTTGATATAATCAATGGTATATATGTTATTCAATATGAACTTATTTTATTTATTTAGGAAAAATTATGAGGACAAAAATTAATGACTGAAAATGTTATTGAAATGCGAAATGTCACTAAGGTATTTGGCAACTTTGTTGCAAATGATAATATCAATTTGACACTTCGTAAAGGAGAAATTCATGCCCTTCTAGGTGAAAATGGTGCTGGTAAATCAACATTAATGAATATATTAGCTGGACTTTTGGAACCTACAAGTGGTGAAATATTAATAAATGGTAAAGTCGAGAAGATTGACTCTCCTTCAAAGGCTACGAAACTTGGAATTGGTATGGTTCACCAACATTTTATGTTAATCGATGCTTTCACGGTTACTGAAAATATCATACTTGGTGATGAGATTACTAAAGGATTAGTTTTAGACACAAAAGATGCTGCAAAAGAAATAGAAGCGCTTTCTAAACGCTACGGTTTACAAGTGACTCCTAGTGCCTATATTAAAGATATAGGAGTTGGACAACAACAGAGAGTTGAAATTATCAAAACTTTGTATCGTAAAGCTGATATAATCATCTTTGATGAACCAACTGCTGTACTTACTCCTGCAGAAATCTCTGAATTAATGCAAATTATGAAAGAGCTTGCTAAAGAAGGCAAATCAATTATTTTAATTACTCATAAGCTTGATGAAATTCGTGAAGTTGCTGATCGTGTAACTGTAATTCGTCGTGGTAAAGTGATTGATACTGTTAGCGTTGAAGGTAGAAGTAATAAAGAACTCGCTGAAATGATGGTAGGGCACAGTGTTTCATTCAAAACTGAGAAAAAACCTGCTAATCCTAAAGAAGTTGTTCTTGAAATTGACTCATTGGTTGTTAATGAAAGTCGTGGTGTACCAGCAGTCAATGATTTAAGCTTACAAGTAAGAGATGGTGAAATTGTTGGTATAGCAGGTATTGATGGTAATGGTCAAAGTGAACTGATTCAAGCAATTACTGGATTACGTAAGGTTGAAAGTGGAGTTGTTAAAATTAAAGGTCAAGATGCAACAAATCTTAGTCCACGAAAAATTACTGAAATGGCAGTTGGTCACGTTCCAGAAGATAGACATCGTGATGGACTAGTACTAGACATGACATTGGCCGAAAATATAGCCCTTCAAACTTATTATAAAGAACCACTTAGTAAAAATGGTATTTTAAATTATAGTAATATAAATTCACATGCAAGAAAACTTATTGAAGAATTTGATGTCCGTACTGCAAGTGAAGTTGTACCAGCTAAAGCATTATCTGGTGGTAATCAGCAAAAAGCAATCATTGCACGTGAAATAGATTTAAATCCAGATTTATTAATTGTAAGTCAACCAACACGTGGACTCGATGTTGGAGCAATTGAATATATCCATAAGCGTTTAATTCAAGCTCGTGACGAAGGAAAAGCAGTACTTGTCGTTAGCTACGAACTGGATGAAATACTAAATGTTTCTGATAGAATTGCTGTAATTCATAGTGGTAAAATTCAAGGAATTGTAACCCCAGAGGATACTGATAAACAAGAACTTGGTATTCTAATGGTAGGTGGGAAAGGAGGAGAGGCTAAGTAATATCTCTTCCGAGATTTAGCCTAAATAATTATGAAATCATTAGATTTAAAGAAAATCTTAGTACCTGTTTTAGCTGTATTGTTTGGTTTTGCATTTGGAGCAATCATCATGCTAATATTTGGATACAATCCTATATGGGGATATGAAGATTTATTAAACTCAGCATTTGGATCAACACGAAGTATAGGTGAAGTGTTTAGAACCATGGGGCCTTTAATTTTGACTGCACTTAGTTTTGCAGTAGCAAGTCAAGCAGGACTCTTTAATATTGGTATGAGTGGACAAGCTTTATGTGGATGGGTAGCAAGTATTTGGTTCGCTCTATCATTCCCTGATATTCCAAGACTCTTTATGATTCCTTTACTAGTAATAGTTGGTATGATTGCTGGAGCCCTTTCAGCAGCTATTCCAGGTATTCTTAAAGCTTACTTAGGAACAAGTGAAGTTATCGTAACCATCATGCTAAACTATGTTTATCTATTTATTTCAACATACCTTATTCATTATATTTTTAAACCAAAAATACTTGCTGAAAAAGATTCAACTATTCAAGTTAGTAAAAATGCAACATTTAGAACTAGTTGGTTATCATCTTTAACAAATAACTCTCGTTTAAATATAGGTATCTTTATTGCAATTATTGCTATAATAGTTATTTACATTTTAATTACTAAGACAACACTTGGGTTTGAGATTCGTTCAGTTGGTTTGAACCCATATGCAAGTGAATATGCTGGTATGTCAAGCAAACGAATCGTAGTTAGTTCTATGCTTATTGCAGGGGCACTATCTGGTTTAGGTGGAGCTGTTGAAGGTTTAGGAACTTTCCAAAACTTCTTCGTCCAACCAACTAGCCTATCAATTGGTTTTGATGGAATGGCTGTAGCCCTCTTGGGTCAAAATAGTCCACTTGGGATCCTCTTCTCTTCATTCTTATTCTCAATACTTAAGGTAGGAGCACCAGGAATGAACAAGACAGGTATTCCTCCTGAAATCGTAAGTGTAGTAATTGCAAGTATCATCTTTTTCGTTGGAATTAAGTATGTTATTGAAAAAATTGTACCAGACTTCAAGAAAAAAGGAGGTAAAGCATAATGAATTTAATTACAATGTTACAATTATTAGCATCTTCAATGCTCATATATGCAACTCCTTTAATTTTTACAAGTTTAGGCGGTACATTTTCTGAACGTGGTGGTGTAGTAAACGTTGGGCTTGAAGGAATAATGGTAATGGGAGCTTTTTCTTCAATTGTTTTCAATTTGACTTATGCATCTCAATTTGGTAAAGCTACACCTTGGATAGCATGTATTGTAGGTGGAGTAGTAGGTCTGCTATTTTCATTAATACATGCTGTAGCGTGTATTTCACTTCGTGCTAATCAAATCATTTCTGGAACAGTAATCAATTTAATGGCTCCAGCACTATCTGTTTTCCTTACAAAAATACTTTATGGAAAAGGACAGACAGATAATATTACTCAAAGTTTTGGATATTTTGATTTTCCAATATTATCTAAAATTCCTGTTATTGGTCCAATATTTTTCCAAAAAACATCTTTAATAGGTTATGTATCAATCTTAGTTTCATTTATAGCATGGTTTATACTATTCAAAACCCGCTTTGGGCTACGTTTACGTAGTGTAGGTGAAAATCCACAAGCGGCTGATACGTTAGGAATTAATGTTTATAAAATGCGATATGCTGGCGTTTTAATATCAGGTCTTCTTGGTGGAATAGGTGGAGCAGTATTTGCCCAATCAATATCTGTAAACTTTAGTGGTACAACTATTGCTGGACAAGGATTCATAGCTATGGCGGCAATGATCTTCGGTAAGTGGAATCCAATAGGAGCTATGCTTGCAAGTCTATTCTTCGGATTATCTCAAAGTTTATCAGTAATCGGAAGTCAACTTCCATTGTTCTCAAATATTCCAATTGTTTACTTACAAATCGCACCTTATGTACTAACGATAGTAGTGTTAGCATTATTCTTAGGTCGTTCTACGGGGCCAAAAGCAAATGGTATCAATTATATTAAATCAAAATAAAAAAGTTTTTGATAAATATGTTAGCAGTGCAAAATTGCACTGCTTTTTTCTATCTAAATGTTATAATGATAAAAAAAACTAAGGGAAATTATATGAATTTAGATATAAATACTAACAATTTACTAGAAAATATCGTTATTTCATCGAAAAAAATATTAAAAGAAAATCTTCTTGGTATATATTTACATGGTTCTACAGTACTTGGTTCTTTCAATCCGTTAATCAGTGATCTTGATTATATAATTGTAGTTAATAAAAAATTATCAATTTCTGATAAAGAGAAAATAATGCAAGATGTAATTGAAAAGCTTTTGCCTCTTGCACCTAAAAAAGGTCTGGAATTTCATATTTTACTTGCTGAAGATTGTAGAAAAATAATTGAAGAAGGGATGGAATTTGACTTTCATTTTTCTGATTACCATTTAGAGAATTATTTAAATAATCCTTTGAAATATATTGAAGAAATGCATGGAGTGGATGAGGATTTACCTGTTCATATTGCAGTAATTAATCAAAGTGGAAAAGCATTATATGGTCCGAATCCCAAAGAAATTTTTTCAATAGTGTCTAAAGACATTTACTGGAATTCAGTTTTGAATGATATATCTGATGCTACGGTTTCGATTATTTCTACACCAACATATACAATTTTAAACCTTTGTCGGAGTCTGGCATTTAGGAAAACTGGCACAATATTATCTAAAGTAGATGGCGGTAACTGGGTTTTAAAGAATATTACTAGCATCAATTACGAGTTTAAATCATTAATTTTATCAGCTATCAATGAATATGAAGGTCAAGAAATAGACTATAGTGACGAAAGGCTTGTGCTATTTGCGAGTTATATGCAAGATCAATTAAATTTACAATAAAAAAACTTCCCCAATGGAGAAGTTTTTATTTTAAAAAATTAGTTTTTAACTGCAGAAGCAAATTCTTCTTTGCTAAATGCTTCATCAATAATTGCTTGAAGTTGTTTAGCAGAAGCTTCCATTTTTTGTCTTTCGCTATCGTTAAGTGGGATATTAACTGGACGAACTACACCATGAGCACCAACTACAGCTGGTTGGCCAAGATAAATTCCTTCAACACCGTATTGACCATCTTGGAATACAGAAAGTGGAAGTACAGAATTTTGGTCCTCAAGGATTGCTTGAGTAATACGAGCTAGGGCAACAGCGATACCGTAGAAAGTAGCACCTTTCTTTTCGATGATTGAATAAGCTGCATCACGAACTGAGATGAATAAATCAACTAAACCTTGTTCGTCGATTCCTTTGTTATCTTGTAACCATTGTTCTAATTTAACACCAGCAACGTTTGCATGAGACCAAACTGCAAATTCTGAATCTCCGTGTTCACCCATGATGTATGCGTGTACGCTACGTGCATCAACACCAACTTTTTCAGCAAGTGCTTGACGGAAACGTGCTGAGTCAAGTGAAGTACCTGAACCGATAACTTTTTCTTTAGGGAATCCTGAGAATTTCCAAGTAGAGTAAGTTAAGATATCAACTGGATTAGCAGCTACTAAGAAAATACCATCGAATCCACTTTCAACGATTTTTGTAACAACATCTTTGTTGATACGTAGATTTTTTTCAACTAGGTCAAGACGAGTTTCACCTGGTTTTTGAGGAGCACCAGCAGTAAGAACTACTAAGTCAGCATCATGTGCATCAGAATAATCAGCTGAGTAGATTTTTTTAGGTGAAGTGAAAGCTAATGCGTGGCTTAAGTCTTCAGCATCTCCTTCAGTTCTTTCTTTGAAAATATCAACAATACCAAGTTCTTGAGCAATTCCTTGATTTACAAGAGCAAATGCGTATGATGAACCTACAGCTCCATCACCAACAAGAATTACTTTTTTGTGTTGTTTACCATCAGTCATTTTATAATCTCCTCTATAAATTAATATGTATGGTCAAATGACCATCAAACATGTTAATTATAACACTTCCGACTTTTTTTGTCATTTAAAATTTGGCATATTCTGTGAATATTTTCAGTAACTTTCAGTGAAAGTTTCACTATTTGTGCTTTTCTGTACTAATCAAATTTAGAAGTATTGCAACAAAAAATCCGGTAGTAATTACCAGATCTTTTGATATATTTTTTTACAAATTAATCGTTTTATTTTGAAGCTTTCATTTCTTTAATCTTATCCCCATCAGGAGTTACACGTATAGTTTTTTGTCCGGTATAAGTAACAAACCCAGGCGGAGTCCCAGTAGGTTTATTTAGTTTTTTTGTTTCAATCATATCAACTTGGACTAAATTAGACATTCGTGCTTTCGAAAAATAAGCTGCAAGCATTGCCGCTTCGGTTACAACTTCATCACTTGGATTATGATTATCCTTTAAGACAACATGGCTACCAGGAATATCTTTTGCATGAAACCATAGGTCATCCTTACGAGCAATTTTAAAGGTCAACTGTTCATTTTGTAGATTATTTTTCCCAACTAAAATAACACTGCCATCACTTGCAATATATTTTTCAGGTTCTTTTAATTTTTGACGTTTATTATCACGGCGTTTAATTTTAATATAACCAGTTTGGATTAATTCTTCTTTGATCTCTGCTATTTCAGATAAATCTGCTTGTGCAAGAGAATTTTCAACTGATTCTAAATATTGAATAGTTTGCTTAGTCTGTTCAATCAATCCATTTAAATGTTTGACAGCTTGTTTTAATTTTTGGTAGCGATGAAAGTAGCGTTGAGCATTTTGATTCGGTGTCAAAGCCTTATTAAGAGGAATGGTTATTTTTTCGTTTGTATAATAATTATCAAGTTCCACACTATCTTGATTATTAGGAACATCATGTAAAAATGTAGTTAACAATTCACCTTTTTGCCTAAAGTCCTCAGCATTGTCAGTAGCAGCTAATTCCTTCTCTTGTTTTTTAAGTTTTTGACGGTTTTTTTTAAGCTCATTATCTACTTTTCGAATTACTTCACTTGCAACTTGTCTAACACGATCACGCTCGGCTTTATCGAAATAATAACTATCCAAAAGTTCCGAAAGACTATTAAATTCAATATAGTCGTCAGCTAATTTAACAGCAGAGAAAGTATCAATTTCTGTATATAACGATGGAATTTCAGTACCTAAAAAATTTCTGAAGGATTTAATTTTATTGTTTGGTTCAATATTTTCCTCTAAAGCTTTAGAGGTATCTCTAGACAATCCTTGAAAAACTTTTTGTAGATTACTCTCAGTATGAAGAATATCAAATAATTTTTCATCACTTACAGTGAATGGATTAATTTTATTGTCACTTGGTGGTGCAATATAAGTACTACCAGGTAAAATTGTGCGATAAGCATTTTGAGAAAAACCGACATGCTTTATTGATTCTAAAATCTTATTTGAAGTTCTATCTACTAATAAAATATTAGAATGTTTCCCCATAACTTCACAAATCAATGCAATCTGCATAGCATCCCCAATTTCATTTTTACTAGCAATTTCAAAAATAACTTGTCGATCATTTTCAACTTGCTTAATATCATTAATTAATGCACCACTAAGATATTTACGCAGAATCATTACAAATGTTGTTGGAGTCTGAGGATTTTCAAATATAGTATTTGTTAACTGAACACGTCCAAAAGTTGGATGTGCTGAAAGTAAAAGTTTGTGAGATTTCCCGTTATTTCTAACAGATAGTACAAGTTCCTTATCAAAGGGTTGATTTATTTTTTGAATTCGTCCACCAACAAGATTATCTACAAGTTCAGTAGTCATGTAGTGAAGAAATACTCCATCAAAAGCCATTTTATTTATTCCTAAAATCTTTTATTTCAAAACTAAGATCAATATTCTCATAATCAGATTTGAGAACAGCCTTACCATTTTCGAGTGATAGTTTCATTTTATCAGAAAGATAGGTTCTTGAGTAGTCTTTGAAGGGTAAGTGACCAATATTACTGTCCATGATTCCATTATATATGTCAGATTCAAAACCTGGATCAACAATTAGAAGTCTAAAATGTGTACCTAAGCTACAAGTCCCTTCAATGGAAAATGGACCAGCACCATCATCCGTATCAAAGATTATCTTTCCGTCTTTGTTACCTTTTAAATTATTTATTTTATTTTGTACATTTTCATCAATTTCTAAATACATAATCTGCCTCCATTACTATATATTTTAACACTTTCTGACCAATTCTTCTTGTGAAAGAGCTTATTTTTAGGTATAATTAAGAAATCAAAATACTTTCTGAAAATTTTTACAGCTAGGAGAAAAGGAATTTGGATTTTGTAGAAAAAATTAAGGAAATTTCCAGAGAAACATGGATTGCTCTGGTAGCATTGGTTATTATTTTCGCATCTGTTGCGCCTATTATTCATAGAAATGTTCGAGCTGAACAGACAGAATTAGTTAAATATGTTGCAACAAATGATAAAATTAAAGATATTTCTGATAAGGATGTAGGTAAATATCTGTCGGATAATTTAGCAACGACAATTATTTTTATTGATCCAAGAAATAGTGACCTAAATAAGGATTTATTTAAATACATATTAGAAAGTAATGGCAATACAAAGTTAAATCGTGAAATTTTCATTTATGAAGAGATATATCCGACTAAATTTCTAAATAATTTAAAACTGGATATGAATGATAAAATACCAGTTGTCTTCTTTGAAGGAAATAAGAAAACAAAAGTAGTTAATCTTGATAAGAAAACAAATCTAAAAAAAGATTTTGCTAATATCATTAACAAAATTTCAATGGGAGAATAATTTATGAAAAATAAAAAATTACTTATTACCCTCGTCGCACTTGTAATTATTGTAGTAGGTGCGATAGTTGTGCCTAAGCTTTCTAGTGACAAAAAAGATAAGTCAGTTGATTCTAAAAACTTACAAGTTGGTGTTCTTCAGTTTGTAACTCATCCAGCACTTGATGAAATTTATAAAGGTGTGCAAGACGGTCTTTCTGATGAGGGCTTTAAAGATGTTAAAATTAACTTTTTAAATGGTGAAGCGGATCAAAGTAAACTTCAAACTATGAGTAAAGAACTAGTTTCTCAAAAAAATGATGTCTTAGTTGGTATTGCTACACCATCTGCACAAAGTTTAGCAAATGCGACTGATACAATTCCAATTGTTATGGGAGCTGTAAGTGATCCTGTTGGAGCAAAATTAGTTTCTAATCTTAAAAAACCTGATAAAAACGTTACTGGTGTATCCGATAAGTTTCCAATTGATAAACAATTAGATTTAATGCGCCAAATTTTACCAGAGCTTAAAACTGTAGGTGTTCTTTACTCAAGTAGTGAAGATAATTCCAAATCGCAAGTTGCTGAATTCAAAAAAGCAGCAGAGGCGACTGGAATTCAAGTTGTCGAATACGCTGTACCTTCAACTAATGAAATCTCATCGACAGTTGAAGTAGCAGTTGGTAAAGTTGATGCAATATATACACCGATGGACAACACAATTGCAAGTGCATTTCCTACTGTAATCAGTGTTGCCAACAAAGCTAAAAAACCTGTTTTTCCAAGTGTTGATACAATGGTTGAACAAGGTGGACTTGCTGCTGTTGCAATTAATCAACACGACTTAGGAGTTGCTACTGGGAAAATGGCAGCGAAGATTCTCAATGGTGAGAAAGTTGCTGATATTCCAGTTGAAGAGTTCAGTAAAGTAAAACCAATCATCAATGAAAATGCAGCGAAAGAATTAGGAATCAATATTCCTGATAGCGTTGCTAAGGATGCTGACAAGGTTAAATAATAAACTTACGACTCGTGACTTTAAATCACGAGTTTTTCAAAACAATAATTTATATAAAGGAAAATATTTTTATGATTCTATCTACTATCAATCAGGGACTCTTATGGGCTATATTAGGTCTAGGTGTCTATCTGACCTTCCGAGTACTTAACTTTCCTGATATGACGACTGAAGGCTCGTTTCCACTTGGTGGAGCAGTAGCTGTAACTTTAATTACTCACGGTTTTAGTCCTATACTTGCAACTATAGCTGCATTTGGTGCTGGTTGCCTTGCTGGATTAGTTACAGGACTTCTATATACCAAAGGTAAAATTCCTACTTTACTTGCTGGTATCCTTGTCATGACAAGTTGTAATTCTATTATGTTAATGATAATGGGGCGAGCAAATATGGGACTTCTTAATAATAAACGACTACAAGATTATTTTTCTTTTTTACCAAGTGATATTGCTCCAATTGCATTAGGTGTCCTCGCAGTTGCCATTGTAATTGCAGCAATGATGTACTTTCTCAATACAAACTTAGGACAAGCATTTGTGGCTACTGGTGATAATGACGATATGGCACGCTCATTTGGGATTAATACAGATAATATGGAGCTTCTAGGGCTTATTATTTCAAATGGAATTATTGGACTTGCTGGCGGACTGATTAGTCAGAGTGATGGCTATGCTGATGTTAATAAAGGTGTAGGAGTGATAGTAATTGGTTTGGCAAGTATTATCATCGGCGAAGTTTTCTTTGCTAATGTAACTTTCTTAGAGCGTTTAATTGCAATAGTCATTGGTAGTATTTTTTATCAAGGATTAATCATGTTAATCATCCGTCTTGGATTTAATACTAATTATTTAAAACTTTTCAGTGCAATTATTTTAGCAATCTGCTTAATGATCCCAACACTGAAAGAGAAGTTCTTCAAGGGGGTGAAATTAAATGCAAGCAATCGTTGAATTAAAAGATGCAGTTAAAATCGTTGATAATGGTAGTGATGAACAAAAAATTATTCTAAATAATGTAAGTCTTGATATATATAAAGGTGATTTTGTCACAGTTCTTGGAGGAAATGGAGCTGGAAAATCAACATTGTTTAATGCAATTGCTGGCAACCTAGTCCTAACAAGTGGACAGGTCTTCATAATGGGTGAAAATGTTACAAAGAAAACTCCAGAAGAAAGAGCTAAATATATCTCTCGCGTTTTTCAAGATCCAAAAATGGGAACGGCGCCTAGAATGACAGTGGCCGAAAATTTAGCAGTTGCTAGACTTCGTGGAGAAAAACGTGGCTTACAACTTAGAAATCTTTCTAGATATAAAGATGAATTTTTAAAATTGACTTCACGAATAGGTAATGGTCTTGAAAATCATCTTGATACACCAACAGGGAATCTTTCAGGTGGTCAAAGACAAGCTTTAAGCTTATTGATGGCAACAATTAAACGTCCCGATTTACTCCTCTTAGATGAGCATACTGCAGCTTTAGATCCAAAGACTAGTAACTCTTTAATGCAACTGACAGATGAAATAATCATTAATGATAAATTAACGTCCTTAATGATTACACATCATATGGATGATGCCCTAAAATATGGAAACAGACTTCTAGTAATGAAAGATGGTCAAATAATACAAGATTTGGACAGTAATCAAAAATCGAAATTGAATATTCAAGATTTTTATGAGATATTCGAGTGATTTTTTTAAAATTATATTTATGTTAAAAATAATTTAAAAAAAATCATATCTAAGTTTATACTTTACATAAAAAAAGTTATGTAAACCATAAGTGAAGTGAAGGACTTATGTTAAGATACTTCAAAAAAATTAAAAAAACTACAATAGAAAGCTTTATCTTTTATGCTATTTATTCTTTAACACTTTCTCTATTTCCATTAGTTTATCAAAAATTTTTGGATAACTATAATAAAGGTTATTCATATCTAATAAATTTATTTTTTCTAATAATTGTATTGCTCAATCTTATTTCCGAGTATTTCAATAGAGTGTGGGAATGGAAATTAGCAAAAGAAATACAGTTAATTATTAAAGGTAAGCTTTTTGACTCCTTTATTTCACAAGATAAAAAAACTTTGATGATCAGAAATCTATTGATTATGTCTCAATTATTAATAATAATGTAGCGGTAGCAATTATTGGTAGTAGTGGATCAGGAAAGACAACTTTTATTGAAATTATTTCTGGAAATCTAAATATAGAAAATGGTGATTTTTTCAATTCTAGTAAATTATTAAATAGTGAAGATTTAAAAAAATTAACATTTACTTTGCACCAAAGAGAGCATTTATTTGATACAGATTTTATTAATAATGCGACTATCTTTAATCAATTTCCTATGACTCAAATATCTCTTAATTTAATGGAATTATTGCCTAAAGAGATGACAAACAGACTATTAAATTATCAAAAGGTTGATGATCTAAGCGGTGGTGAAAAGCAAGTCGTCAGCATAATAAGGCTATTAAATATGGACTTTCCAATATTACTGATGGACGAACCCTTTGCTAGTATCGATAAAAACACTAAAGAAATTATACTTGATTATATATTATCAACTAATAACAAAATCATTTTTGAAGTTACTCATGATCAAAGAAAAGAAACTCTAAATAAATATGACAAGATATTAAAAATTGAAAATGGGAATATACAAAATATAAAATAAGTCACAGAATTGTGGCTTTTTATAATTCAGAAGACAAGCACGTTGTCATAAATTTTGGTATAATTGTAAAGCTTAGTATATTTGAATACAGTAATTAATTAAAATATTTATAGGAGGACAATAATATGGCAACAATTCAATGGTTCCCGGGTCATATGTCTAAGGCTAGACGTCAGGTACAAGAAAATTTAAAATATGTTGATATTGTTTTTGAACTTGTTGATGCAAGGTTACCCATTTCATCAAGAAATCCAATGTTAGGTAAGATAATCGGCGACAAACCACGTTTAATGATATTAAATAAGAAAGATTTAGCTGATGAAAAACTATCAATTGAATGGCAAAATTATTTCCGTCAAGAAGGACTTAATAGTCTTTTGATCGATTCTAAAGAACAAGCCACTGTTAAGAAAGTTACCGCGGCAGCCAAAAATGTTCTAGCTGATAAAATTGCTCGCGATAAAGAACGTGGTATTCAGGAAAGAGCTATTCGAGTTATGGTTATCGGAATTCCAAACGTTGGAAAATCTACCCTTTTAAACCGTTTGGCAGGGAAAAAGGCAGCGCAAGTTGGAAACCGACCAGGTGTAACAAAAGGACAACAATGGATCAGATCAAACAAGGATCTTGAAATCTTAGATACACCCGGTATTCTTTGGCCAAAATTTGAAGATCAATTAGTTGGTCTTAAGCTTGCACTTACAGGTGCGATAAAAGATGATTTGATTCCAAAAGATGAAATTACAATCTATGGTTTGGAATATTTTATGACGAATTATCCTAATGAAGTTATTAAACGATATAAATTGACAGATGCTGATATGGAACTTAGTGCTGTTGACTTAATCATCTACCTAACTAAAAAACTTGGCTTTAAGGATGATTATGACCGTTTCTATGATCTCTTTATTAAGGATGTAAGAGACGGAAAACTTGGAAAGTTCACTTTAGATCGCGTTATTGATTTTGAAAGTGAAGATGAAGAAGTAGAGTAAATGACTAAGAAGAAAACAATTAAGGAAATTAGTCAAGAATTAGCTTTAATCGATACATTAGATGATTTATCATTTGATCAATATACCTTAGATGAACGCGCTGGTGTAAAGAAAGCTATTTTAAAGCGAAAAAAAGAAATTCAAGCAGTGATTGATGAAGATACACGCCTTGAAAAAATGCTTGAATTTGAAAAAAATCTTTATAATCAAGGAATTCAACTAGTTGCAGGTATTGATGAGGTAGGACGTGGCCCGCTTGCTGGACCAGTAGTTGCAGCAGCAGTAGTATTGCCAAGTGGTGTAAAGATTACAGGCCTTAACGATAGTAAGCAAATACCTAAATCAAAGCATGAGCAAGTCTATCAAAATGTTCAAGATGTGGCTCTAGCTATCGGAGTTGGAGTAGTAGATAACAACATGATAGACAAGGTAAACATCTACGAAGCAACAAAGATTGCCATGCTAGAAGCAATTAAAAATTTGAATATGATACCTGAACATCTACTAATTGATGCAATGAAGCTAGATATTCCTATCAAACAGACAAGTATTATCAAAGGTGATACCCGTTCAATGTCGATAGCAGCAGCAAGTATTATTGCAAAGGTAACTCGCGACAAAATGATGAAGGAATACGACTTAGAATATCCTGGATATGATTTCGGACACAATGCTGGGTATGGTACAAAAAATCATTTAAATGGTCTTGACAATATTGGTATCACTCCAATTCACAGAAAATCCTTTGAACCAATCAAAAGTATGATAGAAAATAATTGAGCTTTTAGCTTGCCATAGGTGGCTAGTGTGCTAAAATACTAATTAGGTTAAACCTCCTGACGAGAAACACCGTACCAGGTTATGCACGACGGTGAAAATTGAAAAGAGGTTTTTTATTATGTTTATTCAAATTTTTGGTTCTATGTTAGTACTTGTAAGTTTCCTTTTAGTACAAGCTAAAAAACTTACACCTGATTCTCAAATTTATCTTTTATTAAATTCTATCGGTTCAGGACTGCTTGCCTTTGACGCTTTAAGAGATGCGCAGTGGGGCTTTCTACTATTAGAAGGCTGTTGGGCTGTTGTATCCATAATAGGTCTAATAAGAAGCTTGAAAAAATCTTAATCAAAAAATAGAAGCAATGATCTCTGATTAAATCAGGGATTTTTTTCGTATATAAAATAAAAGGGGAAAATATGCGTATTTCCAATGGTTTTGATATATATAAATTAAAAAGAGCTGGCATGACAAATTTATCTATTTTAAGGGTTCTTGAAAATAATGAAAATCAGTCATTAAGTCAAATTGCTCAATTAGGAAGAATTAAAAACAAAGAAATTTTTATTGAGAAATATAAATCTTTAGATGTAAAGAAGGAAAAGAAAAATTATAGGCAATTTTCTTCTATTTCGATACTTGATTCTGAATACCCAACACGTTTAAAAGAAATTTATAATCCACCTGTACTTTTATTTTACTCAGGAAATATTGATTTACTTCAAAAACCCACCTTATCATTTGTTGGGAGTAGGAATGCTAGCAAAATTGGTATTAAAACAGTACATAAATTAATTACTGAATTAGGTAATAAATTTGTCATCGCCTCTGGTCTTGCGACTGGTATAGATACAGCGAGCCATATTTCTACCATGAAAAATAAAGGAAAAACAATCGCAGTTATCGGAACAGGACTTGATAGATATTATCCAAAGGAAAATAGAGAAATTCAGAATTTTATAGGTAGAAATCATCTCCTTTTAACTGAATATTTGCCTGGAGAAAGTCCGAAACGATTTCACTTCCCAGAAAGAAATAGAATTCTAGCTGGTATTGCTATAGGTGTTGTGGTTATAGAGGCTAGGATTAAGAGTGGTAGTTTGATTACATGTCAAAGAGCTTTAGATGAAGGGAGAGATATTTTTGCAGTTCCAGGTAATATAATAGAAGGAAATTCTTCCGGTTGTAACTTTTTGATTCAAGACGGTGCAAAGCTTATAAATAGTGGTTTAGACATCATACTTGAGTATGATTTTTAATCAAGTTTTCCTATAAGAAAACGATTATTGTTGACAAGCACTAAAAAAGCTATTATTATTAGTTGAGTTTTTAGAAAATATATTTTTACTAAAGAAAGAAGCATAATGGTTACAAAAACAACTGATAATACAAAAAAGAAAACAACTAGAAAAAGAAGTAAAGTTAAAAAAAATCTTGTAATCGTGGAATCACCTGCCAAGGCTAAGACAATTGAAAAATATCTTGGTAGAAACTATAAAGTAGTGGCTAGTGTCGGACATATTAGAGATTTAAAAAAATCATCAATGTCTGTAGATATCGAGAATGACTATACTCCTGAATATATTAATATTCGTGGAAAAGGTCCTCTAATTAAAGATCTTAAAAAAGAAGCAAAAAACGCTAAAAAAGTTTATCTCGCAAGTGACCCGGATAGAGAGGGAGAAGCTATAGCTTGGCATTTAGCACATATTCTTGATTTAGATCTTAATGATGAGAATCGAGTAGTCTTTAATGAGATTACTAAGGATGCTGTCAAAGATGCCTTTAATCAACCACGAAAAATAAATATCGATTTAGTAGATGCACAGCAAGCTCGTAGAATTTTAGATAGACTTGTTGGTTACTCAATCAGTCCTATCCTTTGGAAAAAGGTTAAAAAGGGATTATCTGCTGGACGTGTGCAATCAATAGCATTAAAATTGATTATTGATCGCGAAAATGAAATTAATGCCTTTGTACCTGAAGAATATTGGACGATTGATGGTAACTTCAAAAAAGGTGCCAAAAAATTCCAAGCTGCTTTCTATGGTATAGATGGTAAAAAGAAAAAGTTAGACAACAATGAAGATGTTATGGAAGTTATGGCACGCATAAAAGATAAAGACTTCAATGTTGATAAAGTAGAGAAAAAAGAGCGTAGAAGAAATGCTCCTCTCCCATATACAACTAGTAGTCTGCAACAAGATGCAGCTAATAAAATCAATTTCCGTACACGTAAGACAATGATGGTTGCTCAACAACTTTATGAAGGTATTACATTAGGTACACAAGGTCAACAAGGTTTAATTACCTATATGCGTACTGACTCAACTCGTATAAGTCCGGTCGCTCAGGCTGCTGCTGATAAATATATCACTGATACTTTTGGTAAAGAGTATAGCAAGCATGGAAGCAAGGTAAAAAATGCATCTGGTGCTCAGGATGCCCATGAAGCAATACGTCCATCAAGTGTATTCAATACACCTGAATCAATTGCTAAATATCTTAATAAAGATCAACTGAAGCTTTATACTTTGATTTGGAATAGATTTGTTGCTAGCCAAATGTCAGCAGCAATATTTGATACTGTTAAAGTTAATATTTCGCAGAATGGTGTAATGTTCACCGCCAATGGTAGCCAAGTTAAATTCAATGGCTATATGGCAGTATATAACGATTCAGATAAAAACAAGATGTTACCTGATATGACTGAAGGCGATACTGTTGTTAAAGATACATTGAAACCTGAACAACATTTTACACAACCACCTGCAAGATATAGTGAAGCAACACTTATTAAAACATTGGAAGAAAATGGAATTGGGCGTCCATCAACCTACGCACCAACACTCGAAACAATTCAGAGACGTTACTACGTAAAATTAAATGCCAAACGTTTTGAACCAACTGAATTAGGTGAAATAGTTAATACTTTAATTGTTGAATTTTTCCCTAACATTGTGAATACGAAATTCACAGCTGAAATGGAAAATCAATTAGACCAAGTGGAAGCTGGAAGACGTGAATGGGTTCATGTGGTTGATCAATTTTATAAACCATTCTCTCTAGAGCTTGATAATGCTGAAGAAAAAATGGAAAAAATCCAAATTAAAGATGAACCTGCTGGTTTTGACTGTGATGTCTGTGGTCATCCAATGGTTATTAAACTTGGTAAATTTGGTAAATTTTATGCATGTAGTAATTTCCCAGATTGTCATAATACCAAAGCAATTGTAAAAGAAATCGGAGTTACGTGTCCTATATGTAAAGAAGGACATGTAATTGAGAGAAAAACGAAGAAAAATCGTATTTTCTATGGGTGTGATCGTTATCCAGAATGTGAATTCACTAGTTGGGATAAACCAGTAGGACGTGACTGTCCTAAATGTGGTAAATATCTAGTAGAGAAAAAAGTTCGTGGTGGAGGCAAACAAGTAGTTTGTAGTGAAGGCGATTACCAAGAAAATGTGGTAAAATAGACTTTAGTTAAAAACATGATTATTCATGTTTTTTCTATGAAAAAATATATAGAAAAGGAATTAAATTTATATTTACATATATTAAATTATGTAAATATTTATATAAATAACAAATGAAAGATTATATTAATGTTATCGGTGCGGGACTTGCCGGATCAGAGGCAGCCTATCAAATCGCAAAAAGAGGAATACCTGTAAAATTATATGAAATGCGTGGTGTAAAACCAACACCTCAACATAAAACGGATAATTTTGCCGAATTAGTATGTTCCAACTCACTACGAGGTGATGCTATTACAAATGCTGTTGGTTTACTTAAAGAAGAAATGCGTCAAATGGATAGTATTATTATTAATTCAGCTGAAGAAACTCGTGTACCAGCTGGTGGAGCTCTCGCAGTTGATCGTGAAGGCTTTTCTCAATTAGTAACTGATAAAATTTATAATAATCCACTTATAGAAGTTATAAGAGAAGAAATTACTGAAATACCTGATGATGTAATAACTATTATCGCAACTGGTCCCTTAACTAGTGATACATTAGCTGACAAAATTCATGAACTTAATGATGGCGATGGATTCTATTTTTACGATGCTGCTGCACCTATTGTAGACATATCCACAGTTGATATGGATAAAGTTTATCTTAAAAGTCGTTACGATAAAGGTGAGGCAGCATACCTTAATTGTCCAATGACAAAGGAAGAATTTACTAATTTCCAGCAAGCTTTAATAGATGCTGAAGTTGCTAAGCTTAGTGAATTTGAAAAAGAAAAATATTTTGAAGCATGTATGCCGATCGAAGTTATGGCAGCACGTGGTTATAAAACAATGCTTTATGGTCCTATGAAACCTGTTGGTCTAGAATATCCTGATGATTATATTGGTCCACGTGATGGTGAATTTAAAACACCATATGCAGTCGTTCAACTTAGACAGGATGATGCTGCAGCAAGCTTATACAATATTGTTGGTTTCCAAACTCATCTTAAGTGGGGCGAGCAAAAACGCGTATTCCAAATGATTCCAGGACTTGAAAATGCTGAATTTGTTAGATATGGTGTAATGCACAGAAACTCATACATGGACTCTCCAAATCTTCTTACTCAAACATACCGTTCAAAGAAAAAGGATAATATATTCTTTGCTGGACAAATGACTGGAGTTGAAGGTTATGTCGAGTCAGCAGCAAGTGGACTAGTAGCTGGTATTAATGCAGTAAAACTATTCAATTCAGAAGAAGAAGTAGTATTCCCAAGGACTACTGCCCTAGGAGCACTTCCTTACTACATTACCCATGCTAACTCTAAAAACTTCCAACCAATGAATGTTAACTTTGGTATTATAGAAGAATGGCCTGAAAGAATTCGTGATAAAAAAGAACGTTATACAAATGTTGCAAATAGAGCATTAGAAGACTTAAAAGAATATACAAATATTTAAAATAAAAAAATAGAACCTCGAATTGAGGTTCTATTTCTATATATATCCTATTTACATAAATATATTTATGTAAACTATAATTTATCTAATGCATTCTTTTGTTCTTCATCGACTATATGAGTATATAAGTCAGTAACTTGGGTACTTGAATGTCCTAGTTGGTGACTTACTAATACCTGTGAGTTTGTTTCAGCATACAATCTTGTTGCAAGTGTATGTCTTAGTTTATGGGGAGTAACGCGTACTTTAAATGCTTCAGAATATTTAGCAACCATTTTTTCAATAGAAGAAGCATCCATACGATTTGCTACACCTTTATAAAGAGTAAGGAAGAAGGCAATATCCTTTTTCTCAGCCTTATATCTCTTATCCCTTATAGTTAGATATTCCTCAATGTAAGGTCGTGCGAAGCTTGCAATATTTACTGAATCACGTTTACCACCTTTTCGAGTGACTTCAACAATCATCGTTTTTAGATTCAAGTCACGTAAGTCTATATTTACAACTTCAGATAAACGGATACCACTTGCTAGTATAAGGGCGATTATTGCAATATCTCGTTCCATATTTTTCTTGAAAGACGCAAGTGCCCTTGGACTTAACAATGCTTCGTAATCATTATTGATAAAATCAATGAAATCTTGACTTTCATCGCCCAAAAATAACTTACTTTTGATATTTTCAGCACGTGCAGCGAGTGTTTCTCTTTTCTTCTTAGTAGCTACTTTCTTCATAACATTCCGGTAGAAGTAGGGCTCACCATCAGCATTCTCAACTTCTTCAGTAAGATATTTATATAAAGAAGATAAAGCTGATAGCGTACGGTTAATGGTCGTCTGAGAAACACCATTTTGCTTAGAATATGTATTTAGTCGAGGACGTTCACGTAAATAGTTAATATAGGCTTCCAAATCTTTTTTTGCCAAATGTTCCAAGTCATTAAGCGAAATTTCCGAAAGTTTATTAGCATTTGAAATTCCAGCATCAATTAACCAGTTAAAAAATCGATTATATTCTTTAAGATATTCATATAAAGTCGTTAAAGAATAAGGCACAGTAAGTTTTGATTGATAATATTCTAGGACGAAAGGAGGCATTTCCTTTTTTAATTGTTCAATATTTTTTATAAGACGTTCACGTTTCATGTATTTTTTCCTTTGCAATTAGAGACTTATCTATGATAGTAGTCTATCACACACCTAGACTTTTTTCAAGAAAATTATAGTTTTTCGGAAAGATGTTATAGGAGAAAATGATAATCCTTTTAAATACCCTCATTTAACTAATTAAAGACTTTTTACACTTTCTAATAATTATAGAAAGTTTTTTTTCTTACAGCCACTGGACATCGAATTTCATCTGCAACTTCCCATCCTTTCTATTAAACCTTTAACAATAATAAACCATTCAAATCTTTTTCTGATTACGTTGATTAACTTAATTCAAAATACGTCTTAATCTTTCTTGCCCAATTTTACATAAATTTAACTAACTTTATCTTATTCATTTTTCTTTATCTTAATCAACTCTCATTTATCCTATTTTATCCATTTTCACTACAAATATTGTACTTTTATATTTTAAGTACTTTTTATTGACTATTAGTTATATTAGCACTACTATTAAAGTCATAAATAAAGAAATGGAGAAAAACATGGCTACATATGATGAAAATAACTTTCTAATAAGTGCTGAGGGGACTCCAATTGGTGATAATCAGCATTCATTAACAGCAGGTGAAAATGGTCCAGTATTACTGCAAGACTACCATCTGTTGGAAAAACTAGCTCATTTTTCTCGTGAAAGGATTCCTGAGAGGGTTGTACATGCTAAAGGTGCAGGTGCCTAAGGTAAAGAAACTGAGATCTTTGCTCGCTTCTCAACTGTTGCTGGGGAATCAGGTTCATAAGATACAGCTCGTGATCCACGAGGATTTGCCTTGAAATTTTATACTAATGAAGGTAATTACGATATTGTTGGTTTAAGCTTCCCAGTATTCTTTATCAGAGATGCTAAAAAATTTCCAGACTTCATTCACACACAAAAACGAAATCCTCAAACACATCTTCATTCAGACAGAGCAAAATGGGATTTTTGGTCACTATCACCCGAATCTCTTCATATGATTACTATGCTTTTTGGAGACCGTGGAATACCTGCAACATACCGCAATATGAACGGTTTTGGGACACATACCTTCATGTGGGTTAACGCTGAGGGCAAACGTTCATGGAAAAGTATCACTTTAAACCTAAAGATGGCGTTAAAAGCTTGATGTCAGACCTTGCTCAAAAATTAGATGGTGAAAATCCTGATTCAGCGACACAAGATTTGTTTAATTCAATCGAATCTGGTAATTATCCTGAATGGACAATGTATGTTCAAATAATTCCTTTTGAGGAAGGTTGGAACTACAAACAAAATATCTTTGATGTAACCCGTACAGTTTCGCATAAAGATTATCCTCTTATTGAGGTTGGTAAGTTCACTTTGAATCAAAATCCGAGAAATTATTTTGCTGACGTTGAGGAAGCAACTTTTTCTCCAGCAAATCTAGTGCCAGGAATTGAGGCTTCACCCGATAAAATGCTACAAGGACGATTATTCTCATATGCTGATGCACATAGATACCGTGTAGGAGCAAACTCAGCTCATATTCCAGTCAATGCACCTAAAACACCAGTTCATAACTACCAAGTAGATGGTGTGATGGGAGTTAATGAACATCAAAGTCAGATAAACTATGAACCAAATAGTTTTGATGGTCAAAAAGAAAATCCCGCAGCAAAGGAAAGAGGATACGAAGTTGAAGGAGAAATTGGCCATTACGTAACTTATGACAATGACTTCTACTCTCAACCAAGAGCTTTGTATAATTTGATTTCAGATGATGAAAGAGAAAGATTGATTCAAAACATTGCTGACAGTCTTGGGAATGTTGAAGAAGATGAAATAAAACGTAGACAAGTAATAAATTTCTATAAAGTTGACCCAGATTACGGACAACGAGTAGCAAATTCTATAGGACTAGAAATTGATTTTGATAAGATTTAATAGTTGGACAAATAAAAAGACAGATATCTTTCTGTCTTTTTATTTGGTCTATAAAGATTTATCTTTAAAATTATTTTCCAAAAACCGTTAAGATACTCAGATAAAAATGATACAACTATAAATAATGCTGCTAAACACATGTAAATTTCATTTTTTATTTAATATATCTATCTGCATAATCCTTATAGCTTGGATAATCGTTCTTGTTCATGGCAAATATTAATGTGCCATATAAATAATTATCACTCGATTCAGGTTTCATCATATAAGCGATATTTTTATCTTTCTCTGGAAAGACAATTACATATTGGATATCATCAACCATTATTCCTTTATATTTTAATCCATTCTTATTTCCAACTGCATTTTGTTTATACTCAAGCTTATTACCATCAACAGTTATATCTGTATCGCTTATTTGAATCGTAACATTCTTTCCATCATTATTTTGTGCTTTCCAATTTCCTTGGATATCTTTTGATCCTTTACATCCTGTTAGGATGATAACAAAAATAATCAATAATAAACATTGGGTGCTTTTTTTTATAATTTTCATATGTTTCTCACTTTCTTTAATTGAACTTATTTGCGCTTTTTTCTTGTAATATCTTCCTATTTGACTTATATAGCTTTAAAGATTAATTTTATACACATCATTTATTTCACGACTGTTCATATCCCTCTTCATCAATATTTTCTTCGTTAAAATTTCGAATTTAATTTCAATCATAACTTTTCTATTAATAAGATTCATATTTAGTGTTAACATGAAAAATGAATTTTTTGAATGGTATTACCACTCAAATCCCCATCCTTTTTTTCGAGGAATAGAATTGTTAAATTCTTCAACATTTCCTTTTTCAATTTTTTTGTTTTTATTATTTTTCCAATTTGTAAATAATTCAATAAGGCGTTTCCCGTCGTCATCTAGGTAGCCATCAAAAATAACCTCATCAATGTCTTCATTATTAAAATAATATACTTGCTCTGGATTAACTCCTTCTGGATATATACAACCTGTATAATCAAAATAGTATTCTTTACCATCTTTTTCTACAACTGGTCCAACATTTATAATCATGATTTTTTGATTTCCGTCTGCTAAGTAAACAATACTTCCGATTGATTTCATTTTTATTTCTCCTTTTTTTCTATGTGATATTTAGTATTATTTATATCTACAAAATTTAAAAATCTTGAAAAAGGTATAGGGAAAACTGGAATTATTCCAAAAAATAATAACTGACTATAGCTGGAACTTCCTATGCCTATAAACAATAATAATATTAAAAAAATTATCATTACTATATATAACAACAAACGTTTAAATTTAGATAATTTTTTAGGTATATTTGTAGATGGAACAAGTAAATATTCTTTATTCCCTTCCAAATCTATGTATGTTTTTTTAAAGTATAAGTAGACAATTATAAATAATGAGCCAATACCCATTAACAATATTATTGTTTTCCAACTTTCTACTATTCTTGGATCATATGTTAAAATGGCTAAATTCAACTTAGCGGGAAAAACAACTATATTTACAAGATATGTGACTGCTATAAGATAGATTAATTTTTCATTTCCAGATTTTTCATACCACTTTAATGGTTTTGCATTGTATTCCTTCTCATGACCTGTAACATCATAAATTGTCGTATAATCTTGTAACTCTTGAAACATTCCAGCGATGTATTGTCTTAAATCCTTAGGATTAGAATAATCAGCTATATAGTATCTTCCGTGCAATTCAAATAGATAATATCGAATATTTATTCGTTTCACACTTTGAATTACAAATTTATCTACTTCATTTCCCACTACTTATGATTTCCTTTCAAATATAAATTTCCATTTATTTATTATTTAATTTATTTTTTATACTTTTAATAACCCAGATTACAAACATAACCAACCATGATATTAAAATTGCTAACATAGTTAAGATAATTAATAAATTGAGTTGTTTACTAACATTATTAATGTAATCACTAAGTATTATAAAGATAATTAGTGACAATGATAGATAAATTATTTTTATCCAGTGTATCTTTCTAGATTTTTTTTCCTCTGGACTGATATGTTCTTTATAATCAAAATCATAATCTTCCCAATACTTTTTACTCTGGAATCGTAGATAAGCTATATAGCTGGCTTCAATTGTAAGTCTAGAAAAAACTATTGTTAAGAATATACTCATAGAGAGCATAATAATTTTTTCAAAGTCACCAGTAATAAATGAACCAATAGCTATACTCGCAAATGAAATTCCCCCAATTATGGAAAGTGACTTAGAAGAATATACACTAGATTTTGCCAAATAGTTTCCTAGTGTTCTACTTTCAGAAAAACCTTCTTTCAATTGATTTTTTAACCAATAATAATTGTATACTAGTGATAAAATATATACTATCGGAATACATATTAGAAATAACCAAGATAACATATTTGTAGGGTATAAGCTATCTATGGTATTATCGCTTCCCTTCAATATAAGAATATAAAAAGTTAGCAGTACAGAAATTAGCAATATCATAGTAAAAACTGCATACATTATAGCAGAGAATCTCTGGTATTTATACAAAATATTAGGGAAATAAGAAATCACCACACATAAGAACATAAATATAAAAATAATTAGTATGGAAATTAAGCATGCATCTGTAAATGGATTTTTATTTTTTTCCATTACTAAGGACCATAAAATCCAAGATTCAATTCCAGAAAAAAACATGCCAGCCCAAGCTACTCGAAGCATCCCTAACGAACCACGAGTACTAGCAAAAGACATCAAATACTCATCGTTTAACTGATGGGCGGTTTTTTCAATATTACTATTCTTTTTCTTACCCATTATTAATTCCTTATTTTTATAATTACTAAATAAAGTATATCACAATGTAAAATATCTAACATAAAAAGTTAAAATAAGACAAAAAAGAACCCTTATCAAGAGTTCTGAATTCATAATCGATCACTATTTATCCCTAAGTGCTTTTAAGGCATATAGAATTGATACTGTATCAACAACTTCTTGTAGAAGTGCTCCTACGATAGCTGGGATGACTCCTGTACTTGCAATTAACATAAGTATTACACAGATGAAGATACCAATCCAAACGCTCTCACGGGCTGTTTTAAGTGTATCACGACTTATCTTGATTGATGTAACTAAGCTAGATAAATCATTTTTCAGAATAACAACATCAGCACTTTCGCTTGCTACTGTCGAAACTCCTTCACTACCTATTGAAACTCCTACATCAGCATATGCTAAAGCTAGAGCATCGTTTATACCATCTCCAACCATTAGAGTAGGTTTATCATCTTTAGGAACTGATTTGATCTTATCAAGTTTTTCTTCTGGTAATAAGTTGCTATAATATTGCTTAATTCCTAGTTCGTTTGCTACATTGCTTGCTACTGATTTATCATCACCTGTAAGCATGATAACGTTTTTAATTTGAAGGTCATTTTCAAGTTCACTAATAACTTCCTTAGCATCAGGTCTTAATTGATCTGAGAGAGTAATCTTACCAATATATTTACCGTCTTCAGAAATATAAACATTTGTAGTTCCTATTTGATTGTCTTCAGTATGAGCAAATGTATCTCGGCCTAAATTATATGACTTACCATTTACCTGAGCAACTATACCTTGACCAGGTACTTCTTTGATTTCTTGAACTTGCCCAAAAGAAATTTTTTCTTCTTTTGCCTTTGTGACAATTGCTTTGGCAAGAATATGATTACTTGACTGTTCAATACTTGCTGCTAGGCTTAGAAGCTCATTTTGATTGTAGTTTGAATCGCTAGCTGGGATAATTTCTTCCACACGCATATTTCCTTGAGTAAGGGTTCCGGTCTTGTCAAAGAATGCTGTTTTAACATCCGCCAGCTTTTCAATGATAGAACCATTTTTTACCAGGATATTGTTCTTTGATAGACGGCTCATCCCTGCAACAAAGGCAATTGGGGCAGCTAATATCAAAGGACATGGACTTGCTACTACAAGAACTTCCGCAAATCGATGAGCATCTTTTGAAATAAACCAGGCAGTACCTGCTATCAGATAGGCAATAATTGTAAAGGGAACTGCATATCTATCAGCCAAACGCACGAATTGAGCAGGTGTACTTTTTATTTCTTCAACTAAAGATACTATTTGTTGGAATTTTGAGTCCTTAGCTAAACGTATTGCTTCAATTGTAATCGGAAAATCTCCGTTTATTGAACCAGATAAAATTTCAGTACCTTCAGCCATTTCAACTGGCTTACTTTCCCCCGTAAGAGAGGATTGGTCGATGGTTGCAGTCTGAGAAACAAGTTTAGCATCGACTGGCACTACTTCTAGTGGGCGAACTACCAACTTATCACCAATCTGTACATCTATTACTTTAATATCTTTAAGGCTACCATCCTTTGTTTCAATGTGAGCTTCAACTGGTGTTTTAGAGATTAGTAGGTCAAGTTCCTTACTTGCTCTATTTGCTGCGAAGTCTTCTAGTGATTCACCACCGACTAGCATCAAAATGATGATTAGACTTGCCCAATACTCGCCGATTACAAGTGTTGAGATAATAGCTGTGATTGCCAAAATATCGACTCCGTATGATCCAGAACGAAGTGTTTTAATCATTTCTATAAACATTGATAAGGCCAAAAGTGAACCAGCGACTGTGACTATTAGTCGTGCAAGGTTATCATTATTTAAAACAAATCTACAAAATAAAGCACTTATGGCGATAATAAATACTAATACAAGTTTTTGCCAATTTTTCATATTTCTTCCTCCTATACATATGATATATACTTCATATATTCATATTAACATTATGAAAAACATTGTCAAACCCTTATATATCAAGGTGTCAAAGCTTTTAGACAAGACATGTCCAACCCTTTTTACAAAGACAAAAAAAGAACACATAAATACAAATGTGTTCTTTAAATTCTAATATTTATGCTGCATCTTTATCATTTTTAGCACTATTTGCTGCTTCAGTTATTGCATCTTCGATTGCTTTATTAACTTCTTTTGAAGCTTCATCAGATGTTAATATATTACTTGAAGAAGGTTTTTCTACTTTTTTATCAGATTTTTTGCTATCTTGATCTACAGTAGCATCTATCGAAACCTTATCCTCATTTAATTTTCCATCAATAGAAATTTTATTGCTTGTCTTACTTGGCTCTTTAGTATTCATCGTAGTTTCAAGATCAAATTTTGTAATATTTTTTTCATTTTGATTCCAGAATTTTTTAAAATCCTCAAAGGCTTTTTTATCATCGTCAGAAGCCTTTTTATCATCTTTAATATCTTTATCTATATCACTAACTATTTTTGATACATCATCTTTATTTAATTTTAAAGTTATTTTATCACCATCTTTTGTAAATTTTTCTTTATCAAAATAATCTTTTGCTTTTGAAAAATCAAAAGAAGTCGGTGTTTCGAATAGTGAAGCAAAGTCTTCTGTGCTTATATCTTCTCCACCATCAATAGAAATATATTTTCCATTAAGTTTATCCTTAATTTTTTTCTCTAGGTTAGCCATCAGCTTATCAGTATCTATAAGACCATTTAAGCTTTCAATCTGACTTCTTCCTTGCATAATAATAAATGGCGCTACTGTTTCTCCATTTATATAAATTTCCTTATTTGCTATCACTGCATTTGCATCTATTCCATTATATTTTAGATTTAAAGACATTGCTTGATCTTTTCTATCAATAATCCCATCAATTTTAATTGGATCATTGGTATTTAGCATTTCGCTAAAGTTTGAACCTGCAGCATCAATTTTATTGAGTTTAATGTTCATACTAATCTCATTATTATCAGCATTCTTTGACATTAAATCAAAGTACTCATCTTTCGCACTTTTTGTACAACCGGAAAGTAACATTGGAACTGCAAGGGTTGCTACCAGTAAACTTCTTTTAAATAACTTTTTCATTTATACGCTCCTTAATTTATTATATCATAAAAGTATTATTGATAACATATATTGTAAATAATACTTTAAATATGCAACAAAAATCCATTATATTAATAAAAGAAAAATCGTTTTCAAATAGTCATAATTAGAAAACAAACATATCAAAATTTTTTATTAAGTAACCATTTAATTAATATGGATAAGTATACAACAATTACAACTAATACATTTAATAAAAATAAAATGATAGATATTTTATATAATTTAGAATCAGTTCCGTATTTTTCACTAAGAACGCCTCCAATAACAAATATAATTGGTATAAGTAATAACAATAAAATTATTATAAATTTCTTAAAAATATATTTATTATGTTCTTTCTTTTTTTCTTTTGTCCAAATATAGTTATCATCTTTTAAATACACTATGGAATTTTCATCAATTAAATAACTTACTATACCTGTTATAGCAATCCAAGATCCGATTAAAAATATATCATATTCACTGTAAGAATAAAATGTAGAAGCCAATAAAATCATAGCCATGAAAAATAAAATAAATTTCGAAGCTGTCTGTATAGGTTTTTTAATTTTTACTTCTACATTTTTTTTTTCATATTTATAATTTTCAAAGAAAGAACCTCTCTTTTTCCCAACACCACCTATAAGATATAAGATATACTTTAAAAATACAGAAAAAAGGATAGAAAGTAAGAATGGACCGACAGATGTCTCTGACATAATTTGTTTTGAAACATCGTTAGTAAAGTTTGATATATTATCTAATCCTGAGTATATAAAACTAACTCCGAAAGTAACAGCCAAAGTAGAAAATATATAAATTAGATAGCTGGATTGTTTATCTACTTCTTTATATACCATGCCATTTATATCTGCATTTTTAGGTACAATGTACGAGTTAAATTTAAAATTTTTAAAAATCCTAATTGTCGGTAGAAAAAAATACCACAGAGAACCTAACTCCACAATAATTCTTTCACCATTAGTACGAGTGAGTAGAAGATATCTTATTCCTCGTATTTTTTTACAATCAACTAGTTCCCAATTTTCTGACATAAAAATACCTCAATTACTTTCTATGTGTTCAATAAACTTGCTATCTTTTAGTTTATGATTCTTCAAGAGATGTTCCTTTAATATGTTTATCAAAGTATTTCTCTCCGTACCACTCAAGTTGAGTTTTACCTTCATATAATCTGTACTCTTCAGAATATTTTTCTTTATAATAACCATACAATAAATATGGAAATAATAAATAAGCTTCTCCTATGACTACTATAATATTCATAACAATCACAGAAACCGTCGCTATTGTTATTCCCATGAAATCCGTCTTTATCTCTCCTTTAGAGGATGAAAATATTTTACATAGCAAGTAAATTAATACAATCACTCCTCCAAATTTTATACAATTTTCAACTAATTTTTTAAAAAAACTGTCCATTTTATTATTTACAAATGTATAGCCGAAGAGTAGGCTTTGTAAGGATTTATTTTTGCTACTAAAGGTTACATAAATCATCATCAATGTTAATATAAAAATTGACAAAATTCCCCACACTGATAATACATTCATTAAAGCTGTTGCAAAAAATAAATTTACTTCAATTATAAATATAATAGCAAAATTATTAACATTAAATACTCTACTATAAGGTATATTTTCATCATACACAATTTTTTTAGAATATATCCATGCACCCAACCATAGGACAAATAAAATATTAACCAATCCTACTGGAAAAAGATTAGTTGTTATGGGTGGTAAAGAGCTTTCCCAATTATCTCTTTTTGCCATTTTTATAATCATAGGTAAGACAAAAAATATTCCAAATGAAAACAATGATGCTACGACGAAAGAGATACTGTTTCTTTTAGTATAAACTTTTCTAGATTTTGTATCTTTGTCCATATATTCAACCAAAGTATCATTTTGTAAATTTAAACTTTATTCAAAACTAGCTTGAAATATTTTAGGCATCTTCATAAATTACCATCCTTGGCTAACTTTTGAAGTCCTTCTTCAAGTAACACACCGTTCCAAGCGGTAATAATTTTTTCATTTTTGTTATTCATTTTCTTTCTCCTCTTTTTTTGTTCCTTTTATATATTTATTAAAATACTTTTCTCCATACCATTCCAATTGCGTTACTTTTTTCAACTTTCTATATTCTTCAGAATACTTATTCAAGTATTTTTGCTGAATAATAAATGGAAAAGTAATGTAATCTAAAAATAATATAATCACGAAATTGATTACTATTAACAATGTTAAGTACATTATTGCAGAACTATATAATCCAATTGAAATATCATTGGGTATTATAAGTGTAATAAAAAAGCTGACTACTAAAATAACGGAAAAAATTTTTGGTAAAGAAATAATAAGTTTTTCAAAAAAATTCTTCACATCGTTATGATTTTCAGAATGAAGTATTTCTACTGTATATCTAATCCTACTTCTTGTAAGGAAAATTAAAAATAATATACTCGATAAAATTATAAATACAATAAAATATATACTAACATACTTAGAAAAAGCACTAAATATAAATAAGTTAAGTGAAATATCATATATTATTAATATCATAGCTAAGCTAAACTGACCGTTGTAAAATACATTATAATTCCCTCCATACATTAGTCCCCTTCCATATGTTATTATTAAAAAAATAACAATAATTAAGACGCATAGCCATAACGGATAATACGAAGGATTTCCTTCAGAAGAGATATGATTAGCTATTAATGATATAAAAAACAATGGAGATAGTATTATAATAAAAAATATAATAGTTCCTACAAGTCCCACTTCTCTTGACTTTTCATTATCTTGCCATTCTCTATATGATTTAGTTAATGAATTGCTAAAAATTTTTTGACTATCTTCAAAACTAGCATTAAAAATATTTCTTTTCATTTTATTCCTTTTTCTCTATGATATACTCACTTTCTTTTGTATTAGGAACTATTTTTCCACTACAAAATGTCGTTACAAATACAATTAAAACAATTAATATATATAATCTAGCTGTAGAAATAAATGGTACTAATACTAAAGAAATAATTCCTGCTATATACATTAATATCGTGATAATAAATAAAAAAATTTTCTTCATAAGCTCACCATACCTTCATAATATTTTTAACATTTCTTATTGGGGTGGAAGATCTTGCTTTTCCATAGAAATGCAATTCTCCATTTCTATTATTGATTATTTTTTTTAATTTTGTTTTTCTAAAATAAAAAACTATACTTAATATTAAAACAATAATTCCCCAGAAATAAATCAAGTTAGCTAAACCTTTCATAATTGAAAAATGAGAATCCTTTGGAGAAAAGATTAGATACTGTGGAATAAACTTAGATAATATAAGACCCATCATCAATCCTAAATAACCTTTATTATTTTTTTTCAATTCTTTATAACTTTTATTATTCGCTAAGAAATTTAAAGGTATAGTAGATTTATATACTTTACGCTTAATTGGTAACGAACAAAAGGAAAGATAATACCAATTTTGTTGAATTAAAAATTCTTCATTGTTCTTTGTCCTGAACATCAACCATCCTTGTATTTTCTCATCATTTTTTGAATATAATACATGCAAAGTCCCATTAGATATTTGTAATTCCATTTTATCATTTACCAAGTCAAACACCCTTCTTGTTAATTATTTTTTATTATTCTAAGATTAATCTTCTTTCAAATAGTAATATGTTCTTATTTTTCCAGCAATTATTAATAATAAAGATAATGTTAAACCAAATATTAATACGTCTGGTTTAATGAATAAAAAGAAACTCATAATTATTAATCCATTAATATACCAAATCATGCTTTCTATTTTTGATGGTAACATATCATTAGTCAACATTTGTCTGAATTCTTTCGGTAAATATTTACGCATGTTTATTGAATAAGTAGCTGACCATTCAAGTTTAAAACTTCCAGCATCATAAATCTCAGATGATGATATATAACTAAGCATAAAGATTAAAAGGGAAGATTCAATATCATCTTCAGAAATTTCCTCGGTACAACAAAGTGTCAGTTTAAAATTATTATTCTTTTTGAAAGGCTTGACTATAGCAACTGATAAAGGTGTATAATCTTTTTTTATCAAATATGCATAACCTTTTGTGCCAAGTCCAACAGAATCATATGAAAAAAAATTATCAGAACGATAAAGAATTGAATCATAAGACTTTGACATAAATGTATCGAATTTTTCAAATTTCTTTATAAATTTATTACTTGAATTTTGAGTATCCTGTGCTATAAGCTCTTCGAATTTATTTAGTATTTGTTTTTTTCGGTAAACAATATATTCTGAGTTTTGACTTACTAATTTATACCCTTCCTCAGTGTGAAAAACAGTAAAATAAGTTTGCCAACTACCGGTCTGATCTTCCTTTTCAATTACAAAACCTTCGCTATTACCCCTTTGTCTTAAGTTTATTATTTTTGCAGACATAAAATTTTTTTATACTCCTTAAATTAAAGTAACAACAAATAAAAACGGAGTTTATGTCCGTTTTTATTATATAAGTTGAGGAAAATTAAATATTTTTATTGTCTTTTGAGCTTGCTTCAGTACTGCTTGATTGATTATTAGAATCATCGCCTTCTGTTTTACCATATACTTCAGCTCTTGAGTTCTTAACTAATCCTTTATATGTTTCATAATCAGCAACATAGTGATTTCCAGATTTTTTAAGACGGAAATTAATTTCTGTTTCTTCATCAGCGTATGGTGGTTTTTTACCCATGTCTCCATAATAAACACCGTATAGTTTCAAAGTAATCAAACGATTAATTTGCTTAACATCTTTATTTTGTGATTGTCTAACAATTGTGTCATTATCTAGACCACCGAATATTTTTGTTCTTGCACCACCGATTGGATTTGCTTCTGAAAGTCCTGCAATCGGACGAATTTTAGCAGTAACAGTAGCTTCATCACCATTCATCTCTACTTTTTCGACAGCAACGTCAGGCAATGTAGCTGTAATTTTCATATATGCTTTAGCATAATCATTAATAACTTCCTTAGCCGTATATTCAGAACCATCTACAATAAGTGTATAATCATCTAACTTTCCATTTTCTTCAAAATATTTAACTTGTTTGTCTGCAACTCCATCTTGCAATTTTTGTATTATTGAATCAAAAGATTCACTTGATACATCATTAGCCATAGTTGTATCATTTTGATAGATTGCTTTCAGTACCGTTTGAGCATCAGTTTTAGCAATTTCTTCATCCGTTAATTTCTTTGTTTCACTCGTTTTACTTTCTTTACTTTCTTTACTTTCTCCTGCTTTTGAACTATTTCCACAAGCGACAAGTGGACCAGTAGCCAATAAAAGTAAAAATGATGTGGCGATAAGCTTGTTGTTAAGTTTCATATTTTCTCCCTTATAAAAATATAATATTAAAAACCATTTGATTTATTAATAAATTTATATTTTCAAATTATTTATATCTAAATTATAGCATAAATAGGTGAAACTATACTAAATTTATTATGTTAGACAAAAAATATTTCATAATATTTTTGAGTATGATTGTTTACGATTAGTAATTTATTTAATTAAGTAATAAATATTTAAAAATCTATACAAAAAGCTAAAGCAGATTATTCTACTTTAGCTTTTTTAGTTCCATTTTGACATGAGGTATACCATCTTCAAGAAATTCTTCTGACACCACTTCAAATCCAAACTTCTTATAAAAGTCTATAGCATAAACTTGAGCTTCAATATAAATCTTCTCAGCATCTAATTCATCAAAAGCTACCTTTATAGCTTGATCAAAAATCTTATATCCTAAATTTTCTCTACGTACGGTAGTTAAAACACGTCCAATTTGGCTTATCTTTTTGTCAAAAAGACTATTAAAAACTCTAGAGTATGCTACTACTTCTCCTGATTCATTTTTCATGAATACATGTAGGCAAGTTTTATCAATTTCATCTATATCTTGGTAGGGACAATTCTGTTCAACGATAAAAACCTGAGTTCTGATACGAAAGATCTCAAAAATTTCTAAGTTTGAGAGTTCAGAAAATGATTTAACGTAAATTTTCATTTTATACTCCTTAAGTTTGTATTTTAGATATTATATCACTAAATGAATTCTAATAAATACATAAACAAAAAAAGAACTCTCATTGAGAGTTCCTTCTAATAATCTAAAGTGATTATTTAACTTCAACTGATCCGCCAGCTGCTTCGATTTTTTCTTTGATTTCTTCAGCTTCGTCTTTAGAAACACCTGATTTAAGAACTGCAGGAGCTCCGTCAACAAGTTCTTTAGCTTCTTTAAGTCCAAGACCAGTGATTTCACGTGCAGCTTTGATAACTGCAACTTTCTTGTCTCCAGCAGAAACAAGTTCAACGTCAAATTCAGTTTTTTCTTCAGCAGCAGGTCCAGCAGCTCCAGCAGCAGCTACAGGCGCAGCAGCAGATACACCAAATTCTTCTTCGATTGCTTTTACAAGATCGTTAAGTTCTAAAATAGTTGCGTCTTTGATTTCAGCAACAATGTTTTCAATGTTTAATGCCATTGTTTTTCTCCTATGATTTTTTTATTTTTTATTATGCGTAGTTTATCTTAAACGTATTGTTTAAAATTATGCCACGTCTTCTTTTGATTCTGCCACAGCGTTGATAGCGTATGCCACGTTGCGAACAGGTGCTTGAAGTACTGAAAGTAGCATAGATAGTAATCCTTCGCGTCCTGGTAGAGATGCGATTGCTGCGATTTCTTCTTTAGAAGAAACAACACCGTCGATTACACCAGCTTTAACTTCTAGTGCGTCAGCAGTTTTTGCAAATTCGCTAAGAATTTTAGCAGGTGCGATTACATCTTCGTTAGAAAATGCTACTGCACTTGGTCCTACAAAAGATTCAGCAAGATCGTTAAGACCTGCTTTTTCAGCTGCACGACGTAAGATTGAGTTTTTAACAACTTTAAACTCAACACCAGCTTCACGTAATTGTTTACGTAAAACAGTATCTTGTTCAACAGTTAAACCACGAGAATCTGCTACTACAACACTTGCAGCGTCAGCAAATTTTTGTGCATAAACGTCAACCAATTCAGCTTTTTTAGCAATTGATGCTTCACTCATTTATTTTTACCTCCATATTTATTCTTTCGGGCAAAAAGAAAACTCTTTGCCCAAGACATAGAGAGTACAAAAATATCATATTTAATCGATAATCTTCGTCCTCGGTAGGAATTACGGATTGCTCCACCTACTGTCTTTGGTACGGTTATTTTTAAACCTTAATTATATTAACATTAATCAAATAATAATGCAAGTGCTTTTTCCGAAAAAAATAAAAAGATTATAAGAAATATAAATACCTTATAATCTTTTTATGCTAAATTTTACTTTTAGTAACTTTTGAGCTTTCTTCCATTCTGTCTGCTACTTCTTGTGCTTGGAGCATATTCAATACTTTTCGGTATTCAAAATAATCATCTTTACTAAATGAGTCTGCTATAGATTCATATTGTTCAGGGAAAATAACTTCCATTATCCTCTTATAAGCGTCTACAAATCCATTATTATAAGAATCAGTAATGACTGAATCTTGAATTTCTATCCTTGGAATATTATCATAAATTCCCTCAACTCTTTTATTACCTTCGTCTATTGTTTGCCATACTTCATTAATATTTTTAAATTTACCATTTGTTTTAGCATTAACTTCTCTTACAACTTTTTGATAGTAATCTTGTTCAATAATCATTTGATTTAAATAATTATGAATATCATCTCCATAGACATATAGAATTTTTGTAAGTTTAACTTTATCGCTTGCGCTTAATTCTGGATAAATTTTCTTGTTAAAATATGCGATTGTATCAAGCGGTGTAGCTGTATCATTTACTACCATACCGTCAACAAAGGTATCATAGTATTTATTTAAGTCGGAAATTACAGAAGCAATTTCTCCATCTTCAGTAAATGAGTGATTTATCACACTTTTATTCTTTTGTTTATTTGAGAAATAGTAGTAAAGCATAATTCCTAATAAAATTACTACCACTATAATAATTAGTTTCATCATTTGATTTCTACTTCCTTATTTACAAATTTAATATCATCTCCAACATTAATTTTATCATATTGTTCCTTAGTTAGTAAGATTGAATAATCTTTTTGGCTTTTATTATCTTTTATTGTAACCCAGTATGTGGCTTCTTTTGGATTTATAATTTTTTCTGGATCAATTCCGACAGCTTCCATTGCCTTTTTATCATTTTCATTTGGATTAAGGTACCTTGGACTTACGTAATAATTATAAAATCTTAAATTACCTCTTCGATATGGACTATAAAGGTAATCACTTGGTCGATAATTATTTCCTCCTTTAAATCCATTATACATTTTCCCAGCGCTATAAGTATTATTTGAATTTATTTGACTTCTACTTGATGGATTTGATCCACCTATCCTATGTGAACTGCTACCTCTACTACGAGTTGATGGATTTGAACTTCCAATCCTATGATTAGAGCCACCATTTCTTGTTGCAGGGTTAGAGTGACCAGCTCTATTTCCAGTATTAGAACGACTTCTTACTGACGGATTAGAGTGATGTGATTTTGATCCGCCTGATTTGCTACTACCATGATGGCTTCCATGACCTCCACCGTGATGCCCACCTCCATGGCCTCCATGAGCACCTTTAGCATATACAATATTACTATTCGGACCATCCGTACTTATAAAAAAATCAGTAATAGGTAAAGTAATTGATAAAGCAATTATTAAAAATAGAAATATTTTGTTTTTTTTCATCTATGTACCTCAATTACTTACTAGATTCTGGTGTAATTTCTTTTTTATCTTGGACTACTCCCTCAATAGGCTGTTGATTATAAACTTGATATGGTTGGCGATATACATTTAGAATAATTTTACCATCAGAATCCTTTTTTATTTCAACATAAGGATCTATGGTAGGATCTTCAAGAATATTTTCATTGTATGTACTTACAGGAGATGATGATTGCAATGCATATGCATCAGAACTTGCTGTTGATGTTGTAGGTAATTTGAGTACCTTCTGTGTATCTCCATCTTGATAGCTTATAATCAGCCAAGTAATGCTATCATTCTTTGAAATAGATGTTTGACTATCCATATAATTTAAAGGGTATTTTTGAGTTTCTCCAGCTGATAATTGGTTACTCATATCACTTGTTGCAGTTTTTGTTGCGTCATCTATTGAAACTTTAGTTTGATCATCACAGGCAGTTAAGAATATTAAAGATAGAATGGCTAAACTAGTATAGATTATTTTTTTCTTTCCCATTTGTTTTGTTTCCTCCATTATGGAATATATAATACACCCACGGTATTAAAAAAACAATAGCAACAAAAGAATTTTACACATAGTTGTTAAATATAAATTTTATAAATCTTTTATAATTCGCTATATACTTAAATAAAAAGCACTTCAATTCCTTGAAGCACTCTTTATATCCTCTTCTTATCAAACGCAAGTATTGAAATTACTATATTGAAAATTAAAAGTACACCGATTATCCAAAGTGAATTTTTATAATCGGAAGTACCGCTATTAGTTTTAATCAACTCAGAAGCTGACAGTAAGTAAGTTGGTACATATATTTTTAATTTACTAATCATACCCAGTAAGTATGAAGCTACAAATATGATAAAAATAAGCATGAGACTACCGTAGTTACTAGAGGTAAGTACCGAAGTAAGAATGATAAGTGAAATTATCCAAAGTCCAAACATATATACGAGAAAGACTGAAAACATCAGATTATGAACTATGCTGTTATCCCAGTAATAAGCATTATATAGGTAAGTAATGGCAAAACAAAGCCAATATACTATAGTCCAAATAATAGACAAAATAGAAAACTTAGCTAGTATCACTTTTCTTCTCTTAAGCCCTTTGGTCAATATTATTAGTAGGCTTCCCTTTTGCAGTTCCTGAGTCAAAATACCTGAAAATATAATCACAAAAACCAAAATTAACATAGGAGCATTTTTGAAAAATTGAGCCCAAGACATAAGTGCATCTATCTTTATATCAGATAAGGTAACTCCCATATTATCAAAATCGTCCGAAACCAATTTCATAAGTTGAGGTGTAAGCATGGTAATCAAAGGGTTCATGATACCAAAGATAATCGCAATTAAGGTAACTATCAATAGCTTCCCAGTTCGAAATGCCTCTACTCCTTCTTTCCTTAGGAAAGCATTAAATTGCACCATCATCAATAACCTCCATAAACAAAGAATCGAGACTTGGCTCAAGCATTTCGATTCTTTCAACCATTATCTTCTTCTCTGCTAGATTTCCCATAGCAAATAGCATGTCCTCTTGGCTTCCATTCTTAAGAACAAGAGTCTTATCACCACGCGCCTCGAACTCCATGTAATCTTGATTAAATTTCACACAGTCTTCATGATTAACAAATACTATTTCAAAGCCATCAGCCTCTCGAATCTTCTTAAGGTCTACAAGCTTCTCATTGAGTACTATCTTCCCACCGTTGAGAAAAGCAACATGGTCACAAATAGATTCCACATCTGACAAAATATGAGTTGAAAAGATAACAGTTGTTTCATCTTTAATTTTCTTAAGAATCTCAAGCACATCATTTCGACCAAGCGGGTCAAGTGCACTAGTAGGTTCATCACATAATAAAAGTTTTGGTTTATTTAGAAGCGCCTGTGCTATCCCTAATCTCTGCTTCATACCACGGGAATACGACTTTATTTTCTTCTTATCGTCATCAAGACCAACTAAGTTTAGTAGCTCATCCGAACGCTTTTTAATCTGAATTTTAGACATCCCAGTAATCTTTCCACATAGCATAAGATACTCTTTTGCTGTCATATACCCATAAAACTCAGGAACATCAGGTAAATATCCAATATACTTATTTGTTGCACTTTGGCCAAACTTAACTTTTTCTCCATTGACTAAAACTTCCCCCTCATCTGCTTGAAGAAGTCCTAAAATTATTTTCATAGTGGTTGTTTTCCCAGCACCATTCTTCCCGATAAATCCATAGATTGCGCCACTAGGTATTTGCAGATTAATTCCGTCTAAAATCTTGTTTGAACCAAAACTTTTGGTCAGATTGTTAATCTCAAGTATATTAGTCATTAGCTTTCTTCCCTTCCGAGTAGAAAGTAAAGAATTGGACCGACGAAATTCATACCAACGATTGTAACTATAAACCACATAGCGCGTGTGCCGTGTTTATAGTGGTCATGTTTGAAAATGTCAACCAGTGTATATATAAGTAGTGCGAACTCCACGATAACTAGTGGTATTAAAAATGGTAGCAAATCATGAATTTGTTGCATTGTCATAGCTATTTTCCTTTCTTGAAATCCTGTCCTGAATTTCTATAAAGCTTGGATCATCACTCATTGAAGTAAAAACCGGTTGTGTGAGAGTTGCGGCCATACTTTTAACTATCGTTTTCTTTCCCCTAACAAGCTTAGAACCCATATCCTGCTCCTCAATTATAGAATCCATTAAATCAAAATATTCATCCCCATGAAGGTATTTATCACCCAAATCAAGAAGCTCAAAAGAAAGGTCCAGATAGAGATTAAGTCGCTCTATCGCTTCGTTTCGCTTACCAAGACTCGCATAGGCTAGCGCACAAAAGTAATTGTAAGAAGCTACCGAGTTTTGATTCAGTCTATCCAATTTATATGTCTCAATTAATGAATCAGTCCTTTTAATTGTTTCTTCCACTACTTGTATATTATCTAGATTCATTGATAAATACTGTGCAGAATTGCTTACGATATTAGACAAATCCTTAAATAAACTAAACTGATTAAAGGATTTTGCCTTATTAATTTCACCTAGCATCAGATATGCTCTAATTAAGAGAATATCTGATTGATTTGATAAATTACTTGGATCTAAAATGTCTTCAAGAATATTTTTTGTTTCCTCAGCATGACCAGTCATTAGATCACAAGATGATTTGAGCATTATTGCGTTATTGACCAAAGAATTATCATCTGAATTCTCAATAATTCTTTTGCAAAGCTCAGATGAGCGAGATAAAATCTTATTAACACCCTCTATACTAGAAGCAAGTTCAGCATGGTTCATATAAAGCAGAGCCATATGGAATAAGAATGGGTAGCAAGAATAATACCTGAATATTTCTCTCTCAACATTCTCTTTTACTTCTTCAAAAGAAAGATTTACAAAATCATCAGTAAACTTCTCATAGTATTCTCTTATTTCTTCCTTAGTTAGATTTGGCTCATAGCCAAGCAAATCATCAATTGTCACGTCAAAATATGATGCAAGACGGGGTAAAAGAGTAATATCTGGATATGATTGCCTATTCTCCCATTTAGACACTGAAGCTTTAGTTATACCCATTGCATTTGCTAAATCTTCCTGAGTTAACTTTTTATCAGTACGTAGTTTAATTATCTTTTTTGAAAAATGTATATCTTTACTCATCCTTTTATCTCCAAATTATTTCATAAATAAATTATAACCCATAAATATATTTAAACAATGGACTTGTGAGATATTTAGGTAAATTAAATCAACTAATACGATACTTTTAATTTGTTAGCGTTTTCAAAACAAATAAGATATACTGTTCTTATAATATACAAAGGAGAAAGTTATGCCATACTTATTTAACTAAATGACGCCTGCACTTTTTAATAATAGAAAGTTTAAGATGAAAAAAGAATTAAAAAATCATTTAGAAAAATTACACCAGTTAGAAGAAAAATACGATTTCAATGGGGCAATATCAATCATAGACGACAAAAATATTTTAGATGTTTTCTCGCTTGGTTACTCAGATATTGAAAATCAAATACCATTCGCAAGCAACACAAAATCATGTATTGGTTCCCTCACTAAACAATTCACTGCTCTTGCCATTATGCTTTTAGTAGAGGAAGATAAAATAAAGTTGGACCAACTGATAAGTGACTTCTTCCCCAGCTATCCATATTCGAATCAGATAACAATCAGAATGCTTCTTAATATGACATCTGGTATTCCTGATTACGTTATAATTTGCATGGAAGAAAGAAAATTAGAAGCTAATACAAAAAATTTTTCAGAAGAAGAACAATACTTTTTTGACTTAGAAAATGATGAAAAAGATTATCAATATGATGTAATGCGTGTGTTAGATATTATTAGTAAGCATCAATTAAATTTCTCGCCAGATAGTAAGTTTGAATATTCAAATAGCAACTACTTTCTACTTGGGGATATTATCGAGCAAGTAAGTAATACTACTTATTCAGATTATATTTCTGAAAATATTTTGAATAAACTTGCTATGAAAGATTCTTCTTGTCACGCTTTGGATGCTGAAGCTGAAAGCTATCTATTTGTAGATAATGAGTTGAGAAAATTTAGTAGACAAAATCATTCAGGTGCTGATGGTTCTATTGTCTCAACAATTGCAGACTTATCAATATGGGTACAAGCTATATTAAATCATGAGATACTATCAGAAGAGTCTTGGAAGGAAATATTCAATCTAAAATTTGATGCATATGGTTTTGGATGGTTTAAACTTGGTGATTGGTTTTACCATGGTGGTCTGATAAAAGGTTACCAAGCAGAAATATTCATATCATTTGAAGCTAGAATTGCCATGCTCATGCTCTATAATCTAGAAAGAAAACCTGAAATTGGACAAGTAGCAATGGATAAAGAGGGTACCTGGAGAAGCCAATTACTTGAAATACTTAAAATTAGGTAAAAAAATAGAGGAAATTATCCTCTATTTTTCTTATTTTTGAAATTTAACTTCTTGTGTAAAGTTCTCAAAATGGTTAATATCTATAATCTGTCTGTTACAATTTTGACTATCAGTACAAATATAGTTTCCTTTTTTAGTGTATGTTCCTTCACTACCTGTTTTAGTTGTTGCAAGGAACAAGGCTACTTGAGAAGTTTTATGGCAGATAGAGCATACATTTTTTATTGAATCATTAGATTGGTTTCCATAAATTCCTTCAAGTTTTCCATCTGCATAGTAAATAATGAATTTCTTTTGATTTCCGGGATCATTCCATCCAATAAATGAAGATTCTTTCAAATCAAAACTCTCAAAATTTGGGACTTTAAGTTTCTTAACTTTTTTAAATGTTTTTTCTAACTGTTTGTTTGTTGGAATTTTAAAAGGGATTACCACCTCTTTTATATTTAAAAGTAGTCGATCAGCCTTTTCATTTGTCAATGAACGATCTAAAATGACTTCTTTAAATTCAGCAAAAATTTGTTCCTCAGATAAATCGTCAAGAATTTGATTGATTTCTTCTACTGCTTGTGCCTGAACGGCTTCAATTGTTTTAGGGTCGTTTACAGATTGATATGATGATATCAGAAATTTCACTTGGTTTTGAATAGCAAAATACTGATATGGATAAATTATCTCTTCCATTTTCTCTTCTTTCTTTGATACAAAGAGTTATATTACATTTGTATAGAAAATAATTTTAATTTAGAAATGGGACAATGTCAAATATCTTAAATTTCAAGCAAAGATAGTAAACTAAAACAATCCAAGAGTGATTCTTAGATTGTTTCTATATGTATTAGCCTTTTATAGCACGTACTTTGATAATATTTTCATTTTCAGTCAGAACATCAATAATACGATTGATTTTTTCATCTGATGTTTCATTGACGTCAACAATTGTATATGCAAAGTCACCTCGTCCACGATTAATCATGTTATCAATATTGATATCTTCTGCAGCAATCAGTGATGAGATAACTCCCAACATATTTGGTACGTTTTTATTTATGACTGTAAGACGATATGGAGATGAAAAGCGCATTTCTACAGTTGGGAAATTGACAGAATTCTTAATATTTCCATTTTCTAGGAAATCTTTAAGGGTTGCGGCTGCCATCTTAGCACAATTGACTTCTGCTTCTTCTGTTGAAGCGCCTAAATGAGGAAGGACAAGAATTTTATCACTATGAAGTAATCTTGAATCAGCAAAATCACTGATATACCCTGCAATATTTCCATCATTAACAGCTGAAACTACCGCATCTACATCAACGATTTCTCCACGTGAAAAATTAAGAAGGGTAGCGTCTTCTTTCATCATTGCAAGTTCTTTACTGCTAATTAGTCCTTTAGTAGAGTCTAGCAAGGGAACATGTATTGTGATGAAGTCACATTCTTTTAGGACTTCAGACATATCCTTAGCACGCTTAACACGACGTGAAATTGACCAAGCAGTATCAACAGACACGTGAGGGTCATAGCCCATAACATCCATTCCAAGACGATATGCGTCATTAGCTACCATAGCACCAATTGAACCAAGCCCAATAACACCCAATTTCTTGCCAAATAGCTCATGACCTGCAAATTGCTTCTTATTAGCTTCAACTTGCTTTTCTGTATCATCACCTTCAAGCGTTTGAACCCAGTTTGACCCTTGAATCATAGGGCGTACACTTAGCAAAAGACTTGCTATTACAAGCTCTTTAACTGCATTAGCATTTGCTCCTGGTGTGTTAAAGACAACAATTCCATTTTCAGCACACTTTGTAACTGGAACGTTATTAGTACCAGCTCCAGCACGCGCAACTGCTAAAACTGATTTTGGAAAATCATAGTCATTTAGATTCTGACTTCTTAAAATGATACCGTCAGGATTATCACTTTCATTAATAGAATAATTTGCCTTATCAAAGCGTTCAAGACCTTCTGAAGCAATAGCATTGAATGTTTTTAAATGGTACATCTATTTCTCCTTATTTTCTTCTTCAAAATTCTTCATGAATTTAACCAACTCTTCAACACCTTCTTTTGGAAAGGCATTATATAAACTTGCTCTCATTCCACCTACTGAACGGTGTCCTTTTAAATTTTCGAAGCCATAAGCTTTTGCTTCAGAGTTGAATTTTTTATCTAGTTCATCATCGCCTGTGATGAAAGGTACATTAGTTATTGATCTATCTTCCTTAGCAACTGGGCTGATATAAAAATCAGTTGAATCGATATAGTCATAAAGTAATTGTGCTTTTTCTTGATCTTGTTTAAGAATCTCATCAAGCCCACCGAGGTCCTTCAACCATTCAAAGACAAGTCCCGCAATATAAATAGCATATGTTGGTGGTGTATTGTACATTGAATCATTAGCTGCAAGAACTGAATAATCAAGCATTGGAGGAATATTTTGTCCTTCTTTAATCAAATCTTCTCGTATTATAACAACTGTAAGACCAGCAGGGCCGATATTCTTTTGAGCACCAGCATAGATCAGACCGAAATCACTCACCTTATAATCATTTGCTAGAATATTTGAAGACATATCAGCGATTAAAGGAACATCCCCAGTATCAGGTATATCTGTATAGCGAATACCACCAATTGTTTCGTTTGTTGTAATGTGAAGATAGGCAGCATCTTGATCCACCATGTCTTTAGTAATTTTAGGGATGTAAGTGAAGTTTTTGTCTTCACTTAACGCAATAACTTCTACTTCTACGTCTTCAATTTGCTTAGCAGCAGATATTGCTTTTTTAGCCCAAGCACCCGTATTAACATAAAGTGCTTTCTTACCTTGTGCCAAGTTTAATGGAATCATGGTAAACTGCAAACTTGCTCCACCTTGTAAGAATAAAACCTTGTAATTTTCTGGAATATCCATTAATTCTCTAAGTAACTTTTCAGCATTTTTAATAATTTCATCAAAAAGTACGGAGCGATGACTCAATTCCATTACGGACATTTGGCTAGATTTGTAGTTAACAAGCTCTTCTTGGGCTTTTTCCAAGACAGGCTTTGGCAAAACAGCTGGGCCAGCAGAAAAATTGTAAATAGTCATAATCTCTTCCTCTTCTTGTTTTTTTGCTTGAATAAATTATCCAAACCTATAATATGAAAATATTTTTTAGTAAATACTGTCAAGTCTTTACTGTGTGATTAGTATAACATATTTTTTGAATTGTGCAACAAAATTTATATTTTCTGAAAATAATAAAAAAGGAGTTGAAAGCTCCTTTTTTATTATTTGAAATCTTTTATTACATCAAATATCTTTGTAAAAACAATATTTAATTTATTTTTTGTTTCATTAAAAGTATCTTTATCAATTATTGAAGAATCAAGTTCTTCCTCACCAAATTCTCTATCACCTATATAAGTTGAGTAACGAATTTCCATCTGTAAACTTTCAATATTCTTCTCTAAGCCATAGTGTTTTGTAATATAGCCACCAGAAAATGGGAAATTATTTGAAACTGAAAAACTTGAATCTTCAAGCATACTTGTTATCATCAGACGAAAATCTTTACTGCTAGTTTTATCTGAATCATTACCTAGAACAAAATCACAGGTATCTAATTCTTCATACTTTGGATACAAGGCAAAACTATGTAAATCAATTAGAAAGACCTTACCAAATTTATCAATTTTATCTTTCAGTAGTTTTTCTAGTGCTTGGTGATATGGATAGTAGTAGCTACTGATTCTGTTACCAATATCATCTTTTGATAATTTTTCTTTATATAATGGTTTACCAAAAGTATTTTCTTTATAGATAACATTGTCCATATATGAATTTCCGTTTCCAATTGCTTGCGGAGATCGATTTGGATCAGCTAAGTACCTATTCAGGTTATTTTCAATCAGCGTTTGGTTCATATCATCATGAAGAAAGCTATAAAGTTCTCGTAAAAACCAATCAGTATTGGAAAGAATTGCATCTTCCCGAAGTTTTTTTCGCATGTTTTCTGAAATATCAACTCCACTATGAGGGAGACTAAAAACTATAGGATAATCATGATTTTCAGCATTATATATTCTATAATTCATTAAATTAAGCAGTATAAACTGATACTCTTTCATGAATATGATTTGCTTTTTCAGCAAGATCATTCATGGCAATTGCATAGTCTGCATAACTGATATAACTTTTACCTTCACTGTTAAATTCCCTAACTTCTCCAGCAAGTACATAACTTCCTGTACGAGGTCCTTCAGCATCAAAATCTTCTGCAGGGCTTAAGTATGTCCATTTAACATCTGTACGTTTGCGTAATAAGTCAAGTGCGTCAGACATTGCTTGAGCAAGTGGTCTAAATACATCTGGGAACGTTGCCTCATCTTTTACTTGCAATTCTTCCGACTTATCAGTATAAAGGCTTCCAGCACCGCCTACGACTAAAAGTCTTGCTTGCTCGTGAGAAAGTTGGTCTGCTAAATGCATAAGAGAAGTTGAATGTTGGTCTAGCTGATCCATATTGAAATTACCAAATGCATCAACAACAACATCGAAACCTTTAAGATCATCACTAGTTATTTCATATAAATCTTTAACAACTGCATTTTGTGCCTTAGATTTGTTTTCACTTCTAACAAAAGCTGTAACTTCGTGTCCACGATTAACTGCTTCTTCTACTATATGTTGACCAGCGGCACCATTTGCTGCTACGACTGCAATTTTCATATTCTTACCTACTTTCCTTTTAATACTTATAGATTAGCACAAAAAAGATAAAAATACTGGTAATATGTTTTATATATTTATAGTAAAAAAACTCATTTTCCTACTATAAATTTTATAAATTATTTATCAAAAAAAACAACAGAATCATAAAGATCCGCTGTTTTTTTCAATATACTTTTCCTGTTATAAAATATTTATTTTCCTTGGTCTGGTTTATCATTTGATACACCAAGTTTTGCCCATAAATCAGTAGCATCATAGGCTTGTGTCCAACCAACAACACGTTTATTAACTGGCGTCCAATCAATTGAAAAATCAAGTGGAGTTACAAAGGCTGTATCTTGAATATATGCTTGATATTTTTGGAATGCTTTTGCTCTGTATTCTTTATCAAGCGACTTTTGTGAATCAATATCATCAAGCAGTGATGTTAATTCTGGTGATGTAAAGTGACCTAAGTTAAATGGTGCTTTTGCTGAGAATAAATCTTGCTGACTAGGTTCAGATGACAGGCTCCATCCACCTATTGAAATATCCCAGGTTTGATTATCTTCAGTTTTTCCTGATGATTTAACAAGATCAGCCCATGTGTTAAAATCAGTAAGTTTATTTTTGAATAGACTCACATCTACACCGACTGCTTTCCAGTGGTTAATATAATCCATAGCAACTGTTTCAGAGTAAGATTGACCAGAGCGAGCTAGAAATACTAGAGAAAGGGTTTTACCATTTTTGTCTACTAAGTAACATTTTTCGCTTACCTCGTTTGTCTTGCCATCTTTACCTTTGGCATCTTTTTTATAAGTATATCCAGCCTCTTCAAATAATTTCTCTGATTTTTCTGGTTCATAAGGAAAACCTTTATTATCTTTATTCACATAATCTGAAAAGACTGGCGGAATGTACCATTGGCTCTATATTTAAGATTATGGTAGATTTCTTTAGCAATTGAATCTTCATCCAAGGCATAAGATAAAGCCTGACGAACTTTAACATCTTAAACAGGAGTTTCACGATCAGAGATATTTAATGATTTTTGAGCATCATAATAACCAACATTATAATACATAACCGACACTGCAAGTTCATCTTGACCGGTAATTGCGTATCCTTTATATTTAAGTTTTTCCACTTCTGGATATAGATCCTGTGTAGTACCTCTTACAATATCAAATTCTGCATTTTTAAGTGAAGAAACAACTTTTGAAGGATTGATAGCCTTAACAACTACCGAATCAAGTTTTGGTTTCTCACCATAATAGTATTCATTTACTTCGTAGCTGATTGATTCACCAGGAACAATCTTTTTTGGTTTAAATGGACCAACTACAAGTGGTTTAGTAGTTTTTTTCATCTGATTGAAGTTTGTCAAAAGGAACATCTTTTAGATAATGATATGGTATATATTGTTCAAGATAGTTCAAGATAGTATCCATTCCCAGACTGAGTAAATCCTGGCTTAACTTCCTTAAATTGAATCAAAAGTTTTTCCCATCTTCGAATACGTTTTGCTAATGTACTCAAATTTTTTCCCCCTAAATAAATATTCTCTAGATTTTTAATTTCATTTATTATAGTTGATTAAAATAGAAATGCCTTCGTTTTACTACGCTGTCGATTACACTTAAATAAGCAGGCTTATTAGTGTAAGTCGCAAGACAAGGCACTTCGCTTCGCAACGCCTTGCTCCGATGTCGATTATACTTTAATAAGCAAGCATATTAGTATAAATCGCAACGATGTATTAATCTATTTTTAAGTGACTATACAAATGTTTTACTAGACGAGATACAGTATAACAAATTAATTGGGTAATCGGAGAGTACTTCTTACATATACTCATTTTTTCTTAGTTTTGTATTTTTAATTTCTTCAATATTATGAGTACCCGCTAGTTGCATAACCATTTTAAGCTCATTCTTAAAGTAATCAAATACTTCTTTTACTCCTTCTGAACCACCAAGTGCTAGACCATAGATTACTGGACGGCCAATTGCAACAACGTCTGCACCTGATGCAAGTGCTTTAAATACATGTTGTGCACGTCTAATTCCACTATCAAATACAATCGGTACACGTTTGTTGACCGCTTCTGCAACTTCTTCTAAAGAATCAAACGAAGCACGTCCTCCGTCTAGTTGACGTCCACCATGGTTACTTACCCATATACCATCTGCACCTGCTTCAATAACTGCTTCAGCATCTTCCGCAGTTTGAACACCCTTAACAAACACGGGTAAATTAGTATGTTTTTGAATAAATTCAATGTCCTTATAGCTTAAGTTTTGTCTTGAAGATTTATAAACTGCATCCATTGTTTGTCCAACACCAGACTGATATGAAGCAACAATTGGCATTGCAATTGGGAAGGTAAAGCCATTTCTCAAGTCAATCTCACGATTACCTCCAACAGTAGCATCAGCAGTAAGAACAATTGCTTTAGCACCATTTTTTACAGCAAGATCTAAAATCTTAATATTATCATCATCATTTTTACTCATATAGAATTGGAACCATTGTGGAGCATCGCCACTTGCTGCACGCATTTTCTCATAAGTTTGCCCAGCATATGATGAAACAGTATAAATAGTATCTGATTCAGCGACGCCTTTACATGTAGCTGCTTCGCCTTGAACATTAGCAAGTGCATGAGCAGCAACTGGTGCCATAATAATCGGTGTGCTAATTTTTTGCCCGAGAATAGTAGTTGATTGATCTGGATTTTCGATATTTCTAAGTACACCTGGTGCAATTACTTTATGATTGAAAGACTTAGTATTTTGTTCTAAAGTCCACATATCACCAGCTCCACTAGAAATATAACCAAAAGCTCCAGTAGGTATTACGAGTGATGCTGCTTTTTCTAAATCATAAACATTTACAAAGTTAACTTTTCCTTCGGCAGTACTTGTTCTAAAATCTGTTGTCATTTTTAAATCTCCAATTTCCTTTTACTAATAGTTATCAACAAAATGTCTTTGAAACTTCATAAATTTATCTTTGCGAAACTTCAAAGTTGAGCTGATAGTAATAAAATCACAAATTAATAATTTGTAAGTTTACCACTTAGGAACTCTTTTCTTCTACTCCTCCTTGACTTCAAATAAAGTATAGCACTTTCTGAAAGCGTTTACTATGTATTGTTGTGTATTTTTCACAAAAGATTACAAAAAAAATGAAGCATCTCTGCTTCAAATTTAAATCCAATTTTTGGTGATTTTAACTAACAAATACTTTATTTATATCCTCCACCAGGAAAATTGTAGTACTCTTCAAGTGTTTTACCAGAGTTATAAATATTTGTAGCTTTATTTCCAACATATCTCAAATGCCAAAACTCATATTGATAACCAGTTATTAATTCTTTACCTGCAGGATATCGAACAATAAATCCATATCTATGTGCATTTCTAGCAATCCAATTGATTTCAAACTGTCCACCTAGTTGAATATCGAATGCCAAACCTGTTTGGTGTTCTGAGTGACCTGGACGAGCTGCAATTCTATCCGCACCCACTTTACCATAAATACCAATATATTCATTATATAATTGAGCTTGATGGCCATAACTTCTATAACCAAAATATGAATTTTTAACACTCATACCCTTATTTTGCATATCAGAAATCATTCTTCGTATAGCTCTT
>NZ_MKIQ01000028.1 GCF_001832885.1 Floricoccus penangensis | reverse complement strand
ACGGCGAAGATCGCGGGTTCGATTCCCGTCGGGACCGTCAAATAGTTTTATTATTTGTTTATATATTTACTTGGAAGGGTAGCGAAGTGGCTAAACGCGGCGGACTGTAAATCCGCTCCTTCGGGTTCGGGGGTTCGAATCCCTCCCCTTCCATAATTTACGGGCATAGTTTAAAGGTAGAACAAAGGTCTCCAAAACCTTTGGTGTGGGTTCAATTCCTGCTGCCCGTGTTAATAATATGGCGGGTGTGGTGAAGTGGTTAACACATCAGATTGTGGCTCTGACATTCGGGGGTTCGATTCCCCTCACTCGCCTATTTATTGGGGTATAGCCAAGCGGTAAGGCAAGGGACTTTGACTCCCTCATGCGTTGGTTCGAATCCAGCTACCCCAGTTTTAATCTTTATGTATGCCGGCGTGGCGGAATTGGCAGACGCGCTGGACTCAAAATCCAGTGTCCGCGAGGACGTGCCGGTTCGACCCCGGCCGCCGGTATAAACTATGACGTTGCTATTTGTAACGTCTATTTTTTTATTTTAAATTTAATGTTATAATTTATATATTAATTTGAGGAGAGAGTTATGGATTTAAAAACTGTAAGTGAACTATCTGATCTTTTTGGTGTCACACGACAAGCAATGAATAATAGAGTAAAGAAATTACCTGGAGAATTCGTTGAGAAAAATGAAAAGGGTACTACTGTTGTAAATGTCAAAGGAATTAGAGAACTAGAAAAAATTTACGATAAAAAAGTTATTGTTCAGACTTCAGAATTTGATGAAGCAAATGCTTCGGAATATAGTATGAATGTTTTGATTGCAAATTTAATGGAAGATAAAAATGCTGAAATTAGACGTTTGAATGAGCAACTAAGAGTGAAAGATTCTCAATTGGCCACAAAAGATGAACAATTATCTATTAAGGATCAGCAAATTTCTGAAAAAGATAAGCAACTTGATCAGCAACAACAATTGACTGCAAAAGCAATGGCTGACAGTGAGCAATTAAGAATTGATACTGAGCAATTACGAGAAGATGCTGAGAAATTAAAAACTAATATTAATGAAGAGCAAAGTAAAGGTTTTTTTGCAAAGCTTTTCAAGCCAAAAAAGAAAGATAATACAGTAGATTAATAAATCAACTGTATGATTTTTCTTTTTTTATTGTAATACATATCTAAGATTTATTGTTGCATTTTATTGTAAAAATGTTATCATAGTCATGTAAGTTAATTACTTACCAAAGTGCATGGGGACTTATGTACCCATTAAAAAAATTTTTGATTTTCAATAAGGAGGAAATCTACATTATGGTAGTTAAAGTTGGTATCAACGGTTTTGGACGTATTGGACGTCTTGCTTTTCGTCGTATTCAAGACATTGATGGTGTTGAAGTAGCACGTATTAATGACCTTACAAACCCTGAAATGCTTGCTCATTTATTAAAATACGATTCAACTCAAGGACGTTTCAATGGAACTGTTGAAGTTGAAGAAGGTGGATTTGACGTAAACGGAAAATTTGTAAAAGTTTCTGCTGAGGCTGATCCAAAAAATATTGACTGGGCAGCTGACGGTGTTGAAATCGTTTTAGAAGCAACTGGTTTCTTCGCATCTAAAGAAAAAGCTGAACTTCATTTACATGAAAATGGAGCTAAAAAAGTAGTTATCACTGCACCTGGTGGAGCTGATGTTAAAACTATCGTATTTAACACTAACCATGACATCCTTGATGGTTCTGAAACAGTAATTTCAGCTGGTTCATGTACTACTAACTGTCTTGCACCAATGGCTGATGCTTTAAACAAAAACTTTGGTCTTAAAGCTGGTACAATGACTACAGTTCACGGATACACTGGTGACCAAATGCTTCTTGACGGACCTCACCGTGGTGGAGACTTCCGTCGTGCTCGTGCAGCAGCTGTAAATATCGTTCCTAACTCAACTGGTGCTGCTAAAGCTATTGGTTTAGTAATTCCTGAATTAAACGGTAAACTTTCTGGACATGCACAACGTGTACCAGTTCCAACTGGATCTCTTACTGAACTTGTAAGTATTCTTGGTAAAGAAGTTACTGTTGATGAAGTAAATAAAGTTATGGAAGAAGCAGCTAACGAATCTTACGGATACAACACTGATGAAATCGTTTCAAGCGATATCGTTGGTATGTCATTTGGTTCATTATTCGATGCTACTCAAACTGAAATCATCACTGGTGATGACAACGCTCAATTAGTTAAAACTGTATCTTGGTACGATAACGAAATGTCTTATACATCTCAATTAGTTCGTACTCTTGAATACTTTGCAAAAATCGCTAAATAAGAAACCTTATTGACGATCTTAACGGGAAGGCTTTCTAGCTTTCTCGTTTTTTTAAGGAGAAAAATGGAAACACCAAAATGCCCATCTTGCTCTAGTGAGTACACATATGAACTATCTGACACAACATTTGGTTGTTCAGAATGTGGTGCGGAATTTTCGCAAGATGATATAAATAATAAAGAAGAAATATTCGTTGTGCTTGATAGTGAAGGTAATCAATTGAAAACTGGCGATAGTGTCGTTATTATTAAAGATTTACCAGTTAAAGGAATGCCTAAACCTATCAAGAAGGGCACAAAAGTAAAAAACATTCGTATCAATGAATTTGGAAAAAATGAACATTTTATAGACTCTAAGATTGATGGTTTTGGGTCTATTGGTCTAAAAGGTTCAGTTGTTAAACTTTCAAAATAATAATTGAATCTAAGAATAAAACATAAAAGTTTATTACATATAATTTTAAACTTTTATATTTTTACTTAACAAAAATCAAGTTTGTGATATAATAAGCTTGTATATAAGTTAATAAAAAATCATTTGATTTTAAAACAAAAGGAGAAAAAATGGCTAAATTAACAGTTAAAGATGTTGATCTTAAAGGTAAAAAAGTTTTAGTACGTGTAGACTTTAATGTTCCTTTGAAAGATGGCGTTATTACAAACGATAATCGAATTACAGCAGCTCTTCCAACAATCAAATATATTACTGATAACGGTGGACGTGCAATCTTATTCTCACACTTAGGTCGTGTAAAAACAGAAGAAGATAAAGAAGGTAAGTCACTTGCTCCTGTAGCAAAGGATTTATCAGATAAACTTGGTCAAGAAGTTGTATTTGTACCTGCTACTCGTGGTGCTGAGCTTGAAGCTGCTATTGATGGTTTAGAAGATGGTCAAGTACTGCTTGTAGAAAATACACGTTTTGAAGACGTAGATGGTAAAAAAGAATCTGGAAATGACCCTGAACTCGCTAAATATTGGGCTAGCTTAGGTGATGGAATCTTTGTTAACGATGCTTTTGGTACTGCACACCGTGCACATGCTTCAAACGTAGGTATTTCTGAAAATGTAGATAAAGCTGTTGCTGGTTTCCTTTTAGAAAATGAAATTGCATATATTCAAGAAGCAGTTGAAGCACCGGTTCGTCCATTTGTGGCAATTCTTGGTGGATCAAAAGTTTCTGATAAAATAGGTGTAATCGAAAATCTTCTTGATAAAGCTGACAAAGTTCTTATCGGTGGTGGGATGACTTATACATTCTATAAAGCTCAAGGCATCGAAATTGGTGATTCTTTAGTCGAAGAAGATAAACTTGATCTTGCCAAAGAACTTCTTGAAAAATCAAATGGTAAATTAATCTTACCTGTTGATTCAAAAGAAGCGAATGCTTTTGTTGGCTATACTGAAGTTAAAGATACTGAAGGAGAAGCTATAGATAAAGGGTTCCTTGGTCTTGATATTGGTCCTAAATCTATTGAAAAATTCACAAAAGAAATTGATGGAGCTAAAACAGTAGTATGGAATGGTCCTATGGGTGTATTTGAAAACCCTGACTTCCAAGCAGGAACTATTGGTGTAATGGATGCTATCGTATCTCAACCAGATTGTAAATCAATTATCGGTGGTGGAGACTCAGCAGCAGCTGCAATTAATTTAGGCTATGCTGATAGATTCTCATGGATTTCTACTGGTGGTGGTGCATCTATGGAATTACTTGAAGGTAAAACACTTCCAGGTCTTGCTGCACTTACTGAAAAATAATTAATATATTTAATATATATTAAAAAGAGTCTTGTTTAAGACTCTTTTTTAGTATGTTGAAACTTCATTATATTACTTTTCTTTCAAAAGCATCAGTTGAAATTCCTCTTTCAAGAATAAGTTTTGACCATTCTTTAGCTGTCCAAAGTGAGTGATCACGATAATTTCCACATGATTCTATAGTAGTGCCTGGCACATCTTCCCATTTTGTTACATTGGCAATTTCTTCAAGTGATGATTTAATAACACTTGCTATCTCTTCGCTTGTTTTATCACCCCAAGCAATTAAATGAAAACCAGTACGACAACCAAATGGGCTACAGTCAATTAATCCATCCATTCTATCTCTTATTAGACTTGCTAAAAGATGCTCAATAGTATGAATTCCTGCTGTTGGAATTTCTTGTTCATTCGGTTGAACTAAGCGAATATCAAAGTTGGTAATGATATCTCCTTTTGGTCCAGTTTCAGTTGAAATTAGACGAACATATGGTGCTAATACTTTTGTATGATCAAGTTGGAAGCTTTCTACTTCTGCCATAATATATCTCCTTTTTATTGATAAGTTAATTATAACAAATTTAGTTCAATTTTTTTGTAAAAGAGAAAGATTAATTATAAAATAAGGGAAAGAGACTAAGGAGGATTATAATGACTTTAACTGATACATATACTTTATCAAATGGTGAAAAAATACCAGTTGTCGGTTTTGGTACATGGCAAACACCTGCCGGAGATGTTGCTGAAGAATCAGTTACAACAGCGTTAAGAGCTGGTTATAGGCATATCGATACCGCAGCAATATATGGAAATGAAGAATCAGTAGGGAAAGCTATTGCAAAATCAGGTATACCGCGTAATGAAATTTTTATAACAACTAAGTTATGGAATGATGCAATTACTTATGATGATGCAAAAAAAGCTATTGATACAAGCCTTGAAAAATTAGGATTAGATTATTTGGATTTATATTTGATTCATTGGCCAAATCCAAAGGCTAATCGTCCAAATAATGAAAAGAGAAATGCTGATGTTTGGAGAGCGATGGAAGATGCCGTTGAAGATGGGAAAATTAAATCAATTGGAGTATCAAATTTCCACGAAAGACATTTGACACCATTACTTGCTACTGCAAAAATAAAACCTTCTGTTAATCAAATTTATTTAAATCCAAGCGATCAACAAAAAGATATTGTTAAATTTAACAAAGAAAATGGCATCTTAACAGAAGCTTATTCTCCACTGGGAACTGGTAAAATTCTTGAATTGCCAACTCTTATGAAAATTGCAGAAAAATACAATAAATCTACTGCACAAATTGCGCTTAGATGGTCACTTGATAAAGGATTTTTACCACTTCCAAAATCTGTAACAGAGTCTAGAATTATTCAAAATGCTGAATTATTTGATTTTGATTTAACGGCGGAAGAGATTAGTATTTTAGATGGTCTAGATGAAGGAAAACTTTCTTTAAATCCTGACAATACTGATTTTTAAGAAAAGTGTACTAAGAGTGTTTTAAATTTTCGTTATTTAGTTTATAATAATAATATGGGTTAGATAATCTAACCTGTATTTTAATATAGAGGGTAGAATTATGAATCAAGTTACAGAATTATTCTTGTCACATCTAGATCTTTCCTTAGATAAATCCCTTCATGAAATTGTATATGATGCATTTTATAAGATGATTATTACAGGGAAAATTCCTGCTGGTACAAGAATAAATGAGAAACAAATATCGGTCTATTCAAATATTTCACGTACACCTATCAGGCAAGCACTTAAACAACTTGAAGCAGAAAAATTAGTTGCCTATGGCTTGGGGAATAAGAATGGAGCCGTTGTTCTGGGAATTACTCAGAGCGATGTCCAAGAAATTTTTGCTATTAGAAAGTCTTTTGAAACATTAGCAACTATTGAGGCCAGTAAAAAAATGACGGAATCTGATTTTGCTGAACTAGAGAAAATTGTTAGTGATGCTGAGGAATTCTATGAAAAAGGTGAATTTGATTTAATTAGACAAAATTTTAAAGAATTTAATAATTTAATTTTCGAAAAGGCTAGAATGTTCCGTATCCAAAATATTATTGAAACTCTTAAGGTTTATCAATTGTACTTTCATGAAATAACAACTATTTCTGACTCAAGAACTAAGCAAGCAATTGATGATCACAGGGAGATTTATAATTTGATGCTTGAACAAAATGAGCCAGAGATTGAAAAATTAATTGATAAACATTTAGGATCAAGTGCGAACTTTATTGTAAGTGTTATCGATGATGAGGAAGAAAATGGTAACTAGTGCAAGAAATGAACTGGAATCAATTTCTCGAGCTGCATATAACGCATTAATTTTTGAAGTTAGACTTTCACCTAAACCAGGACTGGTGGACGAAAGAAATAATGGTTCCCACTCTGATATGAGTGTGGATACTTTCTTATCCAGTGCAGATGCTTTGTTACCTTATTTTATAAACTATGCTAAGTTAGGCTATGAACATGCAGATGATGATATGGGTGCCTTATTTATAAAATTACGAGATGAAGGAATACTTGCGGAAGAAGCAATGTTTAATGCTACCAACGGTGTAAATACCCATAAAGGGGCGAATTTTACTTTTGCACTATTTCTCGGTGCTCTAGGTTTTATTTTCAAGAAAAATGGTCCATCAGTATCAGTTCAGAAAAATGAACTATTTGATATAATAAAACAATTAGCAGATGGTTTAATGAACGACTTTGAAAGGGAAAACTTGACCAATGGTATAAGTACTTACAAAAAGTATGGTGCAAAAGGAGTACGTGGAGAAGCCATAATGGGTTATCCTACAGTTCAACGACTTTTGGAGAATACCTCAATTGATGAAAATGATAAGTTTTATTGGCACAAACTATTGTTAGAAATTATTCTTTTTGCTGAAGACGCGAATCTTTTACATCGTGGTGGAAGAGAAGGTCTTAAATATGCACAAAATCTGTCAAGTGAACTTTTAAATTCAGATTTTCAAGATTTTGAAAACCAAATGATTGAAGTAGATGAAAAATTTATTGAGAAAAATTTAAGTCCTGGTGGAAGTGCAGATTTGCTTGCTATAATATATTTTTTAAATAAATTAAATTTAAATTGATTATTAATAAATACAACACTAGAGAGGTAGTTAAAATAACTACCTCTCTAGTGTTGTATTTTTATAAAAAAACCATCCAGAAGGATGGTTTCGAAAGTTAATTATTATTTTGGAGCGATGAAGAATGGAATTCCCCAAGCACCATTTGTAAGTGTTCCAAGGATTAATGAAGTTCCTAGGAAGATTATGAAGATACCGATTGCATACTTACCAGCTTCTTTTTGCCATTCACCCATATCAACTTCAGTAAGACGAAGTAATAGGTAAATGAATGCTACTAGTGGGCTTAACAAGTGGAATGCTTGTCCCATTAGTGATGCTACTGCCATATGCATGTTATCGAATCCGTACTCATTACCTGCTTTAGCAAGTGCTGGCATAACTCCGTAGTAGAAACCATCATTTGAAATGAAGAATGTACCAGGAGCAGAAACGATAGCAACTACGATACCCCAGAAACCACCAAGTGATTTAGGAATAATTGTTGTTAAGTTGTTTGCGATTGCATCAGCCATACCAGTACCGTTAAATAGTCCCATAAGAACTCCAGCACCGAATACTAGGATGATAACTTGAACTGCATCTCCACCATTCGCACCAATACGTTTACCTTGGTCTTTAAGGTTTGGATAGTTAACAAGTAATGCTACTGATGTAGCAACAAGGAATAATACTGCAGGTGGAACTTCAATTGCAGGAATAAATGATCCAGCAACCAACCACGCGATTAAGCCAACAGTTAAGATAGCATTGAAAGCCCAGTTTTTTGGACGACGAATTGCAAGAGTTTCTTCATCAGAAATAACTGTTAATTCTCTAAGTTCAGCATCAGATAATTCTTTAACTCCTAAGCGTTTACGTTCTTGGTTACCCATACGGTTCGCAACGAAGAAGATCATGTATGCTAATGAAAGAATCATACCTGGAAGAAGGAAAGTAAGGATGTCACCACCAACGTCTAGAACTGACATTGCACGAGCTGTTGGACCACCCCAAGGAAGCAAGTTCATGATAGTATTTTGAAGAATAACTAGAACAGCTAAGTTCATGCGTTTCATTCCTAAGCGATCGTAGATAGGTAGGAATGCAGAACAACAAATAAGTGTAGTAGTAGTTCCGTCACCATTAAGTGAAACTGCTGCAGCAACAACTGCTGTTGCCATCAAAACTCTCTTAGGGTCGCCTTTTGCAAAGAAAACCATTTTCTCAGTGATTGGGTCAAATAGACCTGCATCAAGCATTGTTGAGAAGAAAAGAATTGCGAATAATAGCATGATACCTGTGACAGATACACTCTTGATACCTTCAAGAATTAAAGTTCCAAGGTCACCCATGTGGATATCCATTGATTTAGGAACTTCTTTTGCACCTTCACCTGCTAAGGCTTTAAGGATTTTAATATTTCCTTTAGTAGATCCCGTTAAATGGGCCTGTCCAGAAATAATTGCAATAACTGCAAATACAATTGGAATTGTTGTCAACGCTGTAAAGGCTGACATTTTCTTAGTCATAATCACTGCCATGAAACAGATAATCATGAGATAAGCTAATAGTGTAAGCATTAGATTTCTCCTTTTTCTTTTTTTGTTTGCTAGCAAAATAACCTACACTCATATTATATAACTATATTTTGTAAAAAAAAGGTAACGCTTTCAAAAGAACACGAAAAAAACAATGTTTTTTGCCTATTTTTTTTGAAATGAAATTATTTATTTTAAATAGTAGATTTAATATATAAAACACAAAAAAACACAGGTAGAACAAGGAAAATGTTGGCGTTTTCAATCAAAAGGGTTAAAATAAAGATATGTCTAATAATACAAAATATAGAAAGGAGTCTGAATGGGATTTTTTAGTAATCTTTTTGGAAAAAAAGCACAAGAAAACAGCGAAACTGTTTCACAACAAGCTGCTGTTCAAAAAAAAGAAGACGATAACTGGGAAACAATTCCTAAATGGATCAAGGTAGATGATCCTGATGAGAGACGGAAGGTAGCTTTGATTGCAAGTTCTATCGCAAAATATGACGATAATGGTAAAGAGTATATCTTAAAGAATCTTGAAAAAAGAAATCCTGAATATCGTAAGTTAGGAATCATTGTAGCAAGTACTATTAACTTTATGGTTCCCAATTCGACACAAAGCATCGCAAGCATTAAAAAGGCAAAAAGTTAATTAATTAAACGGAGGACATTTAGAAATGGCATTAAGAAAGTTTGAAATCACTGTTGATGGTGAAAAGTATTTAGTTGAAATGGAAGAAATTGGTGGAGTTGCTCCTGCAGCTCCAGTAGCAGCCCCAGCCCCTGCAGCAGTTGCTCCAGCTCCGGCTGTTGAAGAAACAGCTCCAGTAGCAGCCTCAGCCCCTGCAGCCAGTGCCCCAGCCGGAGCAGATGCTATAACAGCACCTATGCCTGGAACAATCTTAAAAGTATTAGTGAATGTTGGCGATGCAGTTACAGCAAATCAACCAATCATGATTTTAGAAGCAATGAAAATGGAAAATGAAATTGTTGCACCTCAAGATGGAACAGTTACAGGAATTCATGTGAACCAAGGAGAAATGGTTCAACCTGGTGATGCATTAATCACTATTGCTTAATAGTTTTTTTTAGAGTAAGAGAGGAGATATAAGTGGACACACTTTTACAAGGAGTCATCGGCATGGGTCAAGAACCCGGTCGTATTGTAATGATGATCATTGGTGCAATTTTAATGTACCTAGGTATCAAAAAAGATTATGAACCAACTTTACTAGTTCCTATGGGACTAGGTACAATGTTGGTAAACTTCCCAGATTCAGGAGTACTTTCAGCAGGTGGAGAACCTGGCCCGTTCCAAGTGCTTTTTGATGCAGGGATTAAAACAGAACTGTTCCCGTTATTACTATTTATTGGTATTGGAGCAATGATTGACTTTGGTCCTTTATTACAAAGCCCATTTATGTTATTCTTCGGAGCTGCAGCTCAATTCGGTATATTCTTTACAATTATTGCTGCTGTATTCCTTGGATTTGACATTAAAGATGCAGCATCAATAGGTATTATCGGAGCAGCTGATGGACCAACATCAATCTTCGTTGCTAATACATTAGGTTCGAAGTACATGGGGGCAATCACAGTAGCTGCATACTCATATATGGCACTTGTACCAATTATCCAACCAATCGCTATTAAAGCTGTAACAACTAAAAAAGAACGTCAAATTCGCATGACATACCATCCAGGTACTGTTTCTCAAACAGCGAAAATCTTGTTCCCAATTGTTATTACAATTGTAGCCGGTCTTATCGCACCCGTTTCACTTCCATTAGTTGGTTTCCTAATGTATGGTAACTTATTACGCGAATGTGGAGTCTTAGAACGTTTATCAGTTTCAGCACAAAATGAACTAGTTAATTTAATAAGTATTGTTCTTGGTCTTTCAATTTCAGTAATGATGCAATATAAAGAATTCTTGAAATTTGATACATTAATGGTTATTGGTCTTGGATTAGTTGCCTTCGTAATGGACTCTGTAGGTGGAGTATTATTTGCGAAAGTTCTTAACTTATTCATGAAAGAAAAAGTTAATCCAATGATTGGTGCTGCTGGTATTTCTGCTTTCCCAATGTCAAGTCGTGTAATTCAACAAATGGCTACTGAAGAAGATCCTGGTAATTTTATTTTGATGCAAGCAGCAGGAGCAAACGTATCTGGACAAATAGCTTCAGTTATCGCTGGTGGATTAGTACTAGCATTCTTAGTATAGGAGGAAGATATGTCAGTAAATATGGCGGATTTAGAAAAAGCATTAGAGCTTTTAGTATATGGATGGGGTGGAGTATTCCTAGTAATTGGAATTATCTACCTAGCATCAAAACTTTTAGTAAAAGCTTTTCCTAAGAAAAATAATTAAATTGTTATAGGTTAAATAAGGTATAAATATGCTTTCATTAAAAAGAATTTGGCTAGATAAAGATAAAAAAACCTACAATCAATGGCTTGAACTAATGAAAAAAAGCTCATTAAATCCAACTAAAGAACAGATTGATTATACTGTTGGAATATTTGATGACGATAAATTAGTTGCAACAGGTTCATATGAAGGTAAGATATTGAAATGTCTCGCAGTATGTAAAGATTATCAATCTGAAAATCTACTTACTCAGATTCTTGTCCATTTATTGGAGAAGATGAGAGCAGAGGAAGTAAATCACTTCCTTGTTTATACTAAGCCAGAAAATGAAGATTTATTTACTTCGTTAGGTTTCCATAAGATTATCGGCAATGATCAGATAATCTTCATGGAACAAGGCTTTCCTGATTTTAATGATTATGAAAAATTATTAGAATCAAAGAAAGTAAATTTAAACACAACAGCAAGTGGAATAGTAATGAATGCGAATCCTTTTACTAGAGGGCATCAATATTTGATAGAGACGGCTGCAAGTCAGAGTGAACACGTTTATGTGTTTGTTTTATCGGAAGATAAATCTTATTTCTCTACTAAAGACCGAGTTGCAATGGTTGAACTTGGTACGGCACATCTTGATAATGTTACTGTTTTACCGACAGCTGATTATATAGTGTCATCTGCTACGTTTCCATCATACTTTTTAAAGGATGAGGCAGAGCTTGATATAGCAAGGAAACAAGCAAGTTTGGATGCTAAATTATTTAAAGATAGAATTGCAAAAACTTTAAATATTAGCAAACGATTTGTAGGTGAAGAACCCTATTCTGCGGTTACTGAAATCTACAATGAATCTATGAGGCAAGTCTTTGGTAATGAACTCGAACTGGTAGTTTTACCGCGAATTGATGTGGGTGGCAATGTTATTAGTGCAACTAAGGTACGCGCAGCAATAAAAGAAAACGATTACATTCTACTTGGAGAGTTTTTACCAACTACTACATATAACTATCTTAAAGAACATAAGGAATTATGAGGTGAAGGAAATGGAAATTAAACACACTGCCGTTTCTGGAACAGTCGAATCTAGTGATATTATGATTACGATTGCTCCAAATGACACACACGAAATCAAGATTGATCTTGAAAGTAGTGTTGAAAAACAATTTGGTAACCAAATTCGTAAAGTTATCAAAGACACATTGGCTAACTTAGGAGTTGATTCAGTTGATGTTACTGCAGTTGATAAAGGTGCATTGGATTGTACAGTTCAGGCTCGTACAATTAACGCTGTTCACCGTGCTGCAGATGTAGATGCATACGATTGGAAGGAGATTGACTCATGGAACGCTTAAGAAGAACAATGATGTTTGTGCCAGGTGCTAATGTTGCAATGCTACGTGACGCTCCACTTTATGGTGCAGATTCAATAATGTTTGACCTTGAAGATGCCGTATCTTTAAAAGAAAAAGATTCAGCAAGAACTCTTGTACATTTTGCTTTGAAAACATTCGATTACTCAAATGTTGAAACAGTTGTACGTATTAATGGTCTAGACACAGTTGGAGCACTTGATATTGAAGCGATGGTTCTTGCTGGTGTTAACGTAATTCGTTTGCCAAAGACTGAGACTGCACAAGATATTGTTGATGTTGATGAAATTATTACTCGTGTTGAAAAAGAAAATAATATTCCAGTTGGAACTACTAAAATGATGGCAGCAATCGAGTCGGCTGAGGGAACACTAAATGCTCCTGAAATCGCTCGTGCTTCTGATCGTTTAATTGGTATTGCTCTAGGTGCTGAAGATTACGTTACAAATATGAAGACAAAACGTTACCCTGATGGTAATGAATTATTCTTTGCACGTAGCTTGATTCTTCACTCAGCACGTGCAGCTGGAATTGCAGCTATTGATACTGTATATTCTGATGTTGATAATGTTGAAGGATTCACTGCTGAAGTTGAACGCATTAAACAATTAGGATTTGATGGTAAATCTGTAATTAACCCTCGCCAAATTCCTATCGTAAACAAAATTTACGCTCCAACTGACAAAGAAATTCAAAATGCTAAAGAAGTTATTTGGGCAATTCGTGAAGCTGAATCTAAAGGTTCAGGTGTAATTGCGCTTAATGGTAAAATGATTGATAAACCAATCGTAGAACGTGCACAACGTGTAATCGCTTTGGCAAAAGCAGCGAAATTGATTACTGAGGAGGAAATTTAATCATGACAAAAAATAAAGTTGGAGTTGAAATTCCAGAAGAATATGTTAGCAAACATGGTGTTTACGAAGGTGAACTAGCTAATATTAATACTTATGAAGAATCTAGCCGTACAATTAAGCCAGTAAAACCACGTGATGAAAAATTACTTGATAGTATTCATGATGCAATTGTGAAGACTGGTCTTAAAGATGGTATGACAATTTCTTTCCACCACCATTTCCGTGAAGGTGATAAAGTTCTAAATATGGTAATGGAAGAAATCGCTAATATGGGAATTAAAGATATTTCAATTGCGCCTTCTTCAATTGCTAATGTACACGCACCACTTATTGATCATATTAAAAATGGTGTTGTAACTAACATTACGTCATCAGGACTTCGTGACAAAGTTGGAGCAGCTATCTCTTCAGGAATCATGAAAAACCCTGTTGTTATTCGTTCACATGGTGGTCGTGCAGCAGCAGTTGCTCGTGGTGATATCAAAGTCGACGTAGCTTTCCTTGGAGCTCCAAGTTCTGATGCTTACGGTAATGCAAATGGTACTAAAGGTAAAGCACCTTGTGGATCTTTAGGATATGCTATGGTTGATGCTAAATATGCTGATCAAGTTGTTATCATTACAGATACACTGATGCCTTACCCAAACACTCCAATTTCAATTCCTCAAACTGATGTTGACTATGTAGTTGTAGTTGATTCAATTGGAGATCCTAAAGGTATCGCTTCTGGAGCTACACGCTTCACTAAGAATCCAAAGGAACTTCTTATTGCTGAGTATGCATCAAAAGTTATCATTGGTTCACCTTACTATAAACAAGGATTTTCATTCCAAACAGGTACAGGTGGTGCTTCGCTTGCAGTGACACGTTTCTTAAGAGATAAAATGATTGAAGATGGAATTACTGCTAGTTTTGGTCTTGGTGGAATTACAAATGCAATGGTTGAACTTCTTGAAGAAGGCTTAATTGAAAAACTTATAGATGTACAAGACTTTGACGCTCCTTCAGGACTTTCTCTTGGTCGTAATGAAAATCATTATGAAATAGATGCGAATATGTACGCTTCACCATTAAGTAAAGGTTCAGTTATTAATCAACTTGATACTGCTATTCTTTCAGCACTTGAAATTGATACAGACTTTAACGTTAATGTAATGACAGGTTCTGATGGTGTGATTCGTGGAGCATCTGGAGGTCATTCAGATACAGCGTTTGCTTCTAAAATGAGTATGATTGTCGCACCAATTATCCGTGGACGCATTCCTACAATTGTTGATAAAGTTAATACAGTTATTACTCCTGGTACGAGTGTAGACGTTGTTGTTACAGAACTTGGAGTTGCGATTAATCCAGCTCGTACAGATTTAATTGAACATTTCAAAGATCTTGATGTTCCTCAATATACAATTGAAGAGTTAAAAGAAAAAGCATATTCTATTGTTGGTGATCCTGAACCAATTCAATATGGTGATAAAGTAGTTGCTGTTATTGAATACCGTGATGGAACAGTAATTGATGTAGTAAAAAATGTCTAATTTATTTAGCGGGAAACCAGTATCTCTTATAGAGATGCTGGATGCCCGTGAAAAGAGATCATATAAACAAAAAGATCTTTTGTGTAAATATCCAAATTTAGTTATGGTTTCTATGACTATGAACATACCTGGTGAGATCAAAAATTCAGAGCAGTTGTCTGATATCTTTGACTCTATGCTAGGTAGGGTAAAAGAACTTCTCGTTCCAGATGTTATTGTTGTCAATGACGCTAATATCAAGACAGGTAGAGAAGCTTTTTTGCTTATTAATGGTGATGCAAAAGATATAAAAAGAGAATTAGTAAAGCTTGAGGAAGAATCACCTTTAAATAGGTTATTTGATTTAGATGTAGTCTTGATTGATGAAGATGGTTTGATATACCAGGTTTCAAGAGATGATCTTAAACTTCCAAAACGATTATGCTTGATTTGTGGGAAAAATGCTAAAGAGTGTTCACGATCTAGAAAGCATAGTGTTAAAGAGCTACAAGAAGAAATTGAAAGGCTAGTTATTAATGAGTAAAGTTAAAGTAATGGAAACGGTTCTTCGTGATGGTCAACAAAGTTTGATTGCAACACGTATGCCGATTGAAGATATGACACCAATTCTTGAGACGATGGATCAGGCTGGATATCACTCTATGGAAGTATGGGGTGGTGCAACATTTGATTCATGTTTAAGATTTTTGAATGAAGATCCATGGGAACGTCTAAGAACTATTAGAGAAGGTGCAAAAAATACTAAGTTGCAAATGCTCCTTCGAGGACAAAATTTACTTGGATATAAGAATTATCCAGATGATGTTGTTGCTGAGTTTTGTAAGAAATCAGTAGAAAATGGTATTGATGTAATACGTATTTTTGATGCATTAAATGATACACGTAATTTAGCAACTGCAGTTGAAGCTACAAAAAAAGCTGGAGGCCATGCTCAGCTAGCTATCTCATATACAACTTCACCAGTTCATACTGTTCCATATTTTGTAAAACTTGCAAAAGAAATGGAAGAACTTGGCGCTGATTCAATTTGTATAAAAGATATGGCTGGGGTATTAACTCCTGGTGTTGCATACGAATTGGTTACAAAAATTAAAGATGAAATTTCTGTACCACTTGAAGTGCATACCCATGCTACTGCTGGTATTTCTGAGATGACTTATCTTAAGGCCGTTGAGGCAGGTGCAGATATTATTGACCTTGCTATCTCTCCTTTTGCTGGTGGAACTAGTCAACCTGCTACTGAGTCTGTAGCAATTGCTTTGCAAGATTTAGGTGTTGAAACTGATCTTGATATGGATAACCTTGAAAAAATTGCTGATCATTTTTCTGTAGTACGTGATAAATTCCAAGATAACGGAACTATGAATATTAAAGTTCTAGGTATTGAACCGAAGTCACTTATTTATCAAGTACCTGGAGGAATGTTGTCTAATCTTCTTAGTCAATTGACTGAGCAAGGGATTGCCGATCGTTACCAAGAAGTTCTTGAAGAAGTACCACGTGTGAGAAAAGACTTGGGATATCCTCCATTGGTTACACCGTTGTCACAAATGGTTGGTACTCAAGCTATGATGAATGTGATTACAGGTGAACGTTATAAAGTTGTTCCTAACGAAATAAAAGACTACGTTCGTGGTTTATATGGTCGCCCTCCTGCACCAATTGACCCAGAAGTTAAAGAAAAAATTATTGGAGATGAACCAGTTATTACTGTGCGTCCTGCTGACTTACTTGAACCAGGTTTACCAGCTGCACGTGAAGAAATTGGATCATATGCACGTAACGAGGAAGATGTATTGAGCTATGCATTATTCCCTCAACAAGCTAAGGATTATCTTGGACGCTTACAAGATAAATTCTATGATGTACCACTTGAAAGTTTTGACCTTAAACTGTAGGAAGAACACAAGAGAACACTAGTGTACATTGACTAGCAATTCCGATTTTGATAAAATTATTACAAACATCAAGGGAGTAGCTAACGTGTAAACGTGGTAATATCGACAATCCGAGTAATCCGGTATTATCTTAAAAAGTGAGACTTGTGGCCGTGCCACAAGTCTCTATTTTTTTCTACTTTACAATGTGAAATAGAAAGGACTATTATGTCAGAGAAAAAGTTTTTTACTCAAACGGGTGAGGAAACATTAAAAGAATTATCAGCAACTTCTAAAGGGTTAACTAGTACTGAGGTAGAATCAAGACTAGAAAAGTATGGTAAAAATCAACTAGATGAAGGAAAGAAGAAGTCAATATTTCAAAAATTTCTTGATCAATTCAAAGACTTGATGATTATTATTTTGATTGTTGCTGCCATATTATCTGTAGTTACAAGCGGTGGTAAAGATATTAGTGATGCAATAATAATCATGGCAGTAGTTATTATCAATGCAGTATTTGGTGTTATTCAAGAAAATAGAGCAGAGGCAGCAATTGATGCGCTGAAAGAAATGAGTACTCCAATTGCGCGTGTTCGAAGAAATGGACATGTTGAAGAAGTAGATTCTACTTTACTTGTCCCAGGTGATATTGTTCTTTTAGAAGCTGGGGATGTGGTTCCTGCTGATATGAGGTTATTGACTACGGCAAGTTTGCAAATTGAAGAATCAGGTCTTACAGGAGAATCAGTTCCAGTCGATAAAAATCAAGACGCAATCGTAGCAGATGATGCCGAAGTTGGTGACCGTGTTAATATGGCTTACCAAAATTCTAATGTTACATATGGTAGGGGAACTGGTGTTGTTGTTGCAACTGGAATGCATACTGAAGTTGGACATATTGCTCACCTACTACAGAATGCTGATGAAACTGAAACGCCACTTAAGACTAACTTGAATAAACTTTCAAAAGTTCTTACATATGCTATCTTAGTAATTGCAGCAGTAACATTTGCAGTTGGAGTATTCGTTCAGCACCAAGACCCAGTTGAAGCTTTGATGACTTCAGTAGCTCTCGCAGTTGCTGCAATTCCGGAAGGTTTACCAGCAATTGTTACAATTGTACTTGCATTGGGAACTCAAGTTTTAACTAAGAAAAACGCTATTGTACGAAAATTACCTGCAGTTGAAACATTAGGATCAACAGAAATTATTGCAAGTGATAAAACTGGTACATTAACTATGAACCAAATGACCATTGAAAAAGTATTTACCAATGGTAAATTAATAGATGCTACTGATGAAATACCTTCAGATGATTTAACTTTGCGCGTTATGAACTATGCAAACGATACAAAGATTTCTGAGCAAGGTAAACTAATTGGTGATCCAACTGAAACTGCACTTGTTCAATATGGTCTTGATCACAATTTTGATGTGAGAGATGAACTTAAAAAAGAACCACGTGTTGGTGAGTTACCATTTGATAGTGATCGTAAGCTTATGTCTACAATTCACAAACAAGCTGATGGTAAACTATTAGTTGCAGTTAAAGGTGCTCCTGATCAATTATTAAAACGTGTTACTAGAAAACTCGTTGATGGTCAAGTATTACCGATGACTGACGCTGACAAACAAGAAGTTCTTAAAGTTAATAAAAGTCTAGCAAAACAAGCTCTTCGTGTCTTGATGATGGCTTATAAAATTGAAGATACAATGCCAGAATTAAGCTCAGATGCTATTGAGAATGATTTAATTTTTGCAGGTCTTGTTGGTATGATTGACCCAGAACGCAAGGAAGCTGCTGATGCTGTTAAAGTTGCGAAAGAAGCTGGAATTCGTCCAATCATGATTACCGGTGACCATCAAGATACGGCAGAAGCTATTGCAATTCGTTTAGGAATTCTTGAAGATAATGCAGACGCAGATAGCCATGTACTTACAGGTGCTCAACTTAATGAAATGTCTGATGAAGAGTTCCAAAAAGCTGTATCTCAATACTCAGTATATGCACGTGTATCTCCACAGCATAAAGTCCGTATTGTAAAGGCATGGCAGAATGAAGGTAAGGTAGTAGCCATGACTGGTGATGGTGTTAATGATGCGCCAGCACTTAAGACAGCTGATATTGGAATTGGTATGGGTATCACTGGTACAGAAGTATCTAAGGGTGCTTCAGATATGGTACTTGCAGATGATAACTTCGCAACGATTATTGTTGCAGTTGAAGAAGGACGCAAAGTATTCTCGAATATTCAAAAAACAGTACAGTATCTACTATCAGCTAATACAGCAGAAGTACTTACAATTTTCTTAGCAACATTGTTTGGTTGGGATGTTCTTAAACCAGTCCACTTATTATGGATCAACTTAGTTACAGATACTTTCCCAGCGATTGCTTTAGGTGTTGAACCAGTTGAACCTGGAATAATGGATCAAAAGCCTCGCGGAAGAAAAGCCAGTCTTTTCTCTAATGGTGTAATGTCATCTATTATTTATCAAGGTATCCTTCAGGCTGCCCTAACTTTAGGTGTTTATTGGTATGGAATTAAATTCCCAGTTCATTCAGGATATGATGCTATTCATGCTGATGCCTTAACTATGTCATATGCAACTCTCGGACTTATACAGTTAGTACAAGCATTTAACTGTAAGTCTGTTTATCAATCAATTTTTAAAGTTGGATTTTTCAAATCTCGAATTTTCAACATTTCAATTTTAATCTCATTTGTTTTACTTGCAATTACAATTGTTGTTCCAGGATTTAACAAGGTATTCCATGTTACTAATTTAGGTGGTCATCAATGGGCTGCAGTAATCATTGGAAGTCTATCAATGTTTGTAATTGTTGAAATTGTGAAAGCAATTCAACGTTCAATGGGACTTGATAAGAAACAATAAAACCATCTAAAAGAGTTATTCAGTTTAATCTGATTAACTCTTTTTTGATAGACTATAAATCTGATTATTATTACTAGAAGGTATATATCGTACAATTTCTGTTCTAGTAAATTCATGATGCTTTTACTTTTGAAAAAAATCTGTTATACTTATTACCCTAAGAGCCTTTTTTAGGTTAAAGTAAAATATAAGGAAGAAAAAAATTGACAAAATTACGTGATGATATTCGCAACGTTGCAATCATAGCCCACGTTGACCATGGTAAAACTACTTTGGTTGATGAATTATTAAAACAATCAGATACATTAGATGACCACTTTACACTTCAAGAACGCGCAATGGATTCAAATGCCATTGAAAAAGAACGTGGAATTACAATCCTAGCTAAAAATACAGCAGTTTCATATAATGGAACACGTATTAATATCTTGGATACACCAGGACACGCGGACTTTGGTGGAGAAGTTGAACGTATTATGAAAATGGTTGATGGTGTAGTATTAGTAGTAGATGCCTACGAAGGTACAATGCCTCAAACACGTTTTGTATTGAAAAAAGCTCTTGATCAAAAACTAACTCCAATCGTTGTAGTTAATAAAATTGATAAGCCAGCAGCACGTCCAGCTGAAGTTGTTGATGAAGTTCTTGAACTGTTTATCGAACTTGGAGCTGATGATGAACAATTAGATTTCCCAGTAATTTACGCAGCAGCAGTTAATGGTACTTCTAGTCTTTCTGATGATCCTGCTGATCAAGAAGAAACTATGGCACCTATTTTCGATACAATTGTTGAACATATTCCAGCACCAGTTGATAATTCTGATGAGCCATTACAATTCCAAGTTTCATTACTTGATTATAATGACTATGTTGGACGTATTGGTATTGGACGTGTATTCCGTGGTAAAATTAAAGTTGGAGATCAAGTTACTCTTTCAAAACTTGACGGTACTACTCAAAACTTCCGTGTAACTAAGTTATTTGGTTTCTTTGGTCTTGAGCGTCGTGAAATTCCAGAAGCGAAGGCTGGAGATCTTATTGCTGTTTCTGGTATGGCTGATATCTTCGTTGGAGAAACTGTAACTCCTACTGATGCAGTTGAACCACTTCCAATTCTTCATATTGATGAACCAACACTTCAAATGACTTTCCTAGTAAATAATTCACCATTTGCAGGTCGCGAAGGTAAATTTGTTACTTCAAGAAAAGTTGAAGAACGTTTAGAAGCTGAATTACAAACAGACGTATCGCTTAGAGTAGATCCAACAGACTCACCAGACCGTTGGACAGTATCTGGTCGTGGAGAACTTCACTTGTCTATTCTTATCGAAACAATGCGTCGTGAAGGATATGAGCTTCAAGTATCTCGTCCTGAAGTTATTGTTAAAGAAATTGATGGTGTTAAATGCGAACCATTTGAACGTGTTCAAATTGATACGCCAGAAGAATATCAAGGATCAATCATCCAAAGTTTATCTGAACGTAAGGGTGAAATGCTAGATATGCAAAATGCTGGTAATGGTCAAGTTCGTTTGATTTTCCTTGTACCTGCACGTGGACTTATTGGATACTCAACTGATTTCCTTTCAATGACTCGTGGATATGGTATTATGAACCATACATTTGATCAATACTTACCTCTTATTCAAGCTGAAATTGGTGGCCGTAATCGTGGAGCTCTTGTATCAATAGATACAGGTAAAGCAACAACATACTCTATCATGTCAGTCGAAGAACGTGGAACTATCTTTGTAAACCCAGGTACTGAAGTTTATGAAGGAATGATTATTGGTGAAAACAGTCGTGATAACGATCTAACAGTTAATATCACAAAAGCAAAACAAATGACTAACGTTCGTTCTGCTAACAAAGACCAAACTTCTGTTATTAAAACTCCAAGAATCCTTACTCTTGAAGAATCACTAGAGTTCTTGAATGATGATGAATATATGGAAGTAACTCCAGAATCTATTCGTCTTCGTAAACAAATTCTTAACAAAGCTGAGCGTGAAAAAGCTAATAAGAAAAAGAAAAATTCTGAAGAAAAATAAATATTAGTTCTATTTTAAAGATGTGATTTGTCACATCTTTTTTTGCGAAAAAATTTTGTTTAAATTTCGTATAGACATATGTACATGAAATATTTTGTTTTTAAAATATACTTAAATATCGTGAAAAGTGCTTATAATTTTGATAAAATTAGCATATGAAATTAAATGAAAATGATATGCTAGCTTTTGCTGAAAGTTTAGCTCATAAATTAAATGCAGGTGATGTCATTGTACTGACAGGCGATCTAGGAGCAGGAAAGACTACTTTTACTAAAGGTCTTGGAAAAGGTTTGGGTATTAATCAAATGATTAAAAGTCCCACATATACTATAGTTAGGGAATATGAAGGAAGATTACCTCTTTATCATATGGATGTATACAGAATAGGAGATGATCCAGATTCAATTGATTTGGATTCATATATTTTTGGTGATGGAGTAACAGTAATTGAGTGGGGGAATTTACTGGAAGCAGACCTTCCTAAGGAATACTTGGAAATTATTTTTGAAAGAGATGGTGATGTTCGAGAGGTTCTATTGACTGCTCATGGGGATAGTTATATAAAATTTTTACCTCTAATTGAAGAAAACTAAATTAACATTTTATTACAAAGAGAAAGATCTTATTGTAAGATACTAGGAAAAATGTGATAATAGTAAAATACAATAAAAAGCGAGAATATAATAAAATATGAAGAAAATATTAACTATGTTAACTATGATTATCGTGTTAACAATAGGTGCATTATTTGTTTATGGTTATACTTTAATGAATGGTGCGGAAAATATGATGGCATCAACATTTGATGATTTAGGATTGGGTTCAGAGGAAGGCGTACAGTTTGATAACTCGAAGCCCTTTACTATACTTCTAATGGGTATTGATACTGGTGGGGCAGGTCGTGAGAATCCTTGGGAAGGAAGAAGTGATTCAATGATCGTTGCTACTGTAAATCCTAAAACAAATACGACTACAATGACGAGTTTAGAACGTGATATGCTAGTTGATTTATTGGATAAGAATGGAAAGGCTACAGGGAAGCTAACGAAATTAAATGATGCTTATTCTGAAGGGGGGCCTAAGATGAGTATCGTAAATATTCAAGATATTATTGGATTTAAAATAGATGCATATGCATTTATTAATATGCAAGGTTTGGTTACTCTTGTTGATGCAATTGGTGGGATCACAGTTAATAACACCTTAGGGGATACTATTTCAATTGAAGATACTGAACCAGATTATAAAGCAACTGTAAAGCCAGGCATTCAACATTTGAATGGTGATCAAGCCCTTGTATATTCTCGAATGAGATACCAGGATCCAGAAGGAGATATTGGCAGACAAGCGAGACAAAGAGAGGTAATTACTAAAGTCATAGAGAAACTTCTAACAATGAACAGTGTCTCAAATTATAGAAATATTTTTGAGTCTTTAAGTGGTAATTTGAAGACAAATATAAAAATTAATTCTAATACTTTGATGCAACTTATGGGATTTAGTTCATCATTTGAAACTATTCAATCAATTAAACTTCAAGGTGTTGGAGAAATGATTAATGAGGTATCCTATCAAGTGATGCCTGAAAATAATTTGTTGAGTGTTCAAAATACACTGAGACGTTCAATAGGGAAAGATACATTGGATTCACTTTCTCCTGATATCGTTACATTTGAAAAATATTTTGGATCTTCTCCTAACACATATGAAATACCTAGTATTGCAATTAGTAAAAATAATAATTTAAATACTTACTTTTTGCAGACAGATGGTGAACCAAATAAAGAAATGCCTGTACTAGATACGAATGCCTCTTCTAATGGTGGAAGTACAACTCCTTCAACTTCACGGGAAGAGTCTTCACATTAATTAATTTTAGTGTATTTAGAGGAAAATTAAAAAATCAGATTGACAAATTGTGATTTTTTGATAAAATATAATTAACGTTTACACGAACTAGATGGCGATTTGCCTCGTCATTCTAGTTGTTTTTATGTAAATAATCATGTTTCAATAGCTCAGCTGGATAGAGCATTCGCCTTCTAAGCGAACGGTCGGGGGTTCGAATCCCTCTTGGAACACTACTTAACACAAAAGCCCTTAGCATGCTAAGGGCTTTTGTGTTAAGTTTTATAGACTTAGATAATGAATCATAATGATGCTTACAAGTGATTATAGTTCTTTTCTCATACTAATATGTTTTATCCCAGCTTCTTTAAACACTTGTCCAAATTCTTCAAAACCTATTTTCTTATAGAAATCTCGTGCAGGGAGTTGGGCATGGAGAGTGATAGTACGATATCCATTATTAGCAGTGAATTTTAATGCTTCTTGAATAAGTAATTTCGCGTATCCAAGTTCACGATATTCTTTGAGAACAGCCATACGTTGAAGAATTAATTGCTCGTTATTCTGAGGTAATAGTCGTAGGGTGGCTACTGCTATATCTAAGGAATTATATAGTACAAAATGTATGCAATAACTTTCATTTTCATCTATTTCAAGTGCGAATGGTACACCTTGTTCCTTGACGAATACGCTATTACGTATTTTTACTGCATCTAAATATGTTTGTGATTGTGTATTTTTGGTTTGTTTAATTTTCATTTTAGTCCTTTTATAATTAGTCTAAATAAATTATAATATAAAGAAAGTCTTTCAACAAATAGTGAGTGAGGAATTATGTTTAAGAATAATAAATTGTTTTTTTGGACTGTTGAGATACTGGCCATAGCTTCGTTAATTTTCATTTTAACAAAACTAGATTTTCTATTTAAACCGATAGGAAGTCTCTTCGCTACAGTCTTTATTCCTTTTTTAATCGCTGGTTTTTTATACTATGCCTTTAATCCTTTAATCGAACTTCTTCAGAAAAAATTTAAAATTAAGAGAAGTCTAGGAATTTTAATTGTTTTTATAATTTTAATTGGTCTTGTGGTATTTATGGTCGTTAGTTTTGTTCCGACTATTATTAATCAGCTAACTGGTCTTGTAAATGCTACAGCAAATGCGATTCCAGATATTCAAAAGTGGGTTGAAGAACTTGCTCAAAGAAAGGAATTCCGTGATTTAAATATTGAAGAAGCTTTTCAAAAGTTAAATTTATCATACTCATCGATACTAAAAAATGTATTGAATGGAGTAACCCTAAGTTTAAATGGTATGCTTTCAACGATAACAAGGGTTGGACTGATATTAGTATTAGCACCAATACTTCTTTACTACATGCTTAGAGATGGTCATAAGCTACTACCAACTCTTAAGAAGACAATTTTAAAAGATGATAAGTATAATATAACTGGTCTTTTAGAAACTTTAAATGATACTATGTCTCGTTACATTCTAGGATCAGCAATAGATTGTTCAATCATATTTATTTTTGTGTTCATTGGTTACCTTGTTATGGGTATTCCCTATGCTTTCTTACTTGCGACTTTTTCAGCAATTACAAATTTGATTCCATATTTGGGTCCTTATATTGGTATGGCTCCGATGGTTTTAGTAGTTGCAGCGGATGATTGGAAGAAGGCAGTTGTTGCAGTAATATATGTTGCAGTGGTTCAACAAATTGATGGTAATTTTATTTATCCAAAAGTTGTTGGAAACGCAATGAAAATTCATCCAGTGACTATTATGTTATTGATGCTAGTTGTTGGTAACTTATATGGTTTAGTTGGAATGATAATTGCAGTACCTGCATATTCATTGATCAAGGAAGTTGTTAAGTTTATTGCTAATATTTTTGAAGAGAAGAAAAAAGCAAAAGCATAATCTCTTTTCAAGAAAATAAAATATGATATAATTATACTACCTTTACAAAAGAATTTATAAAATAGGAGAAGAGAAACAAACATGAATGCAGATCCCGAGGGTCAGTCGATTTTAATTCAATTAATATTATTAGTTGTTCTTACAGCATTAAATGCCTTTTTTGCAGCCAGTGAGATGGCTCTAGTAAGTGTCAATCGTTCAAGGGTTGAACAACGTGCAGCAGAAGGTGATAAAAAATATTCAAAGCTGTTAAGTGTAATCAATAATCCAAGTAACTTCCTTTCAACAATTCAGGTTGGTATTACTTTAATTAATATCTTAACTGGGGCGAGTCTTGCTGAGACATTGGCAGCTAAACTAGTACCATATTTAGGTCATATTGCTGGGGCAAAAACAATTGCACAAGTTATTGTTCTTGCTTTATTGACATATTTTTCAATTGTTTTTGGTGAACTTTATCCAAAGAGAATTGCTCAAAACTTAAAAGAGAGTCTAGCGGTTAAAGTTGTAACACCAATTCAAATACTTGGTGTTATTATGAAGCCATTCGTATGGTTATTAGCAAGTTCAACTAACTTATTAAGTAAGTTGACACCTATGAAATTTGATGATCACAGTGATAATATGACACGTGATGAAATCGAATATCTTCTTAACACTAGTGCAGTAGCACTTGATTCCGATGAGCGAGAAATGCTTGCCGGTATTTTCTCACTAGATGAGCTAGTAGCGCGTGAAATCATGGTGCCTAGAACGGATGCATCAATGATTGATATTCAAGACGATACGGCTTACAATATTAAATATATCATTGATTCTGTCTACTCAAGATTTCCTGTTTATGATGATGATAAAGATAAAATTATCGGTATTCTTCATACTAAAAACTTATTACGAGAAGCTTATAATAAGGGCTTTGAAAATGTTGATATTTTAAGTATTATGCAAGAACCATTATTTGTTCCTGAAACAATTTATGTTGATGATTTAATGAAAGAACTTAAGAGAACAAAAAATCAAATGGCTATCTTGCTTAATGAGTATGGTGGTGTAGAAGGTATTGTAACGCTTGAAGACTTGTTAGAAGAAATCGTCGGTGAAATTGAAGACGAAAGTGATGCTAAGGAAGATCCGGAAGTTGAACAAATTAGTGATAATCTATATCAGATAAAAGGTAGAATGCCATTAAGTGATTTCAATGAGGAATTCAAAGTAGAGCTTGAAAATAATGATGTTGATACAATTGCAGGATTCTTTGTTACTGAAATTGGTACAATTCCAGGAGAAGATGAGCATATAAACCTAGACCTAGTATCAAAAGACAAGTCGTTTACATTGACTAACTTAAAGATGGAAGGACCCCGTGTCGATGTCCTTCAGCTTGAATTTTTTGACACTGAAGATAAGGAAGAAAAGGAGGAGGATTAACCTCCTTTTTCTATGCTTTGTAGTAAAACAGAAGATTTGAAAATGCTTTCAAAATCATGTATCCTATACATAGGAAATAAAGACGATGGAGAGTTAGAGATGACTGAAAAAGATATTACACAAGTTACTGGTTTAGTTCATTCTACTGAAAGTTTTGGTAGTGTAGATGGTCCAGGGATTCGTTTTATTATATTTATGCAAGGTTGTAAAATGCGTTGCAAATATTGCCATAATCCAGATACTTTAGCATTTAAAAGTGAAAAAGCTGAAGAAAGAACTGTTGAAGATGTTTTAAATGAGGCACTTCGCTTTAAATCATTCTGGGGTAAAAATGGTGGTATTACAGTTAGTGGTGGTGAAGCAATGCTACAAGCTGAGTTTGTTACTGCTTTATTTACTAGAGCACATGAACTTGGAATACATACAACTCTTGATACGGCAGCACTTCCATTCAATAGAAGTCCAGAGTTTTTAGAAACAATAAATGCTCTCTTAGATGTTACAGATTTGGTTTTACTAGACTTGAAAGAAATAAATCCTAAACGTCATAAGATTTTAACTGGTCATGATAATAAAACCATTTTAGATTTTGCTAGATATCTTTCTGACTATGGAGTACCAGCGTGGGTTAGACACGTATTAGTTCCAGGTGAAACAGATTTTGATGAAGATTTGATTGAATTAGATAAATTTGTTAAAACTCTTAAAAATGTTGATAAGTTTGAAATTCTTCCATACCATACAATGGGTGAAATCAAATGGCAGGAGATGGGCCTTAAATATCCACTTGCTGGTGTAAAGCCGCCAACAAAAGAAAGAGTTGAAAATGCAAAGGAATTAATGCATACCGAATCATATACTGAATATTTGACAAGGGTACATAGAGCATAGATTAACTCAAAAGAGTAGGGCGAACGATGTTTCGCTTTTTCTTATAGCTAGAAAAAATGAAGAAAATTTGCTAGAATAGTATGAAGAAAAAAAGATAAATGGAGATAAAACAATGTCAAAAATTTTAGTTTTTGGTCACCAAAACCCTGATACAGATGCGATTGCTTCTAGTGTTGCATTTGCTCACCTTTTAAAAGTTGAAGATAAACTTGATGCAGAAGCAGTTGCTCTTGGGGAAGTTAACGAAGAAACAGCTTTTGTCCTTGAAAAATTTGGAGTGACTGCACCTCGTGTTGTAGAATCTGCTAAAGCTGAGGGCGTTGAAAAAGTAGCCCTTACTGACCATAATGAATTCCAACAATCAATTTCTGATATTGAAGATGTTGAAGTATTTGCAGTTGTTGACCACCACCGTGTGGCAAATTTCCAAACTGCAAATCCACTATTTATGCGTCTTGAACCTCTAGGTTCATGCTCATCTGTAATTTACAAATTATATAATGAGTATGGAGTAGAAATTCCAAGTGAGATTGCAGGACTTATGCTTTCAGGACTAATTTCTGATACGCTTCTTTTGAAATCGCCAACAACTACTGATTTTGATAAAGAAATTGCTCCAAAATTAGCTGAAATTGCTGGAGTAGATCTTGAAGAATACGGACTTGCTATGCTTAAAGCAGGAACAAACCTTGCTAGCAAATCTGCTGATGAATTAATTGATATTGATGCTAAAACATTTGAACTAAATGGTAATGCTGTTCGTGTAGCACAAGTTAATACTGTTGATATTGATGAAGTCCTTGCTCGTCAAGACGAAATTGAAGCAGCTATGAAGGCATCAATGGAAGAAAATGGATATTCTGATTTTGTACTTATGATTACTGATATCGTAAATAGTAACTCTGAAATCCTTCACTTAGGTGAAAATGTTGATAATGTTGAATCTGCATTTAATTTCAAACTTGAAAATAACCATGCTTTCCTTGAAGGTGCAGTATCACGTAAAAAACAAGTAGTTCCACAATTAACAGAAGCATTTGAAAAATAATGTCAATTAAAATATATAACGAAAATCGGCTGACTAAACAGCCGTTTTTTCGCAGTTTGATAGAATTTCTAGATATTAATCAGGATGTAACTTTGCGGGCAATAAAAGCTGAATTTAAAGATACGAATAATTTAGATAGAAAATTAGAAGATTATATTCAGTCAGGTTTAATTAGAAGAGAGAATCGTCGTTATTATAACAATTTTAAAGTTTTTGACGATATTGATTTTACTAAGGAATTAGTGGAAGAATCAGAAGAGCCTAACAAAATTCAAATTTTATCTTACAGCAAACCATTTTTCTTGAGATCTAATTCTATATTAAGTATAAAATTAAATGAGAGCCAAACATATTTATTACTAAAGAATGAAGTTAATGATTTGAAGTTTTTCTTTTCAAGTAATTTTGCAAGGACAGATGATAATTTAGCAAATTATTTTTATCATGTTGCTCAAGGTATTCCATTATCTACTCTTGAAAAGGATATATATAGAATTATGGGGGATGTAGATCCTAATTATGCTTTACGCTATATGACTGTTTTTCTTTTGAAGTATACTAAGCGTGAACTTGTACCTAATAAAAAGCCTGATATTTTTATTCAGACTTTGATTAAATATGGGTATATTGAGGCAGTGGATGATAAGTATTATAAAATTAATGTTGAAATTAATGATGATTTTGCAGATCCTCAAGGTATTACTTTCGATAATCCAGAAGAATTTATTGCAGCTCAACTGAAGGCGACAAGAAAAATCCAAACTAGCTTTATTGTCTAGCTTGGATTTTTTCTATAAATATTTTTGTGCAATAATATGGTCACCTGCATACTCGGCATGTGCACCATCAACAATCTGATAGGCATCTGCTCCCTTACCAGCGATGATTACAGCGTCTGAATCACTTAAGGTTCTACTCATTGCTTCTTTAATTGCTTCTTCACGATCAATAATTGTTTCAATTGGTCTTTCAATGAATTGGGCAATTTGCTTAGCTATATCTGCAGGGTTTTCAAAATTAGGGTCATCCGCACTTAGGATAACGTGGATTTCTTTTTCATCGTTAAGGAGATGACCAAAATCTTCACGACGACTTTCACCCTTATTACCTGGTGCACCTAAAATAAGGTAAATATTGCCTTTATGAGCACCTTTAACGACATTTAGTAGATTGGCAAGACTTACACCGTTATGAGCGTAGTCAACGTACACACGAGCTCCATTTGCTTGTTTAAAGACTTCCATGCGACCAGGAACAGTAGTTTGTGCAATACCATTTAAAACATCGTCAGTAGTTGCTCCTAGTTCTTTACAGGCAAGAGCTGCAGCGAGGGCATTCTCTTGATTAAATTTACCTAAAAGTTCAATGCTGAAAGTTTCGTTGAAAGTTCCGCTAGTAGAAAAATTAAATGGATTTGAGTTAGTAATTTTATTTTCTGAGTTATCGCCATAAAAGGCTGCAGGTTTATTTTTTAATTCTTCTTTGATAACAGAAAACTGATCCATGTCCGAATTAGCTACAACAAATTTACTATTATGGAGAAGTTGTCTCTTACAATAGAAATAATCTTCAAAGGTTGGGTGTTCAATTGGTCCAATGTGGTCAGGTGAAATATTTAAGAACACACCCACATCAAAAGTTAAACCATAAACTCGCGCAGTTTTATAGGCTTGACTACTAACTTCCATAACTAAATGAGTCATTCCATTATCACGCGCTTGGGCCATCATTTGGAATAAATCGAGGCTTTCTGGAGTTGTTAGTGCTGATTTAAAATAGTTCACCCCGTCAAGTGTTGTATTCATTGTAGAAAGCATTGCAGTTTTTTGTTTACTTGAAAGTTCTAAGATATTTTTTGCAAAGTAAGCAGCAGTAGTCTTTCCTTTTGTTCCAGTGAATGCTAATATTTTTAAGCTATTTTGAGGATAATCATAGAATTTTTGAGCTACTAAGCTCATTGCATGCTTTATGTTACTAACAATAATAGCAGGTATATCTACTTCGTAGTCAATTTCAGATATATAAAATTTCAGACCTTTGTTAATTGCTCCTTCTAAAAATTCCTTTCTGAAGTTTAGGCCTTTGGCAAAAAACAATGTATTTTCGTCTACAAGACGAGAGTCGTATGAAAGTTTATTAAAGTCAATATTTTTATCGTAATCGTAGTGATAGCAACCATCTACGATAATTTCATGAAAGTTTTCATCATCTTTCAAGATTTTAATCAATTCATCTAATTTAATCATGATTTAAGTATAAAACATTTTGTGAAAAACGTCTATTTATCTTGTAAAAGTTTGAAAATTAGATAAAATATAGATATGAATAATATTGAAGAAATTGAGCAAGTGCTCGAAGATACTGAAGTAAGACAGAAAAATAAAATGTTAGAGGGGGCTTTTTGGTCTACGATTGCTGACTTTACCTCTCGATTACTTGGTTTGATATATATTATACCTTGGTATTCGTGGATGGGAAAAAATGGAGATAATGCTAACGCACTATTCTCTATGGGATACACCATATATGCAATTTTCTTGCAAATATCTACTGCGGGTATGAATTTGGGTATTGCTAAGGAGGTAGCAAAATATAATACTCTTGGAGATGAAAATCAAAGTTACCGCATAGTTAGACAAATGCTAATCTTCATGACAGGTGCAGGACTTATATTTGCTGGGGGGATGTATATAGTGTCTCCCGCATTGGCTGCGATGAGTGGTGGTGGACAAGACCTAGTACCAGTGCTTAGAAGTTTAGCACCAGCTGTATTTATTTTTCCATCAATGAGTGTAATCAGAGGATTTTTCCAAGGTAATAACTATGTAAAACCTAATGCACTTAGTCAATTAGCAGAGCAATTAATCAGAGTCATTTGGATGCTAGTTACCGCTTTTCTTATAATGAAATTAGGAAGTGGAAATTATCCTGAAGCTGTAACTCAAGGTACATTTGCTGCTTTTGTAGGTATGATTGCAAGTTATGCAGTTTTAATATACTTCTTATATAAAACTGGAGCTCTTTCTAAAATAATTTCACCAGGACCTGGTAAATTAGAAATATCATCAAAGGATTTACTTGTCAGTACTGTGACTCAAGCTATACCTTTCGTAATTCTTGGAAGTGCAACTCAAATTTTTAAATTATTAGACCAATTTACTTTTTCAAATGTGATGACAAGAATTGGTAATTATACTTTAAATGAGGTTCAAGTATTCTTTAGTTACTTTTCTGCAAATCCAGATAAACTTAATGCGATATTACTTTCAATTGTAATATCACTAAGTGGTATTAGTGTTCCACTTTTAACAGAAAACTATGTTAAAGGGGACATGAAATCTGCTGCAAGATTAGTTGGAGATAATATTATACTCGGAGCAGCATTCATAATTCCAAGTATTGCAGGTATTACTATTCTTGCTCAGCCTCTATATACATTCTTTTACCGAGTTCCGAGCCGATTAGCACTTAATTCATTTGTACTTGCAGTTATGTTGACTATCGTTATTTCTTTATTCGGTATGCTTACGCCTAATCTACAAGCTTTAAGACATAGCAGATTTGCACTTAAGTATTTTGGAATAACTGTTCTTCTAAAATTAATTTTACAATTTCCAGCTATATATTTCTTTGAATCATATGGACCAAATATTGCCAGTGGTTTAGCATATGGGTTTGGAGCTACTATCTACTTGATTAAATTACAAGAGATTACACATTTTAATGTAGCTACAATTCTTCGTCGTTTATCTGGAATTCTTACATTAACAATTATTATGGCAGTAGTTACTGCTGTGATGTTCTTGCTATTGAAACTCTTTATTGTTCCAAATACCAAATTAAAATCATTGATTATTATAGTTCTTGCAGGTGGAACAGGTTTTGCTACCTATTTCTATCTGATAATGAAATCTAAAATGATTGATATACTTTTAGGGGATAAAGGTGTGAGTCTTCGTAGACGTTTCAAAATAAATTAAAGGAGTTCCTACTTTGTAGGTTCTTTTTTATGTAAAAAAACTACCAACTTAATAGTTAGCAGTTCAAAATTATTAATTATAAATTACGTTCTTTATACCATTCGTCTGGAGTCCAGTTCCACTCGGTATCATATTTTTCTAATAAATCGAAACTTGCTTTTGGTCCCATTGTTCCTGCTTTATAATCATATAAAGGAACTTCATTTTTTGACCATACATCAACAATCTTATCAATTAAAGTCCAGCTAGCCTTCAACTCATCCCAATGAGTGAAGTTTGAACCATCACCTTTCAGAACATCGTAAATTAGCTTTTCGTAAGCCTCAGGAGAATTACCTAGAATTGCTGCATCATGACGGAAATCAAGTTTAATTTCACCGATATTAAAGTCTTTACCAACTTCTTTGCCGTTCATTAGGAAGGAGAATCCTTCGGTTGGTTGGATGTAGATAGTTAAAACGTTTTGTTGTAATTTTTGATCTGGACCGAAGATAGAATCTTCTTTTTTGAAGACAATGTTGATACGTGTCCCTTTTTCAGTCATGCGTTTACCTGTTCTGAAGAAGAAAGGTACATCGTTAAAGCGACCATTATTAACAAAGAAGGCACCAGATGCAAAAGTTTCTGTCGTAGACTCAGGGTCAACTTGGCTTTCATCACGGTAGCTAACGAAATGTTGGCCGTTGAAGTCATTTTCAACATATTGTCCACGGACAAAGTCTTCTTTAACTTCTTCTGTAGATGGAATCTTGATTGATTGCAAAGCTTTTATTTTTTCAGCTAGGATATCTTTGCTGTGATAAGTTTTAGGTTTATCCATAGCAAGAAGAGATAGTACCTGAAGAATGTGGTTTTGAACCATGTCTTTTAAGGCACCTGAATGATCGTAGTAGCCACCACGGTCTTCAACACCAATAGATTCTGCAAAAGTGATTTGAATATTATCAATGAAATCGCGATTCCAAATTTTTTCAAAGACAAAATTAGTAAAACGGATAGCAAAAATATTTTGGATCATTTCTTTGCCTAGATAGTGGTCAATACGGTAGATTTGGTCTTCAGAAAAGGCTTTTGATAAATCGTCGTTTAATTTTTCTGCAGTAGCAAGGCTTGTACCGAAAGGTTTTTCAATGATTAATCGTTCATAACCCTTGCCGTCAGTAATATGTTCTGATTTTAAGTGACTTGCAATTGTTCCAAAGAATTCCGGAGCCATAGCTAAAAAGAAAACTTTATTATGATCAGTATCATATTTTTCACCTAGTTCATTTGAAAGTTCTCTTAAAGTTTCATAATGTTCAGAGTCATTTACATCATGTGCCTGATAGTAGAAGTGACTTGCAAAAGTTTTAGCATCTTCTTCATTTTCAACTAGACTAGAGATGCTTTCAAGAACAACATCCTCATACATTTCTTTTGTCCACGGTCTACGAGCAGTTCCAATAACCGCGAAATCTTCTTCGAGGACACCAGATTTATATAAACGATAAAGTGATGGATAAAGTTTACGTTTGGCAAGATCACCAGTTGCACCAAATATTGTAATTAAAACTTTTGACATATATCATTTCCTTAATTTCTATTAGTATTCTCTATATTTTATCATAAAATTCTGTCAAAAACATGAAAGATAGCACTGTACCGTATAATGGTTTCAACGTAGTACTAAAATAACAGGCTTTCAATATGAGTAGATTACTGAAGGATCATTGAAATTTGAGAGTAGGATAGAATTTAACCATCTTAATATATGTACATAATTAAAGTATATAGGTGATTAACGACCATATCATAATCAATAATGCATTGCTATTCTTAATAAAAAAGTTAATCATTAGTTATTATTTGACTAAGAAGTTAAATTTATTTAGTATGAGACTACACCAAATAAAAAAATTAAAGGAGAATACTTATGACTAAAGAAAAAGAGCTTTTTGATGAAGAAGTAAGAGCGAAAATGGAAGAAGAACGAGCTCACGATCAAAGACGTGAAGCGAAAGAAAAAGAAAAAGAAGAAAAAAAATTTCCAAATGAAAGACGCAAATCTTAATCTTTCAGAATCTATCATTGATAGACGAGTAAAAAGATAATATTAATAAAAATACCTCAGTAGCTTAAGCTATTGAGGTATTTTTATATATGGTTCTATTTTTATCAAATATACTTATCTCTGACCTCACCAATAGGTAGGTGATGAAACAAAAAATTTTTTTTACAAATATATAATTTAGTTAAATGATTATAACTTTTTAAAAGGTTCTATAAACATATGGATTACTTGGTTTATTAACTTTTTCTGATTTGTTTACAAGAACTGTTGGGAGGTTTCGTTTATATGGGGCAAAGTACTTGCTTTCAATTGTTCCTTCTACATGAACCCAAGTATTATTTTCGTACTCTTCTTTTTCATCTAGCATGAGTCCAAATACTCCGGAGTCGGCAATACAGTGAATTATTCCAAAGCGGAATAAGAACTGATATTTTTGTCCATCTAGTGAGTTATTATAAATGAAGCCTGTAAATGAAACCTTTTTCCCGATAAATTCACTTGGGAAATTATAAATCAATTCCATGGCTTCCATGTAATTTTTTTCATCAATTTTTATTTCGTCAGAATCCTTATATTTTGCTAGCGTCTTTTTCATCAATTCATCGTAATCCGACTTAGTGAAGTAGGAGCTAGTGTTAGGCTGAAGATACTGGATACTTGTACCATCATCACTGGTTCCAGATTCCTTATCAAGGGGAAAAGTAAATCCTTTGCTATCTACAACTGAAGCATCTAGTGACTTGTAAGGGATAAACAGACAAATCAGAAGGGGTGTAGCTAGTAGGAGATATGAAAAAGCTTTTTTGTACTTAGCTTTGAAGCTTTCTTTATCTGATTTGCTATTTGATTTTACCCAATTAATCAGTTGGACAAGGGATAAGATAAAGGAAAGAATCATTGAAAGGATTGCTAGGTAACTGTAGTGAACGTTGATATATTGATTTAGCTTTCCTGTGGCCATGAGATACATCATGAGCTCGAAATAGCCTGATAATATGAGGAATCTAATCATACGAACACCTCCGCAAAAATGATGGTAGCTAGTGTGACTATTGCTATAAATTGAAGGGTGAATTTAGTCTTGAAGAAGCGATTCATCATCAATAAGTTTTTAATATCAACAACTGGTCCAAATAGTAGAAAGGCGATTACTGGAGCTGGACCGAAGAGCCCCAGAAGACTTGAACCAATAAAGGCGTCTGCTTCTGAACATAGAGACATGATGAATGCTAGAAGCATCATTAGTAAAACTGCCATTAGCTTATTGTGGCTGATATTGGTGATATAGCGAGTAGGAATATAGATTTGCATGATACTTGCTATTGCACTCCCGATTATTAGGTAGCGACCAGTATCAAAGAACTCATCAATGGCATGACTTAGAGCATCCCAAATTCTATGTCCTAGATTTTCTTTATGGTTTGTATCGTGTGTATGATGGTGGTCATGACTATGACTGATTTCTATATCACCTTCTTTAAGGATGTCCCCGTTGTAAATGTAAGCGATGAATAGTCCGACGATTGTAGCTATTAAGATTGCTCCAAACATACGAAGGAGGGCAAAACGCCATGAATTACCAAAAGCGATATATGTTGCAAAAAGGACAACTGGATTTACGATTGGAGCTGCAACCATGAAGGGAAGAGCTGTGTAGCCAGGTATTCCTTTTGCCATCAGTCTGTGGACTATTGGTACAATACCACACTCGCATGAAGGGAAGAAAAATCCTAGGAAGACACCAAAGAAAATTCTTAGGACTTTATTTTTAGGTAGTATTTTGTTTATAAACTGAGGTGTTAAAAAGACTTCTAGAAATCCTGAAACGATTGACCCCAGTAAAACAAAAGGAAGTGCTTCAATAATGATTGACATAAAAATTGTCGCACATTGAAGCACCCCATATGGTAAATTGTTAAGCATTTGTATTTAAATCCTTTTTATCATCTGCATCAGGTTTTTGCTCAGTTTTAACTTGAATATTTGCATCTTTTTGAGCTTCAACGACTTTATCAGTTTTTGTATTTAAAAAATCATCTGGAAAAGTAGCAAACTCGCCAAGTACTTTTTCAAGGTCATCTCTTTTTTTGTATGTTAGTCCCATGTGTTTCTCCGTTCTTTGATCAATTATTATTAAATAATACTACTAAAGTATTAAAGATTTCTTAATTTAAATGTGAAAATTATAATTATTGTTTAAATTAGCCTATTTATCCTTACGAGTGAATAGGAAAAACAAACCAATAATTATTAGCGATGGTACAATAGCTTTCAGAAGCCCTAAAATTACAGCTGACATGTAGGTACACCTCGTTTCTTATAATATTTTATCACTAACTTGTAAAATATGGAAAAATATTAAAATATGGAAAAATGCAAATTTTCAATGATTAATTAGGATATAGGTAGTTGAAGAACATATTATTTTTACGGTCTATACTTGTAATAGATACCTTATCTTCATATCCTGGAGCTATTAAACCATATACATTCGGTTTAGCTTTTTTATAATTTGTATTTGTAATATTTAAAATTTCAGAAATTTTTGCTTTTTCCTTAATAATGCACTTCCCATTTTCACAGTTATTATTATATGATTTGTTCATATCAAATATCAGCTCATTTTCTATATAATCTTCATTTGTAAATTTATTTTCTAATGACTTCTGAAATGAATTTGGGACTAGTAGATTATAATAAGTATTAGTAAGAAATTTAGGTTGTTTTATTTTTAAACTATTAGAATTATTAAAGTTTTTATTTATCTTAGAGAAATTTCCATAAACTATAGTATTATATGATGCTAAATTGCCCCAATAATACCATTCTGAGTAATATATATCATATGGTTTATTACCTTGTTGGATTTGGATATTATTGCAAAATTTTATATCTCTATTTGAAAAAGTATAGGGTTGCTTTTCTTTGTTAAGATCATCATAATTATCTTTCCCTAAAGCAATATTAGATACAGAAAATATAGATAGATTAATAAAATCATTGTCAAATAAATTATAAAAAAAATATCCTACTGAACTATTCTTGTCAAATGAAGCTTTGAAATATATATCATTTATTTCATAAATGTTTTGTTTTAATACTGTGTCATCAATTTTTTCATTCCAGCTACTTATTGGAGCCCCCAAGTTTGAAGTAATATATTCTTCGGTTTTTCCTAATTTCATATTTTTTATAATCTTGTTTACACTATTTTTGTGATCAATATAAGATTGAAATTGATTTATTGAGTACATAACTACTCCAAGAAATATTGGGATAAATAATAATTCTATAATCTTCTGTATCCAATTTGTTGTATTTGTATTCGAGCTCAAAGTAGCCATCCTCGCGTTTCTTATTCTATATATTATGTTTTGTTATTTAATAACTTGATAGAAATTATAGCTATAATAAACTTTAATATTTATCATTGCAATTTTATCACTAGTTTGCATAATCCGAAAGAACAATTTTATTCTGTTATGCTATTTGATATAATTATGTTATAAATGTGAGGAGCCAGTCTATGGAAAATAAAGATAAAGAGAACAAGAAACCTTGTTGGGAGCCTTTTACTAAATTTAGTAACTGGATAAGCGAAAAACTTGAAAATGTAGATAATAGAAAATTAGTTAAATACTTAGTCTATTTTTTTATTTTTTTAATTGTAGGTATAATCTTATTACCCTCGGTAATGTGGCTATATACAAAAATTCGATTTTACACAGTTACAGATAGAACGACATTTTCGCGATTAGAATTTGTAAAAATTTCACTTCAATTATTAGGCATCATATTGACTTTCATAGTCTTCCAGAACACGTTATCAATACAGAAAGTAAACAAAGCCGAAAGAGATAGTGATAAAATAAAATCTGATAGAGAAAAAAATTATAAAATGGTTCATGATGATTTTTTTATGTTACTTGATAATGTTTTTAGAGCAAAAAGAGAATTAATTAATAATAATACAAGATCTAAAGAAATTAGGGAGTTATGGCTTAATAACGAAATTTTAAATTTAATGTTTGAAAATAACTTGAATTATATACGGGATAATTTTTATTCAATATTTAATGATGATGACGATCAACAAGTGCATATTAAATATAAAAATTTTATTATGAGCATACAACAAATATTATTTTTATTAAATGATTCTATATCAAATGGATTTGTTTCAAATAAGCAAAAAGATTTTTTTCTTAATCTATTGGTATCAAACATAAACTCTGATGAATTGTGTCTTATTGCATATTCGTGTATATTGGATGATAGCTCTTTTGACTTAGCTCTAGAAATTAGAAAAAGTTATATCTTTTCTAATATCGAAAAACGAGGTGCTTTTACTGTAAATCTATTTGGTTCTTTGTCAGAAGAACTTTGTACGGAACGAAATGTCAAGTCCGAAAGTGCGCTTAAAGAATTACGATTTGTTAAATATCAAGAATACTACGAATTTTTTATAGATGGTGTTGAAGATATGTCTGGAGAAATAATACTAGATGAATCTAAAGTTTTTAACAATATATTAATGATTGAAAAATTTCTAAAAGGGTTCTCTTTAGAAGACAAAATTGATAAAAAAATTGAAGATGTGAAACCCCATAGTTCATTGTATTCAGTAATTGATGGCATAAAAATTGATGACATGAATTTCTACAACAAATAAAAATCACGCTCGCAACGTGATTTTTTCTATCCAGCTTGTCCGCTTTATTTTGTTTGTCTTTTTTAGAAATATAGGGGTATGTAAGGGAGTTGATATAAGTATGATTGCTTATATTATAAGGGTATATAGATATAGGGTGCAATATGTTAAATGGTATGATAGAATAAATTGCTATGGAAAAAAATATTGAAAAAATCGCACAAAATTTATCTTTAAAAACAAGTCAAGTCGAGACTGTGTTGCAACTTACTCAAGAGGGAAATACAATTCCTTTTATCGCCCGCTACCGTAAGGAAATGACAGGTAGTCTTGATGAGGTACAAATTAAAGAAATCATTGATAGCCATAATCAGCTTGAAAAATTAGATGACCGTAAGGCGACAGTTCTTGCAAAAATCGAGGAGCAAGGGAAACTTACGGATGAGCTACGCGCTCAAATTGAGGCATCTGAGAAACTTCAAGAGGTTGAAGACTTGTATCTTCCTTATAAGGAAAAACGTCGTACTAAGGCTACTATTGCGCGTGAGAATGGACTATTCCCACTAGCTAAGCTAATCATGCAAAACGTTCCTAATATTGAGGATGAGGCTGAAAAATTCGTAAATGAAAATGTAAAAGATGGCAAGGCTGCATTAGATGGAGCACTGGCTATTTTAAGCGAAGCTATCAGCGAAGATGTAAAATTAAGAAATTGGACTTTGTCTGAAATTAAAAATAATAGTCGTATTGCTTCAAAAGTTAAGGATGAAAGCCTTGATGAGAAGAAGGTCTTTCAAATGTATTATGACTTTGATAATGACCTTTCAAAACTTCCAAATTACCGTGTTCTAGCCCTTAATCGTGGTGAAAAATTAGGGATTTTATCAGTTAAATTTGAAAATAATGATGAGAAGATTGAGCGTTTCTTTGAAACTCGCTTCAATGCTCGAAATAATAAATATCTGTCTTTAGCAATTAAAGATAGTACCAAAAAGAAAATCATTCCTGCTATGGAGAGACAGATTAGAAGTGAAATCACTGAGGCAGCTGAAGATTCTGCTATCAAGGTCTTCTCTGAAAATTTACGTAATCTTCTTTTAGTAGCGCCTTTAAAAGGTAAGGTTATCTTAGGTTTTGACCCTGCCTTCCGTACAGGAGCAAAACTTGCTGTTGTGGATGAGACTGGGAAGCTTTTGGAAACAAAAGTTATCTATCCAGTTAAACCTGCTAAGGCTAGTGAAATTGAACAGGCTAAAAAAGATTTAGCAGCTATTATCAAAAAATATGGTGTTGAAATGATTGCCATTGGTAATGGTACTGCATCACGTGAAAGTGAATCTTTTGTTTCTGAAGTTATTAAGAATGAAAATCTTGATGCTTACTATGTAATTGTTAATGAATCAGGAGCATCAATTTACTCAGCTAGTGAACTTGCACGTAAAGAGTTTCCTGAGCTTACTGTTGAAAAACGTAGCGCAATTTCTATAGCACGCAGATTACAAGATCCACTGGCAGAGCTAGTTAAAATCGACCCACAATCAATCGGGGTAGGACAATATCAACATGATGTTAGTGATAAGAAGCTTGCTGAAAATCTAGACTTCGTCGTTGAAACAGTAGTTAACCAGGTTGGTGTCAACGTAAATACCGCTAGTCCGGCACTTTTAAGCCATGTATCTGGTCTTAATAAAACGATTGCTGAAAACATTGTTAAGTACCGCGAGGAAAATGGCGCTCTTGCAAGTCGTAGTGAAATTAAGAAAGTACCGCGCTTAGGTGCTAAGGCATTTGAGCAGGCAGCTGGTTTCTTGCGTATTCCTAACGGGAAAAATGTTTTGGATAATACGGGTGTTCACCCAGAGTCTTATAATGTTGTTAAGAATCTTTTAAATGATTTGAAGATAAATGACTTAGACGATGATGCACGTAAAAAATTAGAGAATATTAATTATCCTCAAATGGCTGAAAAACTTGAGGTCGGTCAAGAGACTCTTCGTGATATTGTGGCTGATTTGATGAAACCTGGTCGTGATATGCGTGATAGCTTTGATGCACCAGTTTTAAGACAGGATGTTCTATCTATCAAGGATCTTTCTATAGGTCAAAAATTAGAAGGTGTTGTACGTAATGTAGTTGATTTTGGAGCTTTTGTTGATATTGGTATCAAGGAAGATGGTCTAATTCATATCTCTAAAATCAGTAAAAATTTCATTAAACACCCATCGGAAGTGGTGGCTGTTGGTGAAATCGTAACTGTCTGGGTTGATAAAATTGATAATGAACGTGGTAAGGTCAACCTAAGTCTGTTGGACCCACGAGGTTAATAATGAATACTGTAAGTTGGCAGGACTTTAATCTTCAAGAATATGTTGAAAAAGTGTCGCTTGAAGATTTTGGTATTGCTTTTATAAATCAGGCATTCTGGAACAATCGCTTGAGGACAACAGGTGGTCGCTTTTTCCCAAAAGATTTCCATCTAGATTTTAATCCAAAAATCTATGAAAAATTCGACTTAAATGTCTTTAGGGGAATTGTAAGGCATGAACTCTGTCATTACCATTTATACAAGGCAGGTAAAGGTTACCAGCATGTTGACAGAGATTTCAAAAATCTTCTTAAGGCAGTTGATGGCTTAAGATATACACCGACTTACGACAGACCGCAAACCCCAATTTCCAGTCAACATAAGTACATATGTACAAAGTGCGGACAAAGATATGTTAGAAAAAGAAGAATAAATACCATAAAATATGTATGTGGTAAATGCCGGGGCAGATTGAAGGAAATATAAATTAGGTATTTTATAAAAAGTTAATAATGTTTAAGGAGAAGAAATGCAATTTATTTTAAAAAAGGGTAAGAACTTAAAACTTGTTAATCAAGATAATGTTAAAGAAGAACTTTCAGAGGCTATCAAGAGCAATCTATCTAGTAAATATTTAGATAATGCTGATAATTTTGATGTTGTAGTTTCGGATTTTGAGACTCTTGAGGTTACAGGCGACGATAATCATCAATATGATAAAATTTCAAAAATTGGCTATCAATTTGAAGGATTGACTTCTGAACAAGAAGAAGTAATGGCTAAACATGGATTTTCTGATAGCAATGTACTTATGGCAAACCTTAACGTAATTATAACTCCTCTTAATTCTGGTTTACATGTTGTTATGTATTCAACTCCAAACTGTATGAAGTGTAGAATTACTAAACAAAATTTCGCTAAATCAATTAAAAATGATGAAGGTATTGATGTAAGTTTGACTGTTCAAGATTACTATAAAGATAATATTGACGAAACAAATGTTATTGATATTTTAAGTGAAGATGAAAATAAGAAAAACTGGTCACTTTCAAAAGTAGAAAAGATTAAAGAAAAATATGGTGTGAAATCAATGCCACTTGTGAAAATTGTTGATAATGATGGACACACAATTGACTTTTGGTCAGATATGGATGTAGCTGCTATTAAAAAGTGGAAAGAAGCTACTAAGAACGCTAAAAATTAGTTTTTAGGAAAAATATATATTATCTGAATGATATCAAGCAACATGTTCAACATAGCTTGGTATCTTTTTTATTGTCTTTTAGTTTATAATTTTATGTGCTAAAATTAGATATTATGCTTATCTAAGTCATTATTCATAGGTAAGAAGATATAGAAAAATATTTTATTATGGAAGAAAAATATGAATAACAAATATAATAGATCGCTTTTAAGACAATTACAGAACTTTTTGTTTGGTAAGGCGAAAAAGAAATCTCCTTTTTTAGCGATATTGGTCGTTCTTGCCTTTGCACTAGCTTTTTATTTTTTAAATGAATATGAAAGTAAACAACCTCCGGTCGGAAAAGATAGTCCGCGGTACGAGGAGGTTGAGAAACCTAAGAAGGAAAAAGAGGTTGTTCAATCAGCTGATGATGAATCACTTTTAAACCTAAAATGGGATGGTACAATGCAGAATATTGCAGTACCAGTCAACAATAATAAATCAACTTTTACTGATTCCGATCTTAAAGAGGATGGAAGTGAAGATTTTTGGGTTAAGTTTTCCAAGCGTGATAAGTTAGGTAGGGCGCAAGAAGCCAATGCTAGACTTAATCGGGATACTTATATGAAGGTTAAATCTATTCAGCGTCCGAGAATTCCGCAAGGTAACGATCCTGTGGGTTGGCGCTATAAAGGAAGATCTAACAATGGACAGATATATTTTGATGGCGAAAATCAAGCTCTCTATAATAGGAGTCATCTGATCGCTTGGATGTTTATAGCTGACGCTGGTAGTATGGAGAATTTAGTAACAGGTACTCGTGCTTTTAATAATCCAGGTATGAACTATTATGAAGGTAAGATTTCTAATGCCTTGTATTATGGTAAGACTCACATTCGCTATCGTGTTACACCAATATATTCAGGTAATGAACTTCTACCTCGTGGAGTACAAATGATGGCTAAAAGCATTGAAGATGATGGAAAGACTTATGATTTAAATGTTTATGTTTTCAATGTACAACCAGGTGTTGAGATTGATTACTTAACCGGACAAAATAGTGTGCAGGAAAAACAAAACTAAATATTGAAGTTTAATCCTGTTTAAACTTTTAGCAGTCGATTCAGCACCTTTTTTAATTTCAGTCCATGGACTGATTTTTTTATGCTTTTAATTTGGCATAATGTATACATACCTAACAGGAGGGAAAAACAAATGAACAAAAAAGAAAGAATTTTAGATTTGATGCGTCGTGGAGTTATCTCAAACGAAGAAGCAATCGAATTACTTGAAAACTTAGAAAATAAAAATAAAGAAGTAAATACTGCAGGAACAGAAGACATCTTTTCTGGATTCGATCCTTCAACATTCTTTGATGGAGCAGATTTTGATAAAATAAATGATGAATATTCTTCTAAAAGTGAGGAAGATAAAAAGAAAATCGAAAAAGAAGCAGCAGATTTCGCTGATACTTTAGGAGAAGCCTTTAAAGGATTTGTTGGATGGGGAAATGAACTATTTGACAATGTTAAGAGTAAAGTTGATGATAACTTTGAATGGAAGGGTGGAACTTTCAAAGTAAAAACTACTAAAAAATCTGAAAGTAGAACAATTGATAAGGACATCCGTGCAATTAATATAGCATCACAAACAGGAGATGTAGAAATTGTTAAAAGTTCTGATGATAAGGTTAAAATCGACTTTGATTTTGAAGTATTCGGTGTAGATGATCCAGAAAAATTCATTGAAGAAAATGTAACAGTTACAGATGATGCAGGAATTCTTGATATTAATATTCCAAGCAAACGCATCTCAGCTGATATGGTGATTAGCTTACCAGCAAAACGTTATGATTCACTTACTATTAATACAATCAATGGAGAAGTTTCAATTTCATCTTCAATTATTGATTATGTAAGAGTTTCAACAATCAACGGAGATTTAGATACTGATGATCTATCTTCTTCTATTGCTGAATTAACTACTAAGAATGGTGATTTGAAAGTTACGGATGGTAACTTCACTGATCTTAAGGCAAGTACAATCAATGGTGATATTCGTGTGAATGCTGATTTTGAAACAAGTGATATTTCTTCAGTCAATGGAGCCATCCGTATGACGCCGACACTAAAGGCTAAAAAAGTTACTGCTAAGAATGTTAATGGCGATATTAAAATGTCCGTTCCATCTAAGGCAGGAATTACAGGACTTGCTAAAACTTCATTTGGTAATTACAAGACTCGTCTTGAATTAGATAACCCAGTAGATATTGGTAAGAGTGGTGTCGCCCTTGTACGTAAAGGTGATGATGTAATCACATTTGATATTGAATCAAAAATGGGTAGCATTTGGCTTAAAGATGCTGAATAGATAAGATAAAGAATGCAAATAATGTGAAGCAAGCTATCAATTGTTTGAAAACATGAGATAGCTTGCTTCAATAAATAACTAAATAACACTTGAAATAAACAAGAAAAATAAGATATTATAGATAGAGACAAAATAACAAGAAAGAGGAAAATCATGCCAAAGAAAAAACTGACAAAGTCATCTACAGATAAGGTTTGGTCAGGGGTTCTAGGAGGGATTTCAGAATATTTCGGTCTGGATTCAACTTGGGTGAGAATTGCCTATGTGGTTCTGTCAGTTTGTTCTTCTGGCTTCCCAGGTATTACCCTTTATATACTACTCTCAATAATAATCCCTAAATCACAAAACCAAACTACAAACCATAGAAACTTCGATAGTTTCAGTGGAAATTACTATGATCGAAACCAAAGAGATAGATATAATAATTCTGAACGTAAAAGAAAAGATGCTGAACCGATTTATCATGAAGATGAGGACGATTGGGCAGACTTCTAATAGATAGATTTAACGACCAGCCATGGCTGGTTTTTATATTACGGTTAGTATTAACAAGTAGCCCAGTAGTTTATCTTGAAAGCTTTGAAGTAATTAAGAAATTTATATTTTAATTAGTAAGTGAATTATGAACGTATTTTCCAGTTCTGAACTTTTAAAATTAAAAATTTTTGAGGTATAATATAATTCATAAGATATTGGAGGATTATAAAGTATGAGTAATAATGATTTTTTGGACGTAGTTGTTAATCGCCGTTCAATTCGTAGATATAAAGATAATAAGATAGATAAACAAGAAATTTTAGATATTTTAAATTTGGCTGTTAAGTCACCAAGTAGTAGAAATATGCAACCTTGGGAATTTGTTGTTGTTGAGAGCGATGAAGCAAAAGATAATTTGTCACAAATGGTTTACTCGAATGTTCAACAAATTAAAACTTCAAGTTTTGCTTTGATTATTTTCTCACGTCAAATTCTTGAGGATAATATTGAAGTGGTAGCTGAAGGTGAAGTAGTTAGCGGTAATTTTCCTGCCGAAAATAAGGATGAATATGTGGCATACATGAAGAAGAGTTATGCTTCTATGGATGATGATTCTAAGGCACATATTGCGACTTTTGATACTGGCCTGCTAACTGCAAACTTTTTAAATGCTGCAAGGCATTTTGGTTATGATACTAATGTCATTGGAGGGTTCGTGAGAGATCAAGTTAAGGATGCTTTTGCACCTGCTGATAATTTGAATCCTGCTATTGTTATTAGTGTGGGTATTGCGGATGAAGAAGGTAAGACAACTTATCGTATTCCTGCTGAAGATATCACAAAATTTGTTTAATCTTGATAAATAGGGGGTCAAGTAACCCCTTTTTTTGCTATAATAAACATAACAATAATAAGGAGAACAAGAATGTCTGTAAGTGTTAGTGATTTAGTAAACAAGATTAAGCTTCAAGTCGTACAAGCAAGTGATGAGGCTTTAGAAAGAGATGTTACTACTGCTGATATTTCACGACCAGGTCTTGAAATGTCAGGGTATTTTGACTATTACACCCCAGAGCGTATTCAACTCTTTGGGATGAAAGAGTGGTCTTATATGATGAAGTATACTAGTGATAATCGTTATGACCGTTTGAAACAAATTATTACGCCGGAAACACCAGCGGTAATTGTTGCGCGTGGTCTTGAAATTCCTAACGAAATGTACGCGGCTGCTAAGAAACAGGATGTTGCTTTACTTCAATCTAATGAGGTCACTAGTAGATTATCTGCAAATCTTACAACATATCTTATAGAAGCGTTAGCAGAGCGCCATACAGTCCATGGAGTACATATGGATATTTTTGGTACAGGTGTCTTGATTCAAGGTGCGAGTGGTGTTGGTAAGAGTGAAACCGGTTTAGAGTTGGTTAAACGTGGACACCGTCTGATTGCTGATGACCGTGTTGATGTTTATCGTAAGAATGAGTTTACCCTTATGGGGCAACCAGCTGATGTGCTTAAACATTTAATGGAGATTCGTGGTGTTGGGATTATTGATGTTATGATGCTTTTCGGTGCAGGTGCAGTAAAGGATTATGGAGAAATAAATCTTGCAGTAAATCTTGTACCATATGAAAAAGGCTATCAATATGATCGCCTTGGTAATGGAACAAAATCAATTGAACTTGCTGAAGTTAAAGTTCCTCAAATTGAAATTCCAGTCCAAACTGGTCGAAACATATCAGTAATTATTGAAGCTGCTGTTATGAACTTCCATGCTAAAAACATGGGATATGATGCAACTGAAAATTTTGTTAAAAATTTAAATACTTTAATCAAAGAAAATAGCTAAAAGTTAGGAGGAATGATGTTTTTAACTATTAATCCAGTTGCTTTTAGTTTTGGACCTATTCAAGTACATTGGTATGCACTATTTATAACGTTGGGTGCCGTCCTTGCAGTTGTCCTTGCCATGCGAGAGGCTCCAAGAAAAAATATTAAACCTGATGATATCCTGGACTTCATATTAATGGCGTTTCCAATTTCGATAATTGGAGCAAGATTATACTATGTCATCTTCGAATGGTCATATTACTCAAAGCATTTATCTGAAATATTTGCAATTTGGAATGGTGGTTTAGCCATTTATGGAGGTTTAATAACTGGCCTGATTGTTTTGATAATATACTGCTATTACAAGTTTATTAATGTTTATGATTTTCTGGATGTAATAAGTCCTGGTATTTTTTTAGCTCAGGCAATTGGACGTTGGGGAAATTTTGTTAATCAGGAAGCCTATGGTAAGGCAGTAGATAATTTAGATTATTTGCCAAAGTTCATTCAAAATCAAATGTTTATTGACGGCCAATATAGAGTACCTACTTTTCTTTATGAAAGTATCTGGAACCTTATAGGATTTGTTATTATTATAATATTGCGTCGCATACCGAAATTTATGAGAAGGGGTCAAATTTTTGCCTTTTATCTAATTTGGTATGGAATAGGTCGTTTCTTTATTGAAGGTATGAGAACGGATAGCTTAATGCTTGGTCCAATAAGAGTTTCTCAGATTGTATCGATTCTTATTTTGTTGGCGGGTATTGGGATAACCATTTATCAGTCAAAGAAAAAGGGAAAATATTATCAAGATTAAAAATATTTTGTTATAATAACAGTAATTTAGTTAGCGCTGTAGCGCTTTAGAAGGAGGTTTTTGTGGAACAAATAGGGTTGGGACAAATTGCTTTGCTCATCATTGCCATTGCATTTGTTGTCCTAGTAGTATTCTTAGTGCAATTCATTAATAAATTATCTAAAACAGTTGATGAGGTTACAAAATCAGTAAATCTTCTGACTACTGATGCTAATTTATTGTCGAGTCAGGCTGATCAAATTTTGGCAAAAACAAGTGTTTTATTGGATGATGTCAACGAAAAAATGGTAACGATTGATCCGGTCTTCCACACAGCAGCCGATCTTTCAAATAGTGTATCAAATGTGAATGAAAGTGGTCAAAACTTTGTTTCACGCTTTAAAACAGAGTCTTCAAATATTGGTAAAGCTAGTTCGATAATAACTGTGGGTCGAGCAACAAGTAAACTTTTGAAAAACAATAAAAGAAAAAACAATAAGAATAAGAAGGAGCAATAAAATGGCAAAAAAATCTGGATTTCTAGCAGGAGCACTTCTTGGTGCAGCACTTGGTGCAGCGGGAGCATACTTAACAGCTTCTAAAAAAGGTGAAGATCTTCGTGAAGACTTATTAGATGAGTTCAATGAATACAAAGAAAATCCTCAAGCAAAATTTGCTGAGCTAAAAGATGCTGCTATTGATAAAGCGTATGATGCTCGTGATCTTGCTGAAGATAAATATGCTGAATTGCGTGAAGCTATTGAAAATGGCGATATCTCAGTAGATTCAGCTGTAGATTTCCTAAATGCTAAGAAAGAAGAAGCTTTTGAACGCTTTGCTAAAGTAAAAGAAAACTTAAACTATTCTGAGGAAGAATTACGTGATGCATTTGAAAATTCAAAAGACGATTTTGACTACCAAATTGACATGACTGATATTCTTAACGATGTCGAGGATAAAGCAAAAGATGTTAAAGAAGATTTAACTGATAAGGCTGAAGATGTTAAAGATGCTGTAGTTGATAAAGCAGAGGATATCAAAGAAGATACTTCTAATAACTTTTAATTGATTGAAATAAAATGGATTAGCCCTGAGGTTAATCCATTTTTATATTATATATTTTTGAAAAAATAAAAAGGCCTGAGCCTTTTATTATTAACGTGCTGTACGTTTACGAGCAGCTTTTCTACGATTATCTTCAACGAATGCTTCTTTTTCTAATTCAGGATCAATAACTTTCTTTTTGTAAGTTAACGCACCAGTTGCAGCAATAGCTACACTTGAAGCGACACCAGCAAGAACACCTTTAGTAAATTTTTTCATGTTAAGTACCTCCGTTAGTTGTTATGAGAATATTATAACATATAATTTATTTGAGGGCACTTTATTTGATATGGGACTATGGGATGAAATTAGCATGAGTTTAGCTATAATTCTTTAGTTTAGAATCAACTCTAATTAATGGTATAATACAAACAGTAGCCATATTTATCGGCATAAAAATAATTAGTTGGAAAAATAAATGAAAAATAAAGTGATAGTAGTAGCAGGTCCTACCGCAGTGGGGAAAACAGCCCTAGGTATCAAACTTGCTCAAGAATTTAATGGAGAGATTATCAATGGTGACTCCCAGCAAGTTTATAAAGGACTTGATATAGGAACAGCCAAAGCCAGTAAAGAAGAGCAGGAACAGGCTCCTCATCATTTGCTGGATACTAAAGAAATAACAGAGAATTTTTCTGCCCATGATTTTGTGACAGATGCTAATATATTGATAGAAGATATAATTTCGCGGGGGAAACTTCCTATCATCGTTGGTGGAACAGGACTTTATCTTCAAAGCCTGATAGAAGGCTATCATTTGGGCGGTTCAGATAACCATGAGGCAATGAGAAAGCGACGAGTAGGACTTGAAGATTTAAGTGATGAAGAGTTGGAAAAATTGTTTAACTCTTATAATCTTTTTGTTCAAGAACCTAATCGTAGGAGACTAATTAGAGAAATTGAGAAGTTTGAGCTAGGTAGTGATTTAGAGAATCAAGAATCTCCGTATGAGTTTATGCTTGTTGGTTTAAATATGGATAGACAAACTCTATATGACCGAATAAATTTACGTGTCGATATTATGACAAATATTGGAATCCTTGAAGAGGCAGAAATGCTATACAAGAAATTCCCAGACGTACAAGCTACTAGAGCAATTGGTTACAAAGAATATTTCCCCTATTTTGATGGACATATTGATTTAGAGGAAGCAACAGAAACTGTTAAGAAAAATACTAGGCATTATGCCAAAAGACAAATTACTTGGTTTAAAAATCGTATGAACATTGATTTTTACGACGTATTAGATGATGCATTTCCTAATAATGTCTTGAAAGATGTTGAAGAATTCTTGAACAAGGAGGATATAAATTGATAGAAACAGAAGTAAAAAAAGAACGGGTTGCTATCGTTGGTGTAGAGACAGAAGCTAATTATAAGACTTTCTCCGTATCAATGGATGAGCTAGCAAGCTTAGTAACAACTGCAGGTGGTGAAGTAATTTTAGACTTTACTCAAAAGCGTGAACGTGCTGACGGTCGTTATTTGGTTGGAAAAGGAAAACTCGAAGAAATAAAGCAAAATATTGAAGCAGATGAAATTGATACTGTTGTCTTTAATGAACGATTATCTCCTAGACAAAATATGAATCTAGAAGAGTACCTTGGAGTTAAGGTAATTGACCGTATGCAGTTAATTTTAGATATCTTTGCTGCGCGTGCAAAAAGTTATGAAGGTATGCTACAAGTTGAACTTGCTCAGCTTAAATATATGCTACCCCGTTTGGTAGGAAAAGGAATTGCCTTAAGTCGTCAAGCAGGTGGGATTGGAAGTCGTGGACCAGGTGAAAGCCAACTTGAAATGGACCGTCGATACATTAGGACTAGAATTGAAAATATCGAAAAGGCTCTCAAGAAAGCTGAAAAAACTAGACTTAATATTCGTCAAAAGCGTCAAAAATCTGGTGTTTTTAGAATTGGATTAATTGGATATACTAATGCTGGTAAATCTAGTATTTTTAATGCTTTAACTGATAAAATTCAATATGAAAAAGATGAGCTATTTGCTACTTTAGATGCAACCACTAAAGATTTTAGTTTAAAAGATGACTTTATAGCAACCCTGACTGATACTGTAGGATTCATTCAAGATTTACCAACAGAATTAGTTGATGCATTTAAGTCTACTCTAGAAGAAAGTTCAGATGTTGACCTATTAATACATGTTATCGATGCATCTAATCCCGATCATGAAATACATGAAGATACAGTTAAAAAAATCATGTCAGACCTTGATGTGTCAGATATTCCAGTTCTGAATGTATACAATAAGGCAGACCTTACTGGCAATGATTTTACACCAACGGTTTACCCACATATTTTAATATCTGCAAAAAATAAGGATGACATTAAGAAGTTGAAGGAAACTATCGTAGATTTACTACAAGAGGTATTTGTGCCATTTACTATTAAGCTTCCATATTCGGAATCTTATAAGTTGCCTGATTTGAAGAAGATTACCTTACTTGAAGAGGTGGATGAACTGGATGATTCCTATAAAATCAAAGGTTCAATTGCTAAAAACCAAGAGTGGAGGATTGAAGATTATGAGCACATCTAAATGGATTGATTTGGCGCTGAAGTATGGTGGATATATGGAGATGGATAAGGTTCTTTTAAGTAATTCTCTTGAAAATTTATCAACTGATGCGGAAAAACTTGCTTTCGTTACGCCTCCAGCTAGTGTTGTTAATGCCTATTTTTCAGAGCTTTATCAGAAAAAAGACTCGGAAGCTGCTTTAGATTATTTTCTTGATTTGAGTAAAGCTTTGGGAAACTTTAATGAAAATCCTAGTTTTCAACAGGAGGGACAGACAGACTATCCGTCATATCGTTTTATTCGCTTGAACCTGCAAGGTATATCCTATGGTTTTATCTTTAAGAATGAAACAGGAGAGGCTATTGCTTTCCCAGAGAATAGTAGAGTTTTGGCTAAGGAAGAAGTTATACTCCAGTTAGCAACATTATTTCCATCATATGCAGTGAATATGGATCAGGGGATTGCTATGATTGAACTAGTACCAGTAAAATATTATGATGAAGAACCTTTGAATAAAAAGGTACTACCGCAGTTTCCAAGCTCGGTAATTACTTACTATAAGTCATATTTGGTAATTGAATCTGATAATTTAGAAGAGATAAAAAAACTTTCAAAAATAGTTGGTTTTGATTGTGATAAAGTGCTACAATATAGTCAAGAAAAACTTAGAGTCTTTCTAAAATCTTAACCTATTATGGAGGGTGAATTATGTGGGCATTTTTAGTAATTTTAGCTATTATACTGTTATTTTTCATAGCAGCAGCTGGAACTTTATTTTATGTAGTTAAGCAACAGACAGTTGCAATCATTGAACGTTTTGGTAAGTTTCATACAACTGCTGGATCAGGAATCCATGTTAAACTTCCTTTTGGGATTGATAGAATTGCAGCGCGCGTGCAACTTCGTCTTATTCAAAGCGAGATGACTGTTGAAACAAAAACACGTGATAATGTATTCGTTCAAATGAATGTAGCAACTCAATACCGTGTAAACGAACAAAATATTACGGATGCATACTATAAATTGATGAATCCAGTAGAACAAATCAAGTCTTACATTGAAGATGCACTTCGCTCAAGTGTACCAAAATTAACTTTAGATGAACTTTTTGAGAAAAAAGATGAAATAGCTTTGGAAGTACAACATCAAGTGGCAGAAGAGATGGAAACATATGGCTATATGATTGTTAAAACTCTGATTACCAAAGTTGATCCAGATGCTGAAGTTAAACAATCAATGAATGAAATAAATGCAGCACAGCGTAAACGTGAAGCAGCCCAGGAACTTGCTAAGGCTGATAAAATCAAAGTTGTAACTGCAGCAGAAGCAGAAGCTGAAAAAGACAGACTTCATGGGGTTGGTATTGCCGAACAACGTAAGGCAATTGTTGATGGTTTATCAGCTTCAATCCTTGAAATGAAGGAATCTGGAGTTCATATTAGTGAAGATGAAATTATGTCAATCTTATTGACTAACCAATATCTTGACACCTTGAATCAATTTGCTGAACATGGAAATTCATCAATTTTCCTACCAGCTAGTCCAGAAGGTGCAGATGATATTAGAACACAAATTCTCTCTGCTCTAAAAGCTACTAAATAAATTAATAAAAAGGAAAACGACTTACTTTGGTAGGTCGTTTTTGTATTATTGTATATTAAAAAGACGACATTTATGAGTCGTCTTGTAAATTAGTTTATTTTTCTTCGTCTGGTGTAAGTACCATTGGAATAATGATTGGATTTCGTTCAGTTTCCTTGTATAAGAATGGGCGAAGTGAGTCAGTCATTGCCTTGGCCACAGTTGATTCATTTGCATTTTCAGCGTTAAGTGCTTTGCGAATGGCATTGAAAAGTACACGTTGACTACTTCTAATTAAGTCACCTGATCCGCGCATATAAATAAATCCACGGCTTAGAAGATCAGGTCCTGCAAGAATTAACTTAGACTTGAAGTCAACAGTTGCGACTGCGAGAACAACACCGTCATCAGATAGTTCATGGCGATCACGAAGTACTGCACTTCCGATATCTCCAATACCTGATCCATCAACGTAAGTATCTTGAGCATTAAAGTGACCAGCAGGACGAGCAGTATCTTTTGTTAAGGCGAGTACATCACCATTTTCCATAATAAAGCAATTTTCTTTTGGTACACCTGTATCTTGAGCAAGCCCAGCATGAATTTTTAACATACGATACTCACCGTGAACGGGCATGAAATATTTAGGTTTGATAAGGCGAAGCATAAGTTTTTGCTCTTGTTGTCCACCATGACCTGATGTATGGATATTATTCATCTTACCATAGATAACTTTAGCTCCTGCTTCAGAGATTGAATTAATAAGTTGATTAACTCCATGAGTATTACCTGGAATTGCATTAGATGAGAAAACTACTGTGTCACCAGGTTGAAGTGTAACCTGTCTATGCATTCCGTTAGCAATACGACTGAGAGCAGCCATTGGCTCACCTTGACTACCTGTACACATGATTAATATTTCATTACCAGGATATTGGTTAACTTCATGTGGTTCGATAAAAGTTCCTTTCGGAGCTTTTATGTATCCAAGTTCAAGACCATTAACAATAGCTTTCTCCATACTACGACCAAACACAACAACTTTACGACCAGTCTTAACGGCTGCTTCAACAGCTTGTTGTAAACGGAAAATATTTGAGGCGAAACTTGCGAAGATAATTCGTCCTTCAATTTTTTCGAAGATTTTTAGAATTGATTGGCCAACAACTTTTTCACTATGAGAGAAAGTTGGTATTTCGGCATTTGTAGAATCTGAAAGAAGAAGTAACACTCCTTCGTCACCGAGTTGTGCCATGCGATGTAAATCCGCTGGTTTACCAACTGGAGTAAAGTCAAATTTAAAGTCACCAGTAGCGACAATCTTTCCTGGCGGTGTTTGAACAACAACACCAAGTGGCTCTGGAATTGAGTGAGTAGTGTTGAAGAAACTTACACTAGTTTTACGGAATTTAATAACGCTGTTTTCGTTAATTTCATATAGAGTAGCATCGCGTAAAAGACCATGTTCTTCAAGTTTACCACGTATAAGAGCAAGTGCTAATGGTCCCGCATAAATGGGAATATTAGCTTGCTTTAGAAGGAAGGGGATTCCTCCTATGTGGTCTTCATGACCGTGTGTGATAAACAGACCTTTAATACGGTCAATGTTATCAACAATAAAGCTATAATCAGGTATGACGTAATCAACACCTAATAGGTCGTCTTCTGGGAATTTGATACCAGCATCAATCAGAATAATTTCATCTTGATATTGGATACCATAGGTATTTTTACCTATTTCTCCCAATCCACCGATGGCAAAGACACCGACTTCATTATTCTTAATATTTAGTTTTGTAGACATTCTTTCTCCTGTTTTTATATACGCAAAAAGCATCCTAATTTAGGACTTTTTGCATTCTTTATTAAAATTTTGTAATCTTGAAACCCTCAGATTCTCTTTCATACTCTTCTGCTTCCTTAGATAGAGCATCAATAAATTCAACATTGTAAGGTGTGTTATCTGCAACTAGTTGACGTACTTCAACGATTCCTGTTTTTGCATCTACATTATCAAGTTCAACGTATAGTGATTTAGTTGTTTCACGTTTTGGTGAACGTAGTTTTGTTTCTTGGTAAAATACTTTAAATAGCATGTTTTATTTCTCCTGAATGTTAAATTTTTGTACCACGAAGGTATTATAGTTATTAACTATATTTTGCCTGTGCACCCAAAGGTCGCATGATTGCAATTATCACTATAATAGCATAAAATAGTAAGGGTTGCAAAAAGTATAAATTTAAAATAAACAATAAAAAGAATAAGTAAAAGAGGTAGTAATGAAAATCTTAGCATTCGATACATCTTCAAAAGCTCTTGCAGTAGCACTTGTCGAAGATGGAGATATTCTAGGTCAAGTTACCTTAAATATAAAGAAAAATCATAGTATCACTCTAATGCCTGCCATTGATTTTCTGATGGCGCAAGTTGGTCTCAAACCAAAAGATTTGGACCGTATTGCAGTAGCAAAAGGGCCAGGGTCATATACAGGACTTAGAATTGCTGTGACAACAGCCAAAACACTGGCCTATAGTTTAGATATTGAACTTGTTGGTGTATCAAGCTTGCAGGCTATGGCAAAGAACCTTGATACATCATCACTTGTAGTACCTTTGATGGATGCAAGAAGAAAAAATGTATACGCAGGGGCTTACTTGAATGGAGAATCTGTGATTACAGATAGACACACATCATTTGATGATTTAGTGCCACTCTTGCAAGAAAGAGATGAAGAAATTGTATTTACAGGAGAAGTTGATAATTTTATCGACGATATCTCAGAAAAACTTCCAAATGCAAGAGTAATTAATGACTCATTATTAAAATTACCTTCAGCCTATCAAATAGCTCTTGTCGGAGTAGAAATGGAACCAGTGGAAATTCACACATTTGTTCCAGAATATTTGAAACGAGTTGAAGCAGAAGAAAAATGGCTTGAAACACATCATGAAGATAAAGATACAGGATATATTAACAAAATTTAATCAGCGATTATTTGGTCTCAAAGGATTGAATTTTGATGAAAAAATTGATGGTTTTTATTATTGTTTAGCAGAAAAATCAGATATTTTTTATTTACTTGCAATTGAAAGAGACGTTTATGATGGAGATACTCCATGGACTTATAGTCATTTCGAATTTGAGATTGAAAAGAATCCCAATGCAAACTTCTTAATTGCGGCTAAAAATGATAAACCAATAGCATTCATTGGTACAAGAATTGATTTTCATGAAGATAGTATTCATGTTACTAATCTTGCTGTAAAAAAAGAATTCCAACATAGAGGAATTGCTAAAAATTTTTTAGCTCAAGTTGAAGATCTGTGTCAAAAATTAGGAATTAATAAAATTAGTTTAGAAGTGAAGCTAACTAATCAGGTAGCTCAAGCCTTATACAGATCAAATGGATTTTTAAGTGAAAAAATTTTACCTGAATATTATGATGATGGAAGTGATGGCTTATGGATGGAAAAAAATTTATTGGATGATGAGAATTGATGAGAGAATTATATATTAAACGAATAAATCCTGATTTAGATTGTTTAAGAGATATAGCGATCGATGTTCATCTTATTCTAAGTGATGTTTATGATACTCCACCGTGGACTTTTGAACAGACATTTTCTGATTTATTAAAAGTAGATACTATCTATTTTTTGGCTTATCACGAGGAAAAACCAATAGGATTCTTATCAGCGGTGGAAGTAATGGATGAGATTGAAATCACTAATGTTGCGGTTATTCAAGATTTCAGGGGGCAAGGAATTTCATCGGATTTATTGAGTCGACTATTGAAATTTGATGGAACTTTTTTTCTAGAGGTCCGAAAATCAAATGAAGTTGCTAAGAGCTTATATAAAAAGTATAATTTTCAAGCTTTTCATGAACGAAAAAATTATTATAAAAATCCCACGGAAGATGCAATTTTAATGCGTTTAGAAAGATTATAAAGATGAAAGATAGATATATTTTAGCCATTGAAACGTCTTGTGACGAAACTAGTGTGGCTGTTTTGAAAAATGACGATGAATTATTGTCGAATATTATTGCTAGTCAAATTGTTAGTCATAAACGATTTGGCGGAGTAGTGCCAGAGGTTGCTAGTCGCCACCACGTAGAACAGATTACTCTGTGTATTGATGAGGCGTTAGCTGAGGCTGATGTTGAAGTTGACCAACTTGATGCTGTTGCTGTGACTTATGGTCCAGGTCTAGTTGGGGCACTTTTAGTTGGTGTTGCTGCGGCAAAAGCTTTTGCTTGGGCAAATAGTTTGCCATTAATTCCTGTTAATCATATGGCAGGTCATCTTTGGGCTGCACGCCTGGTTGATGAATTAGAATTTCCACTTTTAGCCCTTTTGGTTTCTGGTGGGCATACTGAACTGGTCTATGTTGAAGAACCAGGTTCATACAAAATAGTAGGTGAAACTCGTGATGATGCAGTTGGTGAGGCCTATGACAAGGTTGGTCGTGTAATGGGGCTTACTTATCCAAGTGGCCGTGAAATTGATCAACTAGCTCATATTGGCAAGGATATTTACAATTTTCCACGCGCCATGATTAAGGAAAATAATTTAGAGTTCAGTTTCAGTGGACTTAAATCGGCTTTCATTAATCTAAAACATAATGCAGATCAAAAAGGTGAAACTTTATCAAACGAAGACTTATCTGCATCATTTCAAGCTGCAGTTCTTGATATCCTACTTGCAAAAACTAAAAAAGCACTTGCGCAATATCCAGTTAAAAACTTAGTTGTTGCGGGTGGAGTTGCCGCTAACCAAGGGTTAAGAGAACGCTTAGCAGAAGAGATTACAGATACCAAAGTTATTATCCCACCATTAAGACTATGTGGAGATAACGCAGGAATGATTGCAGCAGCAAGCGTCTGTGAATACGAAAAAGAAAACTTCGCACCACTAAACCTAAACGCAATCCCTAGCCTGAGCTTTGAAGTTAGTAGCGATTAAAACTAGCAAGTTTACTTGCTTAAGTTTTATCGACATCGTAGCTAATGGAATTAGCGAAGTAGGAGTAATTCGAAGAATTACGAACACTTATAAAGTATGATATTAAAAAACCCACTTGATAATTGAATCTCGCATGAGAGTTAATTATCAAGTGGGTTTCGATATCGCTATTGATATTTATTTTCTTGTTTTTCTTCATCTTCTATAGAAAATACAGTGAGCTTATAGCTATTATCTTTAACATATGCAAAATAGAAAATGATTATAGCTAAGATTGCTACGACTGAAGTTAGACGATTATATTGATTGTTAAATACATTATTTGATAAAAAAATTTGAATCAGAGGGATAGAAATTAGTACATAATAGCATTTTTTATTTGTAGTTATTGTAACAAGTGAATTGTCAGGTATATTTGTTACCTTACTATAACCTCCAATAGTTCCAACTCGAACGGAGTTAACTTCTTTTGTGTTTTCTATTGTTGTATAATCTTCATTACATATTTTGGCAATTTTTTTACCATCAATATAAATGTTTATCTTTACAAGTATACCTATAAAACCAGTTTTTCTATGAAATTTAATAGCCATGGTGTACCTTTCTCTTAAGCTGATAGTATTAATAGTAATTATGACACTTTATTTATATAAATAACACAAAAAAAGAGCCTCGAAGCTCTTTTTAAGTAATTATTTATCGTTTTTTGTTCTATTAACATATGCTTGATAAATTAAGATACTAATTATTGAGAATCCAATAGGTCCTGCAAGCATCCATATTGTATCTTTTGGACCTGCTCCATCAATGATTGGTTGTATAATTGTGAAAACATTGGCACCAAGAACTAATATAAACACGACTGTACTAACAATAACAGTAGTAGAATATGATTTATAAACTTGGAATGGACGATCTAAACCTTCTTTTTTCTTAAATTTAGGGAAGGCATAAATTAAGAATAGGTATGGCAAGGTTATTGAAACATTGGCCATTAAAGTTAATACATTGTAGAATTGTCTAGGATCACTTGCACCAAATGATGCGACTAGAATAATTGTTACTACTAAGGCACATTGAATCCACATTGCGTAACTTGGCATACCATTTTTGTTCAAGACAGTGAATTTTTTAGGCCATAATTTTTTAGGTGTACCCATAATTAATGTTTTAAGCGGTGAATAAGTTAAAGAGAAGAAAGCACCACTATAAGCTAGGAACATACCAAGACCAGTATATCTAGCAAACCAATTACCCATAGTAATTGCGGCTGCTTCTTTGAGTCCGATAGCCTTACCAAATTCAAAACCTAAGTTATTCATCATAACATAGCTGATGTTACCGAGGTTGGTTGTTTTACCTGAAAGAACAGTATCCCAATTTGTTGATACTCCCCATAGGAATATACCTAAGGCATAACCTACTGAGATAACTATAGCTGAGATGATAATTGCTCTTGGGAAAGTTTTTTCAGGCTTATCAGTCTTATCGACCATTGCTCCCAAAGTTTCAAGACCACCATAGGCAAAAATTGCAAATACAGCAAATCCAAGCATAGCAAGTGGGCTTTGGTAAGCAGGGTTTGGAGAAGACATAATGTGCTCAAATGGTTGAGCTAGCTTACCGCCATTAGCTACTAAAATAATACCTGAAATTACTAGTAATACAGCGTTTAAGCTAGTAACAGCTAGACCACCAAGACTCGTAACTTTTACAATTCCTTTGACACCTTTGATTGAAATAAAGGTAACAGTTATCATCCATAGACACGCCATTAGACCTACAATTTGAGTAGAAGTTAGTCCAAACATACTAAGCTTTTGAGTTTGGTCACTTCCAGCAAATGCGGTTGTAAGTGGAATGAAGACTTTAGATGATGTAGAAACCATCCAAATTACATATGAAGCAAACCACATGAAAGTTGCAACAAATGCAAAGCGTGGGCTTACACTGACCTCAAGCCACTTATACATTCCACTATTCTCCCCTTTAATTGCTGAACCATATTCAGCCATCATTAGAGCAAATGGAATGAAGAAGAAGATTGCTGCTAGGACATAAAAGATTATTGATCCATAACCCATTAAATAATAAGCAACCGGTCCGTTTGCAAATCCAAATACAGAGGTAAAAATCATCAGAACTAATGCTCCAAGGCTCATACCTTTTTGAGTTTTTGACATAAAAATACTCCCATAATTTTTGTAGAAAATATTGCATAAAAAAAGCATGTGATTGCAATAAATACAAGAAATTTTCCCACTCTCTACTTTATAATTAAAAAAAGAGAAACACAAGTAAATTATTGAAATTTTTAAATTAGGACAAATAAAAACATATTAGCTATATAAAAAAACTTCCTGTTAGATTTAACGGGAAGTTTTTTCTGAATTTTTTGTTAACTTATACGCTAATTTAAATGATTGAGATACCCAAGTTGATAGTTCATTACGTATCTTAATCGCCATAAATTTCCCCTTAATTAGTCCCTGCCACCCAACCAGTAGCAAGGGCAGAAGTGATGTTGTATCCACCAGTATGGGCATTAATATCTAAAACTTCACCGACAAAATACAGTCCGGGAACAGTTTTCGACTCCAAAGTCTTCGGATTTATACTTTTTAGTTCAACACCACCAGCGGTTACAAAAGATTTTTCAAGAGAAAAAGTTTTTTCGATTGATAGCTCCCAATTCTTAGCTAGGTGAGCAAGTTCTTGTAATTTCTGCTTACTTACTTGTTTAAGAGGAATTTGTGGGTCAATTCCAATTATATTTAATAAATATAGTAAAACTCGCTCTTGAAATTCACCTTTAAGAGAGTTTTTTATAGCCTTATTCTCATCAAAAGTTAACCATTTTTTTACAAGTTCTTCTTGATTGAGATTAGCAAAAAGATCCAAATAAATATTTGTTGGTTCTTTAATATAAGTTGATGCTCTGAGTGCTGCAGGACCTGACAAACCAAAATGAGTAAAAAGAATATCGTGGACAATAGTCTTTTTTCCTACTTTTACAGTCACATCATCCATTGAAATTCCCTGAAGGTCTCTAATTGGTTTATCCATTATTAATGGACTTTCGGAAGGTCTTAGATCAGTAAGTGGAATATCAAATCGTCTTGCAATTTCATGACCAAATCCTGTTGAGCCAGTAGATGGGTAAGTTTTACCACCTGTAGCTACAATGACACGACTTGCTTCATACTCTTCCTTGTCACTAGTTTTAACCATGAAAAAATTGCCAGTCTTTTTGACCGAAACAACTTCGACTTTAGTTTTAATGGTAACCCCAAGTTCTTTCATTTTATCAATTAGAGCATTGATTATAGTCATTGATTTATCTGTTGTTGGAAACATGCGACCATGGTCTTCTTCTTTTAGTGGAGTACCATTATCCTGAAAGAAGTTTATTATGTCTTTGTTGTCAAATTGTGAAAATGTTGAGTGGAGGAATCTTCCGTTACCAGGTATATTTTCGATAATTTCATCAATATTAGCGTTGTTTGTGACATTGCAACGCCCACCGCCTGTCATAGAAAGTTTTTTACCGAGACGTCTATTTTTTTCAATAAGTATTGTTGAATGTCCGTAGTAGCTAGATCCTATGGATGCCATCATACCAGAAGGCCCGCCACCGATTACTATTGTGTCATATTTATTCATGGTTTAATTTTAGCACAAGTTTATTTTATATTCAGCTTTATCGCTTGAAATAATGCAAGCGCTTGAGTGAAAATGTTTTCAATGTGTTGAAAAATGAATAGAAAAAGGATAAAATTACTGTGAAAGACTAATTTAGTGGATAAGTTCACTAAATAGAAAAATTTGGAGGATATTATGGCTCATATTAAATTTGATTATAGTAAATTAGCACCATTTGTTGCTGATCATGAACTTGATTATATGCAAAGTCAAGTAACAGCAGCTGATGAATTAATTCGTAAAGGAACTGGTGCGGGTTCTGATTTCCTAGGTTGGTTAGACTTACCTGAAAACTATGATAAGGATGAATTTGCTCGTATTCAAAAAGCAGCTGAAAAAATTCAATCTGATTCAGAAGTTCTTGTAGTTATTGGTATTGGTGGTTCTTACCTTGGAGCACGCGCTGCAATTGATTTCTTGAGTAATTCATTTGTAAATCTACAATCTAAAGAAGAACGTAAAGCACCACAAATTCTTTACGCTGGTAATTCAATTTCTTCGACTTATTTATCTGACTTAGTTGAATATGTTGCTGATAAAGAATTCTCTGTAAATGTAATTTCAAAATCAGGAACTACAACAGAACCTGCTATTGCTTTCCGTGTATTTAAAGAACTTTTAGTTAAGAAATATGGTAAAGAAGAAGCTAATAAACGTATTTATGCTACAACTGACAAATCTCGTGGAGCTGTTAAAGTTGAAGCTGATGCTGAAGGTTGGGAAACTTTTGTAGTTCCAGATGATGTTGGCGGACGCTTTTCAGTTCTTACTCCCGTTGGTTTACTTCCAATTGCTGCAAGTGGAGCTGATATTCAAGCATTAATGGATGGAGCCAATGCAGCACGTAAGGAATATACTTCTGATAAGATTTCAGAAAATGAAGCATATCAATATGCAGCACTTCGTAATATTCTTTATCGTAAAGGATACGCAACTGAAATTCTTGCGAACTATGAACCAAGTCTTCAATACTTCTCAGAATGGTGGAAACAACTTGCTGGTGAATCTGAAGGTAAGGATCAAAAAGGAATTTATCCAACTTCAGCAAACTTCTCAACAGACTTACACTCTCTAGGACAATTCATCCAAGAAGGTGCACGTATTATGTTTGAAACAGTCGTTCGTGTTGACAAACCTACAAAAAACATCACAATCCCTAGTCTTGATGAAGATTTAGATGGTCTTGGTTACCTTCAAGGTAAGGATGTAGACTATGTTAATAAGAAAGCTGCTGACGGAGTGTTGCTTGCTCATACAGATGGTGGAGTTCCAAATATGATCGTAAGTCTTCCAGAACAAGATGAATTTACATTAGGTTATGCAATTTACTTCTTTGAAATTGCAATTTCACTTTCTGGCTACTTGAATGCCATTAATCCATTTGACCAACCAGGTGTTGAGGCATATAAGAAAAATATGTTTGCATTACTTGGTAAACCAGGATATGAAGAACTAGGTAAAGAATTAAATTCTCGCCTATAATCAAAATTATAAAGAAAAAGGATGAACTTTCGGTTCACCCTTTTTTATTTGAATGTATTTTTCTTATAGAAAGGTACATTTTTTGTTTTTAAGGAATCTTAAAGTTTGGATTAAGTTTTAAGCAAGTTTCGTGAAAGGTTTAATAAAGTTTTGTGAATTATTATTAATACAAATAAAATAACAAGAAGGAGCAAGACTTATGAAATTAAAGAATGTTTTTCAAAGGCAAGAGGTTAAATATACTTTAACTTTTGAGCAGTATGAAAAGTTAAGGGTGCTTTTAAAAGATAAACTTTTTGAGGATCAATATGGACTTCATACTATATACTCTCTTTACTATGATACTGATAATTTTGACATGATAAGAAAATCAATTGAAAAACCTGATTACAAAGAAAAATTTCGCATACGGTCATATGGGTTACCCACTGCTGATTCAAATGTGTATTTGGAAATCAAGAAAAAAGTAAACGGCATAGTATACAAGCGGCGTGTTGAACAACCATATTCAGCTTTGAATTTAATTGATACTTATACAGCACTAGAAAATCCCTTCCAAAGCAAAAATAGTCAAGTGAATCGTGAAATAACTTATCTTTTCAGCAGGCAGGTTTTAGAACCGAAGGTTTTGATTGCCTATGACAGGAAGGCTCTCTATACACCTGAGGACGAAAATTTTCGTGTAACTTTTGATTTTAATATTCGCTATTCTTTAGATGAGTTAGATTTTCAAGAAGATGGAATGAAAGGTGTAAGCCCAGATGTAGATGTACTTATGGAGGTCAAGAGTTTGGCTAGTTACCCACTTTGGTTTTCAAAAGCACTGAGCGATATTGGAGCTTTTAAGGCTAGTTATTCTAAATATGCACGGGTTTATAAGGATTTTATAGTTCCACGCGAAAATTTTAAGGAACTTGATAGAAAAATAAAAGAAATAGGAGAGAAAGCTTATGCTTAACACGTTAATTGGAGTCGGGGTATCTATTACCCTTGGTTTATTGGTAGCTTTGGTACATACTTACCGCAATGTTTATAGTAAAAATTTTATTATCACCTTAGTTGCCCTACCGGTTCTTGTTCAACTGGTAATAATGCTTGTCAATGGCAATCTTGGTACTGGAGTAGCCGTCATGGGAGCCTTCTCCCTTATTCGATTTAGGTCAGTTGCAGGTGGTGCGCGTGAGATAACAAGTGTTTTCTGGTCGATGGCTATAGGACTTGCTACTGGTACTGGTGCCTATATGGAGGCAGCTATATTTTCAGCAATCACAGCACTTTTAATTATTACCTTAAATACCCTTAGGTTCGGTGAGCAAAATAAAGTTGCTGAACGTACACTTAAAATAACTATTGCTGAGGATTTGGATTTTCCAGGTATATTTGATGAAATACTAAATAAGTTTACCTATCAATTTGACAATGAGTCTGTAAAGACTACGAATATGGGAAGTTTGTATGAGCTTCGCTACAACATCAAATTAAAAAATATTGAAGATGAGAAAAAGCTCATTGATGAAATTAGAGTTCGAAATGGGAATTTACCTGTTTCCTTAGGCAGATTAGCACAGAATAGTGAGGTATTATAATGTCAGCAAATAAATTAAAGAAAATTGTGTTTTTACTAAGTTCGAGCTTGCTATTAGCAGCTTGTTCCAACAATTCTTCAGCAACAAGCACGAAGACAGATTCTAATCAGACAGCAACTGTTCAAAATGTGTCTACAAATAGTAAAGTAGATGAAAGTAATGCAACGACTATTGATTTATCAAAAGAAACTGGTAAAACTGTTGAAATTACTAAGGCAGGTACATATATCTTAACGGGAGAATATAAAGGTCAAATTCATATCAAAGCCGATAAGTCTGAAGTAACAATTATTTTGAAAAATGCTAAGATTTCTTCTAGCTCAGGTCCTGCAATATACTCGGAAAGTGCATCTAAAACAACTATCTCGCTTGTTGGGGAAAATTCACTTTCCGATTCAAGCAATTATCCAACAACCGATGATGCACCAAATGCGACTTTATACGCTAAAAATGATTTAGTTTTGACAGGTGAAGGTACGTTATCTGTGAAATCAAACTATAAAACAGCCATTCGCTCAAAAGATATAGTAACAATTGAAAGTGGTACATATTCAATTGAGAGTACTACTGATGCTATTAAGGCAACTGACCAAGTAATTGTTAATGGTGGGAAAATCGATATTAAGTCAGGAAGTGATGGAATACAAGCGACTAGCACAAAAGATGGTAAGGGAATAATTACAATTAAAGATGGTGAAATTAATATTTCAGCTGAGAAAAAAGGACTCAAAGCTGCTAAAACACTTAATGTAGAAGGTGGTACAACAAATATCACTAAATCATATGAAGGTTTTGAGGCAGAAGTTATTAATATTAAAGGTGGTAAAAATACTATTGTTGCTTCTGATGATGGAATAAATGCTTCATCGTCATCTTCAGATTCCAATACTGATGATACAAAATCAACTAATAGTAAAACGAATGATAAGACTGATAAAAGTCAAGATATGCAAAAACCAGATGGACAAACTCCACCAGATGAAGGAGGACAAGGAGGGCCTAATATGAATGGAGGTGGTATGCCAGGCAGTGGTGATGAGGCGGATGAAAATCTTATTATTAACATTACTGGTGGAAGTACGACCGTTAAAGCAAGCGGAGATGGAATTGATAGTAATGGTAATGTAAATATGTCAGCAGGTACTTTAATTGTTGAACAAAATGGTGATGGTGATGCTCCTCTTGATTTCAATGGTGAGTTCAATCAATCAGGAGGTACTCTTTTAGCATTGGGTTCATCAAGTATGGCGCAAACAACTAAAGGAAGTCAGGCTGGTCTTGCAGTATACGAAGAAGCAAGTGGAAAGGTTACTATTGAGGATGGCAAAGATACATTGACTTACACACCATCAAATTCATACAGTTTCCTCTTTGTTTCAACTCCCAACATGAAAAATGGAAGCAGTGTGAAAATTAATAGTAAAGAATATAAGCTAACTGATACCATCACAACTAGTGGACAAGCAAATAACCAAATGGGAGGTATGGGTCAAGGTGGAGGACCTGGTGGTCGTAGATAATGAAAGGTGAACTTTATGGTAAGAAAAACAAACAAAAAAGTAAAACCCTTGTGGAAAAAGCTGACAATAGTTTTGGCAACATTGATTTTTATAACTAGTAGTGCTCTAGGGATATTTTTTAAAACAGATGTTTTTGCAAATCAGCGTGATTTATGGGTTCAAACAGCCATGAATACTTCAAATCATAAATGGCTTGCAAGGAGCTTCCTTAGTGAAAATGAAATAAATACTATTTTGGCTAAATATAAGGTTGAAAATACGAGCAAGTCAAATAGTGAGTCAGTCTCTTTAAGCACTGCTTCACCAAAAATAAGCACTTCATCTACTGATGAAAATAATACTTCTATCAAAGAAATTAGTGGCTCTACTTATAAGGGTTATGTTGTTACAATTAAGGATCCATCAACGGTCAAGCTAGTAAATACTTTAACGTCATCTGGTGGTGGGACTAAACTTTCAGATACGGTTGCAAATAATTCTTACAAGGTCGCTTTAAATGCTGCGGGCTTTGACTTTGACCGTGCTAGTGAATCAACTGGTGACCAGCCATTAGATTCTTTAACAATTATTGATGGTAAGCTTCTATATGGAGATAAGGAAACTTCTTATCAAATGATAGGAATGACTTCGGAAGGAAAACTTGTCTTGGGTGACTATACTTATCAAGAGGCTATTGATGCTGAAATTGATGATGCTATATCATTTGGGCCATATCTTTTGGTTAATGGAGAAAAACAAGTAACTGAAAAATCTACAGGTGGATACCAACCTCGAACGGCTATTGGACAAGCTGCTGATGGGACTTTCTTCTTTGTTGTTATTGAAGGGCGTTCGTCATCAAGTGTTGGGGCTACGCTTTATGATTTACAAGAAATCATGGAAAATCTTGGCGCAGTCAATGCTACTAATCTTGATGGTGGTGGATCAAGCGAGATGTACTATGATGGTGAACTTGTAAATAATTTGAGTAACAGTAAGGAAAGAGAATTGCCTAATGCTTTTGTAGTAAGTAAGTAAGATAAAGATCATGAAAAAAGCTATCAGAATTTATAAATCTGATAGCTTTATGCTGTTCTAATTTTCCATATAACTTACAAAATCAAAGTCTTTTAAGCCTGCATTTAGTGCGATTAAAAGTTTAATACGTGCCTTTTGAGAATTAACTTCGCGACTAAATAATACGCCATCACTATGAAGTTGAACGCCTCCTCCTTCATAGCTATATACCGGTTCAGCAATACCATTAAAGCAACGAGACACAAGAATAACTGGGATTTTGTTTTTTAAAATTCTATCAAGGCTCCTAGCAGCAAGTGGTGGAAGATTTCCAGCTCCGAGTGCTTCAATTACTAAGCCATCAAGTCTATCCAAATCAAGTAAATCAATAAGTTCACCTGTCATACCAGCATAAGCTTTTATAATCGGAACATTTCCTTTAACGCTATCAATATCAATATGCTTATCTTCATGTTCATTTTGGAAATATAGAATATGATTTTTTGTTAAAAGCCCTAGAGGACCGTGAGTTGGTGTTTGGAAAGTTGAAACGTTAGTCGTATGGGTTTTAGTAACGAAACGTGCAGAGTGAATTTCGTCATTCATAACCACTAAAACTCCTCGATTTGCTGAATTATCATCTGCGGCGACACGGATGGAAGTTAGGAAGTTATAAGTTCCATCACTTGCAATTTCATTACTTGATCGCATGGCACCAGTGACAACTATTGGTTTACCTCTTTCGATTGTTGAATCAAGGAAGTAGGCAGTTTCTTCAAGAGTATCTGTTCCATGGGTAATTACAACCCCATCAATATTCTCATTAGCAAATGCCTTATTAATTCTTTTTTTGAGTTTTAGCATATCTTCTAGTGTTACTTGAGGACTTGGTAAATTAAAGAAATCTTCAACTATAAGATTTACATTATCTAAATCGACTTGGATATTATTCATAGGGTTTATTTGATCAGGTTTTACGTTTCCGCTCTCGTCTTCAAGCATTGAAATAGTACCACCAGTATGTAATACAAGAATATTTTTCATTTTATTTCCTTTGTTGTTAGTCTTTGAAGTGAAATATTTTTATAAAAATTGTATAATAATTACTAGACTAATTCAAGCAGACAAATTGTTACTATGAGGTGAGGATATGGATACAAAAGCAGTATTTTTTGATTTAGATGGTACGTTATTTACTAGTACTAGAAATATTTTGCCAAGCACTAAAAGAGCAATTGCTGAACTTAAAGAAAGAGGTATACTTGTTGGTGTTGCTACTGGTCGAGGACCTGCATTTGTAATTCCAATAATGGAAAATCTTCAGCTTGATTTTGCAGTTACATATAACGGTCAATATATTTTCTCACCATCAGAAATTATTAGTACAAGGCCAATTGATAAAAAGAGCCTAAGAGAAATTCTTGCCTATTCAAGAAAAAATCATAGAGATGTTTCTTTCGGTGGTGCAGATGGAATGTCAGGTAGTAGTCTGATTAAATTTGGTGAAACAAGAACGGCACAATTTGTTAATCACATATTACCAGGGAAAATTTCTAATAGTTTAAAAGATACTTTTAAAAATTTTGTAAGAAAAGTTAGACCTCAACGTATGGATCTGGAAAAAATCATCCGTCAACCCATTTATCAAGTGGTAATGGTAGCGACAGAAGATGAAACTCCAGAACTTGAAGCAAGCTTTAAAAATGTGTCTATTACAAGAAGTAATCCGTATTCGGTTGACATAATAGCAAAAGGAAACTCAAAACTTAAAGGTATTGCAAAAGTTGGTGAGAAGTATGGCTTTGGCCTTGAAAATGTTATGGCATTTGGGGACAGTAATAATGATGTAGAAATGATTAATGGCGTTGGTATAGGTGTAGCAATGGGGAACGGCACATATCAGGTTAAGCAAGTAGCAAATTATATCACGGACACAAACAACCAAGATGGTATAGCAAAAGCTATTGCTCATTATGGACTTATTAATTTTTATGACCAGGAAACCTTCCGCAGTCGTGATGAGGAGTTCAATAAGGTTAAAGACTTCCATACATTAATGGATGGAAAAACTCAAGAAATTCCAAAGATATTCTCAGCATCAGATGCAAGTAATCGGGTTGACTTTAAGGTGGAGGAGCTAGTTGAGTTTCTTTATGCAGCAGCAAAGGGTGATGAAGAGAAATTCAGTAATCTAATTGAAAAGATGAAAGCAGATATTGATAAGGCTAAACAAAAAATCATTTCTAAAGATAAAGATATAGATGATGTTTTGACAAATGAAGTTGATGCTTTAACTGATATGCTATATCTTACTTATGGAAGTTTTGTTTTGATGGGAGTGGATCCTGCTGAAATATTTGATGCTGTTCATCGTGCTAACATGGGTAAAATATTTCCAGATGGACAACCTCATTTTGATGAAATTACTCATAAGGTTTTAAAACCTGATAATTGGGAGAAAGAGTATGCTCCCGAGGATAGAATAAAATTTGAGCTCGAAAGACAGAAAAAAGTTGCAACAAAAAAAGGCAACTAGATTAGGCTAGAAATTTAATTCTAGTCTTTTTGATAGATTGAAAAACCACTATGAAAATGATATAATGGCACGAGTATTATACACTAGGAGAAAAAATGGCAAATAACATTGTAAGAAAACTTATTGAAAACGATAAGCGCGAAATAAAGAAATTAGATAAACAAGCTAACGAAGTTGAAAAATATGCTGATGCAATGGCTGCTTTAACTGATGAAGAATTAAAGGCGAAAACACCTGAATTTAAACAAAGATATCAAAATGGTGAAACTTTAGATGAACTTTTACCAGAAGCCTTTGCCGTTGTTCGCGAAGGTGCAAAACGAGTTTTGGGTCTATATCCGTATCATGTTCAAATTATGGGGGGAATTGTTCTTCATAATGGTGACGTTCCTGAAATGAGAACAGGGGAAGGTAAAACACTTACTGCAACGATGCCTGTATATCTTAATGCCATTAGTGGCGAAGGTGTTCATGTAGTAACAGTAAATGAATATCTATCAACTCGTGATGCAACTGAAATGGGTGAATTATATAACTGGTTAGGACTTTCAGTTGGTATCAACTTAAATGCAAAATCACCTGAAGAAAAAAGAGAAGCATATAACTGTGATATTACTTATTCAACAAACTCTGAATTAGGATTCGATTATCTTCGTGATAATATGGTTACGCAGACAGAAGAATTAGTTCAGCGTGACTTGAATTTTGCCCTTGTTGACGAGGTCGATTCAATTCTTATTGATGAAGCCAGAACTCCTTTAATTATCTCAGGACAATCTGAAGGATCTAGCGCTCTTTATGCAAGAGCTGATATGTTCGTAAAATCATTAGCTGATGAAGACTATATTATCGATTTACAATCAAAAACTATTTCTCTTACTGAGAGTGGAATTGATAAGGCTGAGTCATATTTCGCCTTAGATAATCTATATGATCTTGAAAATGCTGCACTTACTCATTTTATTGATAATGCATTGAGAGCAAATTACATTATGATGCTTGATTTGGATTATATGGTTGATGAAAACCAAGAAGTTCTTATAGTTGACCAATTTACTGGGCGTGCTATGGAAGGACGTCGTTATTCAGATGGACTTCACCAAGCTATTGAAGCTAAAGAAGGTGTGCCTGTTCAGGATGAATCTAAAACAATGGCTTCAATTACATATCAAAACTTCTTCCGTATGTATAAAAAATTGGCGGGGATGACTGGTACTGCAAAAACTGAAGCTGATGAATTTAGAGAAATCTATAATATGCAGATTATCCCAATTCCTACAAATAAGCCTATCAAACGTATTGACCATAATGATCTTTTATATCCAACTCTTCAGTCTAAATACAATGCTGTTGTAGAGGATGTTAAAGAACGTCACGAAAAAGGTCAACCAATTCTTATTGGTACTGTTGGTGTTGAAACGAGTGAAATTATTTCAAACCGTCTAACTCAGGCTGGTATTCCTCACGAAGTTCTTAATGCAAAAAACCACTTTAAAGAAGCTGAAATTATCATGAATGCAGGTCAAATGGGAGCAGTTACAATTGCGACTAATATGGCTGGTCGTGGTACAGATATCAAACTTGGTGCAGGTGTTGTTGAACGTGGAGGCCTTGCTGTAATTGGTACTGAACGTCATGAATCTCGTCGTATTGATAATCAGTTACGTGGTCGTTCAGGTCGTCAAGGGGATCCAGGTGAATCAAGATTCTATCTGTCTCTAGAAGATGAACTAATGAAGCGTTTTGGTAGTGAGCGAGTAAGTGCATTCCTTGAAAGTATGAACTTAGCTGATGAAGATGCTATCATTGAATCACGTCTAATCACTCGTCAAGTTGAATCAAGCCAAAAACGTGTTGAAGGTAATAACTATGATTCACGAAAACAAGTACTTCAATATGATGACGTAATGCGCGAGCAACGTGAGATTATTTATAAACAACGTAAACAAGTAATGACTGCGACAGAAGATTTGACACCAGTTCTTCTTGGAATGTTTAAACGCACAATTGAAAGAGAAGTTGCAACGCAAACACAAGGTGGAAGTACCCTATCTGAAGAGTCAATCAATGATCTTTATGAGTTCGCAAAAGCTTCACTTCTTCCAGAAGATTCTATAACTCGTTCAGATTTAGAAGGCAAGACTCCTGAACAAGTAACAGATTATCTTTATACAAAAGTTCGTGAACATTATGAAAATCAAATGTCTAAACTTGCCGATGATGAACAAAGATTAAGATTCCAAAAAGCAGTAATCTTGCGTGTAGTTGATAGCAAGTGGGCTGATCATATTGATGCCTTAGATCAAATGAGACAATCAGTTGGCTTACGTGGATATGCACAAAACAACCCATTGGTTGAATACCAATCAGAGAGTTTTACAATGTTTAATGATATGATTGGTTCAATCGAATTTGATGTAACTCGTCTAATGATGAAAGCACAGATTCATCAAGAAGCACCTCGTCCAGTATCTCCAAATGTCGTTATGACAGCATCACAAGAAAACATGCTTGTAGATGATAAAGTTGCTAGTGATGCGGATGAGTTGAAAGCAGAAGGAATTGACTTTTCACAAGTTAAGAGAAATGACCCTTGTCCTTGTGGGAGTGGTAAGAAATTCAAAAACTGCCATGGAAAAAATTTATAATTTATAACTGAATAAGAAGCTAAAGTAGTGTAAGTAATTGCACTACTTTATATATAAGTAAAGGGTTTAGAATATTATGACATTTGAAATTATTAGTCCAAAAATTGATGTGGAAAAAGTTAAGGATCTGGGCAAGCTAACAGGTGATGCCTTAGAAATAAAAAATCAGAGAGATAAAGAGCTAGAAGCTATTATTAAAGGTGAAGATAACCGTATATTACTTGTTATTGGACCTTGTTCTAGCGATAATGAAGAAGCAGTACTAGATTATGCAAATAGATTATCAGCCTTGCAGGAAAAAGTTAAGGAAAAAATATTTATTGTAATGCGAGTCTATACTGCTAAACCAAGAACAAATGGTGATGGGTATAAAGGATTAATACATCAGCCTGATGTTGAAGGACTACCAAATTTGATTAATGGTATTAAAGCAGTACGTGATCTCCACTACCGAGTAATTACAGAGACAGGCTTGACTACTGCTGATGAAATGCTCTATCCAGAAAACTTACCATTGGTAGATGATTTAGTCAGTTATATCGCTATAGGAGCTCGTAGTGTTGAAAATCAACAGCACCGTTTTGTAGCGAGTGGAATAGATATGCCAACTGGGATGAAAAATCCGACAAGTGGTAATCTAAAAGTGATGTTTAACGGTATCTATGCAGCTCAACATTCTCAAGAATTTTTATATTCAAGTTCGGAAGTGAAAACTTCTGGTAATCCATTAGCACATGCAATATTACGTGGTGGATTAAAAGAAGAAGGAAGATATGTTCCTAATTATTATTATGATAATTTATTACATGCAATTGAAATGTATGAATCATCTAACTTAGAAAATCCATTTATTATGATAGACACTAACCATGATAATAGTGGTAAAAGGCATATGGAACAAATTAGAATTGTTAGACAAACTTTGATTAATCGTGAATGGAATGAGAAAATAAACAAATACGTTAGAGGTTTTATGATCGAATCATATATTGAAGACGGGCGTCAAGATCATCCCGATACATATGGTAAATCAATTACTGACCCATGTCTTGGATGGGAAAAAACAGAAGATTTAGTACTAGAAATTTTTGAACATGAAAATAGTCTGGTAAAATAATGAAAAAAGTAGTACATTATTTGTACTACTTTAATAATTTTTAGAATGAGGAATTTATATATATTATGACGTTTGAAGTTACAAGCCCAAAGATAGATATGAAAGAAGTGAAAAATCTTGGTAAATTAAAAGGGCTAGAGTTAGAAAAGAAGCTACAGAGAGATAAAGAACTAGAAGCAATAATTAAAGGTGAAGATGATAGATTACTCTTAATAATTGGTCCTTGTTCAAGTGATAATGAAGAAGCAGTACTAGATTATGCTCACCGCTTAGCCAAATTACAAGAAAAAGTTAAAGATAAAATCTTTATGGTAATGCGAGTTTATACGGCTAAACCTAGAACAAATGGTGATGGGTATAAGGGATTAATTCATCAACCAAATATTAATGCTCTCCCTAATCTAATAAATGGCATTAAGGCGGTTCGTGATTTACATTATAAAGTTATTACTCAAACTGGTCTAACAACTGCTGATGAGATGTTATATCCTGAAAATCTATCATTGATTGATGATTTAGTAAGCTACCATGCAATCGGTGCTCGAAGTGTTGAAAATCAACAACATCGATTTGTAGCGAGTGGAATAGACGCACCAACTGGTTTGAAAAATCCAACTAGTGGTAATCTAAAAGTAATGTTCAATGGTATCTATGCTGCTCAACATCCTCAAGAGTTTCTATTTTCAGGAACAGAGGTTAAAACTTCAGGGAATCCATTAGCTCATGTTATTTTACGTGGTGGGCTAAAAGAAGATGGTCGTTATGTTCCCAATTACTACTACGACAATCTTCTACATACTATTGATATGTATGATAAAATGAATTTGAAGAATCCGTTTATTGTAATTGATACAAATCACGATAATAGTGGTAAGCAATTTATGGAGCAAATTAGAATAGTTCGTCAAACTTTAATCAACCGTGATTGGAATGAAAAAATAAGAAAATCAGTTCGTGGATTTATGATTGAAAGTTATATTGAAGATGGTCGTCAAGATCATCCAGAAGTTTATGGAAAATCTGTTACAGATCCATGTCTCGGATGGGATAAAACAGAGGCTTTAGTAATGGAAATCTTTGAAAATGAGAGCAAAGGAGAATAGATTATTCTCCTTTTTTTCTTACCAATTATATGACAGGAAACGATTGCAAATTATATCAGTTTATGATAGAATTTTCTTTGTAAGGGGTTACCCTAAATGAAAAAATCATGAATTTTTTCAGAAATCAATATAAACAATTCAAAGGAGAATGCAAAATGGCATCTAAAGATTTTCACATTGTAGCAGAAACAGGAATTCACGCTCGTCCAGCAACTTTACTAGTTCAAACAGCTAGCAAATTCACTAGCGATATCAACTTAGACTACAAAGGTAAAGCAGTTAACCTTAAATCAATCATGGGCGTAATGAGCCTAGGTGTTGGTCAAGGTGCTGACGTTACTATCACTGCTGAAGGTGCTGATGCAGACGACGCAATCGCTGCTATCACTGAAACAATGGAGAAAGAAGGTCTAGCTGAATAATGTCAGAAGTGCTTAAAGGTATTGCAGCCAGTGATGGTGTTGCGGTAGCTAAGGCATATCTGCTAGTTCAACCGGATTTGTCATTTGAGACAGTTACTGTCGAAAATACTGACAACGAAGAAGCTCGTCTAGACGCAGCATTAGCTGCAAGTCAAGGCGAGCTTCAAGCTATCCGTGACAAAGCAGTGTCAAGCCTTGGAGAAGAAGCTGCATCAGTTTTTGATGCTCACTTAATGGTTCTTTCAGACCCAGAAATGATTGGTCAAATTAAAGAAACTATTCGTGCTAAAAAAACTAATGCTGAGCATGCTCTTAAAGAAGTTACAGATATGTTTATTACTCTTTTTGAAAATATGGATGATAATCCTTATATGCAAGAAAGAGCGGCTGATATTCGCGATGTAGCTAAACGTGTTCTTGCAAATCTTCTAGGAGTTAAACTTCCTAGTCCAGCAATGATTAATGAAGAAGTTGTTGTGATTGCTCATGACCTAACTCCTTCAGATACAGCTCAATTAGATCGTAAATTTGTAAAAGCATTTATTACAAATATTGGTGGACGTACAAGCCATTCAGCTATTATGGCTAGAACGCTTGAAATTCCAGCAGTACTTGGAACAAATAATATTACTGAATTAGTAAAAGATGGTCAATTGCTTGCGGTAAATGGAATTACTGGTGAAGTAGTAATTGCTCCTTCTGAAGAAACTCAATTAGAATTTCATAAAGCAGGAGAAGCCTATAAAGCTCTTAAAGCTGAATGGGAACAATTAAAAGACGCTAAGACTGAAACTGCTGATGGAAAACATTTTGAACTTGCAGCAAATATCGGTACTCCGAAAGATGTTGTTGGAGCAAATGATAATGGTGCAGAAGCAATTGGTCTTTATCGTACAGAATTCTTATATATGGATTCTCAAGACTTCCCAACTGAAGATGAGCAATATGAAGCTTATAAAGCAGTTTTAGAAGGAATGAATGGTAAACCAGTAGTAGTTCGTACTATGGATATCGGTGGAGATAAGGAACTTCCTTACTTTGACCTTCCAAAAGAAATGAATCCATTCTTGGGATATCGTGCCCTGCGTATTTCATTATCTGAAAAAGGTGATGGAATGTTCCGTACACAAATCCGTGCTCTATTACGTGCATCAGTTCATGGTAAATTACGTATCATGTTCCCAATGGTTGCTCTTCTTACTGAGTTCCGCGCAGCGAAAAAAGTATTTGATGAAGAAAAAGCTAATCTTTTAAACGAAGGTGTTTCAGTTGCTGACGATATTCAAGTTGGTATTATGATTGAAATTCCTGCAGCAGCAATGCTTGCAGACCAATTCGCTAAAGAAGTTGACTTCTTCTCAATTGGTACAAATGATCTTATTCAATACACAATGGCTGCTGACCGTATGAACGAACAAGTTTCATATCTTTACCAACCATATAACCCATCAATCTTACGTTTAATTAATAACGTAATCAAAGCAGCACATGCTGAAGGTAAATGGGCTGGAATGTGTGGAGAAATGGCTGGAGATCAAATTGCAGTACCACTATTAGTTGGTATGGGATTAGATGAATTCTCAATGAGTGCTACATCTGTTCTTAAGACACGTAGCCTTATGAAGAAACTTGATACTAAACAAATGGAAGAACTTGCTAACAAAGCTCTTACAGAAACTTCTACAATGGAAGAAGTTGTTGATTTAGTAAATAAATATGTTCCAGAAATTCAATAATAATGCGTAAAAACTACTCTTACGGGAGTAGTTTTTTTGTGAATTTGTGAAACAAAATGTCAGCAATAATTCAATGTTTTTGCTATAATATCGCTTTGTAATGTAATTGCTTACACTACAAAAAAATTAAGGATAGGAAAAATATTATGAAGAAAAATATATATAAATTGTTTGTTGTTGCTTTTGCAACGGTATTTTTAGTTGCTTGTGGAGCTAAAACAAAAGATAGCGGAGATAGTAGCTTATCTAAAGTAGAGGATAAGAAAGTTTTAACTGTTGCCACATCTGGTACATTATTTCCCTCATCATATTATAATGATAAAAATGAACTAGTTGGGTATGATGTTGATATTGCCAAAGAAGTTGCGAAGCGTTTAAATCTAAAAATTGAATTTAAAGAATACAATGTTGATGGTCAAATTGCTTCTCTAGATAAAGGAGAAACAGATTTTGCAGCAAATGATTTCGGTCTAACTGCTGAAGATAGAAAGAAAAAGTTTTCATTATCAACTCCAATAAAGTATTCTTTTACAAGTTTAATTGTTAGAAAAAGTGATGATTCAGGTATCCATTCTTTAGATGATTTAAAAGGTAAGAAAGCTGCTGGTGAACCTAATACTAGCTATATGAAATTCGCTGAAAAGATGGGAGCCATTCCTGTTACTTATGATAATGCGACAAATGACCAATACTTAACTGATGTGGCAAACGGAAGAACAGATGTTATCATTAATGACTATTATCTACAAAAAATGTCGGTAGGAGCCCTACCAAGTATTCCAGTGAAAATTTTAGATGGTATATACTTCGATCCAAGTGAATCAGGTTTTCTATTTAAAAAAGAAAGTGACAAATTAAGAGAAAAAGTTGATTCAACTTTAAAAGATATGAAGAAGGATGGAACTTTAGCTAAGATATCTAATACATATTTTGGTGAAGATGTATCGGTGAAATCAGATAAAAAAATCGAAACAGTAGACAGTAAATAATGTATATCCCTAAAATCGATTTCAAACTAATGTTTGACTCTATACCTTTTGTTCTTTCAGGCTTAAAGTATACTATCGGACTTTCAGTAGCAAGCTTTTTTCTTGGCAATATCTTAGGACTAGTTTTAACTGTTTTGGGGATGACAAAATCGAAAATTTTACAATATTTTGTGAGATTTTATGTTTCATTTTTAAGAGGTGTACCTGCATTAGTTTTACTATTCTTGTTATACTTTGGACTACCAATCCAGCTAAGTGCTTTAGTTGCGAGTATAATATGCTTTACATTGAGTAGCAGTGCATTTATTTGCGAAATATATAGAGGGGCAATTCTTGGAGTTCCATTTGAACAATGGGATGCGTCATATTCTCAAGGTTTTACTTTCATTCAAAGCTTAAGATATATTATTATTCCCCAAGCTTTTAGGATATCTATTCCTGCATTAGGGAATGTGGCAATGGATTTGGTTAAGGGGACGTCACTTGCTGCCATGATTACAATACCTGATATTTTCCAAAAAGCTAAAATAGTTGGTGGTAGAACTTTTGATTATATGACCATGTATATAATGGTCGCAATAATTTACTGGCTTTTGTGTATTGGAATTGGCTATTTACAAAAAAAACTTGAAAAATCTTTAAATAGATATATAAACGTCTTAGAATAAATTAAAATGCCTACTCTAAAATTATTTAGAGTAGGCATTATTTTAATTTTTTGTTTTATTATCTAACATTTTTAGGAAACGAACCACCTTACTTTTGGCATATCTAAATTCAACATTTTTATCAATTAAGAATTTTTTAAAATCCTTTTTTCCTTTTACTGAATCTTGAACTTCAAGTTCAAGTTCGTAATCACAGGCATCGAAGTAAGTATTTTTATCTAGTGCCATTAGTCCAATGTCAGTTTCCATCTCTTGTCTGATAGTAGTTAGACTTCCAAGAACTGTAATTTTTCTGTAGTCAATTCCACGTTCTTTTAAGATTGAAAGAATATCAGAAATTTGAGGTAGATTATCATTAATTTTTTTTGACTCAAGCATCCCGTGTGCTTCTTCTAAAGTTAAAGCAGCATTATGTTCAATATTTCCAATTGCTTGAGGGACTTTTAGTGTCATTTCAGCATCGTTATCAAAAGTACGTATACGTAGTGCTAATCTATTACTTCGCATTATTAAATCGGGACTATCCATATATTGATTAGTTTGTCTGATTGGAGTGACATGGCTAAAATATTTTTTTAGTCTGTCGTATTCATCTAGACTGAGTAAGGTTTTATATTCTATTTCTAAATTGGTAGTCATAATGTAATCCGTTCTAAATTGTGGTAAAATTATTATTGATTATAACGTGAAAAAGGAGATGTGGCAAGTCTTTTAAAAAAACAATCTATTTTAAAAGTTAACCTTGTCCTTTTAAAGATATGAATTGGGAAGAATTTTTAGATCCATACGTACAAGCAGTTGGTGAGCTTAAGGTGAAATTTCGTGGAATGAGAAAACAATTTCAGAAGAAAAATAGACATTCTCCAATCGAATTTGTTACTGGAAGAGTCAAGCCAATTGAGAGCATAAAGAACAAAGCAAGACTAAGAGGCGTAAAAAAAGAGAATCTTGAACAAGAAATGCAAGATATTGCTGGAATTAGAATAATGGTTCAATTTGTTGAGGACGTCGAAGAAGTTCTGGAGTTATTGCGAGATCGAAAAGATTTTAAGATAATCCAAGAAAGAGACTATATTAAAAATCAAAAAGCTAGTGGCTATAGGAGTTATCATGTAGTTATCGAATATCCTGTTGAAACTATTGATGGACGTAAGCTTATATTAGCTGAAATTCAAATTAGAACATTAGCAATGAACTTTTGGGCTACTATTGAGCACTCACTCAATTACAAGTATCAGGGTGAGTTTCCAGAAGAATTGAAAGAACGAATTGCTAAAACTGCTAAAATTGCCTATGATCTGGATGAAGAAATGAGCCAAATCCGTGAAGAAATTCAAGAAGCTCAATTACTTTTCAATCCTCCGGCTAACAAATTGAATGATGGAGTAGGAAATAGCGATGACAACGATGAATATTACAGATGGTAAAAGGGTTGCTTTTGTCTCAAGTGGATCAGCTGAATCTGTAGATGTTGAAAAGAAAATTCGTAAAAAATTAAAGGTCAAACGAATTGAGGTTGATTCTAAAGCTCCGGATATCGTGATCTCTATTGGAGGCGATGGGACGCTCTTAGAAGCGGTTCACACATATGGTAGACGATTGGATACAACACGCTTTGTTGGTGTTCATACGGGGCATCTTGGCTTCTACACGGACTATTTATGTAGCGAGGTTGAAGAACTTGTTGAGGCGATAGTAAATGAGGATCCCAAAAATTCTATAGCCTATCCTGTTTTAAAGATGAAGGCCATCATGGCTGATGGTCAAATCTTTGAGAAATATGCCCTTAATGAGGCGACAGTGCGACGTTTAAGTAGGACACTTGTCGCGGATGTCTTTATTTCAAATTTTCTCTTTGAAAGATTTAGAGGTGATGGGCTTTCAATTTCAACTCCGACCGGAAGTACAGCATATAATAAATCTATTGGCGGTGCAGTATTGCACCCAGGTCTAAAAGTTATGCAGATGGCAGAGATTGCCTCTTTGAATAACCGTGTTTATCGAACTTTAGGAGCCCCAATTGTAGTAACTGAAGATGAAAATATTATTTTAAATTTAGATAAAGCTCTTGACTACAGTCTTACTGTTGATAGATTAGAATATAAATTTACCAATTTAGCAGGACTAGAGTATTCGCTAGATGGAACAGTTGTTCATTTTCTTGGAGAACGTCACAGTTCTTTCTGGAAACGAGTACAGGAGTCCTTTATTGGTGATGTGAATTAAATTTTAGATGAAGGAAGAAAAATGAAATTTACCTATGAAGTTGAGCAAGATAACATTAAAATAAAAACATTTTTGGCTCAAAAAGGGATTTCAAAACGACTTCTAGCTAAAATAAAGTTTGCAGGAGGGTTAATCCTTGTTAATGGGCAAGAAGAAATTGTAACGCGTTTAGTTAAAAGTGGAGATACTGTTGAAATAACAATCCCTTCTGAAAGTCCTTCTGAAAAACTGCTGGCGCAAAAATATCCACTTGATATAATCTTTGAAGATGAGCACTTTTTAGTAATTAACAAGCCGGCAGGATTTGCGAGTGTGACAAGTTCAGTTCATCCAAATAGTACTATCTCAAATTTTGTTCAAGATTATCTGATTAGACAAAATTATGAGAACAAAAAAGTTCATATTGTAACGCGTTTGGACAGAGATACATCAGGCCTTATGATGTTTGCAAAACATGGTTTTGCACACTCACATATGGATAAAATGTTGCAAGATAGAACAATTGAAAAGAAATACTATGCTCTTGTTGAATCTTCGGACATGCTCGAAAAAGAAGGGGAGATAATCCTTCCCATCGATAGAGAAGAAGGAAGTATTATTAAACGTTGTGTTGCTGAAAGTGGGAAACAAGCACACACAAGCTATAAATTACTTGAGAAGAAAGATGGTACTTCGCTTTTAGATATCAAACTTCATACGGGTAGAACCCATCAAATTAGGGTTCATTTTTCACACCTAGGAGCTCCTTTGTTGGGAGATGACCTATATGGTGGAAGTATAAATAAAATTCAAAGACAGGCCTTGCACTGCCACTCATTGGAATTTATTCATCCTTTCACGAACGAAAAAATAAAATTAGAAGCAAATCTTCCAGAAGATATGAGGAATTTAATTAATGAATGAAGAAATAAATTTTGAGAAAAATTTTGTTCAACTTAAAGAACTTCTAAAAAATAATAATATAAATGAATTCCGTGAGTCCTTTCTAAATCATCATTTGTACGATCAAAGTAGATTTTTCCTTTCTTTAGAACCTGAAGAACGACTAGAATTTTATAGTCTTATGAGTCCTAAGGAAATTGCCGATATCTTTGACCTTTTCGATTCAGATGATATTGATATCAATCCTTTTGTCGATGAAATGAGCAAGGAATATTTGGGTGAAATTTTTGACTCAATCTATTCGGATAATGCAGCAGACCTACTTGCTAACTTAGAGCCAGAAACTATGAAAGAAATTCTTGATAGTATGGATGCTGAGGAGTCAACTGAGGTCAAACGAATACTTCACTATGATGATGAAACTGCTGGGGCGATAATGACCACAGAATTCGTTTCTATTGTTGCCAATCAAACAGTACGCTCAGCAATGACTGTTTTGAAGGCACAAGCTGAAGAAGCTGAAACGATTTACTATGTATATGTAATTGATTCACAGAATCGGCTATTAGGTGTAATCAGCTTACGTGCACTTATTACAAGTCATGATGACACTTTAATCAGCGATATTTACAATGATCATATCATTAAACTTGATGTAAATGAGGATCAAGAAAAGATTGCTCAATATTTCCGTGACTATGATCTACTTGCAATACCGGTCGTTGATACGGACAATAAGCTTATAGGTATTGTAACAGTCGATGATATCATTGACGTAATCGATGAAGAAGCAGCTAGCGACTATTCGGGACTTGCGGGGGTTGATACGGAAGATGTAAGCCAAAACCCATGGCAAGCAGCTTCAAAACGGTTACCATGGCTAATTGCCCTTCTATTTTTAGGAATGGGAACTGCGAGCCTTATTAATCATTTTGATAGTTTGGTGTCAAAAGCTAGCATTCTTGCTGTTTTTATCTCATTAATTACAGGTACGGCAGGAAATGCAGGAACTCAATCTTTAGCGGTTGCAGTACGACGTCTAGCAATTCGTGATGAGGATAAAAAAAATAGTTTAATGACTATGATTTTATCAGAACTAATAACTGGATTGATTACAGGGCTTGTTACTGGTATCACTATTTTTATAGTGGTTAGTATTTGGAAGCATAATATGATTCTAGGAATAGCGGTTGGAACTGCAATGTTTTGCGCTATTACAGTCGCAAACCTTGCAGGGAGTCTTATTCCTATACTTATGGAAAAATTAGGATTTGATCCAGCAGTTGCTAGTGGTCCCTTTATTTCTACTATGAGTGATTTGACAAGTGTTTTTATATATTTCAACATTGCATCATTATTTATACATTATTTTAATTAGAATTTCGAATAAAAAACCAGTGAGCCGCTATAGTTGGCTACTGGTTTTTCTCTATTTTTTAAAATCGTAATCTTTAATGACTTCAATTGATTTAATTTTTACTGGGTTAACTGGTTTTGATTTTTCATTGCCAGAACTATTTGCTGTAGTTTCTCCATTAGCAATTTTATCAACCACATCCATTCCTGAAACTACTTGTCCGAAGACAGAATAGTTTTTGTCCAGACTAGGAACACCACCATTTTTATATGCGTCTATAATCTTTGTAGGAAATTCATCGTATAGCAACCCATCACTCATATCCTTAGGATTTTGTACAATAAAGAATTGACTTCCATTTGTATCAGCTCCGGCATTAGCCATTGATAGGGCACCTCTTAAGTGGAAAAGATGATTAGATACTTCGTTACGGAATCCAGTCCCTGGGTCAATACTTGCATCTTTACCATTCCAAATTGACTCCCCACCTGTACCATTGTTCTTAGGATCTCCACCTTGAATCATAAAATCTTTAACAACTCTGAAAAATTCAACTCCATTATAATATCCTTTTTTAGAGTGTGTCAAAAAGTTCTCAACTGCAAGTGGTGCATATTTAGGGAACAATTTGATTGTGATATCACCTTCTTCGGTAACCATCTTAACCTCTGCTTCATCTTCAGAAACCTTATCAGATAATTGAGGTAAATCAACTTTTTCTAAGTCTTCCTTGCTAGTAGTAGTTTGAGTACTTGTTGATTCTGCACTTTTTGTGTTTTCTTTTTTCTCCCCTTTGTTTGCAAAGTAAACAAGACCAAATATAGCAATTAGAGCGACAATGGCACCAATTATGATGCCTAAATTATTATTTTTCTTATTATTTTCCATGGGGATATTATAGCAAAATAAGTATATAAAATAAAGAATTGTTAGAAAATAAGAATTGGTATACCTTGCAATAATATCTAAATGTTTGTATAATTATAACACTATATTTTTAAGGAGGTGACTATGCAGTATATATCAGAGATACTACCTCAACTATTATCAGGCTTGAATACAACCTTACAGGTTTTTGCAATAACATTGATTTTATCAATACCGTTAGGAATGATAGTTGCATTTTTATTAAGAGTTAAGTTTTTTCCAGTACGTTTATTAACTAATATATACGTTTGGCTCATGCGTGGAACTCCATTATTAGTGCAATTAATCATTATATTTTATGCATTACCAATGGTAGGGATAACACTCAATCGAATGCCAGCTGCCATCTTAGCTTTTGTGCTTAACTATGCAGCATACTTTGCTGAAATTTTCCGTGGAGGCCTTCAGGCAATTCCTAAAGGACAGATTGAGGCAGCGGAAGTGTTACAGCTAAACAAATGGCAGACAGCGCGTTTCGTCGTATTACCCCAAGTCGTAAAAATCGTTTTACCAAGTATTTTTAATGAAATTATTAATTTAGTAAAAGATTCATCATTGGTATACGTTGTTGGTTTGGGAGATTTACTTCGAGCAGGTAAAATTGCAATGAGTCGAGATGTAACCCTGGTTCCGATGATAGTTGTATCATTAATTTATTTGGTTTTAATTGGACTATTGACACTACTATCTAAGAGAATCGAAAAGAAATTTGATTTTTATAAATAATTGAGATTGGAGAAGATGAAATGCTAGAATTAAAAAATATTTCTAAAAAATTTGGCGATAAAGTTATCTTTGAAAATTTCAATTTATTAGTTGAAGACAAAGAACTTTTAGCAATTGTAGGGCCAAGTGGTGGTGGTAAAACAACACTACTTAGAATGCTTGTAGGGCTTGAATCAATTGATAGCGGAGAAGTTATTTATAATGGGGAAAAGATTTCTCATGATGGCTATGTAAGGGGGAATATCTTAGGATTTGTTTTTCAAGATTTTCAACTTTTCCCTAATATGACAATTATTGATAATCTAACTTTAAGTCCGATTCAGACAATGAATATGAGTAAGGTTGATGCTGTAGCTAAGGCGGAAAGTCTTCTATTTGACTTAGGTATATTGGAACAAAAAGATTTATATCCCTATGCCTTATCTGGTGGTCAAAAACAAAGGGTAGCGCTAGCACGTGCCATGATGATTGATCCTAAGATTATTGGCTATGATGAACCAACAAGTGCACTTGATCCTGGACTTCGAGATCAAGTTGCTGAATTAATTCTAGCTAATAAGGTAGCTGGAATGACACAAATAGTTGTAACCCATGATATGCAGTTTGCTGAAACCATTGCTGATACAATACTTGCAGTTAATTCAAAGGAGGATTAGTATGAAAAAGTTTTTAACGATTTTTAGTTTACTCTTAACAACTTTATTTTTAGTTTCTTGTGGTAAAAAAGAAGAAGAAAAAGCTGATGGATGGAAGAAGATTGAAGATAAAAAAGAAGTAGTTATTGGTTTTGATAATACATTTGTACCAATGGGATTCAAAGATGAATCAGGTAATAACGTTGGATTTGACATTGATCTTGCTAATGCTGTATTTAAAAAATACGATATCAATGTTATGATGCAACCAATTGATTGGTCAATGAAGGAAACTGAATTGAAAAATGGAAGTATAGATTTAATCTGGAATGGATACTCAATTACACCTCAAAGGGAAAAACAAGTTCTTTTCACAAAACCTTACATGGCTAATAAGCAGGTATTAGTTACTAAGAAATCATCAAATATTACAAGTGTCAAAGATATGAAGAATAAAGTTCTTGGAGCACAGGATGGATCAAGTGGTTACGATGCCTTTACTGGGGCTCCAGAAGTTCTTCAAGATATCGTAAAAAACAATGATGCAACTTTATATGAAGGTTTTAATGAAGCACTCCTAGACCTAAAAAGTGGACGTATTGACGGTTTATTGATTGATGATGTATATGCCGAATATTATTTGAATAAAAATAACGAAATAAAAGATTATAACATTATTGAAACTGAATACACACCAGAAAACTTTGCCGTTGGAGCACGTAAGGATGATAAAACTTTAGTAGAAAATATTAATAAGGCTGTTAAAGAATTACACGAATCAGGTGATTTTCAAAAGATTTCAGATAAATGGTTTGGCAAGGATGTATACCCGAAATAATTAAAGAGGCTAACATGCCTTCTTTTTTTATAAACAACATATGGGTAAAATGATTATTTTTCTTATATAATATAAATATAGTTAGAATATTTAGTAAAAGGAGAATGATATGAAAGTAATAACACGTAACGGGGAAGAAGTAGCAAGAATAGAACCAATTATGGAAGGAAAAGCTCCAAACTTTAGTTTAGAAGATCAAAAAGGAAATACAATCACCCTATCTGAACTAGATAAACCAATTGTTTTAAGTATCTTCCCAGATATAAATACGCGAGTTTGTGCCCTTCAAACACGTCATTTTAATGAAGAGGCTGCAAAGAACCCAGAAATTGAATTTCTATCAATTTCCAATAATACTTCTGATGAACAAAGGAATTGGTGTGCCGCCGAAGGTGTTGATATGGAAATTTTATCTGATGAAACAAACACTTTTGGTCAAGAGTATGGTCTTCTAATGCAAACTGGAAAATTGGCGAGAAGTGTATATTTAATCAATGATGGGGAAATTGTTTATGTTGAGGTTGTGGACGAGATGACTGATGAACCTAATTATTCCCTTCTGTTCGATGCTATTGATAAAATAATAACCAAATAGTACATTTATCTTTTTTATTATTTTAGAACTAGTGATATAATAAACATGAAAGACTGGAGGAACCATATGAAGATAATTAATGTTACCAACAATCATCGTGGTCTGGTCAGAGAGCAGTTGCGAAATACAGATGCGGAACTTGTAGAAGTTTATTCTGCTGGTAATACGGACGTTATTTATACAAAGGCTCCAAGCCATCATGAAATCGTTGTTTCTAACAAACACCGTGCCATTCGTCCCGATGAAAGAAAACAAATTAAATCATTTTTTGTTGATAAAAGAATTGATCAAAAAACAATTGATCGAGATAATATCAACTTAATTGAAACACCAAATCTTATCGAAATATCAATTCCTATTCCTGGTGAATAATTCAACCTCACTGGTAGGTTGATATCCCCTTTCTTTTTGAAGGGGTTTGAAAAAATAAATAATTAATGAATAGAAAACACTGACTTAGTTTAACTCGGTCAGTGTTTATTTTGTATAAATAATAGGTGAAAAGTTTAATGTTTTGTTTTTTGCGAATTATATTTTCCGTATATCTTCATTCCAATATTAAAAATTGTCATGATAGAAAATATAATACCAATTGGTAAAATCCTATATAATCCCTCAGAGTCAGAATTAACTTTGTAAAAATATAATGCTAAAACGACAAAAGATAATCCTGTAAAAAGTGAGGATGCAAGATAAAGATTATCCATTTGATTTTTCAGCTTGGTATTGCCTTTATTAAAATCTTTTAATAGTTTGCTTAAACTTTGGAAAATTAGAGTAAGCCCTAAAAAAATTAATGATAAAAATAGAATTGTAGCATCTTTTCCAAGGTTAATTAGTCCAATTATGGAAAATCCTACAAATAAAATACCTAGTATTAAAATTGTTAAATTGAATATTTTTTCTATTATATTAAAAAATTTATCTAACTTTTTTGATTGATTCATATTTTATACTTTTTATTTTTTTATGATTATATCATATAAATGAAATAAAAGTTATGTTAATAAATAAATTTTTTATAATTTCATTTATGCTACAATTAATATTAGAATACACTACAGTTGAAAAATTTTGAGGTAATAAATGAATACTACAATTAAGGATGACTATTTTGTCTATGAAGAAGAAATAAAAAAATCACGTTTTATCTGTCATTTAAAAAGAGTTGGAACTGAAGATGAGGCACGTGAATTTATCAATAAAATAAAAAAAGAACATTACAAAGCAAATCACAACTGTTCTGCTTTTACTCTTGGAGAAAATCAAGAGATTCAGCGTTCTAGTGATGACGGCGAACCATCAGGGACAGCAGGTATTCCGATGCTTGAAGTTCTAAAAAAGCGAGAAATTATTAATGTGGTTGCGGTTGTTACCCGTTATTTTGGAGGAATTAAATTAGGTGCTGGAGGGTTGATTCGTGCATATGCAGGGAGTGTTGCACATGCTCTAGATGTGGCACCTTTAGTAAAGATTGTTGAACAGCAAGAAGTTAAGGTTGATATTGATTATTCTCTTTTTGATAACCTTAATCGTTTTCTTGATACACAAAATTTGAAATTAATTGATACTCAGTTTACAACTGAAATTACTGGATCAATTTTTGTTGATCTAGATGAAGTTGATGATATTTTATCCAAAATTACCGAAAGCTTTAACGGAAAGGTTTCAACAAGCTTAGGAGAGAAAAGATTTGTCGAAGTAGATATTTGATGTTATAATAGTGCTACTGCTTAATAAGGGGTCGTTACGGATTCGACAGGTATTATTGAGCATGAAGTGCAACTAGGATTTGCAAACCTTAATCTGCTAAACAAAATATAACTGCTAAAAACAGTAATAATTACGCAGTAGCTGCCTAAACCCCAGCTCTCGTGAACTAGATTTTGCTCGCCCATGGTGATTTCCAGTTCTCAAATTAGTGGGATACGTTGTTAAATTGTCTAGCTTTAACAAAAGAGATTTATAGACTAGCCGTTGACTCAGTTGAGCTGTGTCTGTGTTAAATGGTTAAATTAATGCACAGCCTATGGTTGTAGACCTTTGTGTAGCAAGATATTTGGACGTGGGTTCGACTCCCACCGGCTCCATATATACGTTTTAGTAAACATCAGAACCTTTCATATAAGGATTTTGGTGTTTTTTATTTGCCTTAAATTTACCATTGCCTACATCAAAATCTACGTTAATTTTTTGATATCTTCCCATATGTTTTACGTATAAAATAGCATGGAAGAACTTTTATACGGACGTATCCTTAGTGAAAAAGAATTGCAGTCAATCCCTGAAAACGTACAAAGATTAGAATCTATGTCTGAAAATGGTCAATATATTATATGTCACCGCTGTAACAGTAAGAATCTGAAAGAAGAAGTAAAGTTACAGATAGATGCTTATTATTGCTCAGAATGTATAAACTTAGGCAGGGTAAGATCAGATGAGTATTTATATCATTTACCGCAAAAATCTTTTCCTAAAAGGGAAGAAAGTGTTTTGAAGTGGTCAGGAAAGTTAACTGAATTACAAGGGAATATTTCAAAATCTTTGATAGAAGCAAATAAAGATAAAGATTCAATTTGGGTGCATGCAGTAACAGGAGCAGGAAAAACCGAGATGATTTATCAGGTAGTTGCTGAAACGGTTAATAATGGAGGAGCAGTAGGTATTGCATCTCCACGAGTTGATGTATGCATTGAACTTCATAAACGAATGGTTAATGATTTTGATATAGATATAGCCTTGTTATATGCAGAAGGAGATTCATATTATCGGACACAATTAATGATTTTGACTACCCATCAGCTTTTACGTTTTAAGGAAGCATTTGATTTATTAATAATAGATGAAGTTGATGCCTTTCCATTTGCGGATAATGCAATGCTTTATTATGCTGCTGAAAATTCGCGAAAAGATGAATCATGCCTTATATATTTGACAGCAACGGCTACAAAAAATCTCAATAATCAAGTTTATAAAGGAAGTTTGAAAAAAGTAAATTTACCAAGAAGATTTCATGGAAGTCCATTAGTTGTTCCCCAAAATATTTGGTGTAATATTCCATGGGAAGTAGAAAAGATACCTCAAAAACTATTTTCTTATATTCAAGAACAAAGGAAAACAGGCTTTCCTTTATTGATTTTTGCTCCTGTAATTTCATTTGGTCATAAATTTGAAAAAACTTTACAAAAATTCTTTCCAAATGAAAAAATCGCTTGTGTTTCAAGCATTAGTGAAAATCGTAAGGACCTCGTTAATGATTTTAGGGAAGAAAAAATTGATATTTTGATAACAACAACTATTTTAGAGCGGGGTGTCACATTTCCAAGAGTGGATGTATTTGTCCTTCATGCAAATCATAAGCTCTTTAGTTCAAGTTCCTTAGTTCAGATATCTGGTCGAGTAGGTAGAAGTCCAGATAGAACAGATGGTCTAGTTTATTTTTTTCATAATGGTAAAAGTAAAGGTATGGTTGATGCTATATCTGAAATTAAAGATATGAATAGATTGGGAGGATTTTAATGACTTGTATTTTATGTTCAAAATTTATTAATTATCAATTAAAATTTACTGATATTATTTTTCTTAGAAAAAATGAAAATAAAATATGTCAAAAGTGCCTTGATTCATTCACGAAAATTTCAGAGAACCATTGCAAAAGATGTTGTAAATCATGTATGAAAGAAACGTGTAATGATTGTCAAAATTGGTTAAAAAGAGGCGAAGAAGTCAATCATCAAGCAATATATAAATATGATGAAGCTATGAGAGAATATTTTAAAATGTATAAGTTTAGTGGACATTATCAATTGAGACAGATCTTTGCTCAAGAAATAAAAAAAGTTATTAAAACATATAAAAATTATACTGTAATTCCTATACCAGTTAGTTCAGAACGATTAGAGGAAAGAGGTTTCTGTCAGGTTACTGCAATACTTGAATGGTGTGATATTCCCTATACTCAAGTTTTTGTTAAAAATGATTCAGAAAATCAGTCAACAAAGAATAAACAAGATAGGCTTGAAACTAAAGGCACATTCTCTATCATCAAAGGAAATAATTTCCCAATGAAGGTACTATTATTTGATGATATTTATACAACAGGATCTACTATTAATCAAGCGAGACACATGCTGAGACAAGAAGGCGTTAAAGAGATTAAATCATTATCAATTGCAAGATAGAAAATAGAATGTTAACAATCTAAGAACTATGTGAAATTCCCAGTTCAAATATTTGTATATATATAACTTTTAATGCTATAATATCCTTACATCTTGAGAAAATCATTATTATTTCAGATATATTTACATATAGCCCTTTGGGCTTTTTTTTGTTGTATGCTTTGACTGAATGGTAAATTTTTACTAGAATAAAGTATACTATTATTTATTTAGGGAGATATAAAAATGAAAAAAAAAGAAAATTCATTCTTTACCGTTAAACGTGTTATTGCAATTATTGTTATTGTTTTAGTCGCTATTTTTGCTTTTCAAAATTTGAATACTGCTGAACTATCGCTATTATTCTTTTCAATTAAAGTTCCACTTATCTTATTAATTTTGATTATGCTTGCATTGGGAGTATTTGTTGGTTGGACTTTTGAAAGAAGCGATTTTGATAAATTAGTTGTAAATCTTGAAGGTGAAACACGCAAAGAATTAAGTGATTTACAAGCCCAATTGAGAGCAAATAAAGAAGCGAAAGATTTAAAAGATAAGACTAAAGCCGCTGAAGACAAGGCAGAAGAAATTAAAGAAACTGCTAAGGATAAAACAGATGATGCTGTTGATGCTACTAAAGAAGCTGCGGATAAAGCAACAGATAAGGTAGATGACATTTCAGATGGTGTTAAAGATAAAGCAAGTGATGTCAAAGATGCAGCGAAAGAAACAGTTGAAGATGTGCAAGATAAGGCATCCGATGTTGTAAGCGAAGATTAAAGGTATATTATCTAGAATAGAAGTAAGTAACCCTTATTTCTATTTTTTATTACAAAAACCCACCTACGTCAAAGTAAGTGGGTTTTTGCAATATTATAAAGGCTTTTTATTTGGTGTTCCAGCTTTTCTTGGATATTTATTTGGAGTATCTTTTGTTTTTTCAATAATAACTATATGACGTTCATCTCCATTAGGAAGTTGATAGTCAATCTCTTTAGATAATTTAGCTCCTAAAATTGATAAAGATTTTGTTGCTTCGGTAACCTCTTCCGACATTTGACTAGCCTTCAAAGAAAGAAGAAGTCCATTTTTTTTAAGGAAAGGAATGGTAATTTCATTTAGAACATTTAACCTTGCCACAGCCCTTGCAGTTACAAAGTCAAATTTTCCGCGATAATTTTTATCTTGACCAAAATCTTCTGCGCGTCCATGTAATAGTTCAACACCTGATATTTTTAGTTCTGAAGTTAGCTCTTTTAAAAAGTTAATTCTTTTGTTAAGTGAGTCAATAATAGTGACCTGTATATTGGGAAAGATTATTTTCATTGGGATACTTGGAAACCCAGCACCAGCTCCAATATCAAGTAATTTGATATCTTCGTTAGGAATCAATTCATAGAGTATAGGAGCAATAGAGTCGTAAAAATGTTTAAGGTAGACTTCTTGCTTTTCCGTAATTGCAGTTAAGTTAATTTTTTCATTCCATTCAACCAAAGTTGTAAAGTAGTTTTCGAATTGTTCTTTTTGACTTTCAGTCAATTCAATATTAAATTTATTTAATTCATTATAAAATTCTTCTGTGTTCATATGACCATACCTAATTTTTTATTATAAATAATCATAGCATGTTTTAGAGAAATTAGAAATAGATGATGAATAATAAAAAAAGAGACTTGATTCAAGTCTCTAAAATCTTATTTTTCAGATTTAATTTCTTTTTTAGGTGCAGGACCTTCAAGTTCTTTACCTAATTCAATGATGTATTTTCTTAAATCATCTTTAATTTGTGGGTGTTTAAGTCCGTATTCAATAGTAGTTTCTACGAATCCAAATTTATCTCCTACATCATAACGTTTACCTTTAAATTCACGCGCGAATACTCGTTGAGTTTTATTTAGTCGTTCAATCGCATCTGTAAGTTGGATTTCATTTCCAGCTCCAGGTTCTTGAGTTTCTAAAATGTGGAAAATTTCCGGTGTTAATAGGTAACGACCAATGATAGCAAGATCACTTGGAGCCTCTTCAACAGCTGGTTTTTCTACAAAGTTTGCTACATTATACAAACCATCCTCAACTTGACCTTCTGGAGCAATAACTCCGTACTTATCTACTTCTTGATGAGGAACTTTCATAACAGCAATTGTAGAAGCATGAACTTCATCATAATCATTAATTAACTGTTTAGTTAGTGGAACTTTATCTTCCATAAGATCGTCACCAAGCATAACTACAAAAGGTTCATCACCAACAAAAGCTTTTGCTTGTAGTACTGCATGTCCAAGACCTTTAGGATGGCTTTGACGAATGAAGTGCAAGTTAATATCAGTTGTTTCTTCTACTAACTTAAGAAGTTCATCCTTACCTTTTTCCTTTAGATTCATTTCAAGTTCAATATTTGAATCGAAATGGTCTTCGATTGGTCGTTTTGCTTTTCCAGTTACAATTAGAATATCTTCAATTCCACTAGCCAAAGCTTCCTCAACTATAAATTGAATAGTTGGTTTATCAACAATTGGAAGCATTTCTTTGGCAATAGCCTTAGTAGCAGGTAAGAAACGAGTACCCAAGCCAGCGGCAGGAATAATTGCTTTTCTTACTTTTTTAGAATTGTCAGTGTCTACTTTCTTGTTCATAAAATTCTCTTTCTATTTGTATAATTTATATTTTAGACATTATATTCGTTTTCAGATTTGAATTCACGAGTCATAACGTCTTTAATAGCTTTACGTAAATCAGCCTCATTGTATAAGACATTGTATATTGTTTCAGTAATTGGCATTTCTATATTAAGTGATGAAGCTAATTCATAAGCAGCCTTAGTAGTAGATACTCCTTCAATAACCATACCCATATTTGATTCAATGTCTGTAAGTCGTTCGCCTTGACCAAGCGCATTACCAGCTCGCCAATTTCGGCTATGAGGGCTAGTACCAGTTACGATTAAATCACCGACACCAGATAAACCAATATATGTTAGTGGATCTGCACCAAGTGCTACACCTAATCTAGTTATCTCTGCTAATCCTCTTGTAATAATAGCTGCTTTAGCATTATCACCATATCCTAACCCATGAAGAGCTCCGGCACCGACTGCAATAATATTTTTTAAGGCACCTGCAGTTTCTACACCTACTACATCGTTATTTGTATAAATACGGAAATAATTATTGCTTAGTAATTTTTGTACATATTTCGCATCATTCTCAGAACTAGATGCAGCAGTTATTAAGGTCAAATCACGTACAGCGACCTCCTCAGCATGGCTTGGACCAGAAACGACAATAATATCGCTTCGGAATTCCGGAGAAATTTCTTCTTCAAGAATTTCAGAAATCCTTTTATGAGTTCCTTGCTCTAAACCTTTAGAGGCGTGCATAACATAAACTTTATGATTAATCACTTCGTTTACCTGCTTAGCAACCTCACGAATAGCTTTCGTTGGAACAACAAACATAATTCCATCAACGCCATCAAGGGCTTCAGAAAGATCGGAATATGCCCTTATTTTTTCATCAAACTTTTGATTTCCAAGATAGGCTGAGTTTGTATGTTGAGTGTTTATTTCATTAACCTGTTCAGAATTGAAACTCCATAATCGGGCTTCATGACCGTTGTCATTTATAACTTGAGCAAGACCGGTTCCCCAACTTCCAGCTCCAAGAACAGCAATCTTTTGTTTTTCCAAAAAACGTCCTCCTATTTTTATATATATTTTATCACAATCTTGTATAATTTGTAAGCATATTCATAAAATCAGTCTCTAGGAGTATATTCTAAGGATAAAAATATGTTAAAATACTTTTATAGATAAAGGAGAATAAAAATTATGTGGAAAACAATAATATTTTTAGGAATTGCTTACCTAATAGTAAAATATTTATTCTTGGATAAAAAAGAAAACAATAATAAATTTAAAAATAATATTAAGAAAAATAAGGCTAATAAGATACAACATTACAAGGAAAAAGGATTGGATGACAAAGACATTGATATTTTTCGTGATACAATGAAAGAAGCACGAGATAATATTAAATTCTGGAATTCTCAGTTGCCTAAATATGAAAAATTAGATATTATTGAAGAACAGACAGCAGGGCTTGAATCAAGTAAAAAGATTTTCCAAGCTATTGTCGAAGAACCAGCTGAAATGACTAAAGAAAATGATTTCCTATATAAAGATTTACCAAATATGGTAACTCTAGTTAAAAAATATGGTGAATTAACTGATGTAAGACCTGAGACACAAGAAGTTAAGATGGAGTTAGCAGAGAGACTTTATTATATTACTAAGCTTTCTGAAAAAATTACTAAAAATTATCAAGCGATGTTAATTGATGATGTTGATGAAATAAAACATGCTTTAAAAGAAAAAGAAATTGAGGAGAAGGTGGAGGAGTATGAATAATCCTATTTTAGAAGATTTAATGAATGAAGGATCAAAAACTAAGGTTGAGGAAAAATTAGTAGAAAATACCTCATTAGAAGAAAACGCTAATGAGGTTCAAGAGGTTGATGTGAATTCGACCCTTGCCACTTTGACACCTGAGGAAGTGGAGCAGGCTAAAAGGCTTGTAGAGCAACTAAATGAAAATAATTCGCAGTCAGTTATTGAATATGGAACATCAGCACAAAAGCGTGTTGGTGATTTTTCACAAGGTGTTTTGGAAAGAGTTCAAGCTAAGGATTTAGGAGAACTTGGATCAAGTCTCACTGATCTTATGTATCGTTTAAAAGAGGCTGATACTAATGATTTAGTTACTGGTGATCAAAACTTTTTTACCAAAATGTTTGGTAAAGTAAAAAAATCAATTTTTGAAGTTACACAAAAATACCAAAAAATTGGTGCTGGAATTGACAAAATTGCAGTAAAACTAGACTATGAACAGGCTGGATTACTTGAAGACAATAAAACCTTAGAGGGATTGTATGATGAGAATTTAAATTATTTTAGAGCATTGAATGTTTATATCGCTGGTGCTGAATTGAAGATGGCTGAATTAGAGAACGAGATAATTCCTAAAGCAAGAATTGAGGCACAAAATTCAACGGATAATGCATTAGCAATTCAAAAGGTCAGTGATCTAGAGGCATATAAAAATCGTTTGGATAAACGTACTCATGACTTACGTCTTGTTCGTCAAATTACAATTCAACAAGCACCGCAAATTCGTTTAATTCAAAATACAAATCAAGAACTAGCAGAAAAAATTCAAACATCAATAAATACTGCTATTCCTTTATGGAAAAATCAAGTAGCTATAGCTTTGACCCTACTTAAGCAGAAAGATGCACTTGCAAGTCAGAAAATTGTATCTGAAACTACTAATGATCTTTTATCTAAAAATAGCGAAATGCTGAAAACTTCAACAATTGAAGCTGCTAAGGAAAATGAACGTGGGGTTGTTGATGTGGAAACTCTCAAGAAGACTCAGAACGATTTAATTGAAACAATTCAGGAAACACTTCGAATTCAGGCGGAAGGAAGTCAAAAACGTCGTGCTTCTGAAGTTGAATTACAAAGAATGGAAAAAGAAATTAAAACTAAACTTCTGCAAATTACTGAAAATAGTAAAAAATAATAATCAGGTTGGAGATATAAAACTATCAGAGAAGATTTCTGATAGTTTGTTTTGTTTTCTGATAAAATTAATACATATATGATATAATAATTTTAAATTAACAAATTTAAAATAAGGAATGACAAAAAATTCCTTAGAATATCTTAGGGGCAGAATATGAGTAAGAAAAGTGTTACCAATGACAATTTTTCGAACGAATTTTATCAACTTTTTGCTTATATTAATCCATTCAGTGATTTGGAAGATGATAAGTCACCAATAATTACAAATCATAAAAAATAAGAAAATCAAATAATGTTAAAAGAGAAAGTGCATCTAATAAAATTGGAATTAGTTTTAAAAATGAAACTTACAAAAATTTAGGAAGAAAAAGAGTTCAAAATCTAAAACTATATTTTCAGTATTAAGTGGGATATTTATTTTTTGTTTGGCTATATTATTTATATTTAGCATGATTGGAAATATTGAAATAACTGGTACTGAATCAAAAAAAGTTGACCTAAATAATTTAAAACTACAAGATGGTGTAAAAAAAATCAATAGTGATGAATCAGTAAAACCATTAACTGATGTTTTTAGCCCGGTTTCAGAAAATGAAAAACAAACAACAGATTTTTATGTTAATCAAAAGGGAAAAAACTTTATTTTGTCTAATGGTTATGAACTTGAAACAAAAAACTTAACTGAACTTGGTAAATCCGAAACAATTAAAGTTGAACCTTTTGATGGTAGCTATGGGGGCACGAAATATTTTTTCTCAGCATACTCTGATAATGGGTTAAATGATATATATCTTGGTTATACCTCCTATTTAAATAATAATATTGCTAACAGTTATGGAATACAAAATGGTGGAAACTCAAAACTTTATAATATATTTCCAGCTAAAAAGTTTAATGGGTATGAAGTAGCATGCATTTATATTATGGATATACAAGATAATTATTCGATAAATCATATTAATAAAATTTATCGACTTACCAATGGATCTGGATTTTATATAGATTGCTCATTTATGTTTGATAGTGATGTGGAATCAGAAACTAATGAGGAAGGTAGCTTGTATGAATTTGATATGAAAAATTTTGACCATGTTAAAGAAGTTATTGATAGCCAGTTTAATTTTAAAGAAACAAATTAATAAAAAATAATATTGTTAGATCAAACGTAGCATGTTTTAAAGGGCTAAAAGTTTTTGATGTAATTTAATGACTTGGAGAGCGAATTTTATGACTAATAAAAAGAATAATGAAGCATGTAATGATGATTTTTCAAAAGAATTTGATGAAATTTTTGGTTTTGATAAATTCAAGGAGAGTGGAAAAGATAATCTAAAAACTAGTGAAATCAATGAAAATAGTATAAATAAGCTGAATAATGTCGAAAATAGAATAGACACTGGAAAAAAAGAAAAATTGGATGTAAGTGCTACGAAGAAAATATATAGTGAAGAATCTACTTCTTTTCCACAAAAAAATAATATAAATCAAAAAAATAGAATAGATTCAGATTCAAGTGAAAAAACTGTATATAAGGATCAATCGGGAGGAATATTATTAATAGTTATAATGTCAATAATATTACTAACAGCTACAATTGTAAAAATGAATATCAGTAAACCAGTTCAAAATGAAGATAGTCCTCGAGAACTAGAAGTAGGTGTGCATTATGTAAAAAATAATGAAGAGGTTAGTCCATTAGCGGATATATTTTCTAAACCAATTGAAGAAGCAAGTAAAGTAAATAATTTTTATGTCGTAGAGGATGGAACAAAGTTCAATTTTTCTAATGGTTATCAATTAACTTTAAAAAATTTCAAAAAAATGGAACCAATTGAAGAATCTGTTTTTGTATCGCCTCCAAGTAGTCATGTTGATACTAAAAAATTTTTAAATGCTGAATTTGCAAATAATAACAAAAATATATATGTTTCAGGTTCATTGACAAATAATGTTATAGAGGGGTTTAAAATTCAAGAATTATATTCATTTGATGAAGGAATATACTATAAATCTTCAGATGTTAAAAAAAATGACGATTATGAAACAGTACGAATATATGCAAAAAAAATATCCATGAATGGTGACAGGGAATATACAGTTTATGATATTTATCGGTTCAATAATGGTTATGGTATTATAATTGAAAAGAGACTATCTGGTAATTCAATTGATAATAAAAGTTATAATGTTGGAGACAAAATATCAATTGAAACTGACATCATGGATAAATTGGTGGAAAAAGCTGATGAAAATATTGAAATCAAAAAAGTAGACATTAGTAACCAGAATCAAACTGATTTTTCTAACAACAATGGATAAATGAGAAATTTAAAACTATAATATTTTTGGTATATACCAATTGACTTTGAAATCTAAAGTAGTAGAATATAGGTAACGATAAGAAATATGGAGGATATATAATGACAACATATATTAAAGCAGATAAATTTTTCTACCCGTTTGAAACAAAAGTAGGTGGATACTTAGAAATTAAAGATGGAAAATTTGGGAACCATGTAAGTGATATTCCAGCTGATGCAGAGGTCGTAGACTATTCTGGTCATACTATTGCTCCAGGTCTTGTGGATACTCATATTCACGGATTTGCAGGCGTTGATGTCATGGATAATGATATCGATGGAGTACTTACTAAAATGAGCGAGGGGCTTCTTGCAACTGGTGTTACAAGTTTCCTTCCAACAACTTTAACTGGTAACCATGAGTTGTTAAAAGAGGTTTCTAAAGGATTAGGTGATAATTATAAGGAAGCTAAAGGAGCTAAAATTCAAGGTATTTACTTTGAAGGACCTTATTTTACAGAGGAATACAAAGGAGCTCAAAACCCTATTTACTTCTCTAATCCAAGTGTTGATGAATTTCATGAATGGCAAGAAGCTGCTGGTGGGCTAATTAAGAAGATTGCACTTGCACCAGAACGTGATGGTGTTGAAGAGTTTGTAAATACTGTGACTGATGAAGGTGTTGTTGTGGCATTAGGACACTCAAATGGTACTCTTGAAGAAGCAACTAAGGCAGTTCAAGCTGGAGCTAGTGTTTGGGTACATGCTTATAATGGTATGCGTGGTTTAACTCATCGTGAAGTTGGTATGGTTGGTTCAATGTTTGAGCTTCCTAATACTTATGCAGAACTTATTTGTGATGGTCATCATGTTCATCCTAAGGCTTGCGATATTCTAATTAAACAAAAAGGTCACGACCATGTGGCTATGATTACTGACTGTATGCGAGCAGGTGGACAACCAGATGGTGATTACATGCTTGGTGAATTTCCAGTAATTGTTGAAAATGGAACAGCTAGACTTAAAGATGGTGGAAATCTTGCTGGTAGTATTTTAAGACTTAAAGATGGTATTAAAAATGTGGTTGAATGGGGACTTGCAAGTCCTGAAGAAGCTGTAATGATGGCAAGTCTTATCCCTGCAATTTCATGTAAGATTGACGATAAATGTGGAAAAATTAAAGCAGGACGAGATGCTGACTTTATCGTTCTAGATAATGATTTGGAACTTGTTTCTACATGGGTAGATGGTGTTAAGCGTTTCGAAAAATAAAAATTTTTCAATCACATGCTTACAATAAAATAAGAAGCATATATATTACCAATTATATTGTTTATAATGTGTAATTTATCGTTTCTTAAACTTGTTATCAATACGATATTAACGATCTTAATTAAGGTCGTTTTTTGTCATATTTTATTAGTGATATAAGACAAATAATTTGATAAAATGACAGTGTAAATGATATAATTATTTCAAAGGTCAAATTTGGTCAAGAAGCAAAAAACCAAATTCCTTATTACAAAAACTTTGCTGGGTAGGTTTATATAAATTTAGATTTATTAAAATCTATTTTGAATAGTAAAAAAGGAGATTCATATGCTTTGTCAAAACTGTGGTAAAAATGAAGCGACAATTCACTTATATACAAATGTGAACGGTCAGAAACAACAAACAGATCTCTGCCAAAAATGTTATCAAGAAATGAAGATGGGTGGTCGAGATAACTTGTTTGGTCAAGCAACTGAACCAACTAAAAATATAAATAATGATGATAATAATCGTCAATATAATCCATTTGAGGATTTATTCGGTACTTTAAATCGTGATTTTGCAAGTGGATTTGGGTCAATTCCTCCGACACAAACAGGAGGAAGAAACCCAGGTGGAAATGGTAATGGGCCCAAGAAACCAAAAAGCGCAAAACCAACTCTATTAGATGAATTTGGTATTAATATTACTGAACTTGCACGTCGAGGAGAAATTGATCCAGTAATCGGTCGTGATGAAGAAATTACCCGTGTAATTGAAATATTAAATCGTAGAACAAAAAATAATCCAGTTTTAATCGGAGAACCTGGTGTTGGTAAAACAGCAGTTGTTGAAGGTTTAGCCCAAAAAATTGTTGAAGATGATGTTCCACAAAAACTACAAAATAAAGAAGTTATTCGACTTGACGTTGTTAGTCTAGTTCAAGGTACAGGAGTACGTGGACAATTTGAAGAACGTATGCAAAAACTTCTGGAAGAAATCAAGGAACGTGATGATGTAGTTCTCTTTATTGATGAAATCCATGAAATTGTTGGAGCTGGCTCAACAGGTGATGGAAGTATGGATGCTGGTAATATTTTGAAACCCGCTCTTGCGCGTGGTGAACTTCAAATGATTGGAGCGACTACGCTTAATGAATATCGTATTATTGAAAAAGATGCGGCACTTGAAAGACGTATGCAACCAGTTCGAGTTGATGAGCCTAGTATCGACGAAACAATAGTTATTCTCAAAGGTATTCAAAGCCGATATGAAGATTATCATCATGTAAAATATACAGATGAAGCCATTAGACAGGCAGCCCTTCTATCAAATCGTTACATTCAAGATAGATTCTTGCCAGATAAGGCCATCGACCTTCTGGATGAAGCCGGTTCTAAGATGAATTTAACTCTTCGTTTCCTTAACCCTGAAGATATTGCACGAAGAATTGAAGATGCAGAAGCTGAAAAAAATGATGCCATGATGATGGAAGATTTCGAAAAAGCAGCTTATTATAGGGATCAAATTTCTAAATTGAGGGTTCTGCAAAAAGAAAGTACTGTAGAAGTTGATACTCCAATAATTTCTGAAAAAGAAATTGAGCAGATTATTGAACAAAAAACAAATATTCCAGTTGGAGATTTGAAAGAAAAGGAACAAGCTCAGCTCGTAAATCTCGCTGATGATTTAAAAGCTCATGTTATCGGTCAAGATAATGCTGTAGATAAGATTTCTAAAGCAATTCGTCGCAATCGAATTGGATTAGGAAGTGATAGTCGTCCGATTGGTAGTTTCATGTTTGTTGGACCTACTGGTGTCGGTAAAACTGAATTAGCTAAACAACTTGCTAAAGAACTTTTTGGCTCAGAGGATAGCATGATTCGCTTTGACATGAGTGAATATATGGAAAAACACAGTGTGGCCAAATTAATCGGAGCTCCCCCAGGATATGTTGGATATGAAGAAGCAGGTCAACTTTCTGAGAAAGTTCGACGTAATCCATATTCATTAATTCTCTTGGATGAAATTGAAAAAGCTCACCCTGATGTTATGCATATGTTCTTGCAGATTCTTGATGATGGTCGCTTGACAGATGCTCAAGGTAGAACAATTAGTTTCAAAGATGCTATAATTATCATGACTTCAAATGCTGGTACTGGTAAGGTTGAAGCAAATGTTGGCTTTGGTGCAGCACGTGAAGGACGTACAAATTCAGTTCTTGGACAATTAGGTGATTTCTTCTCACCTGAATTCATGAACAGATTCGATGGTATTATTGAGTTTAGTGCACTAAGTAAGGATGATTTACTTCATATAGTTGATTTGATGCTTAAAGATGTTAATAATCAATTATCTAAGAATGAAATTCATTTAGATGTTACAGATTCTGCTAAGGAAAAATTAGTTGATTTAGGCTATGATCCAGCAATGGGTGCACGTCCATTACGTCGTACAATCCAAGATAACATTGAAGATGGAGTTGCTGATTTCTACCTTGAAAATCCTGAAAATAAAAATCTTGTTGCTGATACAAATAAGGCAGGGGATATTGTTATTAGGAAAAAAAGAGGAAGAAAAAAAGCTACTACAAAAGTGGAAGCTAAAGCAGAAATAAGTGAATAAATTAAAGGGACTTACTCAAAAGTCTTCTAAAATCGAAAAGCAAAGCATAAGAAATTGATTTCATTATTAATTTCTTATGTTTTTTGATTTTAGATAAAAAATGTAAGTTTCCTTTATCATTTAAGCATATTTTTCTCCAAATTGTATATTTTCTAATTTCATATTCTTAGCTTCTTAAAACTGTGCGTAAAAAAAATAAGAAATCTAGTATAGTTGATGGAAGTAGGTCAAGGATCGCACATCGCTTTGAGTTCCATAGAACTTAAGTTATTAAAAGTCGCTAGTTCTATTCTACTGGTAAATGAGCTAAGAATAGAAATTGAGTCCATTGAAGTGAGCTTACGGTGTAGACTTATTTTAAGACAAGCGATTATAAAATTAAGATTATGTTTTATGTCTCCAAATAAAGGTTCTGCATCAATTTTTCTCTGTGTATATATTGGGGGATGTTTAGCATATATTAATAACTTTCTAACATCTGACATAAAGTACAACTATGACTATCAGCTTATAGGATATGATAATCGAAAGTATCATTCTTGGACTGCATGTTAATCAACTAAAATTTTTATCTTAAAAATGAATTTTCTGGAATTGATTGAATAAACTTACTTATAAATATTTCAATATCATTTTCCTCAAGTTCTCGACTAAATGTATAGGCAAAACTATTTGATTTATATACATAGAGTTCCCTTTTAAGTGTTGTTTAGTAATTTAATTATAAGAATTAGTTTTCATTAAATTACTTAGAATCATATTGAATCTAGGCGATTTAATTTTAACTTGTTAAGTTGAGACTTTTGAATCAGTATATCTTTTTTCTTAGTTATTAAATATTTTAATAAAAAAACAATATTACTTATTGTAATATTTGTAATACTATGGTAATATGTGTTTATAAAAAACAATAGGGGAAAATTATGAACAAGAAAAGAATTACAGTCTTAATAATGAGTATGTTGGCAATCGTATCTCTAGCAGCATGTGGGGGACATAAGAAAGATTCTAGTAAATCTAAAGAAAGCAAAATATCATCAACATCTAAGGAAAAATCATCTAAGGAAAAATCATCTAAGGAAAAATCATCTAAGGAAAAATCGTCTGAAGGTTCATCAAAGGATTCATCAGCAGAAGTATCAAATGTAGCTACTGAATCTCAAAATGTTAGTCAAGTTGAATCTGATCAAGCTGCAGAATCTGGTCAAGAAGGAAAAGCTTCTGGAGGTGCTGAATCAAAAGCTACTCAAAATATTACAGGAGCTAAATCGAATGAAGGAATGACAGAGGAAAAGGCTGAAACAGGAGCGCAAAATTATGCAACTCATATGGCTGGCTATAGAGTTGCTCAGTACGGACAAGTTGTAGAAGGTTCAAGTATTGATACAAATGGTTATAAAAGTAATCTACTTGCTTATGGAACTCCATTCCCAACAGGTATGTGGCCAGAGAAAGCTGGTCCAGCTTATGGATTAGGAGGAACTGCGGGACCAAAACCAGATGATATGAGTCAAGAAGAATATGATCGTAGAATAAAAGAGTGGGAGGAGTCGATGAGACAGGCAATGATGGACGGGATGAGTTCAAAAGGTACACCAGAATATGATCAGGCTCTACTAACAAATTTTAGTGGACAATATCCAGATAATCTTTATGCAAACGCAAAATAGTTTCCAAAAAGAGAACTTTAGTTTCCTAAAGTTCTCTTTTTGTTATTTGCCTTTGGATACATCTCCAATGTCTATCTCTACGCCAAATGCTTGTGACGATGTAGGTTTGGTGATTTTCAAAGTATTCATAGGTTAATATGAAGGTCTTCTTGCTTATTCTTTCTGGGTTGAACTGAGAGATTCCAATTTGCTGAGGTTTTTTCTCAATTAATCTTTGGCTCTTATCGAGTATTATGCCGTCAGATTGTATTTCTTTAAAGGTTCTGTCAAGAAGTTTATCAAGCTCAAAACCATTTAAGATTTTTTCTTCCATAGCAAGTAAATCAAGGGCTATGTAGCTGTCTCTTTCTTCTTCTTCAAGATACGATGGTTCAACATGAACATCGACATCAAATACTTCAAATTGAGTCTTGAGTATATTTTCAATCTCTTCGGTTGCTTGGTGACTTTCGAAAACTGACATATCAGGACTCATATCGACAACGACATCTAGAAAGACGTTACTTCCATATGTACGACCACGGATATTCTTGATTTCTTCTATTTCTCTTATTCCTGTGAGGGCTTTTTTATATTCTTCGATTTTTTCTTCATCAAAGCCATCTGACAAGCTAAAGGCACTTTCTGAGAAGATATCATAGGCTGTTTTGAAGATGAAAATCGTGATCACAACGGCCATAAGGCGGTCAATCCAAGTAAGATTGAAGGATGCAGCTACGATAGCAATAGATGTAGCAATTGATGTTACCGCATCACTTAGGTTATCTTTTGCAGCACTCATGAGTCCAGGGGATTTAACTTTTTGAGCAAGTCCAGCATTATAGCGATAAATTCCGAACATGATTATTGCTGAGAATATACCAACTATTGCACCCACAGGATCGACTGCAGTTTTTTCGTTATTAATAATGTCAATAATCGTCTGACGCAAAACAACAAAACCAACAGCGAACATAATGAAACTAGTAATTAAACTAGCAACACTTTCAACTTTCCAATGACCATAGGCATGATCATCATCTGCAGGACGTCTTGCCATACGTATTCCAGCAAGAACGGCTATATTTCCTATGATGTCCGTGATGTTGTTAAACCCGTCAGCTCGTAAACTTTCAGAGTTTGTGAGGTTTGCGACAGCAATCTTAATAATTGAGAGAACTACATAGGCAATGATGCTAATCAAAGCACCGCGCTCAGCCATTTTGAGCTCTTTAATTCTAGAATTGTTCATCCCTCCATTTTATCACAAAAAATTTAATACACAAGAAAAATATTTACTTAATATTTTTTAGGTTAACTTAAAAAATTTTATAATTTATTTCCTACTCTAATTTTATAAAATTATAACTTCAATTCAGAACCTTTTAATTGACTTTTAGGTTCAGAGGAGTAAAATCTATTTGTTAGTTAAAAAATAGATGAACTAAATACTTTAAGGAAAGGAAGCATATGTCAAAAGAAAGCCAAGATCTGTTTAGGATATTTATGAAGATTATCAGAAAACCTAATGTTGCTAAAGCGGTACATGGTATCAATGATGGTAGACGAATAAGGCAAGATGGTAGTCAACGTGGAGCGCGAGGTTTGTTGTTCTTTTTAAATGATAAATCAAATGGTCTGACGAACTCTGAGATTGCTGAAACTTTGGATATTAAACCTTCAAGTGTAACTGCGATGGTTAAACAACTTGAACAAGAAGATTTAATTTTTCGAGTCAGTGATGAACAAGACAAAAGAATAAATAGAATATATATTTCAGATGAAGGAAGAAAAATGGTATCTGAGAGAATTAATATCATGGACACTGCTTCAGAAGAATTATTTTCATCCTTAACAATTAAGGAACAAAGTGAGCTACTCAGATTGTTAAAAAAACTTGATGCAGCAAATGCTGATGGTTCAAATGAGTTTTTCTCAATGTGTAAGAGTAGTATATTTGGTGCTCCCTTGCAAAAAGATGAAAAATAATGTTATTTAGGTCTAAAGGTAGTGGACATTTTTGATTCGAAAATGTACAATAGTAAAGCTGCTCTCTTGACGAGGTAATTAAAAGAGTGTTATTTATTAAAAAAATGAAAAGGAGAAAAGAATGCTTTTCCAGTTTATTAAAAAGTATAAGTGGTATGCACTTGCTTCTCTTGTAATGATTGGCTTAGTAGTAGCTTCAAGTTTACTACAACCTCAATATTTACAAGATGTATTGACAGCGGTAATGCAAGATGACAAAAACAAAATCAAAGAAGTTGGTGTTTGGTTAGTCGGAATTGCAGTTATGGGTCTAGTTGCAGGTCTTATTAATACCATTCTTGCTGCTAAGATTGCTCAAGGAGTATCTGCTGATATCCGTGAAGCAACCTTCAAAAAAATTCAACAATTCTCATATGCAAATGTAGAAGAATTCAATGCTGGTAATTTGGTAGTTCGTATGACAAATGACGTTAACCAAGTTCAAAACTTGACAATGATGATATTCCAAGTACTACTACGTGTTCCTATTTTATTCGTGGGATCATTTATCCTTGCTGTAAGAACTCTACCAAGATTATGGTGGTTAATTGTTCTTCTGGTAGTGTTAATTGTAGTAATCACTGGTCTTGCAATGTCTAAAATGGGACCACATTTCTCAGCTTTCCAAAAATTGTTAGATAAATCTAATACGATTGCTAAGGAAAACCTTCGTGGTGCTCGTGTAGTTAAATCTTTTGTTCAAGAAGAATCTCAAGAAGAAAAATTTGATGCTGTAAGTGATGAGTTACTTGGTCATAACTTGGCAGTTGGTAACTTATTCTCAACAATGATTCCAGCCTTTACTCTGGTCAGCCAACTTACAATTTTCGGAGCTATCTATATGGTTTCAACATTTATCGTTGATGATCCAACAGCATTAGGTGGTGTTGCTTCATTTATGACTTATATGGGACAAATTATGTTTGCTATCATCATGGGTGGTATGATGTCTATGATGGCAAGTCGTGCATTTATCTCACTTCGTCGTATTAAAGAAGTTCTTGATACAGAACCTGCTATGCAATTTAAAGATGTCCCAGATGTAGAGCTTAATGGTTCAATCAAATTTGATGATGTAACATTTGTTTATCCAAATGATGATAAACCTACTCTTAAGAATGTGACATTTGAAATTAAACCTGGTCAAATGGTTGGTATCGTGGGAGCTACTGGTTCAGGTAAAACTACTTTAGCACAATTAATACCAAGACTTTTTGATCCAACAGAAGGTATGGTTGAAGTGGGAGGACGCGATTTACGTGATTTAAGTCGTGGTACACTTAAGAAAAACATTTCTATTGTTCTCCAAAAAGCTATCCTTTTCTCAGGTACAGTTGCTGACAACCTTAAACAGGGGAAACCGGATGCTAATTTGGACGACTTGAAACATGCAAGTGAAATCTCTCAAGCTAAGGAATTTATTGAGAAGATGCCCGATAACTATGATTCAGAGGTTGAAGAACGTGGTGCAAACTTCTCTGGTGGACAAAAACAACGTATGAGTATTGCGCGTGGTGTTATTAAGGATCCTAAAGTTTTAATTCTTGACGATTCAACATCTGCTCTTGATGCTAAGAGTGAAAAACTAGTTCAACAAGCTTTGAATGAAGATCTTAAAGATACAACTAAAGTTATTATTGCCCAAAAGATTTCTTCTGTTGTCCATGCTGATACTATTCTTGTTCTGGATGAAGGCAGATTAATTGGTCAAGGTACTCATAAAGAGTTGATTCAAAATAATGATGTTTATCGTGAAATTTACGAAACTCAGAAAGGAAGTGATGAATAATGGGAGAATATAGAAAAGCTATAAAATTCTTTTGGCAATATTTTAAGAAATTTAAACTTTCATTTATTGTTATCATCCTAGCTATAATCGCTTCTACATATTTACAAGTTAAGGCTCCAGTCTTTCTTGGTCAAGCACTTACTAGCTTAGGTGAATGGTTGGGAGAATATATGAAAGCTAAAGGAGTTGCTGATGCAACTGGTGCAGCTTTTGTTAGTCCAAGTAAACAACCTTTCTATGATGTAATGGTTAAGTTATTCTTAGCTTATGTCTTTACTACAGTAGCAAACTTAATATACTCACTACTATTTAATAGGGTAGTAAGTTATTCAACAAATGAAATGCGTAAAGGTTTATTTGGTAAACTAGAACGTTTGACAATTTCATTCTTTGACCGTCATAAAGATGGTGACATCTTGAGTCGTTTTACAAGTGACTTAGATAATATTCAAAATTCACTTAACCAATCAGTATCACAAGTTGCAACAAACTTTGCTTTATTTATTGGTTTACTAATTATGATGTTCCGTCAAAATGTAAGTCTTGCATGGCTTACAATTGCTTCAACTCCAGTAGCTATTATCCTTGCGATTTTCGTAATCCGTCAAGCTAAAAAATATACTGACATTCAACAAAATGAAGTTGGTAAATTAAATGCTTATATGGATGAAACTATTTCAGGTCAAAAAGCTATCATCGTTGAAGGACTTCAAGATGATGTGGTTAAAGGTTTTGAAGTACATAACGAAAACGTTAAAGGTGCTACATTTAAAGCTCGTGTATTTGGTGGTATGTTATTCCCAATGATGAATGGTATCAGCTTGATTAATACTGCGGTAGTAATCTTTGTTGGTTCAACGATTGCTCTTAATGACTCATCATTATCACGCGCAGCAGCGCTTGGTTTAGTAGTAACATTTGTTCAATATTCACAACAATATTACCAACCAATCATGCAAATTTCTTCAAGCTTTACAGAACTTCAAATGGCAATTACTGGTGCTCGTCGTTTACAAGAAATGTTTGATGAACCTGATGAAATTCGCCCTGATAATGGAGTTAAATTTGAAGAAATTAAATCTGGAGTAGCAATCAAGGACATTGATTTCTCTTACACACCAGGAAAACAAATCTTAAAAGATGTTTCAATTGATGTTAATAAGGGTCAAATGGTTGCTCTTGTAGGCCCAACAGGTTCTGGTAAGACAACAATCATGAACCTTATGAATCGTTTCTATGATGTTGACTCTGGTTCAATTAAGTTTGATGGAACTGACATTCGTGAAATGGATCTTGATAGCCTTCGCTCAAATGTTGGTATCGTACTTCAAGACTCAGTATTATTCTCTGGTACAATCCGTGATAATATCAAATTTGGTAAACCAGATGCTACTGATGAAGAAGTAATTACTGCAGCCAAGACTACTCACATTCATGACTTCATTGAGAGTCTTCCTGATAAATATGATACTGTTGTTGATGATGAACAAAACATCTTCTCAACAGGTCAAAAACAACTTATTTCAATTGCACGTACTATCCTTACAAATCCTGAATTACTAATTCTTGATGAAGCAACAAGTAACGTAGATACAGTAACTGAAAGTAAAATTCAACAAGCTATGGAGGCAGCAATTGCTGGACGTACAAGTTTCGTAATTGCCCATAGACTTAAAACAATCCTTAATGCAGATAAAATCGTCGTATTACGTGACGGTAAAGTTATCGAGGAAGGAAGCCATAAAGAACTCCTTAACCAAAAAGGATTCTATGCAGAACTTTATCATAACCAATTTGTATTTGAATAAAATAAAGCTAGACCCTTTTATGATAAGGTGTCTAGCTCTTTTTGTTTGTAATTAATTTATAAAAGGGGCAGAAAGGGAAACTTATTATAAAATATAGAATTTATATTTTATAATTTTTTCATATTTTTTTAGACATTATAATGAGGAAATTGAAGAAAATGGGCTGATTTTAAAGGATATGGTCAGACTCTCAATGGATATTTAAGTTGAAATTTCAAAAGAACACAATAGATACACATAAATTGGTATAGTTTAATTCTACATAATTGTAATGAAAGCGTTTTTTATTTATAATAAATTTAAGAGAATACGTATTATTAATAGGAGGCTTTATTGAATAAAATAACAAGTAGAATAAAAATAGGGAGTGTTGGCTTTTATGCAGCAAAAATAGGAATTGGTACAACTTTAGCAATTTTTATAGCTATGTTTATGAAATTAGAATATGCTAGTTCAGCAGGAATTATAACATTATTATCAATTGTACCAACTAAGATGGATACATGGAGACTCTGTCTTGATAGAATAATTACTTTTATAGCAACTGTATTTTTAGCATGGATTGCACTTTTTATAACTGATTATAATTGGATAGCTTTTGGTATTGTTTTAACCATTGTAACTTTTGGTCTTGCAATTAATAATTTACAGGCAACTTTATCAGTAAATGCTGTTTTTTTAACGCACATGATGTCAGCCAAGCAATTGACGTGGCCATCAATTTGGAATGAGTTTTGGTTACTGATTATCGGTATTGTAATTGCGATTATAATCAATCATGTTCAAGATTTTTCAGCCCAGAAGAAAAGATTGGATGCTGGAATACTAGATGTTGAGATTGAATTTAAAAGAATTTTTGCTAAATTGAAAAATTACCTATCAAGTGAGGATACTGATGAAATGCATGTATGGGATGATGTAATTGCACTAGAAGAAAAACTTACACCTTATCAGACAATGGCTCATCAATATCAACAAAATCGTTTACCAGTAAAAGATGATTTCTATGTAAATTATTTTGAAATGCGATTACAACAAGTTAATATTCTTCACAATCTTCACTATGAGATTAAAAAATTACGTAAAAATCCACATGAAGCTCAAATTGTTGCTGATTATTTGGAAACTATACATACTTATTTTTCCGATAGAGAAGAACCAAAAATTCAACTTGAAAAATTGGGTCAATATTTACAACAATTAGAAAAAGAAGAACTTCCAAAAACTCATGATGAATTTGCTGCAAGAGCACGCATGTATCACATATTGATGGATCTAGAAGATTTTATCATCCTTAAGAAACGTTTTATAAAAAATAATAGAATATGAGCTTGAAGAGCTATAGAAAGCACCGACTTATGATTAGGTGCTTTTTACTTTGTAAAATTGTATAATAGATATAGATATTTAATATTAGAAGTAGAAGGTATTAGTTTTGAAAATTTTATATACAGGTGGCGGTTCGGCTGGTCACGTTACATTAAATTTGCAGTTGATGGATTTATATAAAGAAGATGGTTGGGAGCAATATTATATTGGTTCTGAAAAAGGAATCGAAAGAGAGATGCTTGCCAAATATCCAGATGTCAAATATTATCCAATTTCAACTGGTAAATTAAGACGTTATTTTTCAATGGAGAACTTTACTGATGTCTTTAAAATCACAAAAGGTATTGGTCAGGCTCGAAAAATAATTAAAGAAGTTAAACCGGATTTCATTTTTTCTAAGGGTGGCTTTGTATCAGTTCCTGTAGTTATTGGTGCTAAGATGAATAAGGTACCAGTTATTATTCATGAGTCAGATAAATCAATTGGTTTAGCCAATAAGATATCTTCAAAATTTGCGACAAAGATGTTATCAACATTTGATATAGCAGGTCATGATGGGGTTCAAAAGGTTGGAGCTGTAATTAACTCGAACTCAATTAAACCATTTGAATTACCCGATGATTTTGATGCCAATAAAGAAACTCTACTATTTTGGGGTGGAAGCCTTGGAGCCAAAAACATCAATAATTTAGTAGCTGAAAATCTTGATAAGTTGCTTGAAAAATATAATGTTATTCACCAAACTGGTAGTGTTGATAAATATGAAGCAAAACCTGGATACTACCCGTTTGAGTTTGTTGACGGTGGAATGCTTGGCATAATTGCAGCATCGGACATAGTTATAGCACGTGCTGGAAGCAACTCAATTTTTGAAATTCTTTACTCAAAGAAACCAAATATTTTAGTTCCTCTATCTCTTGCTTCAAGTCGTGGTGACCAAATCCAAAATGCCAACTATTTTAAAGAAAAAGGATATTCAGAAGTTATAGATGATGAAGAATTTACCTATGATAATTTAGTAGAGAAGCTTGCAGTGCTTGAAAAAGAAAAAGATCAAATGATAAGTAAAATGGCAGAAACTGATGAAATAATTTCTATCAATGAATTTTATAATCTACTTAATACCCTATATTAAGCACACAAATACCTACCTTAGTGGGTATTTTTTGATTATAGGAAAATAAATTAGGAAATAAAAAAAGCAAACCACAATTTCAATTAGCTTGAAAAATGTTTGCTTAAAGATTTAAAATTCTACAATTTTTGTACCATGAACATAGTTAGTACCAGTTTGATGGGCAAGTTCTTCAGCATTATTATAGGTTACCCCGCCACCAATGATAATATCAATTCGACCGTCAGCATATTCAACCATCTCTTTGATTTTATCAATATTTAATGGCTTATCTAATGGTCCACCATGAGCTAAGATTTTTTCGACACCTTCATCGATTAAATAATCCATAGCAGGTTTCCAATCTTCAATTTCATCAAAAGCCATGTGGAAGGTAATTTGGAGCCCTTGGCTTGCAATTAGAAGAGTTTCCATAGTTTCTTTATCAATATTATTATCTTCAGTTAGAGCACCCATGACAAGAGCAGTTGCCCCAGCTTCAGCTGCCTTCAAGATATCTTCTTCCATAATTTTAACTTCAGTACTATTATAGACAAAGTTACCACTACGGGGACGAATGATGACTGCTAGAGGAATATTATCGTCCTTTGTATAGATGGCAGCCTCTTTAATTACTCCATAACTCGGAGTAGTGCCACCAACAGCTAAATTATCGCAAAGCTCAATACGTGTAGCTCCTGCTATAATTGCTTTAGGGATATCAGTGAAATTCTCAGCACAAAATTCTTTGATAATCATCATTATTTACCTCATTTATTCTATTCAGAAATTTATCATACAATATTTTTGTAAATTTGTAAAAAAGATAAGATTTGTTTAGTAACCCTATTTTTTGGTATATGGTATACAGTATATAGAACACTTTACAATTATCTATATCAGTTATAAGCTCAAAAAGCTTGCTACTAGATAGTTTACTTGATAAAATTAAAAATATCACAAATAGTTCTTTACTTAAAATATTGGAGGATAAATGAGAAAGAATTCTGTCAAACAGTTAACTATTGTTGCTTTATTAATTGCAATGGGAATTGTAATACCAATGATTATGCCACGTATTACGATTGGACCAGCATCATTTACATTAGCAAGTCATGTACCACTTTTTATTGCTATGTTCTTTTCACCAGGCGTAGCAATTGCAGTGGCACTTGGAACGGCATTTGGCTTCTTCATCACTTCACCATTCATTATTGCATTGAGAGCATTATCGCATCTAGTTTTTGCAATTCTTGGTTCAGTATATTTACAAAAGAAACCTGAAACAGTGTTGAGTAATAAAAAATTTCAAATTTACAACTTTGTAATTGCAATAATCCACACAGTCTGTGAAATTGCAGTTGTAGCCATCTTCTTCTTAAGTGGTCAAGGCGTTACACCAAACAATTTTGGAATTCTATTATTAATCATGGGTCTAGGTGGTGTTGTCCATAGCTTAATTGACTATAATATAGCTTATTTTATCGCTAAACCACTAAGTAATATCTTTGAAATTCCAGTATTTGCTAAGGCGAAAGAAAAAAGTAAACTTAAGTAATATAATTAAAAGGAGCAGAGATGCTTCTTTTTTATAATTTTTAATAAAGGAAAAGTTCAAGATAAAATACATCATCTTGAACTTAAATACTAATATTAGAATTTTAATTGATCATTGAAGAAGTGTGCAACATAATCTACTGCGGGATTAATATATTCTTCTTTATCATAAAGATCCACATGAGTAGCTCCTTCAGCAATATAATAGTCGCGTTTTACAGATGCTGTAGCTTTTTCATAGAGTTCGTCTGTAAGGAATTTAGTATCTGCTTCTGATCCTGCTACAACAAGAAGTGGTTGTGTAAGAAGGGTATCTACTAAATGAAGAGTGTCATATTGGAAAATTTCTTGCATACTACGTTGTAATAAGAAATCTGGAGCAGTTGGATACATCGCACGTGGAGTACGGTAATAGTCAGAAGCTTCACGAGCATATACAGGTGTATCTTCTGTAATTTCATCTCTTGTATAAGGAACATAATTAATAAATGTAGATGTTTTTGAATTTGCATCTTTTGAACGAGCAAGTGATGCGGCTTCTAGAGCTTGAATTTGTGATTCAACTGATACAGCATGATCTAGACCTTCGCGGAATAAGATACCAATATTTACTAAGCTCACAGCGCCAACTGCTTTGATACGACGGTCTACTGTCGCCGCAGTGACAGAATAACCAGCACCTGCACATATACCAAATGCTGCGATATTATTCATATCAACAAATGATAAAGTAGATAAGTAGTCAATTGCAACACTGACATCTTCAATTCGAGCTGATGGACTTTCTAATAAGCGTGGATATCCACCGCTTTCTCCTTGAAATGAGGCATCAAATGCGATAGTTAAAAACCCATGCTCAGCTAACTTACGAGCATAAAGACCTGCTGCCTGTTCTTTTACTCCACCACCTGGATGAGAAACAACTATTGTTTTATATGTGTTATTTTCATTGAAATTTTCTGGATAGTAAATAATTCCAGACATGTCATAATATGAATTTGGGAAAAGTACTTTTTCTGATTTAATCATTTTTGTCTCCTGATTTAATTTAATAATAATATTATTGAGATAATCAATATTTCAATATATTTATAATAAACGAACGTTCATTTATTGTCAAAGAAAATGACTTTCTTTAATAATAAAAAACTAGCATAAAATTCTATTAGATAGAAATAGAATTCCAGGCTAGTTCAATAAGTATATTTATAACCGCTTTTTTTGGTCTTTCGTCAGAGTTAAACTGCTCTTTAAAATAAGCTGACAATGGTTGAAAAATTGGTAAGAATAATATTTTTGTATCAATATCTTTAATAACTTGTTCACTAATCCCTTTTTTTAATACTTTCTCCATGGGATAGAAGTATTGGTTAGTTTGGTCTAGTATTTCGCTTGAAAGTATAGGCATATTTTGCAATTGCTCTACAAATAGAAAACGACTTTTGTTATCTTGAATATATTGGCTGAACTTTTTCATTATATTTACAAAATTTTCATGTACAGTTTGTTGATTGTCAATTTTTACAAAGATATAATCACTCATTTCTTTTTTTACAGATAAATATAGCTTGTTAATAAGATCTTCCTTATTCTCAAAATAAATGTAAATTGTAGCTGGAGATACACCTGCCCCTTTAGCTATTTTACTAATTGAAGTTTGGTGGAGACCTTCATCAATAATAAGCTGAAGTGTAGCTTCATATATATTTTCTAATTTTTTTTCATCTTTTATTCTCATATGTTAATAATAAATGAAGATTCATTTAAAGTCAAAAAATTTTATCTATATTAATCTGACAAACTTGTAAGGTTACCTTGTGAAATTGTAAGTTTTTATGGCCTTATATAATTTATAATTATTTCTTAGTTACTAGAAATAGAGGAGATTTTATAAATGAAAACAAATTATAAAGGAATCACTGGAACCCAGCTAAAATTAATCGGAGTTTTTCTTATGGTTCTTGATCACATACACCAGATGTTCTATTATGCTGGTGCTCCAATGATACTAACAATGCTTGGTCGCCTAGTCTTACCTATCTTTTTATTTATGCTTGCTGAAGGTTTTCATTACACGCGCAATAAGCACAAGTACCTAGCACGTCTTTTTATTGCTCATGTCATAATGATGATTATGACCCAAATAATTACCAGAATTTTTCCGCTTGATACAGTTATTCTTATGAATGGAATTTTTGGGACAATGTTCCTTGGAGCTTTGACAATGTTTGCTTATGATAAGTTTCGTGAGTGTAGATACTTATTGGGTACAGGACTCTTAGTTTTACCAGTAGTTCCAGCAGCTGTAGGTATGCTTTTAAGCAATAGCCACCCAATGTTAGCAGCAACAATCATGATTGATATCCCGAATTATTTAGCAGTTGAAGGTGGATTTGTTAGCGTCTTTTTAGCTCTTGGACTATATATATTTAGGGAAAAAAGATCAATTCAGTACCTTCTGATTGCGATAGTTGCTTTGATATCTACGAATTTTCAGTTTAATAGTACATTATTGACTGAAAACGTTCAATGGATGATGGTATTTTCTATAATTCCAATTTCATTTTACAATGGTCAAAGAGGGAAGGGATCAAAATACTTTTTCTATATATTCTACCCAGCTCATATCTATATCCTTTATATCCTTTCATACTTATATACGAATTATTTTATGTAAATTCAACAATTCTAATAAAAAGTAGATATATAAAATAATCCTCCGTTATTATATTTTAATAGCGGAGGATTATTTTGACTTCATGTTGTGTTTGCAATCATAATAGTATCCTGAAAGAGACACTGTCAATTTGACTATATATTAACCCATATTATTATTTATTCAAAATAGGCTTAAAGGCATATCCATCTTGGTAATTAATTATATTACCGATAGATGGAATCGAGAAGTGAGTACCAGCAATAATAGTATCATCATCAGCGAATGTCTTAGAAAATTCTATACGAGTATCTTCAGATTGTTTCTTATCAAAATCCGCAATATTACACCATTCAGGATGAGCTAACTGACATGGATGATGGAAAGCATCACCCGTAATAACAAATTTCTCTTTTCCAGTATCAAAAATTACACTTATATGAGCAATTGTATGGCCTGGAGTAGGAAAAACACTAATCCCGTCGCCTAAATAAGCATCTTCATCAATAAAGTTTACAAGTCCTGCATCTATAATTGGTTGAACTGAGTCTTTTATAGCATTTCCTTGTCCATCACCGATTGAGTGAAGTCCTGGATCTTCCTTCCAGAAGTCATATTCTTTTTTAGCAAAGTGATACTTGGCATTGGGAAATGTTGGAACCCATCCTGTTTCAGTTTTATAGGTATTCCAACCAATATGATCCATATGTAAGTGTGTGCATAAAACATCTGTGACTTTATTTCTGTCAATTCCAATATTCTCAAGAGTTTCAAGAAAATCAGTTTGAAGGTTTGTCCAGTCCGGCGATTCTGTACGTTCTTTATCATTACCAATGCAAGTATCAACAACTATTATGCGATCATCTTTTTTTACTATGATTGACTGAGAGACAGCATTTAAAGTTCCATCAGCATTTATATGTGGATAATCTAACCATTCAATTTCTTTTACTTTATCTGGCGTAGCATCAGGAAAAAGTTGCCCAACTGGATTTCCAATTTGAATTTCTACTACTTGAAATACATCAATATCTCCTATTTTAGAATGAACTGTTTGTAATGTCATAAAATACCTCTATTTTTTATAAATATTTTCCAAAGAATTCAGATAGTTTATTAACAGCTTTAGAAACTGCCTCAGGTTGATCATATAATTCATAGTGAGTAGTTTCTGGCACAATATATAACTCTTTTTCATCAGCTTTAGTAGCAGACTTATAGTACACATCATAAGCGAGACGGTATGATCCAAATTGTCCAGGTATACCACCAGCAATCATAAGTAATGGTTGGGTAAGAAGTTTATCAATCATGTGTAATGGATCATAGCCTAGCATGTATGCCATACTTGTATAACGAACTTTGTTTGGAGAGTATTTATCTTGTCCGCGTGGAGTGGTATAGTAGTCAACGGCTTGAACGATATCTACATCAGTAATTCCCATTTCCTTAACAGCTTCATTAGAAGTTGGGTAGTAATTAACTAATAGAGGTTCAGCTCCTTGAGCTTCAGCTGTTCTTTGTTCACCCATTTGTTCTAAAACTTCAATTAGCTTTTCATCCGGTCCGAAAGATTCACGGTAAGCACCACCAGAACTACCAGCTACTACACCAGCAACTGCTTTGATACGATGGTCAACTTTGGCAGCGTTGATTGTATATCCACCACCTGCACAAATACCCATTGCCCCAACTTTGTTTTGGTCAACATATGGAAGTGATACTAAGTAGTCAACAGCAAAGCTAACATCTTCTGTACGAGCATATGGATCTTCCAAAAATCTTGGTTCCCCTTCACTTTGTCCTTGGTATGAAGCATCAAAAACTAGAGCTAAGAATCCCTTTTTAGCAAGTTCTTCAGCATAGATACTTGAAGTTTGGTTCATATCTGCACTTGTTGGATGAGAAATAATGATAGCAGGATTTTTTTTGCTTTCATCGAAATTTTCTGGGAAGAATAAGCGTCCCGCTAAGTTAAAGTGTCTTGCTTTGAATTTTACGTCTTTTTTATTAATTGTCATTTTACTAATCTCCTTTATAAAATAAAACCCAGAAAAATTTATGTAGTTTTTCTGGGTATTGCATACCACAATCGTTATAATTTAATTATTTAGCTGCTCTTCTAAGAATTTAGAAGCGTAGTCAACGATTGGATCAATGAATTTTTCTTTATCATAAAGGTCAACGTGAGTTGCTCCTTCAGCAACGTAGTAGTCGCGTTTTGAAGATGCTGTTGCTTTATTATAAAGTTCATCTGTAAGGAATTTAGTATCTGCTTCTGAACCTGCAATAACAAGAAGTGGTTGAGTAAGAAGTGTATCTACTAAATGAAGTGAATCATATTGGAAGATTTCTTGCATACTCTTTTGAAGTAAGAAATCTGGAGATGTTGGGTACATTGCACGAGGTGTACGGTAGTAATCAGAAGCTTCACGTGCATATGTAGGAGTTTGATCTGTAATCTCGTCTTTTGTATAAGGTACATAGTTGATGTAAGTAGATGAATCAGAGTTCGCATCTTTTGAACGTGCGAGAGATGCAGCTTCAAGAGCTTGAATTTGAGATTCTACTGGAATAACATGATCTAATCCTTCGCGGAATAAGATACCAATATTTACAAGACTTACTGTCACTAAAGCTTTAATACGACGTTCAACAGTTGTAGCAGTTACTGAATATCCAGCACCTGCACATACTCCGAAAGCAGCAATATTATCCATGTCAACGAATGGTAAAGTTGATAGATAATCAATTGTTACGCTGATATCTTCAACACGAGCAGAAGGACTTTCAAGTAGACGAGGATATCCTCCAGATTCTCCTTGGAATGATGAGTCAAAAGCGATTGTTAAAAATCCTTGTTCTGCAAATTTACGTGCATATAAACCTGCAGTTTGTTCTTTTACTCCTCCTCCAGGATGAGATACGACAATAGTTTTATATTTTTTTGAAGCATCAAAATTGTCTGGGTAAAACATTAATGCTGACATTTCATAGTAAGCGTTTGGGTATAAGATTTTTTCAGTTGTAGTCATTATGTTATCCTCCGATAAAAATGGCATATATTATATATTTAATGCATGCTTGGTTCTTAGTTACAAATATATAATATCACAAACTTATGCTCGTAAACCAACTAAAAGCTTGGTATAACAGCGTATTGTTAAATGCTAACATTGTGAAAAAGTAGTTGTAACAATAAAAGTTAAGTGAATATCTTTAGTTGCTTGTTAATAGAGCCTCTTAATATTAATAAAAAAACAATTGAAAAAAGCAATTAAATATGTATTAAAAACATGAATTTTCAAAAATAACAAAATTTCTACGAACAAAATTTTTAGATTAAAATCTAAAATGTCTTTTGCTTGAATAATATAGTTTGATACAGTAGTATTTAGTTATTAATTATTTTTTTGGAGGAATTTATGAACAAAGGACGCGTTGAAGCCTTTACGGATGCTGTTGTAGCAATTATTATGACCATTATGGTTTTGGAGTTTAAAACACCGGAAGAACCAACACTTGAAGCACTTTTCAGTGAAGCACCATATCTGTTTGCTTATATAGTTTCATTTGTATTCATCTGTGTTGCTTGGTACAATCATCATTATATGTTTGCTTTGGCTGATAGAATTTCGAAAAGAACATTTTGGATAAATAATTTTTGGATGTTTACAATGTCTCTTTTACCTATGGCAGCTGCTTGGGCTGGTAATTCTATAGATGATAGAGTACCAGAATACTTTTACATAGTTATCTTCTTTTTATGGAGTTTAGCATATCTATTCTTAACAAAATCCATTGCTAAAGATTTAGATGTAACAAGTCCAGAAAAAGCAGCGAAGATTAGAAGTATGCCACCATACAAATTTATGACTAGTATATTATTCCCAATTGCTATTATTGTAGCTACAGTAGCTGTTTATTTCTTCCCACCATCAGGATTATTACTAACTTTCTTAGAATTAATCTATATGGCGTTCAATACTACGCCTGATAGTGATCGAATTGAAGGTATGGAATAGATAAAAAATAAGTTATCAATTGATAACTTATTTTTTTACATTAAAAATTCGGTTGGAGCAACACACGCTGCGGTATTTATTATTTTAACAATTTCTTCGGGGTTTTCTTTTACTCCATTTAGAATCCAGTATTCAAGGATTGATACAACACTTGATAGCATAATTTCATAAGCATACCCATCTGGCATTTTAAACTTATTGAAGTTTAAAACACCAATTTTTTTTGCTCGTTCTTGTAAAATATCAACCATGATTTCTTTAAACTTAGGAATAAGTTTTGAATTTCCACCTTCTGAAATCAAACCATGAATCATTTCAAAATTGTCTTTAGCATAAGTGGCGGCATGAAGTATGGAATCATTGGAAAAGAGTTGAACATTTTCTTTTTCAGTATAATCTACAGGTTTAATAATTTTTGGTCCTGATTCATCAAAATAACTTTTTAAATTACCCAAAATCTCATCTTCAACTTCATTAAGTAGATCATACTTGTCAGTGTAGTGGGAATAAAATGTACCTCTATTAACGTCTGCTGTACGAGTGATGTCACTTACAGTTATCTTTTCAAAACCTTTTTCGTTTAGTAATTTGGCAAAGGCTTTTTTTATATCTTTTTTTGATCTTGTTTTTCTTTGTGCGACCATAACATTTCCTTTTTTTAAAAAAATAATTTTTTTCTTGCTTTATTGATATATATATTATACAATGATTTTAAAATTAAATCAACACGTTGTTCAAATAGATGCGGAAGTGACATTCTGCTTATATTTTTTAAATCAATTAAGTCAACACGTTGTTCAAATAGGAAGAAGGATATATAAATGGCATATATTGAAATGATAGATTCTACTAAGTCTTACAAAACAGGTTCAACTACTGTTAATGCTAACAAGGACATTAACTTTGCAATTGAAAAAGGAGAGTTAGTAATTATTCTAGGAAGTTCTGGTGCAGGAAAATCAACAGTATTAAATATTTTAGGCGGAATGGATACTAATGATAGTGGCCAAGTGTTAATTGATGGTAAAGATATTTCAAATTATACATCTAAAGAGTTAACAACCTATAGAAGGTATGATGTTGGTTTCGTATTCCAGTTCTATAATTTGGTATCAAACCTAACAGCCAAAGAAAATGTAGAGCTTGCTTCAGAAATTGTTGAAAATGCTATGTCCCCTGAAAAAGCATTAGAAGATGTTGGACTAGGTCAAAGAATGGATAACTTCCCAGCACAGCTTTCTGGTGGTGAGCAACAACGTGTAGCTATTGCGCGTGCAGTTGCTAAAAACCCCAAGATTCTTTTATGTGATGAGCCAACAGGAGCCCTTGACTATAATACTGGTAAACAAGTTCTACAGATCCTGCAAGATAAAAGTCACATAGATGGAGCAACAGTAATCATAGTTACCCATAATGGAATGATTGCACCGATTGCTGATAGGGTTATTCGAATGCACGATGGACAAGTTAAATCAATTGAGGTCAATGAAAATCCACAAAATATTGTTGATATTGAGTGGTAAGGCAGGAGATAATAATATTATGAGTAAAAAAATATTAAATAAGGATATTAGGCAATCTATTTTAAAATCAAAAGGTCGATTCTTTTCAATCTTTGCCTTGATTTTACTTGGCGTTTTTGCTTTTACAGGGCTTAAAATATCGGGGCCAAATCTTAGACAAACTGCTGAGACATTTTATAAGGAAACAAATTTAGCTGATGTTGAAGTAATGTCAAATTATGGTTTAAATGATGAAGATAAAAAAATAATAGATTCTTCTGATGGCTTGGATAAGGCAGAATTTGGATATTTTACAGATGTCCTCCTCAAAAATACAAAGACTTCTTTCAGAATTTTTTCCAAACCTGATAATATTTCAAAATATGAAATAGTTGAAGGTAATCTACCTAAGTCTGATGAAGAAATAGCTCTCGATTATCTTTATAAGGATGACTATAAAATTGATCAAGAAATAGAATTTACAAGTGATAAAAATGTTCTAAAGAAAACAAAGTTTAAAATTTCTGGCTTCGTAAAATCTAGTGAGTATACTTCGAAAACAAGTCTAGGAACAACTGATATAGGAACTGGACAGCTAAATTCTTATGGAGTAGTTATACCAAGTGTATTTGATTCGGAAGTTTACATGATTGCTCGACTTAAGTACAAGGACACTGAAAGTCTTTCAGCCTATAGCAAGAAATACTCAAACCGCGTGGAAACACACAAGGATGAATTACAGGACCGTTTGGATACTCAAAAAGATAGTCGATTAAAAGCTATTAAGGCAGAGCCTCAAAGCAAAATTGATGATGGTCGAGCTAAAATTGAAAGCTCTAAAAAAGAAATCAGCAATCAAGAAGCAAAAATTAAAGAGCAAGAAAATCAATTATCACAAGCAGAAAAAGCAGGTATGTCAGTACCTGACCAACAAAAAGTACAATTAAATGATGCTAAAAAGAAGATTGTAGATGCTAAATCGGAAGTTTCAGATAAGGAAAAAGATTTAAAAGAAAAGCAATCAGAACTTGATGGACTTTCTGAACCAGTATATCTTGTTAGTGAACGTTCTGATAACAGAGCATACAAAACATATTTGGAAAACTCTAAGCGAGTAGACATTTTATCAAATGTTTTTCCAGTTTTCTTATTTGCCATTGCAGCACTTGTATCACTCACAACAATGACACGTTTTATTGAAGAAGAGAGGATAAATTCAGGAACATTCCGAGCACTAGGCTACAGTAAAGCTGATGTTAGTCGTAAGTTTGTTGTTTATGGATTAGTCTCAGGACTTCTTGGAGCAATTGCAGGAGCAGCTCTTGGATATACCTTGCTTCCAACAGTAATTTTTAAAGCATATACAGCAGCAACAACCTTTGATAAATCAATCTTAACATTCTCTTGGAAGTACACCTTAATTGCATTCGTCATAGCCCTTGCTTGTACAGTATTATCAAGCTTATTCATCTTATGGCGTGAGTTAAAAGAACTTCCAGTAAGTCTCTTACAACCGAAACCACCAAAAGCCGGTTCTAAAATACTACTAGAGTACATAACTCCAATATGGAATAGAATGTCATTCACCCATAAGGTAACAGCCCGGAATATCTTCCGTTACAAGTCTAGAATGTTTATGACAATCTTTGGGGTAGCTGGTTGTACAGCCCTGTTGATTACAGGCTTTGGTATTCGCGATTCCCTAGATGGTATTTCGAGCAAACAATATGATGAGCTTATCAAATATGACTTAGTCGAAGTCCAAAAAGATGATGCGACAAATAAAGAAAATGAAGAAATCAATAAAATTTTATCTTCTGAACAAGTGAAAAGTCATGAGCCAGTTCGTTTTGAACAAGTTACAAAAATAGCTAAAAATGAAGGTAAACAGACAATTAACCTAATTGCAACTCAGGACACCAAGAATTTTAAAGACTTTGTTAATTTGCGAAATCGTGAAAGTCATTCGCAAATAGAATTAACAGATGATGGAGTAGTTATATCCGAGAAATTTGCTAAACTTTTTGACCTGAAAGTAGGAGATAAATTTAAAGTAGAAACATCTAAGGAAACTTCAGATGGTAAAGAAGTAGAACTAAAAGTTTCTGCTATTACTGAAATGTATATGGGACACTTTATATTTATGGATTCTAAGAATTATCAAGCGACTTTTGGTAAGGATTTTAAAGACAACTCAAATTTGGTAATTTTGAAGAATGGTGATGCTAAAGGAGTTGAAAAATTTTCTAGTCAACTTATTGATACCGAAGGTGTTGCTCTAATTCAGCAAAACCTTGATGCCAAGAGTGTTATTGATAATGTCATGGAGGGCTTGAATAGTGTAATCCTTGTCTTGATAATATGTGCAATTTTGCTTGCGGTAGTGGTTATATATAATCTTACAAATATTAATGTTAGTGAACGTATTAGAGAGCTTTCAACTATCAAGGTACTCGGATTTTATGATAAAGAAGTTACACTATATATCTACCGTGAAACAATTATCCTCTCAGTACTTGGTATTGTTGTTGGTTGGTTCCTTGGAGCTTCCCTTCATGGTTTCATAATCTCATCACTTCCACCAGAAGATGCCATGTTTAATCCAGTATTGAATTGGGCTAACTACCTAATCTCAGCAGCAATCACTCTAGGAATAACAGCCGTAATAAGCGTAGTTATCCATAATAAAATAAAAAATGTTAACATGCTGGATGCCCTAAAATCAGTAGAATGACCTTTGGAGTAGTAAGGAATAATTCGAAAGAATTATGAACACGTATATCGTGAAAATCCTAAGCTTATCTATATTGATAATTTAAAGAAAATTTTAGATTATGCTCAGTATGTTGATGATAATTATCTTTATGAGGCACTTTATCATTTATATGAGGGGCTGTTCGAAGATAATGGCGGTATTCCGCAAATTCCAGATTATGAATAACTATTTGAGGCAAAATTATATTGTCTTAAATAGTTTTTTTGTCTTTTAAAGCTTGGGATATAAGCATTTAGGAGGTGTAGAGTCTTGTTTTTAGGATTGTAGATTTTCACAATTTAAAAAAACGAATAAAAAACTTGCTATACTTTTAAAAAAAGTAAGAGAGAGGTATTTAAATGAATCTAAGACAGCTTTGGAATGATATTCCTAAATGGAAGTTCTTATTATTATTTATAGCCATGATTGGAGCTGGTTTTGATGGGATAATTATGTCACAGGTGTTTTCATCAGTATCAAAATTCTCAAAAAATTCTACCCTAAACCAGGTTACGATTTTTATTATTTATAGCATTGGATTTTATATTTTAATTGAACTTTCAGCTCTCATTAAGTCACTTTTACAAAATGATATTTTGAAGAACTTGAATGAAGAATATAAAATGAAGGTTATAAAGTCCTTAGCAGCAAAAGAAGTAGAAAATAGGGATGTAGCTCAGTCAATATCAACTCTAACAATTGATTTGAAACTCATAGAAGATAAATACTTCTCGCTAATCTTTAACTGTACTTATTATTTTATTCTTGGTCTAATTTCAATGATTTATCTTCTTTATCTGAGTCCATCCATAGCTCTGTTATTCATAGTATTTTCTTTTTTACCCATGTTACCATCGATGGTATTTGGTAAGTATTTAAAAACTGCGACAGATGATTATACTGCTGCAAACACAAACTTTATACGGAACATTAAGGATTTGTTCCAAGGGTATTCAGTTATTGAAACTTATGGGGCTTTTTCAACCTTCTTTAGAAGGTCACAAGATTCAGTCGAAAATTTGGAGACGAAATCGCAAGTAATGAGTAACCGTCACGCTATCGTCGGAATATTTTCATCAGTTTTCTCTTGGTTCAGTTACATGTTCCCTCTCGCTGTGGCTTTAATATTTGTAATTAATGGGAAACTTGAGGCGAACACAGTTATAGCACTTCTACTTGCGAGCGACCGAGTAATTTATCCCTTTAGAAATGTTTCTGAGTATTTGAGGATAATAAAATCAACTGAGAGTACAAGAGAAAATATCGCAAGTCTTATTGTGAATAGTGACGTTGAAAAATTGGAGAACAGTCTTGCAGATACTATGATTGCTCCTGAGATTGTCATAGAAGACCTTAGCTTTGGTTATAATGGCGAGGAAAAACTATTTTCAGATATAAATATAAATATTTCTTATGGAGAAAAAGTATTAATAACTGGTAAATCTGGAAGTGGGAAGTCAACAGTCCTTGATTTGATACAAAGAGTACTAATGCCAAATTCTGGTGACATTTATATGATTGATGAGGGGAGAAAGATTAATAATCAAGCCCAAGCAATGGCAAGAATTCAACAAGCACCATATTACTTTGAGCTTTCGCTTAGGGATAACCTGATAATGGAGTTAGAGGGTGTAAGTGATGAAGTACTTTTTGATATTTTAAATAAGTTAGGTCTACTTGAAGAATTAGGACAAAGCTGTTTAAGTGAGAATTATGGAGAGAACGGCGCTCTATTATCAGGTGGACAAAAACAGAGAATAGAAATTGCGTGTGCTTTGATACACGATAAGAAAATATTATTAGTTGATGAAGGAACTTCATCAGTTGATAAAAAATCGTCTAAAAAAATTCGAGATATTTTCTTTAAATCTGATATGACTGTAATAGAAGTAGCCCACCATTATGATGAGGATAGGAAAAATAATTACGATAGTCAGATTGAAATTTCTGATAAGCATTTAACAATGGATAAAATTTGAAAAGTTATAGCAAGTTCATTAGAGCTTGCTATTTAACTTGTAAGAAATTTTTATATCTTGTAGAATGATAACAATAGTAATAGGTGGATATGGAGAATTATGCAAGAAAAAGAAAATTATAAAAAGGAAATTTATGAATTTTTAGCTTCAAGAGACTGCATTTCAACCTATGAGCATTGTATCGAAGTGGGAGATTACGCAGCTATTCTTGCCAAAGACTTTGGGCTTAATGAAGAAAAAGCACTAGTTGCTGGATATTTTCATGATATTTCAGCTATTTATCCAGTTGAAGAACGGATTCATGCTGCTGAAGGATTTAAGATTAATTTATTGCCTGAAGAAAAAGTCTTTCCTTTAATTATCCATCAAAAAATATCGGCTTATCTAGCAAATAATTATTTTTTTGTTAGTGATGATGAAATACTTTCGGCTATTGAATGCCACACAACTTTAAAGGGTGTCTATTCTGAAACAGATCTACTGGTTTTCGTCGCTGATAAGATAAAATGGGATCAAAGAGGTATCCCACCATACTTAGACGAAATGTTAGAAAGGCTGGAAGAATCTTTAGAAGATGCTGCTTTGTATTACATCCAATATATAATGAATAATGATATAAAAATTTTGCATCCATGGCTTCTTAAAGCAAAATCTAGTCTAGAAGAAAATATTTCCTTAGGAAAAATACATAGAAAAAGAGGAAGATTAAATAATGGAAGATAATTTTAAAATAAATAAAAATACGGATCACTAATAACTTGGATCCAAGATAGCTAGAATACATGTCACATTTAAATAATTTCAAGGAGTAGGAAATGAAAAATAAAGTAACAGGATTGTTAGTAATGGATGTTGATTCAACCCTCATTCAGGAAGAAGTAATTGATCTTTTGGGTGAAGAAGCTGGAATCGGGGAACAGGTTGCTCAAATCACTGAAAAAGCCATGCGAGGAGAAATCGACTTTGAAGGTGCTTTGCGTGAAAGGGTTTCTCTATTAAATGGACTTCCAACAACAGTATTTGATAAGGTACTTGCTCGTGTTCATTTCACACCTGGGGCTGAGAAGCTTATTCATGACCTTAAAGAAAAAGGTTTTAAGATAGGAGTTGTTTCAGGCGGATTTCATGAAATTGTTGATATTTTAGCTGAACAAGTTGGCTTAGATTATGTTCAAGCTAATCGTCTGGAAGTTGAAAATGGTATTTTAACCGGACAAGTAGTAGGTGAAATCGTCACAAAAGACGTCAAAAAAAATAACCTTCTTAAATGGGCTAAGGAAAATGGTTTAGGTATTGAAAATACGGTGGCTATGGGGGATGGTGCAAACGACCTGCCTATGATTGAAGCTGCTGGTGTTGGTATTGCTTTTAACGCTAAGCCAATTGTTCGTGAGCAGGCTTCATATCAGATTAACGAACCTGACTTATATAAGGCTATGGATATTATTGAAGATAAGATGTAGGCGCGGAGAAATCTGCGCTTTTTCCTTTAAACCTTACAAATCATATCTTAAATGGTAGAATGAAATTAAGAAACTGATAGGGGGGATTGAAAATGATTGCTGAAATCATATCTGTGGGGACAGAACTACTTTTAGGTCAAATTGTGGATACTAACAGAACTTTTGTAGCTAAAAAAATAACCGAAAAAGGAATTGAAACATACTATCAATCAATCGTTGGAGATAATCTTGAGCGTTTGGAGGAAGCTTTGACTCTTGCTGATACTAGAGCAGATTTAATCATATTGATTGGTGGACTTGGACCGACTAAAGATGATTTAACCAAACAAGCAACTGCCCAACATCTAGGAGTAGGACTAGCTACTGATGATGAGGCGCTAGATAAAGTAGTTAAATGGCATCAAAATTCGGGCGTTCCTATGGCAAAAAATAATAGGCTTCAAGCTCAATACCTTGAAGGAGGGCATCCTATTGAAAATGACGTTGGATTTGCGGTAGGGTCTTTTTATGAAGATGATGATGAGACACATGCCGATTATCTACTTTTACCTGGTCCTCCTTGGGAGCTTGAGCCAATGTTTGATAAGTATGTTCAGCCTTTTTTAAATAAGTCATATTTTGAAAATCAGATAATAACATCAAGAGTTTTGCGTTATTACGGTATCGGTGAGTCCCGTCTTTCAACGATACTTGATGATTTAATTGAAAATCAAACAAACCCAACTATTGCTACGTATATTAAGAGGCTAGAACCGACAATTCGTATAACAGCAAACGGAACTGATCAGGAAGAAGTTGATAGTCTTCTTGATGAGGGGGAAGAAAAAATCAACGCTTTGGTTGGAGATTATTTTTATGGTTATGGTGATAACTATAGTCTTGAAGAAGCAGTCTATGATTTACTAAGAGATAGAGGTTTGACACTTTGTTCAGTCGAACTTGGAACTAATGAACTTTTTAAGAAAAAAATTTCAAATGTAGATAGGTACAATAAAATTTATCTAGAACTCTTTGAAGGATTTATGGCTGATGTGGCAGTTTACGAGTCAGTTGATAAGGTTAGTGATGAAAATAAAAAAAGAGAAGTTGCTGAGACTCTAGCAGACCTAACAAGAAAATTAAGTGGTGCAGATATTTGTGTATTTGTATTCGGAAGCGATGGAGACGTTGAGGATATTCATAAATATCAAAAAGAGCCATTTCAACTTGCATTTTCAAGAAAAGGTCAAGAAACAGTGGTTTACTCAAGAATATATGCAAAAGATCATCTAGATAATCAGGAAAGAGCAGTTTATGACATGTTTGACATAATAAGACGGCAAGTCACAGGGCTTGGAGAATTAGAGAGAAGATAAAAAGCGGAAATATCCGTTTTTTTATTGAAAAGGAAACAAAAAGGCTATACAATATATATAAAGAATAAAAGGTGGTGAGTCATTTTGGACAAAAAAGAAGAAGCATCGAGAAAAATTCGTCAAGTTTTTAATAAAATGGCAATGTTAAATGCATCAATAATGGCTTCAGAGCTCAGCGAGTATACCCCTTCTGAAGTGCATGTGATTGAGTTTATTGGAGAAAATAATCAAGCAAATGTTACTAAACTAGCTCAAGGATTGTACATGACCAAAGGTGCTATTAGTAAAATATCTAAAAAACTGATTGCCAAAGGTGCAATTGAAACTGTAAAGAAGGCTGATAACAAAAAAGAAGTATACTTTCTACTAACCGATAAGGGACAAAAAGTTTTTGATACTCATAAATCACTACATGACTCCTTTGAAAAAAGAGATGAAAAAGTATATGAAGATGTAACTGATCAAGAGTATGAAAGAATTATTGAATTTATGGATAAATATAGTGAGCATCTAGATAAAGAAATCGAGAAGTCAGGGTTTGAAATGTAGTTAATTCTGCATTTTTCTTTTATAGTCATTATTGTTGACAAGGAAACTAAAAAAGAATATTATATAGTTGTTTCTTAGGAAACAATAATGATAAAGGACTTATAATAATCATGAATACAAATAACAATTCACAAATCAACAAACACTCACTGGCCTTTGGACTCATATCAGTTTTTCTAATTGGTATCAGTTTCAGTATTGTCATGCCAGTTATTCCCTTTTTAGTAGCCCCTTATGTTTCGTCAGCATCAAGTCAAGCTCTAATAGTTACACTTCTTACCTCAATTTATGCGGTATGCACATTCTTTTCAGGTCCTATTCTTGGGGCTATGAGTGATAGATATGGTAGAAGACCAATTCTACTCATCAGTTTACTTGGAGCTTCACTTGGCTTCTTTATCTTTGGACTTGGTGGAGCTTTGTGGGTTCTGTTTCTAGGGCGAATTATCGAAGGAATTACAGGTGGTAGTATAGGTACAATATTTGCCTATTTTGCTGATATAACTCCCGCTGAAGAACGTACAAAATACTTTGGCTGGGTAAGTGCAATCGTGGGCGTTGGGACAATATTAGGTCCAACTCTCGGTGGTCTAATCTCAGCTCAATTCGGTAACTCAGCACCGATGTTCTTCGGTTCTCTACTAGCACTTCTGAATGCTATATATGGATATTTCTATATGCCAGAAAGTCTTAAACCTGAAAATAGAAGTGGACAAATATCTATTAGTCAATTCAATCCAATCAGCCAATTAAAATATATATTCTCAATCTCTACAATTCAAAGATTACTGTTAGCAGCAACATTACTTTGGATTTCAAGTGCTTCAATTCAAGCCGTATTCTCACAATTTTCTATTGATACATTTAACTGGAATCCAGCGCTTATCGGACTAATGTTTTCAATTATGGGCTTGCAAGATATTATCTCACAAAGTATTATTATGCCTCAGATGTTAAAATTTATGTCAGACAAACAAATTGCAAGTACTGGTATTATTGCTGAAGTCATTGGATATACATTAATGGCAATTTCCATTATTACAGCAATTCCTGCAATACTTGTAGTTGGAGTCTTTATATATGGCTTTGGTGACTCAGTATTTGGTCCATCATTTAATGGTCTACTTTCCAAATCAGTTGGAGCAAATGAGCAAGGACGAGTACAGGGTGGAGTTCAATCTATTCAGTCTCTAACAAGAATTTTTGGACCACTAATCGCAGGACAAATCTATATCCTACTAGGTCACTCTGCACCAGCAATCATGGGAGCAGTGCTACTTTTCATCGCTTTTATTGTAATCTTACTTGGAAGAAATGAATAATATATATTTAAAAGCTTCCAATTTCGATATTGGAAGCTTTTTATGTTAATTTTCAACTATTTGTTTTTTCTTTATAATAATTTATTTCATCCTTCATTTCTTTTAAAAAGTCATCTTCACCTGCAATTTCAAGTAATGTTAATCCATCAATAATAAGTTTTTGTTCATTTTTACAAATTCCCAATCGGATGTAGGCATATGACAAGAAATAGTAATTTTTAATTTGTTTTGCCACCTCAGCAGCTAATTCAGCAAAGTGAATGGCTTGCTCAACAAAATTATTCTGCATATAAATTGTTGAAAGATTAATGAAGATACACATTTTTAAAAAATGAATAGCACCTTTATTATATTTCTCATATTTTTTGATACTTTCCAATATAGGCTTATCAATTTCTTTTAGGGTTTCAATCGGAAGTTTAAATATCAATATATTAATAAACATCAAGTCAGTATAATACCATGTGTCCATAGCCTTAAGCTTGTCCCATAGTTCTGAAATTGAGTCTCTGAAATCATCAGTAACTTCAAATTTTCCTTTAGCTATTTCCATCAAAGATATGAGGACTTGCCTTGATTCTTTGATTGCAATATCGTCTTCATTTTTCAAGTATTCATCACACTGCTCAATCAGTGGAACTATCCTTTTAGTTTCGGCACTACTTAGAACAGCTTTATATTTTAAAAGAATATCCATTCTTTTATTTTCGCCATTCTTATTACATAGGAATTCGAATTCTTCAAAAGTCATACTTATTTGTCTTAGTAAAAATTCCATAGTTGGATAAGATGGTACAAGTTTATTATTCTCAAATTTTGAAATGGTAGTTCGTGAGAGTGTTTTACCGCAAATATCTTTTTGTGATAAGTTTTTAGATTTTCTTATTTCCTTGTATACTGACCCAATATCCCAACGCATAGAATCTCCTTTTTATGTAGTTTTGTAAATAGTTTATTAGACCTGTTCGATGCAGAAAGGTGACTAGTGTGTACAAAATTCTCAAATTAATTTTTTCTATTGTACCATATAAACAATCGAAAGGAGAATGTTTTATGAATAAAATAGAAAAAAAGAATACTCTAGCAATTTCGGCAGGCAAGGTCATTTCAAGATTTGGAAATATTGTTTTTGATTATTCAAATGTCACTTATCTGGCAAGTAAGAGTAATGGTAGCCTTGCATTTGTTGGAATTTATCAGGCATCAGAAAGTGTTATAAGCATTATTTTTAACTTATTTGGCGGTGTTATTGCAGATAGGTTTAACAGGAAGAAAATAATAATTATTACTGACTTTTTAAGTGGAATACTTTGTTTATTACTTTCCTTTTTTGTAAGTCAAGCTAAGTACTTATTATATTTGATTGTTTTAGCTAATGTTGTTTTAGCAATATTTGATTGTCTATCTGGACCCTCATATAAATCAATTGTCAAAGAAGTTATCGAAAAAGATAATATTCAAAAATTTAATTCTGTACTTGAAACTTCATCAAGGATAACCCAGGTATTAGGACCACTTATCGCTGTTTTTATTTATAAACAAGCTGGGATGAGAGGGGCTCTTCTTGTTGATGGTGCAAGCTTTATTTTATCGGGGTTGATTACAACTGCAGTAATTCCAATTGTTGAAGTTACTATTGTTGAAAAGAAAAAATTTTCTCTATCCAATCTTGTAAGTGATATCAAGGAAGGATTCATCTATGTATATTCGAAGAAAAAAATCTTTTATTTAATTGCTCTATCCTCTCTTTGCAACTTCCTCTTTGCAGGCTATAATTTGATTATTCCTTTCACTAACAAAATGTTTAGTGCATCAAATGTTAACGTATATGGAACTATCCTAACAGCAGAAGCCGTGGGTGGAATTGCTGGTGCCTTATTAAGCAGTTTCTTTAATAAAAAGCTTAGTGAGAAAAAGATAATCGGTTTTATTACTGCAAATGGTTTGTTACTAGCTTTATTAGGAATAGTGTTTAAATATTTTCAGAGCATCCCAGTTATTTTTATCATAGTTGCAATATTCTCCTTCTGTTTATCAAATTTTAATATTCAATTTTTCTCAAAAATACAATCAGAGGTTGATACAGAATATTTAGGAAGAGTTTTTTCAATAATATTTACAGTTGCAGTTTTATTTATGCCCATTGGAAGCTTAGTTTTCTCAGCATTCTTGAAGGCTAACAATCCAAATAATTTTATTTTTCTTGGGATTGTAATGATAATTATAAGCATAATCTTTATCTTTTTAATTGATAGATTATCATCTGAAAAGTAAATAAATTCCTATATAAAAAAACTCTCACTTTGTGGTGGGAGTTTTAATATATTATGAAATTGGAGTAATTTTATCACTATAGTATTCAACTTCATCAAGCATTTCCTTCAATAAGTCGGGTTCTTCTGTAAGCTCAGCAAGATTAATTCCTTTTTCTATCATCTTTTTATTTCCTTGACATAGACCCAATCTAACCCAAGAGTATGATAAGTAATAATAATTTTTAAGTTTTTTTGCGTAATCTAAGCCAAGATTAGTAATTTCAATACATTCTTTAATCATATTGTTTTGTAAATAAAGAGTAGACATATTTAGAAAAAGGCAGACTCGCAAAATGTTTAAACTATTATTATTATAATTTTTGTATTTATCTGCGCTCTCTAATATCGGCTTAATGATTTCGGGAAGAGTAGATATAGGAATGCGATGAATTATTGAGTTGATAATAAATAAATCATTATAATACCATGTATCCATTGATTTTAAATCATCCCATATCTCTGAAACGAATTCTTTAGATTGGTCAGAGATACTATTATTGTTCAAGGAAATATTTAGGTATGATGTAAGGATGCGATGATAGTTTTTAATTACTAAATCATCCTCCGTCTTTAGTAATTCTTCACATTTAAACATTAATGTCTTTAACTTATCAATTTCACAACTACTATTTATCGTTTTAAACTCATTAAAAATCTCTTGCCGTTTATCTTTTCCATCCTTATTACATAGAAAATTAAACTCCTGGAAACTGACATTCACCTGCCTTAGTAGAAACTCCATTGTTTGATATGATGGTACAAGCTTATTATTTTCAAATTTTGATAAAGTGGTTCTTGAAATTGTCTTTCCGCAAATCTCTTCTTGAGATAGATTTTTGGATTTTCTTATATCTTTATAAACTGAACCAATATCCCAGCGCATATTTTCTCCTTGAAGTGTGATTAGTGTGTACAAAAAAAATTAATTTTTTTTTTTTATTGTATCATAAAAAAAGAAAGAAAAGAGGAGTGAATAAATGACAATTAATGTGGAAGCGTACTATAAAAATATGACAGAAATGCCTTGGGGAAAATTGTTTTATCAACTTTTATTTGAACAAATTGATAAGAATATACCTTCAGGAGCAAAAGTCTTAGACTTTGGGAGTGGACTTGGATTTACAGCTAAGCATCTTGCTAAAAATCATGAAGTTACTGCATATGAACCAAACTCTCAGATGATATCTTATTCAGTTAATGAAGGAAATTTTCGCCAACTAACAGGTGACTTAGATGGATTTATTGATGTCATGAAAGAAGAAAAGCAAAAGTTTGATTTTATTGTAATCCACAATGTACTTGAATATGTAAGCGACAAAAAAGGAATTCTTTCATTATTAGTGAATCTTTTGAATACTGGTGGAAAGATTTCTATTGTTAAACATAATCCCACAGGAGCAATCTTATCTCAAGCAGTCTTACAGGATAATCCCAAAGAAGCACTGAATCTACTTAATGGTGAAGAAAAGAAATCAGAAAATTTTGGCACCATTAATGAATACGAAAATCATTTTCTGGAAGATATTCTAGGTGGAGCAGGCCTTAAACAAAAAGAACTTTATGGAATTAGGATTTTTTACGGACTGTCAGCGAATACAGAAGTTAAATTTACAGATGAATGGTATGATAACATGTTAGAATTAGAAAGAAAAACATATGAAAACTCAGATTTTGTAAATATCGCATTTTTCCATCATTTAATTTTTAAGTAATAAATTATGTGACTAAAGTGTACAAAAAACTTTCAAATCTCTCCATCAATGTATGATAAATATGAAAATAAAAATATATTGTTTTAAGAGGAGAGAAATATGAAGGTTTTGATTTTATCACAGATGAGTGCAGACTATATTAAGATAGATGAATGGGGCTTAGATAAAATGGAACATGAGTTTCAAATAATTGTTCCAGAACGTGTAGAAGAATCTTATAAAGATTTAGGGGAGAATATTTCAATTCATGTCATAGATTCATGGTCTGAAAATAGTATTATGTTAAAGTCAATGCTTATAATGGAGAATACTCCCTGTCAGAGAATGTTTGCTATTGATGAGTTTGATATTGACGTAGCTGCAAATCTTCGCAAATACTTTTCAATTGAAGGTCAAAATATAGATAGTGCCACATTTTTCAGAAATAAATTAGTAATGAATAAAATTGTAAGAGAAAATGGATTTAAAGCACCTATCACAAAATCACTTGGAAGTATATTAGATATTTTTAGCTTTGGAAAGAAGAATGGATATCCATTAATCATTAAACCAATTGATGGAGCAGGAACCATGGAAACATACAAAATCGATAGAGAAGATGAAATTAGAAAGTATGGTCATATTGATTTCCACGCTGGAAAATTTATAATTCAGAATTTTATTCAAGGCGATTTGTATCATATTGATGGCTTTATTGCTAACAATGAATTACGCTATGTTAAACCATCGAGATATCTATATCCAACCTTGGCTCATTTGGATAATAAATCTACAGCAAGTATCCAACTTGATGGGGAAGATGAAGTGATATTTAGTGACTATATGAAGGAACTAATAGAGAAGATTCCAGTACCAAAAGATTGTTTACTTCATTTAGAAGTCTTCTTTGATGGAGAAGATATTTATTTCTTAGAAATAGCTTCTCGCTTAGGCGGTGGAGGAGTACATGATATAGTCAGAGATGAGTATGGTATTGACCCTGTTAGAGCAAGTCTTTTAGCAGAGATAGGTGACTATGATGAAATTCCAGTCTTTGAAAAGAATAATAGCTCTCATTATGGTTTCATTCTTGTAAATTCTGGAATCGGTAAACTTGTTAGCCTACCTGATAATATGGAACTTATAAGTCAAAAGTTTGATGTCATTGATACAAAGATGTTTGCAAAAATTGGTCGTGAATATAAAAAACACGAAAGTAGTGTTCAAGCAATCTGTAGAATAACTTTAAAAGGTGAGACCGAAGAAGAGATACTGTCAGGCCTTGATTACGTGGATAGGTTTGTAAGACATAATACTTTGATTGTTTAATTGCTTTAATATATTTAAAAACTTTACTATTTGAGTGAAGTTTTTATTAATTTTAATATTTATTTTTAAAATAATAATCTTTAATGATATAATATATATAACATTCCGGAGGATATTATGAAAAAGAGAATCAAAGATTTTTTTAAGCAGAATATTTGTATCCTGCTTATTTTTTATCTGGCATTCATTTTGGCTTATTTTCTCGATAGTTACTCTTTTGGGTATATACTATCGCTTTTAGAAGAAAAAAATATGAATTTCACTAAATTTGCAGGCATTATTTTATTATTCTATGCAATCATTTTTATTTGTAAATTTATGTCAGATATTTTGGGGCAGAAAATAGTCTATCTTGCCTTTAAAAGTCGTATGGAACAAGTACAGTCACTAGTCGATAAAACTTATAAAAGTAAATATCAATATTTTGAAGACAATAACTTCATGTCAACAATTAATAGAGCTATAGATTTCTTTGGTGGCGACAACATTGGTTATCAAGGCGTAATTATTGATATGGTCTATCTCTTTCCTTATTTATTTTTAATCATAATAGGTGGGGTTGCAATCGGGAAAAATAATATTTTTATTGTACTTTTGACATTGATACTTACAGGCTTGAGCTTTCCCATCAAGCAAAAATTGAATGATTTTGATATTGATACTGATCTTGATAGTGGTCAAATCGGTGAGAAATTAGAATACTTTCAGGAAATAACAACAGATAACTCATATGGAAAAGATATTAGAACATTTGGACTTAAACCAATAATTTTAGAGAGATATGAAGAGTTAACAAAAGCAGCAAAAGATATTATTAATCGTCGTACAAATTTAGCGACAGTCCTTGCAATTTTATCTCTTCTAATTGAAGTATTAAATGATGGATTAGTTCTTTATATTCTTTATCCAAGTCGAAATGAGCTATCTCTTGCTTTAATTTTCCTGATTTTTAGTATGTATATTTTACTTAAAACAATGTTTAAAAAAGTTCTGGAAACACTAGCTGATCTCAATAAAAATGCAAAACTTTTTACAGATTATGATGCTACGCTTGATAATAGTGGTCAAGAATACAATGATAGCCAAATGGTTAATAATTTAGAGGATTTTGATATTGAGTTTAAAAATGTTTCATTCGTATATCCTGGAAGCGAAGATATTGTTCTGGATAATCTGAATTTCAATATAAATTCTCAGGATAAACTTGGTATTATCGGGGAAAATGGGGCAGGGAAGACTACCTTAATAAAACTTTTAATTGGGCTTTTTGACCCTAGCGAAGGCAAAATTTTGATTAATAATAAGCCGACTACTGCAGATCAAAGACTGGAATATTTTTCATCAGTTTTCCAAAATTCTTTACTCTTTGCAGGAAGTATTGGAGATAATCTATTTTTTAATGAAGATAATCTTGCTTCAGATAAAGTGGAGTATGCTAGAAGTTATTTTGCAGAAAATACTCTTAAGAAAGATGGTCAGCTAATTGATTTAGCAACTAATATTGGGCAGGATTTCTACGATGATGCCTTTAAACCATCAGGTGGTCAGGAGCAATTGCTTTTAATTCTACGCGCTCTGGTTCAAGATGTGAGAATGCTTGTTTTGGATGAACCGACATCTGCACTTGATCCTTCAAAGGAGATAGAGTTTTATGAGAGAATTGAGAAGGAGAGTAAAGAACGTGGATTCATTGTAATCTCGCATCGACTTGCCGTTTCAAATATTGTTGATAAGGTGATTGTCATAAAGGACCATAAGATTGAAGATATTGGCGGTCATAATGAACTTATTAAAAGGTCTGACTACTACCGTCATTTACGAGATTTAGCAAGTAGTATGTATGAAAGTGAGGCTAAATAAATTGAAAAATATTAAAACAAGTTTGAAACTTTTGGCCCATTCATATAAGGCAGATAAGACTTTTCTATTTGCACTCCTACTTGAAATAATTTTGAGTATTTTTGAAACCTTAGTCATTCTAGATTTAGTAGGAAAGATGACACTTGTCTTACAAAATAAACTAGAGATTAATAAGCTTATAATTTTATTGGTTGTTCTAGTTTTGATTAAATTAGTAAAAACCTTGATAAATTCAAAAATGCAGCAATTTCGCCATGCTTATATCATGAATTTAGAAAAGATGCTTCTTGATAAATCAATGTCAGTAAGTTTCAGTCAACTAGAGAGTCCAAGTTTTTATATCTTGCAAGAACAAGCAGAATTTTCTCTCAGAAATCAATATTGCCTTGAAAATTTACTTGAAGCCATAACAAATGGTATTGAAAATCTTGTAGTAATTATTACAACAATTGCTGTAATTACCAGTATGTCTCCGCTTCTTGGTATCGTACTTCTAGTTTGCTCATTTTTAAATTTTTATATTAAAATAAAATTTGCTCAAAAAGATGATAAATTTTATGAAGAACTAGCCCCAATAAATAGACGTTTTTGGTACTATGAGATGTTTCCTTTTGATAAAAATAAAATGTTGGATATAAAAGTAAACCATATAGAAGAATTTATGTCAGCTTCATTTAAAAAAATTCGTAAGCAGTTTAACATTAAATTTAAGGACTTTTATCAAAGGCAAGGAGTAGGAATTGCAATCTCTGATTTCATTGCTAATTTTTCAGTTATGCTTATTGTCTTATTTTCTGCAAGGAACTTCTTTGCAGGGAAAATAGACCTTGCTATTTTTAATATATCAATTGCAAGTATCATAAAATTTTCGTCAGCCATCAATGGGATTACAGAGAGTATTGTTGACTTTTGGCGTTACTCACAATATGCAAGCCCAATACTTGAATTTTTAGATATTGAAGCAGTCGAGGAGGAAGCAAGTTCAGTTTCAGAAGAATCTTTAATCGCTAAAGATTTGTCCTTTGGTTACAAAAATCATAAGATTTTAAAGGGGATTAATTTCGAAGTTGATGATAAGAAGTTAATTGTTGTCATTGGAGAAAATGGAGCAGGAAAATCAACACTTATTAAACTGATATCAGGATTGTACCAGCCTGAAATAGGTCAATTATCCTATAAGAAATTAAAAATGTATGGATCCAAATTTAAAAATATTTCGAGTGTCTATCAAGATTTTACTCTTATTAATGATTTATCAATAAAGCAAAATATAGCTTGCAGTTTGAATGAAATTGATGACGAGCGTATTGAATCTGACATTAATAAGTTGAATTGGAATACAACTTTTGATATTAATGATAGTCTGGGAAAAGAGCTTGATGATGATTATGTTGAATTATCAGGAGGACAGGCTCAACAAGTAGCAGTACTTAGAGCATTGTATCAAGACCGTGATATTCTAATTTTAGATGAACCAGCAGCAGCTCTTGATATAGAAAAAGAAAAAGGACTTTATGATTCCATTGCAAGACTAAGAGGTCAAAAAATCATTTTTTTAATTTCACATCGATTAAGTGCGGCTACTAAAGCTGATGAAGTTTGGTTTATGAAAGATGGGCGAATACAAGCACGTGGAACTCATGAACAGGTCATGAAAGAATCAGAGGATTACAATCATTTATATTCAATTCAGGCTTCACGTTATCAAAATATTTAAAAGAAAAGAAAAGAACATGACTGAAAATCATGTTCTTTTTACATCTCTTTCCTGTTATAAGAGATTTTATTAATTTTTTTCTAAAGATTTAACTGCATTTCCAGCCACTTGTGGTGGGATAGAAGCAGTCATTGGTGCCAATCCTTTAATTACAAATTTAACTTTTTGGCCATCCTTATAGTCTTCAATTTTAAAGTCATCAGGTAGTTGGCTCTTCTCAAGATTGAGGACAACTCCATTATTCTTCATCACTGGTAGAATATCGTTTGGATCGTCAGTAGAATCAACATCTTTTAGCAAGAAGCGGTATGATTTATCAACAGTTTCATTTTGGCTCACATCCCCGTCAATAACTGCAGTGAAAGTACCTTCTGACTCGTTAGTTGACTCTTGAGTAGTCGTACTAGTATTAGTATTTGTTTCAATTGGTTTGTCATTACTCTTCTTACTTGTACAAGCAGCTAGGCTAATGCCAGCTAGAGTTGTTAGTAGAAGAATCGGAATAATTTTCTTTACTTTCATTTTGTTACCCTCCGTGAGTATTTTGTTAACTTTATTTTAATTGAAAATTTATTAGGGGGCAATAGGTACAAAGCCCTATATGATTAAATATTTTTACGTCAATAAATAATTAGTACAGTAGAATTTGTTATTATAGTTTGTATAAAAAAGTATTTTTCTTTTAAAGACTGTAACTCTATGCACCACAATAATGACAAAGATGTTTTACATTTCAAAGGAAACATTAATTTGTTACTGAATAGTAAAAATTATATAGAACAGATAGAGGCAAATCTCTAGACTTTTTTATTTGAAAACGCTTAAATAGAATTATATTTAGAATTAAACTAATATTGATTTATTATATATTGAGAAAGAGGTCAGTAAATGATTAAAGAAGTTCTTTTCCCTAAGCTTAGTGCAAAAACTAATGATGGTGTAATCGTTAAATGGAATAAAAAAGTTGGTCAAGAAGTTGAACTTGACGAAGTATTATACGAAGTTGAAACAGAGAAAACTATTATTGAAGTTGAATCACCTCTTGCTGGAGTTTTGAAAGAAATCAAAGCTGAAGAAGGCGATACTGTAAAGGTTGACCAAGTAATTGCTGAAATGGAGGTTGATTAATGGTTGAAAAACCTCGTGTAAGGTTTAATTACGAAAAAACAACTAAAATGAACGACCTTATGCAAGGTCTACAGTTAAATACAGTATGTGAGGAAGCAACTTGTCCTAACCTGGGCGAATGTTTCTCGAGTGGAACTGCAACTTTTATGATTCTTGGTAAAAACTGTTCTCGTAACTGTCGTTTTTGTGATGTAAACTTTGGTGGTATGGAACTTGTTAATCCACATGAACCAATGAATGTTGCTGTAGCAAGTAGTCAATTACAGTTAAATCATGTGGTAGTTACAAGTGTAGCGCGTGATGATTTACCTGATGGAGGGGCATTCCAATTTGCTCAAACAATTAAGGCTATCAAAGAAGTTAGTCCAAATACAACAGTAGAAGTTTTGATTCCTGACTTTATGGGTAACAAGGAAAGTCTTGATGCGGTAATTGCTGCAGGTCCTGAAATTATCAATCATAATTTAGAAACTGTGGAAAGACTAAGTCCAAAAATTCGTCATCGTGCAACTTATAAACGCTCTCTTGAAGTATTGACTTATATCAAGGAACAAGCACCTGAAATCTTTACAAAAACTGGTATCATGCTAGGTATCGGGGAACAAGATGATGAAGTTGAACAAATGATGGAAGATGCATTGGCTGCAGGTGTTGATTTCTTAACAATCGGTCAATATCTACAACCATCCGAAAAACATTATCCTATTGAAGAATACGTATCAATGAGAAAATTTGGTATCTATCGTAGACTAGGAATGAAAAAAGGATTTAAGTTTGTTGCAAGTTCACCAGCTGTAAGAAGTTCATATAAGGCACTTGAAGCTTATCAAAGAGGAGTTTTAAATGATATTCATACAGTCGGATGAGCAAAGTGCAGCATATTACTTCGCTTTAGAAGAATATTTGATGCAGGAAAAATGTTTCGATGAAACAGTATTTATGTTATGGCGTACAAAACCTACAACAATGCTTGGCAATTACCAAAATGTATACCAAGAAATAAATTTACCAGCGGTAAAAGAAGATGGTGTAGCAGTAGTTCGTCGTAATACTGGTGGTGGAACAATCTATACCGACTTAGATGGTTTCCAATTTTCATTTATTAAACGTGTACCTAAGAGAGAAATTGACTTTGCTGGCTACATGGATCCAATTATCGAAGTACTTGGTAAAATGGGTGTAGAAGTAAAGTATAGTAGTAGAAATGATTTAACTATTGATGGCTTAAAGGTTTCTGGAAATGCTCAAACCTATAAGAATGGCTACACATTACATCACGGTTCACTTCTTTATGATATGGATTTCTCAAAAATGGCACGTTATTTGAATCCGCCAAAATATAAATTAGAGTCAAAAGGTATTACTTCAGTTCGTGAAAGGACAACAAATATCATTGAAAAGTTGCCTGAAAGACTAACAATTGAAGAATTTTATGACAAGTTTGTAGATATTCTTCTTCAAGGAAGTGCTAATTTATATACATTAACTGAAGAAGACGAAAAGAAAATTCAATTAATAATTGATAATAAGTTTTCTACATGGGAATGGAACTTTGGCGAAAATCCCCCATATTCAATTTCTAAAACAATGCGTTTCAAGGGTGGATTTATTACAATCAACTTAAACGTTGAAAATGAAACAATTAAAGACTGTAAAATAAATGGTGATTTTTTCTCTGCTAATGATGTTGACCAGTTAGAAAATGCTTTAGTTGGTCAACCACTAATTCCAGAGATTATCAAAGAAAAATTAGATCAAGTTTATATGTCACAAGATGAAGCCATCCATGATATTAGTGCTCAGGACATTGTAGATTGTATTTTTTCTTAGAAAAAGATTTTGTAAGCAATGCTAGCATTTACAAAAAATATTATATAGTATAAAATTCATATAGGGAGTCGGGTTTTGGCCTGATTTCCTATTTATTTTGAATGTATGCAGTAGATTGAGGAAATATAATGCTGAAAAAAATCGATAAATCCTATAATTTTTTAGAAAAAAACGTAGATAAGTTAGCCTGTCCCCTTTGTCAGTCATCGTTTGACCTATCAAGATACTCACTTAGGTGTCAAAAAGGTCATCAGTTTGATATCAATAAAAAGGGATTTGTTAACTTTTTAAATCATAAAGTTGTGGAAAACTATACCAAGGAAATGTTTGAACCTCGGGGTCGAATGATTAGAGCTAGGATGTACGAAGGAGTCCTTGAATATATTAAGAAAAATCTTCTAGGAAAAACCTTGCTTGATGTTGGATGTGGGGAAGGATCACACCTTTCATTACTTAATTTTGATGGTGAAAATTTTGCCTTTGATATTGCGCGTGATGGAATAAATTTGGCAACAAATCAAGATATTGAAGCTTTTTGGGCAGTTGCTGATTTGACAAAACTTCCATATGCAAATTCATCTATGGATAATATCCTCAACATTTTTACTCCAAGTAATTATGATGAATTCAGACGTGTTCTATCAGAAAATGGTCAAGTTATAAAAGTTGTTCCTGACAAATATTACTTACAAGAATTACGTAAGGCTTATAATCTTCCTCTAGATTATGATAATTCAAAAGTAATAGCTAAGTTCAAGGAAGAATTTCCTAAAGCTACAGAAGAAGAAATTTACTATGAATTTCAAATTCCTGAAGAACTGAGAAATGACTTTTTAAAAATGAGCCCTTTAGAGTGGCAAGTAGATGATGAGTTGTTAGCTGAGGTTAAAAATAATCCGCCGAAAACCGCAACTGTAAATGTGAAGATTTTAATAGGTAGTTATAAATGATAAAAAACATCTTTGAAAGGTGTTTTTTAATTTTGGCGAAGTTTGTGTCACAAATATCTGTGTCACGATTTTTATTGTCTATTTTTTATTGTCTATTTAATGTAAGGGTTACAATTAAAGCAAAGAAATTATTTAAAAATTAATTTATATGAGTATCCTTTTCATGAAAAAAGAACAGATTTCATTCAGTCTCTAGCGACTAATGTTATAAGTGCATTGATGGAAATATCGTAACAGATAAAAAAGAAGGCAAGGAAAGTGATTGCAAATTGCTTTATAAAAAAACATTCAGTTCCAGAAATGAAAATAGCTCTCCTCCATGCTGTAAGGGATATATTACGTACAGATTTTGAAATATTTAATCTAGAAACAAGAGTTGAGCTTTTGGGCATGGAGAAAATCATACTTTATAACCTTTTATGAACTTTTAAAATAATAAATTAGTATTTAAAATTTCAATGCGAATTAATAGATTTATTTCGTTTAATAAATAACACAAATTATCAATGTTTTGTAAGCGGTATATTGTAATTTATGTTAGTCTAATCAAATTATTTGTGATAAAATGTTCATGTAGAGATTCTTAGTTAAAATTTTTACTTTAACTAAGAGCTTAAAAAAATAAAAAGAGGTATAAACATGTCACGTAAACCAATTATTGCTGGTAACTGGAAGATGAATAAAACTTTATTAGAAGCTCAAGAATTTGTTGATGCTGTTAAAGATAATATTCCTTCAAGTGAATTAGTAGACACTGTTATTGGTGCTCCAGCACTATTTTTAGCTCCTATGGCTTACTCTAGTCGTGGAACTGATCTTAAACTTTCTGCTCAAAATTCATTCTGGGAAAATTCTGGTGCTTTCACTGGTGAAAATTCTCCAGCTGCAATTGCTGATCTTGGAGTTCAATACATTATTATCGGTCACAGCGAACGTCGTGAATACTTCCACGAAACTGACGAAGATATTAATAAAAAAGCAAAAGCAATCATTGCTAATGGATTAACACCAATCTTATGTTGTGGTGAAACTCTTGAAACTTTTGAAGCTGGTAAAACTGCTGAATGGGTTGAAGGACAAATTACTGCTGGACTTAAAGATCTTACTCCAGAACAAGTTTCTAACTTAGTAATTGCATACGAACCAATCTGGGCAATCGGAACTGGTAAATCAGCAACTTCTGAAATTGCTGATGAAACTTGTGGCGTTGTTCGTGCTACAGTTGAAAAACTTTATGGCTCAGAAGTAGCTGATAAAGTGCGTATTCAATATGGTGGTTCAGTTAAACCTGAAAACGTTGATGAATACATGAGCAAAGAAAACATTGATGGAGCTTTAGTTGGTGGAGCATCACTAGAAGCAGAATCATTCCTAGCACTGTTGAACTTTGTAAAATAATCTCATAAATATATACGAAAAAACTGGTAGAGTCTATCTATCAGTTTTTTATTCTAGTATTTTGAACGTTATTGAAGGCAAATAAAAAAGTTTCACCTATAAACGGAAAAACTTTTTGTCATTCATTGTCATGTTTATTGTAGTTAAATAACCTACGCCCTATTTCAAAAACAGAGTAAGTAATAATGAAAGATACTAACACCGATGCAAAAGTCGGCAAAATCATCATGAAAAGATAATTTAAAATAACTAAAGTAATAGAAAAAAATGACATTTTAGCGAAAAAAATGACTTCCTTCAATCTTGCATCCATGTATTTAGCGTGATCCTCTTTAGGAATAAATTCTCTTGTTAGAGGACGTTCTTCTTCTTGATTGTAATAATAGTTGTCGTCCTTGTGTGCTTGCATTACTAATAGTGCCCTTCTTTTAGTGATTTAAGCATAACATAAAAAAAAAGAATTGGATATTAAAAACTAATTTACAATTATTACAATAATGTTTCCCAGGGAATAAAGTACAGTGTAGAGCACAGATATAATGCTTGAAATGTAGTTTCAGAAAGTTTTCGCAAATGTAACATTTGTAATATTAGATGTGAAAAAATACACTATATTTTTAAAAAAACTTTTTTATATAATCTTGATTCATGATATAATTAAGGTTTGGGAGACTATATAATGATAAAAATAACGGCAACTGCTGAGAGCATCGAGCAGGCAAAAAAATTATTAGATGCAGGGGTAGATACCCTCTACATTGGGGAAGGTACTTATGGCCTTCGTCTGCCTCACAATTTTACATGGGAAGAGATTAGAGAAATTACTAATCTTGCGCATGAGGCTGGAAAGACTGTTACAGTTGCAGTCAACGCCTTAATGCATCCTGAGAAAATGAAAAACATTAAAGAATATCTTGATTTTTTACAAGATATTCAAGTTGACAAGTTAACTGTGGGTGACACTGGTGTGATATTTGTATTGAAGAGAGATGGATATAATCTTCCATACATCTATGATGCATCAACTATGGTTACAAGTGCACGTCAAGTTAACTTCTGGGCTGAGCATGATGCAAAAGCTGCAGTATTAGCTCGTGAACTACCAAAAGATGAATTGGTTTCAATGTCTCAAAAGCTAAATATTCCTGGAGAAATTTTAGTTTATGGAGCAACAATTATTCATCAAACTAAACGTCCTCTTTTACAGAACTATTATAATTTCATCAAAACTGATGAAGATTATTCCTACGAACGTGGACTATTCCTTTCTGAACCAAAAGATGAAACGACTCATTATTCAGTTTTTGAAGATGATCACGGAACTCATATCTTTGCAAGTGATGATGTTGATATGATGCCTGTACTTAAAGAATTGACTGATATGGATTTTGTAAACTGGAAATTAGAAGGAATTTATTGCCCAGGTGATGATTTTGTTGAAATAGCAAAATTATTTGTTGAGGCAAGAACTTTGATCGAAGCTGGAAAATTTACAGCAGATAAAGCATATCAACTTGATGAAGAAGTTAGAAAACTACATCCAAAAGGAAGAACACTTGGACGTGGATTCTATGACTTCGCCCCAGATGATATTAAATAGAAAAGCTTTAGCGACTGGTCATATTTTTGACTTAACTAAAGCATACAGTTCATTAACTCCAATCGAAAGATTGGAGCTGTGTGCTGAGTTATGGAAGGAATATAGGAGCTGAAAGCTAGACAAATAGAAAAGCTTTAGCGACTGGTCATATTTCTGACTTAATCGAAGTTTATGCTTAATAACAACTATCATCTAATCGCTAAAGGTTTGGTCATACTTATTTTGAATGACCTTTTCAAATAGCTAAGTATTTTATTAAAAAGAACACTTTAATCTTGAAAATTGGAGTAAAAAAATGTCAAACACAAGAAAATTAAAACGTCCTGAAGTTTTAGCACCTGCTGGAACTTTAGAAAAACTAAAAGTAGCCATTCAATATGGAGCAGATGCTGTCTATATTGGTGGTGACGCATATGGTTTACGTAGCCGTGCAGGAAACTTTAGCTTTGAAGAAATGGCTGAGGGAGTAGAATTCGCTAAGAAATATGGTGCACAAGTCTATGTAGCGGCAAATATGGTAACTCATGAAGGAAATGAAGAGGGTGCAGGAGATTTCTTCCGTACACTTAGAGATATCGGTATCCGTGCAGTAATCGTCAGTGACCCTGCACTTATCTCAATCTGTGCTCAAGAAGCACCAGGACTTCCAATCCATCTTTCTACACAAGCTAGTGCAACCAATTTTGAGACACTAGAATTCTGGAAGGACTTGGGACTTGAACGTGTTGTATTAGCTCGTGAAGTATCAATGGAAGAATTAGCTGAAATCCGTAAAAATACAGATATTGAAATTGAAGCATTCGTTCACGGAGCAATGTGTATTTCTTATTCTGGTCGCTGCGTACTTTCAAATTATATGAGTCATCGTGATGCCAACCGTGGTGGTTGCTCGCAATCATGTCGCTGGAAATACGATCTTTTCGATATGCCTTATGGTGAAGAAAGACGTAGTATCACAGGAGAAATTCCAGAGGAATTCTCAATGTCTGCCGTTGACATGAGCATGATTGAACACCTGCCAGATATTATCGAAAATGGAGTTGATAGCCTTAAGATTGAAGGTCGTATGAAATCAATTCACTACGTTTCAACTGTCGCTAATGTCTATAAAAAGGGTGTCGATGCTTATCTGGAAAGTCCAGAAGCCTTTGAAGAAATTAAACCAGCCTTAGTTGATGAACTTTGGAAGGTAGCGCAACGTGAACTTGCTACAGGTTTCTATTACGGAGCACCAACTGAAGAACAACAATTATTTGGAGCCCGTCGTAAAATACCACAGTATAAATTCGTGGGAGAAGTAGTTGACTTTGATCAAGCTACAATGACAGCAACTGTACGTCAAAGAAATGTAATTAAAGTTGGAGACCAAATTGAATTTTATGGTCCAGGATTTAGACACTTTACAACTTTTGTTGAAAATCTTCGTAACGAAGATGGTGAACTAATTGATCGTGCACCTAATCCAATGGAATTACTAACAATGACAGTTCCACAAGCAGTTGAACCAGGAGATATGATACGTCGCCATGGTGAAGGCCTTATTAATCTTTACCAAAAAGATGGAACAAGCAAAACTGTCAGAGCATAAAAAAGAAGCCTTTGAGCTTTTTTTTTATTCATTAAATACCAATTTCTGACTTTTAAGAAAGTCTACGATTAGTAGATTGTATAAAAAATATTTTTCTTCTAGAATATACTATGAGGTGATAATATGAATGGAGATAGAAGAAAAAAATTAAAGGAAGACTATAAGAACAGAATGCCAGAGATGGGAATTGTTTCCTTTAGCGGTAGGCACTCAAATGACGTTTTTGTTGGAATAAGCCGTGATACTCAGTCGGTTTATAACAGTAATCTATTTAAGCTGAAAATGGGTAATCATTCTAATAAAAAAATGTTAGAATTATGGAAGCAATATGGTGAAGATGCCTTTGATTATAAGTTGGAAGTCAAGCTGAAATACGATAACCCTCAAGATGATCAGACCCGTGATTTGGAGGATTTACTAGAGCTTTATTTAGAGGAGAACCCTAACGCTTTGAAAATAGATAATAGGTAGGAAGCTTATGGATGTCGAAAAAGTTGGAACTTTAATTTTCCAGTTAAGGAAGGAAAGAAATCTGACTCAAAAAGAACTGGCAGACAAATTGAATATTTCCAATAAAACTATTTCTAAGTGGGAATGTGGAAAAGGAGCTCCAGACTCATCAATGTGGCAACCCTTGTCAAACATTCTTGGAGCTGACTTACTTAATCTGCTTCAAGGTAAACTTGAAGCCAATCCAAAAGATATTGGAAAAATAGACAGAATAAAGTTTTATGTTTGTAAATCTTGTAAAAATATATTAATAAGCACAGGAGATGCAAGCATATCTTGTTGTGGTAGAAATTTAAAACCGTTAAGTATAAATGGTAAAAGTGAAGAGCTTGGAATAAATATAGCAGAGTATGATCAAGCAAATTATATTAGCATTGAACATTCTATGACTAAAGAAGATTATCTATTATTTGCGTGTTATGTATATGAAGACCGATTCTTTCTTAATCGATTTTATCCTGAACAAATGCCAGCATTTTATCTACCAGATTTAAAATTGAATGCTTCTTTATATGTATATTCAGTTAATGGCGGATTGAGTAAGTATTTAATTAAAGATTTACTTTGAAAAGTGAAAATAAACCATCTATTTTACATGCATAGGTGGTTTTCGTTTGAGAACGTTTGTATTCTGTAAATTAAACAGTTAAAATTATCAATAAATGGAGGATTTTATGCAAGATAAAAAGGCTGATTTTTCACATGTTTCGGAGCTTTATAAGACTGCAAGACCAACCTATTCTGAAAAATATCTGGACTCTATTCCAAAAGGTTTGAAAATAGCTGAATTTGGAGCGGGTACTGGTAAATTAACTTCGCAAATATTGGAAGAAAGTGAACCACAACTTTTAATTGCTATTGAACCAAACATTGATATGAGCAAGAATTTGCACGATCTTGCTAGAACTTTTCAAAGTTTAGAAGTTATTAATGATAGTGCAGAGAATGCAAAGCTTGAAGAAGAATCTGTTAATAGAATTATTGTTGCCCAAGCCTTTCATTGGTTTGATTGGCAAAAATTTTTAGATAAGACTCGCTACATCCTTAAAGATGATGGAAAAGTTAATTTGGTATGGAATAGAAGGGGAGATAGCATTGTAAATAATGAATGTAGATTACTCTTTGAAAAATACTGCCCGAATTTCAAAGGATTTGGAGGGGGAATTTGGAATAATCTCCAACCTCTGGAAAATTTCTTTCAAGAAACAGGCTACAAGATGACCGAGTACGAGAATCCTCTTATTTATAGAAAAAATGACTTCATCAATAGAAATTTAACTGGTAGTTATATACCTTTTAAGGATAAAGAAGAGTATTTGTTAATAAGAGAAGGACTTGAAGAAATTTTTAATGAGTACTCTGATGAAGATGGACAGATTATAATGGACAACACGACAGTTGTTTACGAAAATATAAAAAATTTTAAGGAAGTAAAGTAGTTGAATAATAAAAATTTTATCTGGGATTTAGATGGTACACTTCTTGATTCTTATCCTACAATAATTGAATCTCTTTTTGAGACCTACCAGCATTTTGACTTAGATTTTGATAAGGAATATGTTTCTAAATTTATTATTGATACATCAGTTAAGGACTTATTTAATAAGTTGTCTAGTGAGAATAATATATCTTTTGATGAATTGAAAAAATATTTCACCAACACCAATAACCAAAAAAACGATATGATTGTTCTAATGCCAGGTGCGTTAGAGGTTCTGGATTATCTATCTGACAATGGATCTAAGCACTTTGTTTATACTCATAAGGGTAGAAATGCTTATGATGTTCTGGATAGCTTGGGAATTGGGCAATTTTTCAAAGAAGTCATAACAAGTGATAATGGTTTTATCCGAAAACCTCACCCAGAAGGTATTGATTATTTAGTGGAAAAATATAATTTGGATAGAGCTGACACCTACTATGTAGGTGATAGGACACTTGACTATGAAGTTGCCATAAATTCAGGAATCAAAAGTATTAACTTTATTGTTCCTAATAACGATATTAATAAACAAATTTCTAGTTTGAAAGATATTGAGGAAATGTTTTAAATAGTCCTAAAGTATGATGTACTCTTATGAAAAAAAGTTTATTATTAACACATAGATAAGTGATAAGCCTATCTAAAAACTTTTTTTCATAAATACAAAACTCCTTAATAAAAAATTCCTACAAAATACGATTAAGTCAGGCGAAGTCCTGGCTTTTTTGCTGTGTAAAATTTTCTATGAACTTTAAAAGATCTTTTAAATAAGTTATACTAAAAATAAAAAAGTTAACCTTAAATAATTTTATGGGTTACAAAAGTTTTTGGAAATAGAGAAGGTTTTTATAGTGAATACAATATACAGAAGAATTGATGAATGGAAGTGTAGAGATAGAGATATTGCGTTAATATTTAAGAATGGTGAAAATATCACTTATAGTCAATTAAAAAAAGAAATAGATATTCAAATTCAACTAATCAAAGATTTTGAAAAGGACAATAAAATAAACAAACAAGTTATTGCGCTACCTATGACTCGTACACTATCCGCGGTAGCAAAGCTTTTTGCAATTATTAAGTTAAACAAAGTTTTTGTTCCCTTGGCAAGTGATATTGAAATTCAAAAATATTCAACCATTGGTAATCAATTTCATTCTAGTTTGTTTTGGGATGAAGAAGGAAAATTACATCAAGTAAATGGGGATGCTGGGAAATATGAATTTCCAGAGAAAACTCTTTTTATAGGCTTTACATCAGGTACAACAGGTCAGCAAAAAGGTTTTGTGCGCAACCATGAAAGTTGGGTGGAAACCTTTAGAGCTTTTGAAGAGCAAAATTTTCCCTTCAGAGCCAAATATGTAGCTTGTTTGTCCCCCTTAAATTATTCACTAGGACTTTATGTCCTTTGCCAAAGTCTATATCTAGGGCAGAGTTTTCTAATGGATAATGACAGTTTTAAGGATATTTTAGAATTAAATCTTGATAAGACTGAAATGTACGGCGTGCCAAGTATTTTAAGAATAAATTTCCTCAAAAGCTCTAATATATCCCAACAAAACTTCAGACTTTTCCTATCAGGTGAACCAGTCAGTCAAGATCTTCGTGATGATTTTTATCTGCGTTTTCCTAAAGCTGAGTTAATTGATTTTTATGGTACATCAGAAGCTAGTTTTATTGCCATGAATCGTAAGAAAATGCCGGAAATTAATGAGTCAGGAATAATTTTTCCAAATGTTACTGTAGATATTGAAAATACCATAGATGGAATCGGAGAAATTTTTATAAAAAGTCCAATGAGTTTCATGGGATACTATAATAATGGTAACTTCAATCAAGCCAAACAGCCGATTTTCACAGGTGATCTTGGTTTTGTTAAAAATAATTCGATATATAACATTGGTAGAATAGACAGTAGGATAAATCGAGGTGGCGAGAAAATTTTTCCCAAGTACCTCGAAGCTCTACTCATAGATCACCCATCAATCAAAGATATCTTAATAGTAGGTCAAGAGGACTCAATTCTAGGTCAAAAAGTTAAGGCCTATATTATCTTTTCTAAGGATAATAGGTTAAGTATTGACCAAATAAATAAGTATTTGAAGCAAAATGCTAAAAGAAAATCTGTCATTGATTCGATTAGTGAAGTAGAAGAATTTTCTATTAATCGTAGTGGAAAAAGAAGTTTGAAGATTGAACAAGTGGATTAAAAGACAGGTGTCAGAAAGTGAGTAGCGATGAGTGAAAAAGTTTTTATAATTGATAGTGCAAGACTTGCAGTTGGAAGATATGGTGGTATTTTCAAGGATAATTTACCAGAGGAGTTGGGAGCTCACCTTTTAGATGCAATGCTTGAAAGAAATGACATTGATGCTAAAGAAATTGATCAAATTGTATTGGGAAATGTTGTGGCTGGTGGTGGAAATGTAGCGAGAAAAGTAGGTTTATTAAGTAAACTACCTGTCACGGCACCTGCGGTAACTGTTGATATGCAATGTTCATCAGGACTTGAAGCAATAAATATTGCTAGAGCAAAAATTTTAGCGGGTGATGCTGATTTGATAGTTTGTGGTGGTGTCGAAAGTACAAGTCGTGCACCATGGCAAATGGAAAAACCTCATAATTTATATGGTAGAAACCCTCGTGTTATGGCTCGACAACAGTTATCTACTGGAGAGTATGGTGATCCTGATATGGGATATGCCTGTGAAAGATTGGCCGAAAAATATGAGATTTCTCGTTTAAGACAAGATGAGTTTGCATGTAACAGCCAAAATAAATATGAGCTAGCAAAAGACTTAGGGATTTTTGATAAAGAAATCATTGAATTTGATGGAATTAATCAAGATGAGTGCCCACGCGCTGGAACGACAATTGAAAAATTAGCTAAGTTAAGACCAGCATTTGAAAAGGATGGCACGATTACAGCTGGAAATTGCTGTCCTTTAAATGATGGTGCAGGATTAACGTTTTTGGCCAGTCAATCATTTTGTCAGGAAAATAAAGTAATTCCTGAATTCGAAGTTATAGCCTCAGCATCTGTTGGTATTGATCCTATTGATTTTGGACTTGGTCCTGCAGTGGCAATTGAAGCGTTGCTTAAGAAGACCAATATCAGTATTAATGATATTGATCGTTTTGAAATTAATGAATCATTTGCGGCTCAAGTTTTAGCTTCCATGGATGTATCAAATATTCCCTCTGAAAAAGTGAATGTTTCTGGAGGTGCAATTGCCTTTGGGCATCCATTTGGAGCAAGTGGAGCCATTTTAATTAGAAGACTGATGACTGAGCTAGAGCGAGAAGAATCTTTGAGATTAGGTATTGTTGCCATGTGTGTTGGAGGTGGACAAGGTTCAGCTATCATGATTAAGAAAGTATCAAATGTATAAGAAAAGTGTAAGATTAAGTTCAAACAAGATTAGCCAATATAAAGATGTTGTTTCTTATAAGGGTAATGATTATCCAAAGTCGTACTTTTTAACACTCTGGCAGGAGTTTGATCTAGAAGAATTGAATGAAAATGAGCATTTTCTCTTGGAACAAAACATTGGTGAATATTCAAAAGTAATTTTTGATAGAGAATACTTACTTGAACTTGAAAGAGTAGATGTAGTTAAAAAAGCTAATGGACAGATATGGCAATATAAATTGTCTTTAAAAGAAGGTGAAAGACTTTATATTGAAGCCTTTACTAAACTATATGTGAGGGTGAAAAATGATTGAAGAAATTATTTTTTCAAGGAAAGATTTAGAAAAATTTCGCCTAGTTTCGGGTGATAATAATTCTGTTCATGATACTGGATTGGTTTTCGGTATGCTAATTATGGCAAGAATTGAAGGGATATTATCTAATAAAGGAATAAAGTTCAGAGAGATTGAATATAGGTTCTTGAAACCCCTATATACTGAACAGACAGCTACTTTAAAAATTTATGATAGTAAGAGTTTTTCTTTGTTTTTAGATGCGGAGCTTATTGGAGAGGGAAAATATAATGAATAGTCAGGTAGTTTTAATTTCAGGAGGAACTCGAGGTATAGGGAAATCATTAGTTGATTTATATCTTGCTCAAGGTCACAAGGTTGCGACTTTTGGACAAAGTGTAGATAATGTAAATTCTTTGAGGGAACTACATTCAAATGATGATAATTTGCTTCTTGAAAAAGTGGATATTAATAATCCCAAAGATGTTGAAGATTTTGTTGATCAAGTAGTTGAGAAATTTTCGTATATAGATGTACTTTATCTCAACGCTGGAATTTATGCCGACTCAACTTTCTTGAAAATGAAAAAAGAACAGTGGGATAAAGTTATTGAGACTAATCTAAAAAGTATTTTCACCCTATCTCAAAAGGTATTCAAGAAAATGGCTGAAACTGATGGGGAGAAGAGAATCTATCTGATGACCTCTCTTGCTGGGATTAGTGGTAGTTTCGGTCAAGTTAATTATAGTGCTTCAAAAGCTGGTATGATTGGTTTTGCCAAAGCTTTGGCACTTGAAGGTAAGAAATTTAATGTTTCTGTCAATGCAATTTCACCAGCTGCCCTCACTGATATGACACGACCAATTATTGAAAAGATTGAAGCCAAATGTGAGCTTGAAAATAAACCATTTCCCGATTACTGGAAAATTGGAACTAGCGATGATCTTGCCAAAACTTTGATTAAACTAGATGGCAATTTACAGGGAATGACTGGTCGTATTTTTGGGATAAATGGAAAAAACGTAGTCTTATATGAGGAGCCTAAATGTGAAAAATTCGATATTTGATAAAAAGGAACTAACTCAGCTACTAGGTGTAAAATATCCTATAATACAAGGGTCTATGGCATGTATTTCAAACAGTAGTTTTGTCCTTGAAGTTATGAAAACAGGTGCTCTTGCTACTCTTTCAAGCTATGGATTAAGTGCCGATGAGCTTAGGGAAGAGATACTTTTTATAAAGAGCAAGACAAAGGAAAACTTTGCCTGTAATTTGATGTTGCAAAATCCAAATATTGAAGAATTACTTGAAGTGTTTATTGAGCTTGAAGTTCCGATTGTGACAGTAAGTGCGGGCTACAATCCGCAGGTAATTTCAAAATTAAAGGATCATAAGATAAAAATTTTAGCTGTTGTGTCTAATCTTAAGCAAGCTTTGAAAATGCAGAGTTTAGGTGTGGATGGAATAATTTCAGAAGGAATGGAGTCAGGTGGGCATATTGGACAGCTAACCACTTTAACTTTAATGCAAGAACTAAGTGAAAAAATCCAAATTCCATTGATTGCTGCTGGAGGCATCTCTTCAAGGAAAGCTATTGATTCTCTAGAAAAGTTTGGTATATCTGGAATTCAAGTTGGAACCTTGTTCTTAGTTAGTAAGGAATCTCCTCTGACTGATAAAGAAAAACTCACCTTATTAGAGGCAAGTTCTCTTGATGTACAAATTGTAGTTTCGTCAAATGGACTTGCCATGCGCGGAGTCAGGGAAGAAAGTGGTAAGATAATTCCATGTGGACAAGCAATAGGTCAGATAAGTGAATTGCTGACTTTAAAAGAAATAGTCGAAAATTTAATAAAGATTAATAAATAGTCCTAAAGTATGATGTGCTGATGTTAAAAAAAGTTTATTATTAACACATAGATAAGTGATAAGCCTATCTAAAAACTTTTTTCATAAATACAAAACTCCTTAATAAAAAAATTCCTACAAAATACAATCGAGTCAGGCGAAGGCCTGGCTTTTTTGTATACTTATATCTTTGAATATTATGAATGAAATTATAAAATAAAAAATTTGACTTAAGAAAGGGTCAAATTTTTCTTTTTATATAGTCGTTTATATTTTAAGATTTTTCATTTTTCTAGGATATAGTTCATCAAAAACTCATCCTCAAAAATTACTTTTGTAGTACTATCACCTATTTCTTTAAAGATATCAATAATGTCTTTTTGTGCAATTTCTTTAATTTTTAAAAATAGATTTGCATCTGCTTTTTTTCTTGTAGCAGACTCACTGGGGTATCCAGTATTAAAGTCTCCTTCAAAAAGTTTTTCCAAAATAAAACGAATATTTAATTCTCCTGCCCATCCATAGTTGAGTCCTAGAGGAAGTGATGCACAGTTGCCATTATTTATTCTTCCAAAAAGGAAAGCGTCAGTAAAAGTGGGGAGATAACCACATATCACATTTGGTAGAGCGTTACAAGCAATAGCCATACCGTTTCCACTACTGCACCAGTAATGACAAAGTCAACAGCCTGAGAATTTAATAAAAGTGCCACAGCAAGCGAGACTTGAATATAAGACATATTCGGACTATCTTCACAAAGACCGAAGTTAATAACTTCGTGTCCTAGATTTAAAGCTACTTTCTGTGTCTCCTCAAAGATAATCTGATTTTTAGAAACTTGAGTTGATGCTTGAATTACAGCAACCTTCATAATTTATCTTCTCCGTCATTAAGAATTTTTTCATTGGAATCAGTATGTTCTTTTTCAGATTTAGTAATCTCAGCATCATTTAAATATTTCTTTAATCCATTTTCTAAAACAGAAAGAGGAATGTTGAAGAAATCTTTACGCTTATTTTCTTGATTCATTTTATAATTTTCAAAATTTGTATGAATTCTATTCTTTAGATCATAAACATCATAAGAAAAAATTAAGCAGTAAGTTTCATAGTCAAAAGGAATAGAAGGGGTATTAAGTTCTTTTACTCGATCCATAGGATCAATTCTTCGAGTAGCTCCAATTTTATAGATATCTGGACCAAAAGATTTCGGATTTTTAACGATATATACGTAACCAGCATCTGGATGTATTCGCCTGTGAGTTAGCTCTGATAACTCTCTTTTTTTATCTTCAATATTCTCCTTCTTTTGATCTAAAACTTCTAAAAAGTCATACATTTCAATTGTATCTTCAACTTTTGGAAGATTTTCTAATTCTTTCAGATATTTTTTTTCTAATAAATCTAATTCTTTTCTTAATATATTTTTCCGTTTTTTTACATCCTGAATTAAAACATTTTTCTCACGTTCACGTTCTTTTTGAAGTCTTAGTTCTTCTTTCTCTTCCTCTCGTCTTTTGATTTTTTCATACAAAAGATGCAATTCTTTTCGTTTTAAATCAAGATATTTGGAGTTAATAGAGATATAATTTTCTTTATTTAAGTCATTAAGATGATGATATGAGCTTTGAATACGACTATCTATATTCAAAATATTACCGTTTATAAGTTTTGAAAATGCAAATTCACATTCCAGATTGAAAGAGCGTATTAGTTGAGTTGCTAGAGTTCCATGTTCTTTTCTTTTTTTACCGATGACAGCATTCTTTTTTTCAATCATCGAGTACTCTTTTTGTCTAACTTTATTGATTTCATTTTCTAAATCAAAGGGCAATGACTTATCTTCTGAAAAATCATCAAATACTGCTAATTCTATATTCAATTTGTCCTCTGTCTGCTCCAACAACTGGGAAACTTCGATATTCTTATTTTCTAACAGACTTATTTTATGTTGAAGCTCACGAATCTCTTCTTTTAATTGAATATTTTCACTTTGTTCAACAGTAAGGTGAATGGCTTCTAAGTCTTTATATTTTTTCTCTAATTCGTAAAGTTTTGTTTTATAAAAACTTCCCCTAAATGTATCTAATATACTCAAACCAGCTCCTTATTATTCACCAAAAGCATTTTCAGTAAATCTTATTTCATTATTTTCGGTGTCAACTTGACATTCTATCCCGTAAGGTAATACGCAACGTGGATTTGCATGACCAAAATTAACATTGTAGACAATTGGAATATCTGGATTATCAATGACTTTGATAAGTTCATCTCTATATTCTTGATAATAAACTTCATCTTGTGGTTTACCAACAATAATTCCATTAATTTCCTCAAAAACTCCCTTTTCTTTCAAATAGTTTAGGTTTTGAGCGAACTCCTTTGGAGAAATTCTCTCTTCGCAGGTTTCAATGAAAAGTATTTTGCCCTCCCATGAGTCCTTTTGTGGAAAAAGATTGTATTTAGCACAGACTTTAACTTCATCAGAATATCTTTGTCCACCTAAAACGTCCCCTAAACTTTCAAGACATCCACCAAGAAGTTTTCCTGAAAAGACAGCATCTCCTTGTAAAAGTTCAAATCCTTTTGTATCTGGATGGCTAGCTCTATCAGTTCCCAATGCACTTTCAGAAAAATCTGTTCTTTCTTCATACCAAATTGGACTTGATTTTATTGTATCTAAAGTGCCATTTCCCTCAATATATTTGAGAAAATACTCTTTATTGTAGGGAAGCATGTCCGATGCCATTTCGCCTAGGTCAGTTATGAATGATGGACCATAATAGGTTGTTAATCCTAGGTTGTGGAACATGAGGTGGTTGACTGTCGTATCAGAGTATCCAGTGAAAAGTTTGGGGTGATTTTTGACATTTTCAATGAAAGTTTTGTCCTCTAATAAGTAAGGTAGAAGACGATAGGTATCATCACCGCCGATAGCGCAGATTATACCTTTGATTGAATTATCAGCGAAAGCATCTTTCAAGTCTTGTGCACGCGCTTCAGGATGTTCTTTCAGATACTTGATTCCTTTCAGGCTATTGGGCATAAAAACAGGTTCTAGACCGAAATCTTTGAGTCGCTTTGTCCCAAGCTCCAAATTGTGCTTGACGAAGTCCTCTCCCAGTAGTCCACTAGATAGGCTAACAATAGCAACCTTATCGCCTTGTTTTAATCTTTTTGCTTTAATCATCTTTTAACCTCCTTATAAATTTTAATAATTATAACACAAAAGTAAGATTATAAAATAAAAAAACCTAGGTTTTCCTAGATTAATATCCTAATATCAAATGTGCAGCTAGGGGGACGAATATTACATACATAATACCAGTTATCCCAATGGCTAAAGCTCCCATAGCACCTTGAACTTTACCGAGTTCGATTGCAGTTCCTGTTCCGACAGCGTGACCAGTTCCACCAAGAGCTATTCCTTGAGCAACTGGGTCTGTAATCTTAAAAAGTTTGAGAAGAGGCAGACCAATGGCGCTGGTCAATATACCAGTTGCTACAACCACCACAATCGTAATTGTAGTAATACCATGAATCTTTTCAGTAATTCCCATGGCCATAGCAGTAGTTACAGATTTTGGGAAAAGAGATAAACTGGCAAGCTTGGGTAGTCCAAACAATTTAAGAAGAATGGCAGTTAGACTGGTATTTACAATAGCCGCAACACCAATACTTATAAGAATTGATCTAATATGATGTTTTAGTAGATGAAAGGTTTTATATAAAGGAATTCCAAGTGCCACGGTAGATGGACCAATAAGATCAGTTAGGATTGAGCCACCTTTATAGTAATTTTTGTAAGGTATCTTAAAAATTAAAAGAATAGCGATAATAATTATTGTTGAGACCAAAAGAGGACTGGTCCAAGCCCTAGGCTTAAACTCATTTATCCTCACAGCTACAATAAAGACAAAAATAGTTAGAGAAATTCCAAAAAGTGGAGTAGAAGTAATAGTATCAATCATTGATTTCACCTCCCTGATCATTCTTAGGCACATAATCTCCTTCATATTTGTTCTTTATAAACTGTACAATACGTCCGAGGAGAAAAATATTAATTATCAAAGCTAAGATAACTATGAAGGATATTTGAATCCAGTATTTTGAAATTAAACCCCATTTAGCCATAATTCCAACACCAGCTGGTAAAAATAAAATGGTCATATTATTGATTAAAAAGTCTCCGACTACATCAATGTGCTCAGTCTTGATAATCTTAAATTGAAGAGCTAGAAAAAGAAAAATCATACCAATAATGCTACCAGGAATTGGTAAGTTAAAAACATTTGAAATGCTATCGCCAATAAATGAAAAAGCAAAAATTATAAGTATTTGAAAGTATATTTTCATAAAATCTCCCTTGTTTAAAAAATAAACTATTTTTATCATAGACCTTTGTAAATATATTTTCAATCATATATAGGTTTTTTAATTATTCTAATTAAAAATATGTAAATAAAACATGCAAGGTTTTGTGAAAATTTCACAAATATAAGTGTTTGTAAAATTGGAATATACCAATAAATAATATATAAAATTCACAAATCCTATTTAAAAGTAAGCGTTTTCGGAGTATAATGTGATTATAGAAAAAGGAGGAGTTTATTATGAGTTTTTTAAAACCACCAAAGGCAAAGACATTGGTTTCTGCAGAAAAGGTTGATCCTACTTATAAAAAATTACGCTTACAAGTATTTATAGGTATATTTATTGGTTATGCAGGATATTATCTTGTTAGAAATAATTTTTCAATCGCTATCCCAAAGCTTATTGAACAGGGATTTACAAAAGCCCAGCTTGGTTGGGCATTCTCAGCTGTATCAATTGCATATGGCTTTAGTAAGTTTTTCATGGCTATTCTGTCTGACAGGAGTAATGCAAGAATCTTTTTACCCTTAGGACTGGTCTTGACGGCAATTGTTAATTTAATTTTTGGATTTGTTCCTGCCGCGACTGAATCAGTTACAGCTATGTTTGTACTTCTCTTTTTAGTTGGATGGTTTGGTGGAATGGGATGGCCACCATGTGGAAGGGTTTTGACACATTGGTATTCTATTTCAGAGCGTGGTATGTGGACATCCGTTTGGAACACAGCTCATAATGTGGGTGGAGCAATAATGGCACCACTTGCTGCAGCGGGGATTACCTTTATTGGTGTTCATTTCACAGGAATGAAAGACTATACTGGAGCTTTTATTTTTCCAGCTCTCGCAGCTCTTGTAGTAGCTTTGATTTCTTATTTACTAATTCGAGATACACCGGAGTCACAAGGACTTCCAGCAATCGAAGAGTATAAAGATGATTTTGCAAATAGTGATCATGTGACTTACGAAGAAGAATTTACTGTAAAAGAAATTTTATTTACATATGTATTAAAAAACAAATGGATTTGGATAATTTCATTTGCAAATATTTTTGTTTATTTTGTTAGATATGGAATAGGTAACTGGTCACCAACATATTTATTTGAGGTTAAAAATCTTCCTCTAACAGCAACATCTCATTCATATGCACTTTATGAACTTGCAGGAATTCCAGGAACAATTTTTGCTGGATGGTTTTCTGATAAGGTGTTTAAAGGTCGTCGTGGACCAGCTGGTTTCTGTCTCATGCTTCTAGTTAGTGTCTTTGTATTTATGTATTGGAAGGCACCAAGTATGACGTTTGTAAATATTGGTTTATTTATGACAGGTTTCTTAATTTATGGGCCTGTAATGTTAATCGGACTACAAGCTTTAGACTCAGTACCTAAAAAAGCTGCCGGAACAGCAGCAGGATTGACAGGACTATTTGGATACTTATTTGGATCAGTAGCTGCCAACGCAGCAATGGGAGTAATAGTAGATAACATGGGATGGGATGCAGGTTTTACAGCAATCATAGCGTCATGTATAATCGCAGCAGCTTTGTTCTCATTAACATGGAACTTACGTGGACAAGAAGTAATTAAAAAATAATAAAAAAAATTCGAACTTCTAAAATAATTAAGAGTTCGAATTTATTTTTTTTAAAAGTTACTTATCTATATTTTATTTAACTCTTTCAAGGCTTCATTTAAAGCATCATTAGTTCTTACATCAGGTTCTATTGGAGTATTTTCATAAATATGACCAGTGTCATCTTTAATTTTTTGAGTGGTTAAGAACATAAATCTACCGCCATACAAACAATATTGCATATTAGAGGTAGTATATGCTGCGGAATCTCCCCCGTAGTATTTAACATTTTTTAATGACTTAAAACACAGGCTCACAATCTCGCCAGAGCTAGCAGTATGGTCATTAATCAGTATTGCAATTGGTTTATCAACTATTTTTTTACTTTCTGATATCTTTTGGACTTCTTTGCCATTAATTATAGAGTTTTTAGATAATGTAAGATTTTCCTCAGCCCCTTTACGTGATATAAATGAAAGTAATTTTTTGTTTGGTAGTAAAGGGCTTAGTCCATCAATCATCGGCCACATATTTCCACCGGTATTATTTCGAAAATCCAAAATTACTGAGTTATATTCATTATTTTCAATTGCTTCTCTAATAATATTCGAATATTTCGCCTGTTCTTTTTTGTCAGGTGATATGAACTCTGGAATAGTAATAATTAAAGTGTTATTTTCTGTTTTGCTTGTAGGAAGTGTTACTTTTGAACTCTCGAGTCCAGTAGTAGTATCGAAAAATGAATGTTTACCACCTGCTACCTTAATTGCTTTTTCTAAAATTGGTTGAGTGTCATCATATGATTTTACTCCTTTTAATTCTTTCTTTGCAATTTCTTTTGCTTCTTTCCATCTATTGCCTTCCGCAAATAGACCGTCGTCCATATTGTTAAGAGCAATTTTTCCGTATTTTTCCGGAGAAGGAGGTGATAAGTATAGATTGAATTTAGGACCGAATAGATATAATATGCCGAATAATGCAGTCATAGAAACCGTCAATGTAATTAAAAGTTTTTTTAGTTTTTTCATATGTTCCCTCTCTTAAAATAATTATAAATTAAATAGGAAGAAACTAACTTACAGTTTTGTAAGAAAGATATTTTATGAAAAATTAATTTTGAGAAAAACTCTATATGTATTTAATATATTTACAAATTAATAAAACACTGCAGCATAAATTACTACAATGTTTTAAATCTATATTTGCTTTAAATTTTTAATAAATCTTCTTGAGGCGAAACATTTTTGGCCATTAATGAAGTTGATTTCAAAATTTTTATAATCAATACTTGAAATACTATTTTTATTAACTACAAAAGAAGAGTGAACTTTTATGAAATCATCCGACAAGTTGATTATATTTTTGAGCTTCCCGTAAAACTCAATTTTATCATTAGTTAAATTTAAAATTAGCTTGTGAGATATGGGTGAAGTTTCAAAGAACATAATTTGTTTAAGTGGAATAAATTTAATCTCAGCACCAATTTTTATATCAATCATTTTGTCTTCAACTGAATTTAACCTTTTGAAAATACAAGATAAAACCTTTTGAATCCGATTACGTATATTTTCCGGAGTAGACTTTTCAATGAAGTCAGTCGCTTCTAGCATATATTCAAACGTTAATGGGAGCATTTGTCCTTCAGTAGTGATGAAGATGATTTTACCAGTAGTATCAAGATCCCTAATTTTGGTAGCTAATTCAATTCCATTGATATCTTGATTTAGATTAATATCTAAAAAGTATATTTTAGGGTAATTATTATTATTTTTAACAAATTGGAAGACTTCATCTGGATCATCAGTAGAAACTTTTATGTAAGCATTGACATCTTGATCAATCAAATAATTTTCAATGCTGTTCTGAATGAATTTTCTTTGAACAGGATTATCTTCACAAATAATAATATCAATCATTAATTGTACCTCCTTTCACAGATAATTTCTGCCTAAATTTATAGTTTTCAGTGCTAGTTGCTAAATCAATATTATATGAGGATTTAACAATACTTTGAATATTGTATAGCCCAAGTCCTCTATTTTCTCCTTTCGATGAAATACCCTTCTCATTTATATGCGAAATGTCTTTTCTTTCTTCAGCCATAGAGTTTTCAATAACAATTACGGCTCGTTTTTCTAGAGGGAAAATAGCAATGTTTAATTGTCCAGGTTTTCCATTTTCAATAAGAGAACTTAATTCCTCTAGAGCATTATCAAGTATAATACCGATGATTCTAACTAGATTTACAGAATTATTAATATTTTGAGGAAGAACATTTTCAGGTATATCTATATGAATTTTTATTTTATCATTAACATTTCTTAATTTGTTAATAAAGATTCCCCTAATTTCCATTGATTGAATATTATTAAGACTTTGAAAGCCAATTCTATTTATATCAGTAATCTCTTTAGTTGGTGCAATTTCTTTATAAAAATACTCCTTAAGATTATCCATATTTCCTTCGTCCATATAAAGTTCCATTGAAAGAAGAATATTTACATAGTCATGCTTAAAATTCCTAACATCTTGATATTGTCTTTGAATTTGTTCAACATAAATTGTAGATATTTCATTTTCAATATCTTTTCTTTTATTTTCAGACATGAGTTCTTGATTTCGTTTATAGGCATAAAAGGCAATTACCAAAACAAGTGCTAAACTCAATATAATTGTAAATAGTATTTCAACAAAAAAAGTGCCTTGTGTATTGAAAAATCTTGCGTAAAGGTGAAAGTACTCAACTAAATCTCTGATGTAAATACATGCACCGATTAGAAATCCAATACATCCAATGCTAGCAAGAATTCTACTACTTGGATATTTATATATAAGTCTCCTTGCAAGAAAAGTTATAAGGAAAATTATTACAAAAATACCTGAAATAATGAGAAGAATTCTGACATTTTCTTGCATAGAATCATCAAAGATCCAAAAATCTAACTTTGGGGTACAATTGATAATTGTCTGCGATGTGACGACGGGAATAGATATGGTGAAAAAGATTTGCGATATTCTCTCATAAATTGAAATAAAAAAGAGAAATAAAACGACTAAAAAAGTAGCAACTGATGGATGGATGCCAGCTATATAAATTAAAATGAATAATGCAAGTAAGATTGAAACATTAGCAAGATTAAGTTTCCAATTATTTTTCTTGTATATTAAGAAAATAAAAGCGAAAATTATAATGAGAATCTCAAGATAGCTCATCCATAGGTTGATTAACATAATTATTCCTGACTTCAGATGAAATTTTTTATTTTTCTGTATAATTAATATTTAAACTTTCTAAATCTAGGAATGTTGAATGTTTAAATATTCTTCTACACAAAATATTACTATTTATTGCGTATTGTGTCAATAATATTACAAAAACATTTCGTAAGCGTTAAAGAAAAATTGAAATTTAGACGAATATATTTGTAAAAATATAATAAAAATCTCTGAAAAATTATAAAGTATACATGAAATTTGCGGTAGGAATTAGATAATGGAGATTTAAATTTAAGAAAAAACGAACCTATGACAACCAAAATTGGATGTGTGTTAGATTCGCATTATTTTATAATCTTTTATCTTTTTCAATTGTTTTTGTTACTGCATCAATTACTGAAGCAACAAATCTATTCTCTTCCAAGCTAACAACACCTTCAACAGTTGTTCCACCAGGGCTTGATACCTTATCAACAAGTGACCAAGGATTTTCTCCTGATTGAGCAAGCATATTTGCAGATGCACTTACTGTTGAAGCAACAATTTCAGTTGCCAAGTCTTTAGGCATACCGTGAAGAACACCTGCGCGGCTAAGGGCATCAATAAAGATGTAAATGAAGGCAGGACTTGATCCAGCAATAGCAGAGAATGTAGAGAAGTCTTTTTCTTCAATCTGGAAGATTTGTCCAATAGAAGAAAAAATCTCTTTAGCAATCTCAAGATTAGTATCTGCTACTAATTCATTTGGACAAATAGCAGTAGTAGATTCTTTAATAGTAGCATTGATATTTGGCATAATACGAACAATTTCTAGTTGCTTACTTGTTAAGCCAGCCAGGTTTTCTAAAGTTAAACCAGCAGCAATTGAAAGCATTAGTTTTCCTTTAAGGTAGTCTTTAACTTCTGTTAAAACTTTAGGCATGACTTGTGGTTTAACACTCATAATTACAACATCAACAGATTTAGCTAATTCAATATTATCTTTAGCTTGGTTAACACCAAGATTTTTAGCAATTATACTTGTTTTTTCAAAATCACGGCTTGAAATATATACTTCAAACTTTTCCTTATCAAGTCCTGATATGATTGCTTGTGCCATTTTTCCGGCACCAATAAAACCTATTTTCATATATTTTTTACTTCTCTTTCTATAGAAAGTTGAATTGTTATTTTTCCTATATTTGGAATTAATGTACAGTGCGCTTTGGTTTTGTCAGAAATATGAACAGTCGTAACGCTTTTTTGTTTTGTCATGCTTTCGTTCCTAGACTTTCTTCCACAAAAAATTATACAGCTTCGATTTTTCAATCGAAGTTAATAAACTGTATAATTTTCTTGTGCTTAAAGTCTAAACAGTCACTCTAGCACTTCTTTTGTCCAGTTTTTACTCCTATATTTCTTCCATAATGCAGCACACAGCTCCAAACTTTCGTTTGGAGTTAATGAACTGTGCGCTTTGGTTATGTCAGAATTATAAACAGTCGTAACACTTTTATATTAATACCCTTTGATTGTATCTACTGTTGCTCGGTCAAGGTTTTTAATGATTGCTTGAAGATAGGCTTGGGCTTGTGCAAAATCATCCAGATTGAAGATTGTTTGATGGCTATGGATATAGCGTGCACATACCCCGATAGTAGTTGATGGGACACCATCATTTTTCAAATGAGCAGCCCCAGCGTCAGTTCCGCCTTTTGCAGTATAGTATTGAGTTTTAATTCCAGCGTCACTTGCAGTATCAAGAAGGAACTCTTTCATGTTTTTAAGCATGATATGTCCTGGATCGTAGATACGAAGAAGAGTACCTTCGCCGATTTTCCCATCAGCATTTTTATCAAATGTATCTTGAGCAGGAGAACAATCTACAGCGAAGAAAAGTTCAGGATCAAATTTAGTAGTTGACACATGGGCACCACGAAGGCCAACTTCTTCTTGAATATTAGCACCAGCAATTAGAGTATTTGGCAAGCTTTCACCTTTAAGATTGTTTAAAAGTTCTGTGACCATTAGGCAACCGTAACGGTTATCCCATGCTTTTGAAATAACATTTTTCTTGTTAGCAGTTAATATTGTTTCGGTTTGTGGAATAATAACATTTCCTGGACGGATACCAAAAGATTCAGCCTCAGCTTTATCAGTAAATCCAGCATCAAAAACAATATCTTCAATTGCTGGAACCTTAGCTTGACCATTTGCTCCTCTTAAAAGATGCGGTGGAACTCCGCCAGTTACGACAGGAATTTGCGAACCATCTCGAGTATACAAAGTAAAACGTTGACCGCTTACAACAAGGGGATTCCAACCACCAAGACCAACAACACGGAAAGTGCCGTCTTCCTCAATACGAGATAGCATAAATGCAACTTCATCCATATGAGCAGCAACCATAATACGTGGTGCATTGGCATCTGAATTTTCTTTAATTCCAAATATCCCGCCAAGACCATCAAATTCAACACGGTCAACGAGTGGGCTTATTTCCCTCTTCAAATAATCACGAACTGGACCTTCAAAACCAGGTGCAGCTTGTAGTTCAGTCAAAGTTTTTATTTTATCAAATAGTTCCATTTCTTAAACTTCCTCCAATTTCTTACTACTAATAATAACAAAAAAACATCTAAATTTCTTCTATTCAATATAGGAGTTAGGAGCTTACATCTGAGAAAAAAAATACATTGACTTCTGTTCATAAGCATTCTTTTTTCTATAAGGAAAGCTAAAAATATGTTAAAATATTTATTATCTGATAGTATGGAAGGAAATTAATTAGGAGGTAAGGCATGAAAACTTCTCACAAATTAGGACTCGGATTAACTGCGACACTAGCAATAGGTGCTGGACTTTATGCGCTCTATCAAAGTCAAGAGGCTAAAAGACAGAGAACTTTGCTTAGTTATGTCAAGGAAGAACTAGGCAATGATAATATTAAAACTTCTTGGTTAATGGAAGAACCTGTAAGGGACAACGTCTTTGAAGGTGGTTTGGTTGTGGAAGAGGATGGTCAACTTGAAAGTATTGAGTTTGAAGTTGATGATGATACTCTTGAAATAGTAGAAACAGGAAGGAAACCTTTATGATAATTCCAAATTCCTATGAAGAAATCGCCGAATATGTTGAAAAAGGGAAGAATGTCTTCTTTTTTACTGCTGATTGGTGTGGCGATTGTCGTTTTATAAAACCATCTATGCCTGAAATTGAAGCGGAAAACCCAGAATTTACCTTTGTTGAGATCGATCGAGATAAATTTATGGATCTTGCTATTGAGTGGGGTATTATGGGTATACCTAGTTTTGTAGTTACCGAAGATGGTAAGGAAACTGGTCGTTTAGTAAATAAATTAAGAAAAACAAAAAATGAAATAAATGAATTTTTAGCAGGGGTAAAATAAGTGATTGCAATTTATAACCAAAATTTAAATGATGTATTAATGTTTATCGTAGCTGACAATAAAGGTGCTGACCTTGATTTTGAACGCAAAGGTAATGTAGCTAAGGTTTTCCGTCAAGATAATGGAGAAACAGTAGCATGGAATATCTTTGAAGCTTCTAAATTATTTGAGATTGTTGGAAATGGACAAGTTGAGATTTCAAGTGAAGAACTTAGTCAAGTTAACTCTTTGATTTCTGAATCAGGATTTGATCAAGTTATTCCAGAAGATAATGATCCTAAATTTGTTGTTGGAGAAATTGTTGAACTTGTTCCCCATGCTGATAGTGATCATTTGAATATTGCTCAAGTTAAGATTTCTGAAGATGAAACTGTTCAAATCGTAGCAGGAGCACCTAATGCGCGTGTTGGTTTAAAAACAATTGTAGCTCTTCCAGGAGCTATTATGCCAAATGGTTCATTAATCTTTGATGGTGAACTTCGTGGTGTTCCGTCATCAGGTATGATGTCAAGCCCACGCGAATTAGCACTGCCAAATGCTCCTCAAAAACGTGGAATTATTGAACTATCTTCTGATGCAGTCGTTGGAGAAAAATTTGATCCTGCTAAACATTGGCAAGGATAAGAAAAGCATATTATTTAATTTAGGTGAGAGAAATCTCACCTTTTTTCGTATAGAAAAGTAGGAGGAAGGGAAGACTACTAAAAATATGGATAAATTATAAGATAGATGAATCCATAAATAAAAAATAAGTTTTCTCAAAAATTTTTCATGAATAAAACAATGCTAATTGGACGTTTAACTGATACACCAAAATTAAAGAAAACCCCAACTGATAAAAATTTCACTCGTTTCATTGTCGCTGTTAACCGAAAGTTTAAAAATTCGGAAGGGGAAAAAGAAGCGGACTTCATTTCTGTTATTGCTTGGGGAAAACTTGCTGAACTTCTATCTTCATATGGTAAAAAGGGTGCCTTGTTATCTCTTGAAGGTGAAGTAAGAACAAGTTCATATACTGATAAACAGGATCAAAAACGTTATCAAACAGAAATTCTCTGCACAGCATTTGAATTACTCGAAAGTCGTGCAGCTCAGGCTTTAAGAGAAAATAATTATGATACAACCGATTTGATTCTTGAAGAAGAGGAAATGCCTTTTTAAATTTTAAAGCCTGATTATTTGGAACTTTATTTTTAGATTGAAGGCCCTGACTAAAAATGTTTTAATAGGTAAGTAATAACAATAAGAAAGGGGTTAACATGAAAAATATAAAAGCTGTCATTTTTGATATGGATGGTTTAATTTTTGATACTGAAAGTATCTACTACCGAGGAAGTCAAGAAGTCGCGGATGAATTAGGGATTCCTTACGATGCTGAGGTCTATAATCGATTCTTAGGTGTTGGAGATAGTGAAATCTGGGCAACTTATCATCAAATGTATGATGAAGAGTTTGGATCTGATTTAGTAAATGATTTTATTAAGCTTTCTTATGAACGAGTGGTAGATTATCTTAAAAGTGGAGTTGCTGAAATGAAACCAGGATTATTAGAACTGCTTTCATATTTAGAAGAAAATAATATTCCTAAAATTGTTGCTTCAAGTAATAATAAAGATATAATTGAAGATCTCTTGAAGAAGAATAATTTATTTGATCGTTTTTCAAACATTGTTTCAGTTGAAGATGTGAAAAATGCTAAGCCCGATCCAGAAATTTTCAATAAGGCACATGAAGTATTAGGAATTGATATGGATAATTTACTTATTCTTGAAGACTCTAACAATGGTGTAATTGCAGGACATGCTGCTGGTATTCCGGTAATAATGATTCCTGATCTTATCCAACCTGACGAAGAATTACGTTCTAAAACAATTGCTATTCTAGATAGTCTCGCTGATGTTCCAGCTTTTATTGAAGATAAAAAATAAAATACTATTTTTGATTAAAATAGAAATACCTTTGTTTTACTATGCTATCGATTACACTTAAATAAGCAGCTTATAGTGTAAGTCACAAAACAAGGCACTTCGCTACGATGCCCATAGAACTTAAAAATTGCTAAAGCAAATAGTTCTTATGGTGATGAATTGACGAATAAATGATAGAACTAGCATTCATCAAGATATGTCACTGCGCCTTGCTTCGATGTCGATTATACTTTAATAAGCTAGCTTATTAGTATAACTCGCAACGATGTATTAATCTATTTTTAAGCGACTATAATTGAATTATAATAAGCCACTGTACTTCAAAATGGTGGCTTTTTTAGTGAAAAGATATAATTTTTTTGATTGGTATTTGAAATAATTTACAGCTATTTTTTGATAAATTTTAAGCATTTTTTCTTGACTATTTTTGACTAAAGCATTAGAATAATAGAGTAGTTAGCACTCGTAAATGATGAGTGCTAAAAAATAAAAATTGGAGGTCTATCTATAATGTTAAAACCATTAGGTGATCGTATTGTTTTACGTGTAAAAAAAGAAGAAGAAAAAAATATAGGTGGAATTGTGCTTGCTAGCTCAGCACAAGAAAAACCACAAGTAGCAGAAGTTGTAGCCGTTGGTGTAGGAAGTCGCACGTTGAATGGTGATTTGGTTGAACCGTCAGTAAAAGTTGGTGATAAAGTATTCTTTGAAAAGTTTGCAGGAACTGAAGTAAAAGTTGATGATGAACTACTATTGATAGTACGTGAAGCAGAAATTTTAGCTATTGTTGAGTAAATGATATTAAATAATCAATAAAAATATTTAGTTAAAATAAAGGAGCATATATAAAATGGCAAAAGATATTAAATTTTCATCAGATGCACGTAGCGCAATGGTACGTGGAGTAGATATATTAGCAGATACAGTAAAAGTAACATTAGGTCCAAAAGGTCGTAATGTTGTTCTCGAAAAAAGTTTTGGATCACCTTTAATTACAAATGATGGTGTGACTATTGCTAAAGAAATTGAACTTGAAGATCATTTTGAAAATATGGGTGCAAAACTTGTTTCAGAAGTAGCATCAAAAACAAATGATATTGCAGGAGATGGTACAACTACAGCGACTGTTTTAACTCAAGCGATTGTCCGTGAAGGTCTTAAAAACGTTACTGCAGGAGCAAATCCAATTGGTATTCGTCGTGGTATTGAAAAAGCAACAGCCAAGGCAGTTGAAACAATCAAAGAAATTGCAAAACCAGTAAATGGTAAAGAAGAAATTGCTCAAGTAGCTAGTGTTTCAAGCCGTTCTGAACAAGTTGGTGAGTACATTTCTGAAGCCATGGAACGTGTTGGAAAAGATGGTGTAATTACTATTGAAGAATCTCGTGGAATGGATACTGAACTTGAAGTAGTTGAAGGTATGCAGTTTGATCGTGGTTACCTTTCTCAATATATGGTAACTGATAACGAAAAAATGGTTGCTGATCTTGATAATCCATATATTTTAATTACTGACAAAAAGATTTCAAACATCCAAGATATCCTTCCTTTACTGGAACAAATTCTTCAACAAAACCGTCCATTACTAATAATTGCTGATGATGTTGATGGAGAAGCACTTCCAACATTAGTATTAAATAAAATTCGTGGTACTTTCAATGTAGTTGCAGTTAAAGCGCCTGGATTTGGTGACCGTCGTAAAGCAATGCTTGAAGATATTGCAATTCTTACAGGTGGTACAGTAATTACTGAGGATTTAGGTCTTGAACTTAAAGATGCAACAGTTGATTCTCTTGGTTCAGCTTCAAAGGTAACAGTAGATAAAGATTCTACAGTTATTGTTGAAGGAGCTGGTTCTAAAGATGCAATTGCAAACCGTGTAGCAGTTATTCGTTCGCAAATGGAACAAACAACAAGCGAATTTGATCGTGAAAAATTACAAGAACGTCTTGCTAAATTATCAGGTGGAGTTGCTGTAATCAAAGTTGGTGCAGCTACAGAAACTGAACTTAAAGAAATGAAACTTCGTATTGAAGATGCACTCAATGCAACTCGTGCTGCAGTTGAGGAAGGTATTGTTTCAGGTGGTGGAACTGCCCTTGTTAACGTAATTGGAGAAGTTGCAAAACTTGAACTTGAAGGTGATGAAGCTACAGGACGTAATATTGTTGTACGTGCGCTTGAAGAACCAGTTCGTCAAATTGCTACAAATGCTGGTTACGAAGGTAGTGTAGTAATTGAAAAACTTAAAAACAGTGATGCAAATGAAGGATTTAATGCAGCAACAGGTGAATGGGTTAACATGCTTGAAGCTGGTATTGTTGATCCAGCAAAAGTTACTCGTTCAGCACTTCAAAATGCTGCATCAGTTGCAAGCCTAATCTTAACAACAGAAGCAGTTGTTGCTAATAAACCTGAACCAGAAACTCCAATGCCAGGAATGGGAATGGATCCATCTATGATGGGTGGAATGATGTAATTTATAAAAATAAACCCTTTGGATTTCAATCCAAAGGGTTTTCTTTTATACAATATACGGTGTTTACGAAGTGTTTGTTTCTATATTTAGCACTACATATTGTGTTTTTTGTCTTTTTTATAAAAAAATACACTGAAATACACGGCTGAAAAGACTCTATTTATAAGGGATTACACCATATATAGTTTTTATTTTCGTAATAAGCACTACATATGGTATGTTTTCGCTTGATAATTAACTGGGAAAAGTTTAAAATAACTTCATATTCAAAAAAAGAAAAGAAAAATATTAGGAGTTTTTTATTATGGTAACTGTATTCTCTAAAGATAATTGCATGCAATGTAAGATGGTGAAAAAATGGTTAAATGACAAGGTTATTCAATATAAAGAAATCAATGTTGATGAAAATCCTGAATTTATAGATCAAATTAAATCTATGGGATTTATGGCTTTACCAGTTATCACTAAAGATGATAGCATTGCTTTCTCTGGTTTTAGACCAGCTGAATTGGCGAAATTATAAAATAATATAAATCATAAATTTAAATAAATAAATACCTTATAAAAGCTAGAGTTATTCTAACTTTTATGAGGTATTTTTGTTAAATGGTTAAATATTCTTTGAATAATTCCTCAGCTACATCGTAGTAACAGTTTTTTATATGGTAGACATTCAAAAAACGATATATATCTACATATTCGGGCGGATTCTCGTAGAGGGAAAGAAATTCTTTGACCCTTTCATTTATCCAATATTTATCAGCCTCTGCCTCTTGTTTGAAGTGGAGATGACTTGATGATAGAGATGTTAAATCGTGCTGATTTAAATAGTGACCGAGCTCATGGAGGATAGCATTTTCAATTTCAACTCCAATAAGGTTGTTATTAATGTATATTGTGCTATTTTCGGGTAAATATAGCCCTGGTGCATCAATACCATAGGTATAAACAATTGTAATTCCTAATTCTTTTAGTTTTTCTTTAATATCCATATGAAACATCCTTAGTTTTGTGTGTTGACCGGGTGTTGTATTGAGATAGCTAAGAATATCTCTAAACAGTGTTATTAATTGTTTTCTTTAGATTCTAAATGCAAACGCAGCATTTTTTTTACAAATTCACGATCGTTGTCAGATAGGGGTTTTCCACCGAAGCTCATTGCACTATTGACCATTACTTCGAGATCGTTTTCTACATTTTCTGAAGTACTACTATCAGTTCTCCCAAGAAGGTAATCAACGGAAATATGAAAGTAATCAGCAATTTTTTCTAATTTATCTTGCGAAGGTCTAGAATTTTGCCTTTTCATAATATAAAAATAATTTTCGCTAAATCCAAGATTAAGGGCGAGAGTCTTTAAACTCACATGCTCTTTTTTAGCGAGTGACTGTATTTTATCGTACAGGGTCATAAGACTTCTCCTAAAAGTATATAATATTATAGATTTTTTCGTTGACTGGAATATAATTATATTCTATAATCTGTTTTGTTAAGTAAATATTGGGTGAAAAATACTTATTGATAAGTTTATAAAACACATAACATTGCCTTTTTGTTAATTCAATTGTATATAATTATATTCTTTTGTCAAGAGAAACATATAATTAATTCGTTTCTTAGTGAATATATGTTAGGAGATAAATATGACTTTTAGAACAATTAAAATAAAAAATAAATCAAAAGTAAGGTGGGAAATTTTTGAAAATCTTTGTAATACATTTGGCTATTCATATGAAATTGTAATTGATAATAGTTTAAATTTAATACCACAAATTTTTGATAATGATGGGAAAATGATAACTAGTCCGGGTAGTGATAGGATTGAAGTAGGAGATGAAAGTCGCATTTTAACAAAAAGTGATAGAGCAAAATATAGAAGTGCTCAAAGAAACTTACAGCAAGACAGGGTATTTGAATTGACTCTATCTTGCGTTGAAGAAGAAAGTTAAATTAATGAATCAAGACTAGTATATTTAGATAATAAGGGGATGGAAAATGAAAAATAAGAAAAAAGCTGTGTATTTATTAGTGTTACTCATAATATTAAACATGATTATGTTTTTATTAATGATCCATAAAAGTAATAGGAGGGAAGTACTTATTGAAAATGAATTTGAAATTGAGAAAGTAGTCCCTTTGGGTGATAGTAACCGATTTATAGAAATAGTAAGGGATAATAAAAATAAAGTAGAATACATTGTTGATGGTGAAAATTGGATAAGAAGAGACAAGTGATAACAGAATAGATTGAGGTTAAAGATGATTGAAATAAATGAAAAAGAAATTGCGAAATCTGCTAAAAAGTTATTGAAAACATACCATGATAAAAAGAGAAGATACATTCAAATGAAACCCTCTTCAATAAATTCAAAATTAGTCACTGATATTCCGAGGGTAAAAGGTAAAGCCGATAATGAATTATGGGAATCTTGGATTGATTGCGGTGTAGAAATTGAAGAAATTGAAAGAGCTGTAGAAAGTGTAAAGACTTTTGAACCAACCTTCTATTATATGTTGAAATTACGCTATATAGAAACAAAAGATGACAAGGGAAGGTGTTTTTACGAAACTGAAATTGGCTACTCATCAAGTCATTATGATAGAAAGATGCGTAAAGCGCTTATGATGTTTGCTGAATCATATCGTAAAGGTCAACTAATTAAAGAATACTATGAATTAATGACTTCTAGTATTTGATAGGGTTTTTTTGGGATACAATATGGGGATAAAAGTTTATAGAAAGAGATATTATGATAGTGTAGTAATTTTGATAAATGACAGGCCTGTTATTCTATTATTATATTAAATAAAATAAATTTTAAAAAATTCTGGTAAATAAATTTACTGGGATTTTTATTTGAAAAGGAGAAGAAATGGATTTAGTATTCAATAAAACAATGTTAGTATTACTAACGATTTTTGCTGTTATCCTAACTGTAGATTATATATTAGGTAGTTTTGTAGCAAACAAACATAATCTTTACTCTTCTGAAAAAGGAAATGAAGGGTTGATGAAAAAATTTATCGCTTTTATCTTATTTACAGTTGTAGTATTAGTTGCTGATTTTGCAGATTTATTTAATTTACCATCAATGGAAGAATATATAAGATTAATAAAAATTGCGTTACCAGTAACAATAACAGCTTATGGAAGAAAAGAATTATCGAGCATAGTAGCCAATCTGAGTATTATTTATGAATTTGATATTGGAGATTTTTTGAGTAAATCTTTATCAGCTGATCAGGAATTACAGTCGAAACAAAGACGTATGGATAATGCAAAATTTGTAGATAAGGTCAATGAAACGCAATTAAATGAAAATGAAAAAAATAAGTAAGGAGAATATTTATGGTGGTAGACAATGAAAAAGTAATTTCGTGGTTCATTAATAATATTGGGAAACTCACATATTCTATGTATGGAAGTAGAAATGGGGATGATGGAACAGCAGACTGCTCAGGATCTATGGTTCAGGCTGTTTATGAAGCCGGTGGTTCGAAACCTTCTTGGTTGTACAATACAGATAGCTTACATGATTATTTGCTAGCAAATGGATATAATCTTATTAGCGAGAATCAAGAGTGGGATGCTAAAGTCGGAGATATTTATATTTTTGGTATGAAAGGTATTTCTGGAGGTAGTGAAGGGCATACAGGTATTTTTATAAATGATGATCCAAATGCAATAGAAATTTCTTGTGATTACTCCACTGGTGGAGTTGTCAACACAGCAATTCAAGAATACGGATTTGACGGATATTGGGCTAATGCTGGTTATCCATATTTCTATATATATAGAAATTTATCTTCAAATAATGGTATAAATCAATCCACAATAGAAGGAGAGTGGATAGCTGAAAAAGGATTTTTTAAATTGAATACTGCAATCTTTTTAAGCTTTAATTATCCTCTAAGTGGTAAAAAGATTCTGCTTAATAAAGATGATAAGATTAAGTATGATCAATATAAAATAGATTACAATGGTTATGTTTGGATTAGACAATCTCGAGAAAATGGTAAGTTTGCATATTTACCTACCGGTGAATCGTTAAATGGAAAGAGAATAAGTATTTGGGGATGTTTTGAATAACAAAAAAAGACCTCGTTGAATCAATTGGTTCAACGAGGTTTGTTTAAATTGTTTTTAAATTATAATTTTAGCTTATCTAAATTTATTTCTTGCATATTTTTAACGACACCGTTAAAGTAAGTACCTAATTCATCATCTGTTAATGCAGCAGTTCCACTTCTCATGAAATTTGATATACCTGTTGCTGAAATCCATAGGCAATATGCAAGTGTTTTAATTTCTTTTTCGTTCAAATCGTCTGACTCTGAGCTTTCAGATAAAAATTTGAAAAATAATTCATAAGAAAAATTTGCAGTTTTCTTTGCTGTATCTTTTTTTGTACTAAATAAATCTTTTAGCAGGTCTTCAGTAGCTATAGGATGGCCATTAGGAAATTTTGAAAATCCAATCATAAGATTAACAATTGGTGTATATTCCGAAATATTGTTATCATAATCATTTTTCAGTTTTTCGTAAAAATATTCTAAAAGTTCATCTCGAAGGTTTTGCATATTTTTGAATTGTTGGTAAAGTGGTTGAGTCGAAATCCCCATATATTCGGCTAGTTGTCGTGCTTTAAATTTTGCTGGTCCGTATAATACTATAAACTTAGAAGCGGCTTCTAGAATATCTTGTTTACTAGTTTCTTGAGTTCTTGCCATATTAATATTATTCCCCCTGAATTGTTATTAACATTATAACTTATGTTTTATTATTTTGCAGTATGCTTAATGTTTATCTGTGTACATTATGATATAATTATCTCATAAAATTGGAGGAAATCATGGCAACATTTGAAGAAAATTTAAAAAAATATGCAGAATTAATTGTTAAAATTGGAGTAAACGTTCAAAATAATCATACTGTAGTGTTAAATATTGCAGTTGATCAAGCACCATTAGCTCGCCTAATCGTAAAAGAGGCATACAAGCAAGGTGCACGAGATGTGATTGTGAGATGGTCTGATGAGGCTGTTAATCGAGAAAGATTGATTTCGGCAAAAAATTTAGATGAGATAAAGGAATCAACAACGAAAATATTTGATGAATGGATTGAAGACGGAGCCAGTCGTATCAGCGTAGTGTCAGATAATCCTGCAGCATACGAAGGTGTCGATCCTGAAAGAATTGCTCTTGCTCAAGCAACAAATGGTAAAGCAAGTCGTAAGTTAGGTGCATGTTTACAAGCTAATAAGTTTTCTTGGTTGGTCGTTGCAGCAGCGAGTCCCGAATGGGCTAAAGAAGTATTTCCTGAATTACCAGAAGACGAGGCAACTGATAAACTTTGGAATGAAATATTTAAAGCTACACGCACTAATTTAGAGAATCCAGTTGAAGCATGGAATGAGCATGATAAGCTATTAACTTCGAAGGCTAAATGGTTAAGTGAGCAAAAATTTGACAAATTCCATTACACTGCACCAGGTACTGACCTAGTTGTTGGTTTACCTAAAAATTATGTTTTTGAAGGACCAAGTTCATATAATTCACGTAATGAAAGATTTATTGCTAACATGCCAACTGAAGAAGTTTTTTCAGCACCAGATAAAAAAAGAGTGGACGGTGTTGTATCAAGTACAAAACCTTTAAGTTATGCTGGTACAATAATTGATGGAATTAAATTGACACTTGAAGATGGGCGAATTGTAGATGTTTATGCAGACAAAGGACAAGAAACATTAGAGAAATTAGTTGCTACAGACGAAGGAAGTCATTATTTTGGTGAGATTGCTCTAGTTCCTAATTCTAGCCCTATTTCTGCAAGTGGTATTATTTTCTTTGAAACATTATTTGATGAAAATGCCTCTAATCATATAGCTATCGGTCAAGCATATGCTTTTAGTGTTGAAGGTGGGACTGAAATGAGTCAAGAACAGCTTGATGAAGCAGGACTTAATAGAAGTGACGTTCATGTTGACTTCATGATAGGAAGCGATAAGATGGATGTTGATGGAGTTAAAGAAGACGGTACTATAGTTCCAATCTTTAGAAATGGAGAATGGGCATGAGTCAAAAAACTTTAAAAAATCAAAAATTGACCGTTATTGTCGATAGCTTAGGTGCAGAGTTACAAAGTATAAAAACAGCAGATGGGACAGAATATTTATGGCAAGGTGATAAAGAATTTTGGTCACGACGTGCCCCTATTCTATTCCCTATTGTTGGAAAGTTGAAAAAGGGCTCTTACATTTATGATGATCAAAAATATAATATGTCGGGACATGGGTTTGCACGAGACAATGAGTTTAAGGTTAAACAAGGATTGTTGAGTGAGTTAGAACATGAACTAGAATATGAGCTTAGAGAAAATGAAGAAACCCTCAATAATTATCCTTTTAAATTTTCTTTAAAAGTTCAATACAAACTAAAAGAAAATACAATTGAAGTGAGATATATTGTAAAAAATCTTGATGAAAAAGTAATGTTTTTTGGAATCGGTGCCCACCCAGCTTTTAATGCACCAAATGAAGAAGGAAATTTTGAGGATTATAAAATTTCTATCCTTCCAGATAAAGGACGAAAAACAATTCCGCTAAATACTGCAGAGGGAACTTTGTTTTTAGATCGTGCTGTTGTGACGGATGAAAGTGAATTTCCTTTAACAAGAGAGCTTTTTTCAGAGGATGCTCTAGTTTTTGAAACACCAGGAAAAACTGATGTGATAATTTCTAACAATAAAGATGATAGAACTGTAAAAATCTCTTACGAAAATATGCCATTTTTGGGAATTTGGAGTCCTTATCCAGCAGAAGCGCCATTTGTTTGTATCGAGCCATGGTGTGGAATAGCCGATGATGATCAAACTGATGGTAATATTGCTACAAAATTTGGAATTAATGAGCTACTTCCTGATGAAAAATTTGAATGCGGATACACAATTGAAATAAATTAATTCCTTAAAAGCATTGCTATGGCAGTGCTTTTTGATTTGGTCTATACAAAATAATTGAATTTTTTGAAAATTTATACTTTACATTCACAAATACTTATGTTATATTTTCTAACATAGAAAATATAACATATTTTTGAAGAAGAATGGAGAGTTTGTTTATGAGTGGAGCAAGTATTGCATTTATTATTGTATGCGCGGCTTTGGTGTTTTTAATGACACCGGCATTAGCCTTCTTTTATGGAGGGTTAGAGAGAAGAAAAAATGTTTTAAACACGATGATGATGGCTATAATTCCTATTGCATTAGCTTCACTTTTATGGCTTGCAGTCGGTTATACATTATCTTTCAGTGGAGATGGTTCATTTATAGGAAATTTCAAACATGTTTTTTTTGAAGGAGTGGACATGGCAAATAATACTCTTCATGGACTTGAGATTCCGGATGGTTTGTTTGCAGGCTTTCAAATGATGTTTTCAATTATCACTGTAGCGATTCTTACGGGTTCGGTTACAGGTAGAATCAGGATTCTTCCGCTAATGTTTTTTATTCCTTTGTGGCTAGTTTTAGTATATTATCCGTTAGCACATATGGTTTGGGGTGGAGGTTTCCTTGATAAAATACATTCCATTGACTTTGCTGGTGGGAATGTAGTTCACATCTCTAGTGGTGTTTCAGGGCTTGTCTTGGCATTGGTTTTAGGTAGACGTAGAGAATATAATCAGTTAGTTTATCGTCCTCATAATGTACCTTTTGTTTTGCTTGGTGCTGGATTACTTTGGTTTGGCTGGTTTGGTTTTAATGCAGGAAGTGCTCTCGCTGCAGATGGACTTGCAGTGCATGCATTTATGACTACTCATATTGCAGCAGCAGCAGCAATGTTTAGTTGGATGCTGATTGAAATGATTCATATTGGAAAGCCAACAGTCGTAGGAGCATCAACAGGCTTAGTGGTTGGTCTTGTAGGTATTACACCTGGAGCAGGATTTGTACCTTTATGGGCTTCGTTAGTAATTGGATTGTTAGTAAGTCCTGTATGTTATTTTGCAGTATCGAATATAAAAGAAAAGTTAGGATATGATGATTCCTTAGATGCATTTGGATGCCATGGAATCGGAGGGATTTTTGGAGGGATAGCAACTGGATTGTTTACAAGCAAAACTTTAGCACCTGACAAAGATTATGTTGGTTTAGTGTTTGGAGATCCTAAGTTATTAATTGCTCAGGTAGAAGCTATCGTTTTTACAATCATCTTTTCTGCAATAGTGACCTTCGCTATAGCAAAAGCTATCAGTTTGTTTACCAAATTACGTGTCGAAGATAAGGCTGAGGCAATTGGCTTGGATGATAGCGAACTAGATGAAACAGCATATCCAACGTTTATGGGATTAGATAGTTAATTAGGAGACGAAGATATTATGAAAAAAATTGAAGCTGTGATCAGAACTGAGAAACTTGAAGATTTGAAAATGAAATTTGCTGATGAAACATTAATTACAGGAATGACAGTATCTCAAGTGTTAGGTTTTGGAGAACAAAAAGGATTTAAAGAGTATGTACGTGGTAAGGCAGTTCAGCCAATGCTGCTTGCTAAGGTAAAGATAGAAGTAGTATGCCAAGATGCCAACGTTGATGCTATTGTTGAAGAGATTCGACAAGCTGTAACTACTGGTGAGGCAGGGGATGGAAAAATATTTATTTATCCGATTGAAAAAGTAATTAAGATTCGTACAGCTGCTGAGGAAAAAGACAATATTAACGGTTTGGATCTAACAGGAATTCAAATTGAAAAAAACAAATAATTGAAAGATGGTCGTTGACCGTCTTTTTTATATTGATATAAAAATATCGTATTTTTAAATCATTTTATTTCTTCAAAAACTTGAAAAAAATATTTAAAACAAGTAAACTCATATATAATGAGAGAAAGTGACGGGATTTTGACGTGAAGAAAATATCAACATTTGAAAATAAAAAAGTTTTAGTCTTAGGACTTGCTAAGAGTGGAGCAAGTGCGGCTCGTGTTCTCAACGATCTGGGAGCGATAGTAACTGTCAATGATGGAAAAGAACTTGGTGAGAATAAAGAAGCGCAGAATCTTTTGGAAAACGGTATTCGTGTTATCAGTGGAGGTCATCCAGTAGAGTTGCTTGATGAAGATTTTTCGCTTATGGTTAAAAATCCTGGTATCCCATACGAAAACCCTATGGTTGTTAAAGCGTTGGAAAAAGGCATACCTGTAATTACTGAAGTAGAATTAGCTTATTTAATTAGCGAGGCTGATATAATTGGTATTACAGGTACGAATGGTAAGACAACAACAACAACATTGATTGCTGATATTTTAAATGAGGGCGGGCTTTCGGCGAAATTAGCAGGTAATATTGGATTTCCTGCAAGTGAAGTTGCTGAAAAAGCTACCGAAAATGATACCCTAGTTATGGAGTTATCAAGTTTCCAACTTATGGGAATTGAAAAGTTTCGACCTGAAATTGCAGTGATTACTAACATTTTCTCTGCCCACTTAGACTATCATGGTAACCAAAAAAACTATGAGGCAGCTAAATGGCGTATACAGGAAAATATGGAAGACTCTGATTTCTTGGTGATTAATTTTAATCAGGAAAAGTTAAGAAAGCTTAGTGAAGAAACTAAGGCTCAGGTTATTCCTTTTTCAACTCTTGAAAAAGTTGATGGAGCATACGTGCTCAATGGTGAAATATATTTCCGTGATGAGTACATATTGGATGTGGATAATTTATCTCTTCCTGGGGAGCATAATGTTGAGAATGCTTTAGCAGCAGTTGCAGTGGCGAAATTAAAAGGTGTATCTAACCAGTCAATTATTAATATCTTGACTACTTTTTCAGGTGTTAAACATCGTCTTCAATACTTAGGAAATATTGAGGGTGTAAAATTTTATAATGACAGTAAAGCGACAAATATCTTAGCTACGCAAAAGGCGTTAAGTGGTTTTGAAAACAATAAACTTTGGCTGCTAGCAGGAGGTCTTGATAGAGGTAATGGTTTCGAGGAGCTTGCATCTGATATTGAAAATCTAAAAGGAATGATTGTTTTTGGTGAGACTGCTCCGAAGCTAAGAGAACTTGCGGAAGAATTAAATATAACTGTTTTAGAGAGTGAAAATGTAGGGACTGCTGCAAGACTTGCATTTGAAAAAGCCGAGCCAGGCGAAGTAGTTCTTTTGAGTCCAGCAAATGCAAGTTGGGATCAATATCCGAATTTTGAAATTCGTGGAGATGTTTTTGTTCAAGAATTTGATAAGTTGAAAGAAGAAATATGAGAATTATTGTGACAGGTGGAGGAACAGGAGGGCATGTTTATCCTGCCCTTGCCTTTATTAGTTACTTAAAAAAAGTTACACCGAGTACTGAGGTTTTATATATTGGTACAGAGAAAGGTTTGGAGAGTAAAATAGTCCCTCAAGCTGGATTGTCATTTGAAACAATTGATGTTCAAGGTTTGAAAAGAAGTATAAGCCTTCAAAATGTAAAGACTATTTTTAAATTTGTTAAATCAACAAATCAAGCAAAAAAAATTATAAAGGATTTCAAACCTGATATCGTTTTAGGTACAGGAGGTTATGTTGCTGCACCAGTTATTTATGGTGCTAGTCGTCTCAATATCCCAACAGTAATACACGAACAAAATAGCATTCCTGGAATGACCAATAAATTTTTAAGCAGATTTGCAACAAAAATTGCAGTTGGTTTTCAAGAAGCAGCTAATTATTTTCCTGAAGAGAAAACATATTTTACTGGTAATCCAAGATCACAAGAAATTGCAGATATTGATGCAGAAGAAGCAATAAGTGAATTTGGAATGTCATTAGATAAGAAGACAGTCTTGATTTTTGGTGGCTCTCGTGGAGCATTAAAAATTAATCAGGCGATTGTAGAAGCACTTCCTAAATTTGTTGGTAAAAATTATCAGGTTATATATGCATCTGGTGAAATATACTATGATGAATTTAAAGAAGTGTTTGAAAAATATAATATCGAGCCTAATATTGCTATTAGGCCTTATGTAGAAAATATGTCTGAAGTAATGTCGAATGCAGATATATTAGTAAGTCGCGCTGGAGCTACTACTCTTGCAGAGGTAACATCACTAGGTATTCCTTCAATTCTTATTCCAAGCCCATATGTTACAGCAGATCACCAGACCAAGAATGCAGAAGCCCTTAAGAAATTAGGTGCTGCAATTATAATAACTGATGCTGAGCTAACAGGTGATAAGATTGTAAAACAAATTGAAAGAATTTTAGATGATGGAATGATGTATCGCAATATGTCAGATGCTTCAATGAGAGAAGGAGTTTTAGATTCAAGTGTTCGCTTGTTAAAAGTGATCAATAGGTGTTTAGAATAAATTATATGTCAGATAAAAAAGAAAATAACGAAAATAAAGAACTAAGTCCTTGGCAACAAAAGCACTTGGAATATCAAAAAGAAAAAAACAAACAAACTGAAGAAGTTCAATCATCAGAGGATGTAAAGGATAAAAAATCTAAATCCCCCAAAAATAAAGTCGATGACTCAGAAGTTTCTGAAGAAGAGCGAATAGATTTTGAGAGTATTGACGAACAAGAAGTCCAAAAACCAAATAAAAGAAAAATTTTTCCTATATTGAAAAAAATGTGGTGGGTGATACTAGGCTTTTTGGTTGTCTTACTACTCAATCTTTATATTGTTAGTCCATATAGTAGAGTTCAAAAATTTGTTGTGAATGGTGACACACATGAATCTATAGAGTCAATCGCCAATGCAACAGGTATTCGAGAGAATGATAGAATTTATAATATCTATCATCATCGTTCAAAGATATCAAAAGGGGTTTTAAAAGCCTTCCCTCGAATTGAAAATGCTAACTTGCAAATAAAACTACCGAGTACGGTTGTTGTAAATGTTAAGGAGTATCCAGTTGTTGCATATGTGAAAAATAACAATGATTTTTATCCTGTTATTTCCACTGGTACTTATATTGAATCTGAGAAGATTGGTGAAGATAAGATTGATAAAAAATTGCCAGTATTAGATAAAATATTAGACAAAAATGAAGTTAAGTCATTTATTGATTCATATTCAAAACTTCCTGTGGAGATTAGAAGCCAAATTTCAACTGTTACAAAAACACCAACTAAATCAACATCTGATTTCTTAACAATGGAAATGAGAGATGGAAATCAAGTTTTGGTTCCTTTATCTGAAATTGATATGAAACTTCCTTATTATACAAGTGTCAAGAAAAGTTTGGATCAACCAAGTACTATTGATATGGAGGCTGGGATTTTTTCGAGTCCACGAACGAAAGCAGATTCTGAAAAAGATGATTCGCAAGAGAAAGCAGAAGATAAAAAGAAAAATTCCAATCAATAGGGTTAATAATATTAATCTTGATTAATATAACCTAGATAAACGAAAAAATGAATTTTCTTACAATATTATTAAACTGTAAGCTAGAAAGCTTACAGTTTTTTTGGTAAAATGAGGCGATACGTCAAATTCTAAGCAAAGTTGAGCTATATTTTGTGAAAATCTAGTTGATCTTTGTCTAGAAAGACGTTATCAAAAGAATATAGTTAATATTTAATTTTCTAGAAAAAGTGGCTAGTAATTAGACCAAGTAGCTATATTTGCAAATCAAGGGTGTTAAAACACCACTAAAGTAAAGGTGAGAAAATGTCGAAAAAAACTTTTGAAATGGAATTTTATGGTCGTCCTCTAGTTGTTGAGGTTGGTCAAGTTGCTAAACAGGCTAATGGAGCAGCAGTAGTTCGTTACGGTGAAACTACAGTTCTTACAGCAGCAACAATGAGCAAACAAATGAAAGATGGAGATTTCTTCCCTCTTCAAGTAAATTATGACGAAAAAATGTATGCCTCAGGTAAATTCCCTGGAGGATTTAACAAACGTGAAGCACGCCCTTCAACAGAAGCAACTTTAAATGCTCGTTTGATTGACCGTCCAATTCGTCCAATGTTCGCAGATGGATTCCGTAACGAAGTGCAAGTTATCAACACTGTGCTTTCATATGATGAAAATGCAACAGCGGCAATGACAGCCATGTTTGGTTCAAGTTTGGCTCTATCAATTTCTGATATCCCATTCAACGGTCCAATCGCTGGTGTTGAAGTAGGGTACGTCGATGGCGAAATTATAATTAACCCAACTGCTGAACAAAAGGAAAATAGCCTTTTAAATCTATCAGTAGCAGGTAACCGAGATGCTATCAACATGGTAGAATCTGGAGCCAAAGAACTTTCTGAAGAAATTATGCTAGAAGCCCTTTTAAAAGGTCATGAAGCAGTTGTTGAGTTGATTGAATTCCAAGATAAAATCGTTGCTGAAGTGGGAGTTGAAAAAGCAGACGTAGAACTTCTACAAGTTGATGCAGATTTACAAGCAGAAATCGTTGCTAAATACAATGACGATTTGCAAAAAGCAGTTCAAGTTGAAGAAAAATTAGCTCGTGAAGATGCAACAAACGAAGTTCGTGCCCGTGCGATTGAAGAATATGAAGAAAAATTTGCAGAAGATGAAAATAAAGTTCGTTTAATGCGCGAAGTAAATGAAATTCTTGAAATCATGGAACATACAGAAGTTCGTCGTCTTATCACAGAGGACAAAGTTCGCCCTGATGGTCGTAAAATTGATGAAATTCGTCCACTGGATGCCGAAATTGATTTCTTACCACAAGTACATGGTTCAGGTCTATTTACACGTGGACAAACTCAAGCTTTATCAGTATTAACGCTTGCTCCAATGGGAGAAGCTCAAACTATTGATGGACTTGATGATGAATACAAAAAACGCTTCATGCACCACTATAACTTCCCACAATATTCAGTAGGTTCTACTGGTCGTTATGGTGCTCCTGGACGTCGCGAAATTGGACATGGTGCACTAGGTGAACGTGCTCTTGAACAAGTTATGCCAAGTCTGGAAGAATTCCCTTATGCTATTCGCTTAGTTGCTGAAGTATTGGAATCAAATGGGTCAAGTTCGCAAGCCTCTATTTGTGCCGGAACTCTTGCTTTAATGGCTGGTGGTGTGCCTATCAAAGCACCTGTAGCAGGTATTGCAATGGGACTTATCTCTGATGGTGAGAACTATACTGTTTTAACCGATATTCAAGGTTTAGAAGACCACTTTGGCGATATGGACTTTAAGGTTGCCGGAACTCGTGAAGGAATTACTGCCCTTCAAATGGATATTAAGATTGATGGTATTACTCCTCAAATTTTAACCGAGGCTCTAGCACAAGCTAAGAGAGCAAGATTTGAAATTCTTGATGTAATTGAAGCTACAATCCCAGCTCCTCGTCCTGAACTTGCACCAACTGCTCCTAAGATTGAAACAATCAAGATTGATGTTGATAAGATTAAGATTGTTATCGGTAAAGGTGGAGAAACGATTGATAAGATTATCGCAGAAACTGGCGTTAAAATTGATATTGATGAAGATGGACTTGTTGCAATCTTCTCTAGCGATGCAGCAGCAATTGCACGTGCTAAAGAAATCATTGAAGAACTTGTTCGTGTTGCTAAGGTTGGTGACGTCTACGAAGCTAAGGTACAAAGAGTTGAAAAATTCGGTGCTTTCGTAAATCTATTTGGAAATGTAGGAGCTCTACTTCATATTTCTGAATTAGATTGGGCTAAAACAGATAAAGTTGAAGACGTAGTAAATATTGGTGATGTTGTAAAAGTTAAGGTTATCAAAATTGATGACCGTGGACGTATTGATGTAAGTCGTAAAAGACTACTGCCAAGACCTGAAAGACCAGCTAAGCCAAAAACAGAAGAAAAATCAGATGTTGTAAAAGCTGCTGAAAAAGCTGAAGAAAAACAAGATTAAAATTAATACTCATAATATGCAAAAAAGGGAAAGCTTTTATTTCCTTTTTCTGTATATGCTTATAACTAAATTGATTCCATTTATTAATATTAGAAAAAGATATTTATCTAGAAAGGTGTTATTTATGATTTTAGAGGAATTTGAAAATACAAAAGCTGTTATCAACCCTGAAGATTTACGTTCACACTATCCTGATTTTAAGGAAGTATGTGATGTAATGATAATGCCATTTTCTGGAGTGATTGTTGATACACTTATTGCTCAACCTGAAAGTAGACACATCGGCAATATATCTAATATTAATGGATTATTACCAGTCTACATTTATGAAAAATCGGACATAAAAGTTGCCTTTTGTTTGGCTACTTTGGGGGCTCCGTCGACAGTAGGTATGTCTGAAGAGCTGCATGCACTTGGATTTGAAAAATTTATCTATATGGGTTCATGTGGTGTGCTTGATAGAGATCTAGAGGCAGATAAAATTGTTCTTCCGACTTCTGCTGTACGAGATGAAGGGACTAGTTATCATTATGCCCCTACTAGTGATGAAATTGATATTAAAACAGAAATTACAGAAAAGCTGATAGATATTTTTAAGAAAAATAATATTGGTTATGTTCTTACCAAGGCTTGGACTACAGATGCTTTCTTCCGTGAAACGCCTGCCAAGGTCAAAAGAAGACTTGAAAGTGGCGTTCAAGTTGTTGATATGGAATGCTCAGCAATAACAGCTTGGTCACAATTTAGAAATTTACCTGCCTACCAGTTCTTCTATACAGCTGATTTTGTCAATCACGAAGATGAAATATGGGAAGAGAGAACAGATGAGCGACAAGAAGATGTCTTGGTATTTTGGGATATTGCCTTGAAAATAGCGAAAGAGATTTAATATGATTAAAATTTATAATACTTTAAGTCGAAAAAAAGAAGATTTCATACCATTAGAAGCTGGAAAAGTTAAGATGTATGTCTGCGGACCAACAGTTTATAACTACATCCATATCGGAAATGCTAGAAGTGTAGTAGCTTTCGATATGATACGAAAATATTTGGAATACCGTGGCTTTGAGGTGAACTATATTTCAAACTTTACAGATGTGGATGATAAAATAATTAGAGGCGCAAAAGCTGCAGGTCTTGATATTAAAGATTTTTCAGATGGATTTATTGAAGCCTTTTTCGATGATGTAACTTCCTTAGGTGTTAAAAAAGCAAGTCAACATCCACGTGTTGTTGACTTTATGGATTCGATAATTTTGTTTGTGGAGACTTTGATTGAAAAAGAATTTGCATATGAAGTCAATGGAGATGTATATTTTAGAGTTCGTAAATTTCCAGATTATGGGAAATTAGCCAACAAGAATATCTCTGAACTTGAAGAAGGTGCAAGTGGACGACTAGATAATGAATCGTTCAAAGAAGACCCGCTTGATTTTGCCCTATGGAAATCAGTCAAGAATGATGAACCATCATGGGATAGTCCGTGGGGACCAGGGCGTCCTGGTTGGCACATTGAGTGTTCAGTAATGGCTACTGAAATATTAGGTGATACAATTGATATTCATGGTGGAGGACAAGACTTAGAGTTTCCGCATCACACAAATGAAATTGCACAATCGGAAAGTAAAACTGGAAAAACTTTTGCCAATTATTGGATGCATAATGGGTTTGTAACTGCAGCTGACGGTGAAAAAATGAGTAAATCTCTTGGAAACTTTAAAACTGTTCATGAAATGCTTGAAGTAGCAAATCCTCAAGTTTTGAGATTCTTTTTAGCTACTACACATTACCGTAAACCATTGCCGTTTTCAGATGATAATGTTCGTGATGCAGAAAATAACTTGCAAAAGATAAAGAATGCGTACGAAAATTTAATCTTTGATTTATCAAACGGAAAAGATGCTGACAATGAAATTCAAGTTGATGAGTTTCGTGGCAGATTTATCCAAGAAATGGATGATGATTTTAATATCGCCAATGGATTAACAGTTTTTTATGACTTTATAAAATTTATTAATTCTGGTGGTTCGAGCCTTGCTTCTAAAAAACTTTTTGACGAAATAAATGGAATTATTGGCTTAGATTTTGAAGGAAATTCTTCAAAAAAAACTGATGATGAATATATTGAAGCAAAAATTGAGGAAAGACAAACTGCTAGAAAAAATCGTGACTTTGCCCTTGCTGATGCAATTCGTAATGAATTGGCAGAACAAGGAATTATTTTAGAAGATACTCCAGATGGGGTAAGGTGGAAACGTGGCTAAAGTTGATGTTAAATTATTAAATGGGATTGCTCTTGCCTATGCAGGGGACTCAATTTATGAAGTATATGTACGGGATCATTTGATTTTTAATGGTTTGACAAAACCGGATAGACTGCATAAATCAGCAACGAAGTTTGTTTCAGCAAAAGCTCAAGCTTGGCTGGTTAGTCAGATGGAAGAGGCAAACCTTTTGACTGATGAAGAATGGTCTTATTTCAAACGAGGAAGAAATGCAAACAGTAAAACTAAAGCAAAAAATGCTGATATTTTAACATATCGTATTTCAACAGGATTTGAAGCAGTCATGGGATATCTTCATCTTACTGAACAAAATCAAAGATTAGATGAAGTTGTCAGATGGTGTATTGCGAAAATTGAAGAAGAACAAGCGAAACTGTTAGATGAACGTAATTAATTGATATAAAGTCTTATGCTATAATTAGTGTAAGACTTTATTATTTATAGAAATAGGGAAAACATGAGAAAACAAGACAATAAGCGTTTTAATAACAAAAATAAAAATGATTTTAGAAAAAAAAATACAGGTAAAAAGGTATTTGATAAAAATAAAGGAAATTCAAATTTCAGAGAGAAACAAGAATTTGATGCGGAACAAATAGATAATGATATTGTCTATGGTGTACATGCAGTTATTGAAGCTTTGAAGGCAGATACTGGTAATAAGTTATATATCCAAGAAGATCTTAGAGGCAAGAACTTGGCGGATATAAAGGTACTTGCAGCTGATAAAAAAGTCTCAATATCTTTTGAGAAAAAACAAGAACTTGATAAGATGAGTGATAATGGCGTTCACCAAGGTTTTGTGCTAAAAGTTAGCGCATATGCATATATAGATTTTGATGATCTTTTGAAATTGGCAAATTCAGATGAACAAGATAATCCTTTTATAATTATTCTTGATGGCTTAACGGATCCGCATAACTTAGGTTCGATTTTAAGAACAGCAGATGCCACTGGAGTCACTGGTGTAGTCATTCCTAAACATAGAGCAGTTGGAATTACGCCAACAGCTGTGAAGGCGAGTACAGGAGCGGTTCAATATGTGCCGGTTAGTCGTGTAACTAATCTCAGTCAGACACTTGATAAGCTTAAAGAAGATGGATTCTGGATTTTTGGAACTGATATGAACGGTACTAAATATACAGATTGGAACACTCAGGGGAAAATTGCTTTGATTATCGGTAATGAAGGCAAAGGCGTTTCTACAAATATAAAAAAACAAGTTGATGAAATGATTACTATTCCTATGACTGGACATGTTCAGAGTCTTAATGCAAGTGTAGCTGGTGCAATTTTAATGTATGAGGTGGCCAGAAAGCGAGGCTTCTAAATGAAGAGACAGCTGCTGATAGTGGATGGATATAATATGATTGGATCATGGAAGGAAACTCATACACTATTTCAACAAAACAGGTTAGAAGAGGCGCGTGATTATTTACTTGAAAAACTTTCTGAGTATGCAAATTTTGAAGGGATAGAGGTTGTGTGTGTCTTTGATGCACAATATGTACCCGGAGTTAGAACATCGTATAAAAAGTATAATGTACTAGTCGTTTTTACAGAAGAAGATGAGACGGCTGATGATTATATCGAACGCTTAGCGGGTGAGTGTAATGATATATTAACTCAAGTTTTTGTAGCTACTAGTGACTTGGCAGAGCAATGGGTTGTTTTTAGTCAAGGTGCTGCTCGAATTTCCGCCCGAGAACTTGAAAAAATGGTTGATTTAGGTAAAAAAGATGTAAAAAACTTCACAAATTCACTAATGGATGTGAAACCTAGAGCAACACAATGGAGTGAAGAACAGATAAATCAACTGAAAAATCTTATGAATAAATTGGATTAAATATAAAAAATTGATTTAAAATTTTTGTTAAAAAAACCAAAAGAAATATGATAAAAACAGGGGTAAGTTATTGCTTTACTCGGTTTTTATGTTAAAATATTGAATGAGTGTTAATATCTAGAATTAGGAATATTATCTACTTTAATAATAATGTACTTTAAGAATAGGAAAGGAGTCACTTTCATGGCCAAAAGTGGACTTTTTACGGGTGTAGATATCGGAACAAACACAATTAAGGTGTTAGTTGCTGAATACATCCGTGGGGATATGAATATAATTGGTGTAGGAAATGCCAAAAGTGAAGGGTTGAAGAACGGAATTATCGTTGATATCGATAAAGTAGCAACTTCACTTCGTAAAGCTGTAGAAGCAGCAGAAGAACGTTCTGGAATTAAAATTACAAATGTTAATGTGGGGTTACCTGCAAACATGTTGGAAGTTGATCCTTGTCAAGGGATGATTCCAATATCAAATGAATCAAAAGAAATTACAGACAATGATGTCGATCAAGTCGTAGATAATGCATTACTTCGTAGTGTTCTTCCTGAAAGAGAAATTATCGCAGTAGTTCCTAAAGAATTTACTGTTGATGGCTTTGAAGGAATTACAGATCCACGTGGAATGTTTGGAGTTCGTCTTGAAATGAAAGGCCTACTATACACAGGACCAAAGACAATTATTCATAACTTACGTAAGGCAGTAGAACGTGCAGGCTTGGTTGTTGAAAATATAGTGATTACTCCATTATCACTGTCAAAATATGTGTTAAACGAAGGTGAACGTGAATTTGGTACAGTAATAGTTGACATGGGTGCAGGACACACTTCAACAATTGCAATGAAAGATCAAGAACTACAACAAATTGATGTTAGCTCTGAGGGTGGAGATTATGCCACTAAAGATGTATCAACAGTATTAAATACATCAATTGAGATTGCTGAAGATTTGAAAATTAACTACGGTGAAGCTAGTACTGAGAGAGCCAGTAAAGATGAGCGTTTCTTAGTTGACGTTGTTGGTAAAAATGAGCCCGAAGCTATTGATGAGTATTATTTAGCTCAAATTTTAGAAGCTCGCTTAACACAAATTTTCACGCATGTTAAGCATGAACTAGAGCAAAGTAGAACTATTGATTACCCAGGTGGTATTGTTCTTATCGGCGGTGGAGCAGCGATGCCAGGAATCGTAGAATTAGCTAGTCAAGTCCTAGGCGTAAACGTTCGTTTGTTCGTTCCAGCTGAAATGGGGTTAAGAAATCCAATTTTTGCTAATGTATTAAGCATAGTTAACTATGTTGGAAGCCGAAGTGATATTGAAACTTTAGTTCAAAATGCAGTGGTTAAATTAGAATCACCTGCAGAAAGTATTCATAGCCAAAATTCTCAAAGTACAGAATATACAAACTTTATCCCTGTTTCTCGCGAAGAAGATGTAGTTGTATCTAGCAACGTAGCAGCTTTAGCTCCTGAACAGGTTAATCAAGATAATAGAAAAGAAGGTGGGGTATTCCACCGAGTAAGAGACATGTTTGGAAACATGTTCGACTAATAGGAGGAATAAACATGGAATTTTCATTTGATGGTGATTTAAATCAAGGTGCAGTTATAAAAGTAATTGGTGTTGGTGGTGGTGGCGGAAACGCAATTAACCGTATGGTTGAAGAACAAGTTGGTGGAGTTGAATTTATCGCTGCTAATACTGATGTTCAAGCGTTACGTTCATCAAAAGCAGATACAGTAATTCAAATTGGTCCAAAATTAACTCGTGGACTTGGAGCAGGTGCTCAACCAGAAGTTGGAAGAAAAGCTGCTGAAGAAAGCGAAGAAGTTCTTGAAGAAATCCTTCACGGAAGTGATATGGTATTTATCACAGCTGGTATGGGTGGCGGAACTGGTACAGGTGCTGCACCAGTAATTGCTAATATTGCTAAAAATTTAGGTGCCTTAACTGTTGGTGTTGTTACACGTCCATTTGGATTTGAAGGTTCAAAACGTGGTTACCATGCTGCTGAAGGAATTGCTGAACTTAAAGAGAATGTTGATACTTTATTAATTATTTCAAATAATAATTTACTTGAAATCGTTGATAAGAAAACTCCTTTAACAGAAGCTTTACGTGAAGCTGATAACGTTTTACGTCAAGGTGTACAAGGAATTACAGACTTGATTACAAGTCCTGGTATGATCAACTTAGACTTCGCTGATGTTAAAACTGTAATGGCAAACAAAGGTGATGCTTTAATGGGTATTGGTGTTGCAGAAGGAGACGATCGTGTTATTGAAGCAACTCGTCAAGCTATCTATTCACCATTGCTAGAAACTACTATTGACGGAGCTGAAAACGTTCTTTTAAACGTTACGGGTGGACTTGATATGAGTCTTACTGAGGCACAAGATGCATCAGAAATCGTTATTCAAGCAGCTGGGAATGATGTAAATATCTTACTTGGAACTGCAATTGATGATAGCTTACAAGGTGAAATTCGTGTAACTGTTGTTGCAACTGGTGTTGATAAAGAAGAAGTTAATCGTGTTGTTAATCAAAAACAAGAACAACCACGTCGTCGCATCTTAGGAGCATCTTCTGGTGAATATTCAACAAATAATGATATTCGTCGTAAAGAAACAACTTCAAATAACCAAAACCAACAATCTGCTTTTGGTGAATGGGATTTGAGACGTGAGACAAGCGCTCCACGTCCAACACAAAGTACAAATCGTGAAGAACAAGCTTCAGTTAGTAAATATAACGCTCCAAGTCAAACATCTCAAAATGATGGTGAAAACTTGGATACACCTCCATTCTTCCGTAATAACAAATAATTAACATGACAATATCTGAGAATGTACAAAATGTTCTCGATAATGTAAGTAAATCAGAAAAACATTCCTGTCGTGCAGAGAATTCAGTAACAGTAATTGGTGTAACCAAATACGTAGATGAAATCGCTGCACGACAACTTGTAATATCAGGAATTAATAACTTGGCTGAAAATAGAGTTGATTTATTTCTTGATAAGTACCATGCTTTGGATGATTTAGATATAACATGGCATTTAATCGGGACACTTCAAAGACGCAAAGTCAAAGATGTAATAAATTATGTTGATTACTTTCATGCTTTAGATTCAATGAAATTAGCTCAAGAAATAAGTAAACGTGCAGAACATGAAATTAATTGTTTTTTACAAGTTAATGTTTCAGGCGAAGAAAGTAAGCATGGTTTTACAAAAGAAGAAGCATTTGATATAGTAAAAGACCTAAACGAATTGAAAAACATAAAAATTGTCGGTCTGATGACAATGGCACCGTTTGATGCTCAAGAGGAAGAGCTTGCTGTAATTTTTTCACAAACTAAAGAATTACAAGAAGCTATTTCTAAATTAAATTTACCTAATATTCCTTGTACTGAATTAAGTATGGGAATGAGTAGAGATTATCAACTTGCGATTGAAAACGGAGCAACTTTTGTCAGAATCGGGAGTGAATTTTTTAAGGAACGAGATTAATTATGGATAATGTAAAAGATGTGTTCGGTAGAATGCGAGATTTCTTTCTTGGAGATGACGAGGATGACCAAGAAGAATTTTCTGAACAAGGTTCAAGTGTATATGTAGCTAATAATAATCAACAAACAGCTAGAACTAAAACTTCAGCAAATAGGTCTTCACAAAGTCAAGAACCACCAGTTAGACAGCGTCAAGAGTCTAGTACTCCTCAGTCAAGACCTGCTAACAAACAAGAAAACAAACAAACTACTAGTAATAGAAGTCAACAGACTAGACATAATCAACAGTCTGATTCAAATAGACAGAGTCAAAGGGTACAACAACAGTCAGCACCCACTAGACAAAATTCAGAAACTTATAATAGACAAACACAAACAGAGAATAATACAAGAAAGAGCCAAGATAAAAGAATGACTAATGATGATAAATTTTCAACAATTGTAATTAAAGAGCCAAGAGTATACGGCGATGTAATGGAAATTGCGACAATCGTGAAAAATGACGAAAGCGTCTTAGTTAACTTTAAAACAATGGACGAGTACCAAGCTCGTCGTAGCATTGATTTCTTTACGGGTGTTGTTTACACTTTAGACGGAGATATTCAAAATGTTGGTGGACAAATTTTCTTATTAACACCATCAAGTGTTTCAGTAGAAGCAAGTGCTGAGATGAGTTTATTAGCTCGTCAAAATTATGATGATTTTGACTTATAGGAGATAAAATTGTTAAATTTAATTTTCAAATTAATAGATTTATATAGCTGGGTACTTGTTATCTATGCCATGTTAAGCTGGATACCTCCATTGAGAGACTCCAAAGTGGGAGAAATTATTTCAAAAATTTCTGTTCCCTATTTAAATCTTTTTAAAGGCTTGCCATTACAATTTGGTGGATTTGATTTTACTGTTGTAGTGGGGATTGCAGCACTACAATTAATTGAAAGATTCATATATATTATTTATAATTTGCTTTTCTAATATGAATGAAATTTATCAGCATTTTAAACCTGAAGAGAAGGCATTTATTGATAGAGCTAGCGATTGGATAGATCGAGTAAAAGAAAATTACGAAGTTATCTCTACCAATTTTTTAAATCCTAGGGAAGTTGAGATATTGAAATCATTGGCTAATGGAGCTGACATAAAAATATTTTCAAGTTTTGATACAGTGAGAACTGAAATGGTAAAAGTTATTTTAGCACCGAATTTTTATGAACTTACTCTTGATGATTTTCAATTATCTTTGATAGAAATTGATTTCCCTAGTAAATTTGCAAAAATTGGTCATCCACAAATATTAGGAACAATTCTGGGGCAAACTGGACTTGAAAGAAATAAAATTGGTGATATTTTAGTTTCTGATAGTCGCGCTCAATTTTTCGTAGATTCTAAATTTACTAATCTTTTATCTGAAAATATTAGTAAAATAGGTAAATTAGGTGTAAAATTATATCAGGTTCCTTTTGATAAGTTAATAACTATAAGTAATAATGGTTCTAATACCAGACAAAAAGTGTTAGTTGTTTCTAGTCTACGCCTTGATAAACTTGTGGCTTCAAGTTTTAATATTTCAAGAAAGATAGCGGCAGATTTAATTGATAAAGGATTTGTTAAATTAAATTATTCACTAGAAGCACGAAAAGAAACTATTCTTGAAATCAATGATTTGGTAAGTGTTAGGGGATATGGGAGATTCACTTTGATAAATAAGCTTTCTTTAAGTAAAAAAGATAAGAATAGAGTTGAAGTCGAAATTACAAATAAAAAATAATGGAGGAATGTGATGGTTTTAAATAGCTTAGATATCCAAAATAAAGTTTTTTCTAAAGAAATGCGTGGCTATAGTAAAAAAGAAGTTGAAGAGTTCATGGATATAATCATTCGTGATTATGATGAATATGCGCAAACAGTTAAAGATTTAGAAAGAGAAAACAAACATTTAAAAGAAAAAGTTAGCTACTTTGAAGAAATGAAAGATTCTCTGAATAAATCATTAATCATTGCTCAAGATACTTCAGATAATGTTCGTGCACAAGCCGAAAGCGAAGCTGATAACATTTTAACTGATGCTCGTCAAAAATCTGATATTATTATTGAAGGTGCTAAAAAAGAAGGAGCTTTGATTCTTGATACGGCTCGTAATGATGCAGTCCGACTAGTTAAAGAAACAGATGATTTGAAGAGAAATATGCGTTCATATCATCAAAAAATACAGCTGTTGGTTCAAGCACAAATGGACAACATTAACAATGAAGATTGGGATGAAATTTTTAAACCAGTATCAACATATATCCCAATGCATGATGAAACTCTGAAAAACGTTATTGCCGAAGCTCTTGGTAATCAACAATATACAACAAAACTACCAGCAGAAGAAATCAAAGCAGCGGCAAAACAACTTGCTGAAAATGCTGATGCTGAAAAATCGACAGAAGATATTGAGTTAGATCAAGAAAGTGATGCTGATTCAGAAGCTACGAAAGAAACAAAATAAATAAAATTTCAGAACAAGAGAGACTTTGATATTTAAAGCGAACAAGGAAATGGTGTAAGCCTTGTAATTACTCACTGTCTTTTATCATCTGATTAAAATTCCTCCTGAAATAAGTAAGTTGGAACGTGACTCGCGTTAAGAGTTTGAGATATATGATAAACTTTATTTATCATATAAATTAGGGTGGTACCACGATCTTTCGTCCCTTGACGAGAGATCGTTTTTTTTATATTAAAAAATTATAATAAAAAATTAACGAGGTAAAGATTAATGAAAGTTAAAGATACTTTAAACTTAGGGAAAACAGGATTTCCAATGCGAGCTGGTCTTCCTAATAAAGAGCCAGAATGGCAAAAAAACTGGGAAGAAGCTGATTTATACAATAAACGTCAAGAATTAAATGAAGGCAAACCATCATTTATGTTACATGATGGACCTCCATATGCTAATGGAAATATTCATTTAGGACATTCATTAAATAAAATTTCAAAAGATATAATCGTTCGTTATAAAAATATGGCAGGTTTCCGTGCTCCTTACGTTCCAGGATGGGATACTCATGGACTACCAATTGAACAAGTATTGGCAAAAAATGGTGTTAAACGTAAAGAAATGGATCTTCTAGATTACTTAGAAGAATGTCGTAAATATGCTCTTAGTCAAGTTGATACGCAAAGGGCAGACTTTAAGCGTCTTGGTGTTATGGGTGATTGGGAAAATCCATATATTACTCTTGATCCAAGTTATGAAGCAGCTCAAATTCACGTTTTTGGCAAAATGGCTGAAAAAGGATACATTTATAAAGGTCAAAAACCAATTTATTGGTCTCCATCAAGTGAGTCAAGTTTAGCTGAAGCTGAAATCGAATACCAAGATGTACGATCTGCATCAATTTATGTAGCTTTTAAAGCTGTAGATACTAAAGGTAAATTACCAGAGGATACTGAATTTGTTATCTGGACAACTACTCCTTGGACAATTCCATCAAACATGGGTATCTTTACTCATCCAGATTATGAATATGTTTTAGTTGCTGTAGACGGACGTAAATTCCTTATTGCTAGTGATTTATTAAATGACGTTGCTGAAAACCTTGAATGGACTGATTATGAAGTTATTCAAACTATCAAAGGAAGTGAACTTGATGGAATGGTAGCTCGTCACCCATTCTATGATCGTGAAAGTCTTGTAATGAATGCTGAGTATGTAACTCTTGATAGTGGTACTGGTTTAGTCCACACAGCTCCTGGACACGGGGAAGATGACTATTTCTTCAGTCGTAAATATAATCTTCCAGTATTAAGTCCAATTGATGACCGTGGTTACTATACAGACGAGGCACCAGGTTTTGAAGGGCTATTCTATGATGAAGGTAATAAAAAAGTTACAGAATTACTTGAAGAAAAAGGTGCATTACTTAAATTAAGTTTCTTTACTCACAGCTATCCTCATGACTGGAGAACTAAGAAACCTGTCATCTTCCGTGCTACTCCTCAATGGTTTGCTTCAATTGATAAATTCCGTCAAGATATCTTATCAGAAGTTGAAAAAGTTGACTGGGTAATGCCTTGGGGAAAAACTCGTCTTTATAATATGGTTCGCGATCGCGGTGATTGGGTAATCTCTCGTCAACGTGCTTGGGGTGTTCCACTTCCAATCTTCTATGCTGAAGATGGATCTGAAATTATTACTCCAGAAACAACTAATCATGTTGCTGATTTATTTAAAGAACACGGTTCGAAAGTTTGGTGGGAACGTGATGCTAAGGATTTACTTCCTGAAGGATTTACACACCCAGGTTCACCAAATGGTGAGTTCACTAAAGAAAAAGATATCATGGATGTGTGGTTTGATTCAGGTTCTTCACATGAAGCAGTTCTTCGTGGACGTAAAGAATTATCATTCCCAGCTGATTTATATCTTGAAGGAAGTGACCAATACCGTGGTTGGTTCAACTCTAGTATTACTACAAGTGTAGCAATCAATGGTGTTGCTCCATATAAAGCAGTTCTTTCACAAGGTTTTGTTCTTGATGGACAAGGACGTAAGATGTCTAAATCAATCGGAAACATCATCGCACCTGGAACAGTTGTTAAACAATACGGTGCTGATATCCTTCGCCTTTGGGTTGCAAGTGTTGATGCTGAAAGCGATGTACGTGTTTCAATGGAAATTCTTGGTCAAGTATCAGAAACATATCGTAAAATCAGAAATACTCTTCGTTTCCTAATCGCAAATACAAGTGATTTTTCTAAAAATGATAATAGTGTTGATTATGATGAATTACAAGGATCAGACAAATATATCTTAAACCGTTTGAATGAAGTTGTAGCTGCCTCTCTTGAAGCATATAATAAATATGACTTTATGACTGTTTACAAGACAGTATTTAACTTTTTAACAAATGATCTATCAGCATTCTACTTAGATTTCGCTAAGGATGTTGTTTATATCGAAGGAGCTGATAGTAAAGCACGTCGTTCAATGCAAACTGTATTTAACGAAATTTTGGTTAAACTTACTAAATTATTGTCTCCAATCATCCCTCACACTGCCGAAGAAATCTGGTCATATTTGGATGAAGAAGAAGAGTACGTATATCTTGCTGAAATGCCAACTACTGTTGAGTATGTTAATTCACAAGAATTAACTGATACATGGTCAGCATTTATGGACTTTCGCGATGAAGTATTGAAAGCTCTTGAAGTAGCCCGTGATGAAAAAGTAATCGGTAAATCGCTTGAAGCAAGTGTTACTGTTTATCCGAACGAAGTTGTAAGAACTCTTCTTGCATCTATGAATGAAGATATTGCAAAACTTCTAATCGTTTCAGAATTTGTTGTAGCTAATGGTGACGCACCAGCAGATGCTCAACAATTTGAAGATGCGGCTATCTCAGTTAAACATGCTGAAGGTGAAGTATGTGATCGTTGTCGTCGTACTGACTTAACAGTTGGACAAAGTGAAAACGAACACCTCGCACACTTCTGTAAACGTTGTGCAGACATCGTAACAGAAGAATTCCCTGAAGTATTAACAGAAGGATTTGAAGCTTAAAAATTTGCCGTGCAAGTGGTAATAATAATTTTGATTCCAAAGTTACTTTTGCTTTCAAATATAAATAAAACTAGTAGCTGACAACGAAACACTACTAGTTTTATTATAAAATTAAATACTATTTTAATATTATGATTGAGATATGGAATGAACAAATCTATCATTATTTCAGATGAGGAAAGTGATAATCAATCAATTAAGTTTTCGCAAGTTCGTAATGCTAGTCGAGGAATTGTATTAAATGATAAAAATGAAATTCTGATTGAAAAATTTTTGAAATACAATCTTTATACATTGCCAGGTGGTGGAATTGAAAATGATGAAGAACCATCTAAGTCATTTAAACGGGAAGTATTAGAAGAAGCGGGATTGAGCTGTGAAATAATAAAACAACTTCCTGATGTAGTTGAATTACGACATAAGCAAGACTATAAGCAAATAAATCATTGTTTCTTGGCAAAGTTGTGCAATAAAAATGTACAAAACCAAAATTTGGATATACACGAGGAAGAAGATGGTCTTCAGATAAGCTGGTATCCCTTATTTGAAGGAATTAAGATTTTACTAAGCCAAGTTCCAGAAACTGAACAACAGAAGTTTTTAACTTTAAGGGATAAGATTATCCTTCAGCAAGCAATTGGTGATTTATTCAATAATTCAAATTTATTTATTAAATAATCTTTTAGAACTAAACCGAACTAAATTTCTACTTTCAGAAAATATAGTTCGGTTTCTTCTATATAAAACTTTGAAAAATCAAAAAACTGCTTGACTAGAATTACAAAAAGTCGTATTATGGTGAGAAATAATTTTGGGAGATGAAAAATGCTAGACAATAAGATTATTAAAGAAATGCCAAAAATTGAATTACACTGTCACTTAGATGGTTCATTATCAGTAGACGCAATTAGACGGATGGCAATAAATGAAAATATTCAACTTCCAGAAAAAGATGAGGATTTAAAAGCAAATATTCATGCACCTCGAGAAACTCATTCTTTACTTGATTATCTATCGTGTTTTGATTACGTATTACCCCTTTTACAAACAAAAGAAAATCTTGAACTAGCAGCATATGATGTCGCTAAACAGGCAGCTGATGAAAATGTTAAATATATTGAAATTCGTTTTGCCCCAATGCACCATACAAAAAAAGACCTAAATATTATTGAAGTCACAAAAGCTATCTGCAAAGGTTTTGAACAAGCAGAAGCTGATTTTGATATTAAAGTCCGTGGTCTCATATGTGGCTTACGTCATGAAAGCGTTAGTACACTAATGACTTTATTGGACATTTTTGCGGAAGAGGATGAAAATCTAATTTCTCACTATATAGTTGGTTTCGATTTGGCTGGTGATGAAGAGAACTTCCCACCAAAACTTTTTGCCCCTCTCTTAGAAAAAGTTAAGCAAAAAGGGGTGAATTTAACCCTTCATGCTGGTGAATGTGGCTGTGCACAAAATATTTTTGATTCAATTGAACTCGGAGCAAGTAGAATTGGTCACGGTGTTGCCATTCATGAGAATCCTGATGAATTTTCTTTTCTTAAAGAAAAAAATATAACCTTTGAAATGGCTCCAACTAGTAACTTTCAGACTAAGGCAATTGAAAGTTTGGAATTATATCCCTTTAAAGAACTGTTCGATGCAGGTGTTGCAGTAACTATTAATACTGATAATAGAACTGTAAGTGATACAAACTTAGTGAAAGAATATAGGAAAATCAGAGATTGGTATGATTTTACACTTGATGATTTTTTGAAGGTAAATATTAATGCTATAGAAGGTTCATTTGTAACAGGTACTGAAAAAAAATTTTTACTTGATAAAATCATATTAGAATACAAGCAGCTTGGTTAATCACCTTGCTGTATTTTTTGTGGGAAAGCGACAACTTATGTAAGATATGGTAAAATAATAGAAAGAGCATTTAGAAAAATTTATGTAAAAGAAATTTGGAGATAGTAATGAAATTATCAGTAATTGTACCTTGTTATAATGAAGAGGAGTCAATTCCATTATTTTTTGCTGAAATGCAAAAGGTAAACGAAGGGCTACCTTTGGATTTTGAATATATTTTTGTTAATGATGGAAGTAAGGATAAGACGCTAGATATTTTAAGGGACTTAGCGAAAGAAAATAATAACGTTCATTATATTTCATTCTCACGTAATTTTGGTAAGGAATCTGCTTTGTATGCGGGTCTTGAAAATGCTACTGGTGATTATGTAACTGTTATGGATGTTGATTTACAAGATCCGCCAGAATTATTGATAGAGATGTTTGAGAAGATTCAAGATCCAGACATTGATTGTGTTGGATGTCGTCGAGTTAGTCGTACTGGTGAACCACCAATCCGTAGTTTTTTTGCACGTATGTTTTATAAAATAATTAATAAAATTGGGCAAACTGAAATGGTTGACGGTGCGCGTGATTTTCGATTGATGACTAGGCAAATGGTGGATGCAATTTTAGAAGTAAGGGAATATAATCGCTTTTCGAAAGGTATTTTTACATGGGTTGGGTTCAATACAATTTATTTAGAGTATGAGAATCGTGAACGAGTTGCTGGTGAGACTAGCTGGAATTTTTGGTCATTATTAAAATATTCATTGGAAGGTATTATTAATTTTTCAGAAGCGCCATTAAATATTGCTACTTATGGTGGTATGCTTTCAGTATTCATTTCGATAGTTGGGGCGATATTTATTGTTATACGCACATTGGTATTTGGTGATAGCACAAATGGATGGCCTTCGCTTGTGATAATTATTCTATTTTGTAGCGGAATTAATTTATTAATGTTAGGAATTATTGGGAAGTATATTAGTAAAATTTTCTTAGAGACAAAAAGTCGTCCAATTTATGTTGTTCGTGAGACTGAAAAAGATTTGAAAAAATTAACTATTATGAAATAAAAAAGATGAACTCCGGAGAGTTCATCTTTTTTAATTATGTGGCAATGTGATTGTTGATTGACTTAGGTCTATTTCATAAGTTGCTTGTCTATTATCTCGGACTGTAAGTTCAAAATCAGTGCTATATATAATAACTCTTAGACTATCACCTTTTTTCAATTGGTAAATTGTTGGTTGAAGGTCAAGTTTCACATCCATCCATGTGTCAGCTGGTACTTCATCTACTTGGAGTAGACCATTACGGTTTTGAAGATTTAATAAGGCTTTTGATACTAATTTATAAGGAGAATCAGCAAGTTTCAATTCTTTTAAATCATCAAATTGGAAATTATGTCCTAAATCAATTTCTTTTGGTTCAAGCATAGTTGCTAAAGTATTGAGACGTTTTTTGTCACCATATTCAAGAACTTGTGCTGAAAGTAGTCCCTTACTGTCATTTAGTTTTACCTTCAAATTAAGCTGAATTTGACCATTAATTAAAATATCATCATCAATATTTATATCAATTACAGAAGCATTAGCCTTATCTGTATAGAGGTCAGTAATAAATGTACGGTAGTTTTTGCTATAGCTATCGTATTTTTCTTGCTCGTATTGATTTTCAAAGTTTGAAATTTCACTGCCAAGCTTAAAGCTAGTTGCATCCTTTTCGCCAAATCTATCAAGTGACTTGAACGACTGTTCAATATTATTTTCCTGCCATACAACTTCAGGCAATTCAAGATTGAGCTTACGATCCAAAAGTTTTGCTGTGAAATAAGTGTTAATTGTTTCAGAGAAGTCTAGGCTTTGCCAGTTATTAATGTAGATGTGTTCTCCGTGATGGAGGAAGGCATGCTTAGTGACATTTTCAGGAAGGTCTTTTAAGTATTCAAAGGCATGGATTGGTTTAACATTCCAATCTTGTAGGCCGTGAACAGCGATAATATCTGCTTTAACTTTATTGATATGTGGTCTGTAGTTTCTATCGTGCCAATATTGATTATAATCACCAGTTGTACGGTCGATATCAGAGGTCATTTGAGAAAGTTCTTTTTGATAAAAGTCATTGTTTTTGAGGTAGTCAGCTGCATCAAGATTTTTTGAATATGTTAACGCAGCAAGTACATCTAAGTCTTCACCAGGGTAGCCACCAGGACTTGAAATTGCTCCATTTTCACGATAATAGTCATACCAAGAAGTTATTCCAGCTTCGGCAACGATAACTTCTAAACCATCAACACCAGTAGTTGCTGCACCGTATGCTAGAGTACCAAGATAAGACTTACCTGTCATCGCTACTTTACCGTTTGACCAGTTGGCTACAACACGAGAAGTGCGTTTGCGGTCGGTAAAGGCTTTAGCACGTCCGTTTAACCAATCTATTACTGCAGTTACACTTGCTACTTGTTGGTAGTCTCCTGATGTCATAAAACCATCAGATCCACGTGTACCAACACCGGCAACATAGATAGATGCAAATCCTCGAGCAAGCATATAATCATTGAGAGTATAAGTCCAACCATGGGTGAACTTTTCAGTTTCGTCAGATTCAGGAATAAGAATAGCTTTCTCAGGTAATTTCGGAAATTCTGAAATTTCATCGGTAACTTTGATTTCATGACTTTCTTTTTGAATCAATTCAACGTTCATATCATGAAGTTGGTCATCATTTGCCTTAACATTAATTCCTAAATGATAAGGGCTAGCTGTCATAACAGAAGGAAGTTTACCATCAAATTTTGGACGAATAATCTGTACCTTGATTAAATCATATTCCATGTTATTATCTGTATCAACTGGACTCTCAACATAGACAACTTCCCTAATCAAATCTCTTGTATCGAAAGTAGCAAGACTCTTATCGTTGAAGAAGTGGTAGTTATTATCCATAGGTAAAAAGTCTTCTGATACTAATTTTTCAATTAGAATAACTCCATATTTAGTACGAGTTACCAGTAAAAGATATATTGCTTGCCAGACATTGTCTTTATTCACTGAAGGATCTTTATCATAAATTGGAAGATTTACTTCCTTAATAAATTTAAACGCTTCATTAATTTGAAAATCAAAGTGAGCTGTAAAATTTAAAAGTTGTAGGGCAAGTGTATAAAAAATATCCCAAGTTAAATCTTCATCACTTTGAATAAACTCAAAATAATCAAGTGAGTCTGTTGCTTGAAGAGTTGATAAATCGAAGGGAATCTTTACGAGAAAATCATTTAATATTTCTTTTTCTGTTAAATCTCTATCTACTGAAAATCCAAGATTTTTAAGTTCATCAAGTTGCTCTGCTTTTTCTTTTTTTACGATCGAAAATTGGTTAAATTTCATTCTTTTACCTTTCTGGATGCATTATTAGTAAAATTATATCATACATGAGAAACTTTCTATTAACTTAAGCGTTTTCATCTTCTGGAAGTTCTTTACAAAAGACTTTTAACTTGTTAGAATTACTTGAATTGATAATTTTTGGAGGTTTTTTTAATGGATGTAACATGGACAGTCAAGTACATTACGGAATTCTTGGGTACGGCTTTACTTATTATTTTAGGTAATGGTGCGGTAGCTAACGTCGACCTTAAAGGTACTAAAGGTTTTGCCTCAGGTTGGATGACAATCGCATGGGGTTATGGTATGGGTGTAATGATCCCAGCACTTATGTTTGGTAACGTTTCTGGTAACCACATCAACCCAGCTTTCACTCTTGGTCTTGCGGTTTCTGGATTATTCCCATGGGCGCATGTAGCTCAATATATTATTGCACAAGTTTTAGGAGCAATGTTCGGACAACTAGTTTTGGTTTCTGTATATCGTCCTTACTACTTGAAAACAGAAAATCCAAACCACGTTTTGGGTACTTTTTCAACAATTGATAATATCGATAACGGAACAGTTGAAGCTCGTCGTGGAGCAACAATCAATGGTTTCCTTAACGAGTTTGTAGGTTCATTTGTTTTATTCTTTGCTGCTGTTTCAATCACAAGCAACTTCTTTGGTGCTGAGATTGTTAAATCAGTTGGTAAATTATTAACTAGCCAAGGACAAAACCTTGCTACAATGACTACCGACCAACAAATTCAAGCAGGTATCACATCAATCGTTGGAGCTAGCTCTGCTTCTAAAGCAGTAGCTCACGTAGCACTTGGTTTCCTAGTTATGGCTCTAGTAGCTGCTCTTGGAGGACCTACTGGTCCAGGTCTTAACCCAGCGCGTGACTTTGGTCCTCGTTTGGTTCACTACCTATTACCAAAATCAGTATTAGGTGAAGCTAAAGGCGATAGCAAATGGTGGTATGCATGGGTTCCAGTTGTAGCACCAATCTTAGCATCAGTAGCAGCAGTAGCTTTATTCAAGCTTCTATATGCTTAATATTAAATCAACCAACCTTGGGTTGGTTTTTTTGATGGAAAAAATAATTTTCAATATATTCTGATTAATATTAACTATCAGTCATTAAATATTTGTGATAAAATTATGAAAAGACATTGGAGATTTATTATGAAAATGACAAATGAAGAGATAGGATCTTTTTTCAGAGATAGTAGCAAAGTACGCAAGTTAACTTTAAATGATATTGCATCGGATAATATTACTGTTGCTCAATTATCAAAATTCAAACGTGGTAAAACGGTTCTTTCTTTTGATCGCTTATTTCATATTATTGATCATTTACATTTAACAATTGAGGAATTTTCCTATGCTATTAATGGTTATGAAAATGATGAATTGACCTAATACGGACTTCAAATATCTGAAGCATATGATCAAAGAGATATCAGTCGGTTATAAAAAATGTTTGAAGAGTATCGTAATTTTGAAAATCTTACTAGTGATGATAGAATAAAAAAATATTTGTATCAACTACTCTTTACAAATTAAATAAGTATTCAAAAGAAACTTTTCAAATTGAAGCTGATGATATTCGTTTTGTTGCAGATTATTTAATGTCTATTTATGAGTGGACTATGTATGATATGGTTCTTTTTAGTGAGATTATGTGGATGATGAACATTGAAACAGTTAAAACATTAGTAAAGGAACTTATATGTCGCGATTCCTTTTATTATGGCATTTTAAATAATAAGCAATTTAGTATAGTTATTTTGATAAATATATACTGTAGAATGATTTTAGGGTCGGATAGACAAAGTTGTAGGTTCTTTAAAAATAGGATTTCTGAAATGCTCAGTGATTATTCTGGACTTGTAGAAGAAAAAATATATTTTAATTTTGCTAGCGCTTTTGAAGATTATACATTCAATAACTCGCAAGATGGTCTTTATAAAATGGAAAATATTATAGACTATACAAGTAAGTTGGAATTATTTAAAATTTCTTCACATCTTAAATCACAGTATGATAATTTGTTAGCACAATTACAGGAGAAAACGACAATATATGAAAATGACAAATGAAGAACTAGGGTTATTTTTTAGGGAAATTAGAAAAGCTCGCAAGCTGACATTAAATGATGTAGCCTCTGATACTGTAACAGCTGCTCAACTATCTAAGTTTGAACGTGGAGAAAGTGCTTTATCATTTGATAGACTTTTTTCTGTAATTAATGCCTTAAATATGAGTATTGAAGAATTTGCATATGCAATGAATGGTTATGAATTAAATGACTTTCAGACTTTCATAAGTAAGCTAAATGATGCTCAAGGAAGAAAAAATGATAATTACTTATTACAATTAAGAGAAAAATATTCATCAATTGAAAATCCAACAACTGACGAGAGAATGAAAAAAATTTTAATTGACACATATCTAAGAAATTTAAACCGTTTTATCGGAAGCGAATATAAAGTTTCTAAAGAAGATGCGGATTTTGTAGCAGATTATTTGATGTCGGTGGATATATGGACTAACTATGAAGTATTACTACTTAATCAAATTATGTATTTCATTAATATAGAGACAATAAATACCTTGGCAAAAGATATGATTTTTCGTGATACATATTATCAAGATATACATGAGAACAAAGAAGCTATTTTCAGTTGTCTATGCAATATATATTGTTTGATGATTCTCAATAAGGATAATAGCTATCATTTTTATAGGAAAAAAATAGAAGAAATTTTATCTAGTTCATCAGAATCAGAGTTTATATCTTGTAAGATATTCTTTGATTTTGCAACTTGTATGGAAGATTATATTATTAATCAATCACTTCAAGCACTGGAGGAAATGGAAAAAATAATTTCGGGTGTGAAAATATTAAAACTTAATGGGACTTCATCTCACTTACAATTTGAATATGATTTGATTTTAAAAAAATATCCTTTAAAGGAGCAGATCAATGAAGATGACGAATGAAGAACTTGGGATTTTTTTCAGGGAAATACGGAAAGCAAGGAAATTAACTTTAAAAGATATATCTGATCAAAATATAACAGCAGCTCAACTATCAAAATTTGAACGTGGTATTTCTAACCTGACTTTTGATAGGCTTTTCTCAGTAATTGATTCACTAAATATGAGCATAGAAGAGTTTGCCTATGCGATGAACGGATATGAATTAAATAATTTTCAAAGTTTCATTATGGAGATTGAAAATGCATATGATCGAAAAGATGAATTTCATCTATTGAAAATGAAAGAACAATTATTTTTAGTTGAAAATGCAACTACTGATGATAGAATAAAAAGAGTACTAGTTGAATCTCATCTGTGGAAATTAAACTGGTTTTTGAAAACTGATTATAAGGTAAATCGACAAGATGCAAAGTATGTTGCGGATTATCTTATGTCTATTGATGAGTGGACAAATTATGAGGTATATTTGTTCAATGAAATAATATATTTTATAAGTATTGATACTGTCAATGTATTAGCTAGAGAAATGATATTTAGAAATTCTTTTTACCAAGATATTTTAGAAAATAAGAAGACAGTCCTCATTTGTTTATTAAATATTTATAATGTAATGATTCATACTGGTAATAAGGATACTTCTAGATTTTTTAGGAAAAAAATAAAGGAGATACTTCCAAGTAATTCAAATTACCTTTATGAGAAAATCTCTTTTGACTGCTCTAAAGCAATAGAAGATTATGTTTTTAATGAGTCGCAGGACGGTCTTGTGAAAATTAAGAAAATTATAGGAAATCTTGAAGAGTTGGGATTACATGAATTTTCTTCTCAACTGGAATACGATTTAAAAAATATAATTAATCATTATTCAAAAGGTGGAGGTAATCCTTATGATAATTCAGATTAGGATTTATAGTCACTTAAAAATAGACTAATACATCGTTGCGACTCACACTAATAAGCTTGCTTATTTAAGTGTAATCGACAGGGTAGAAAAAAAGGTATTTCTATTTTAATCAACTATATTAAGAAAAAAGTCTAAATTGTAGTTTTTTAAGTTAAAGATCTAGGGAAAATATCATATATGATATTTTCTCTTTTTTATATTCACATACCCTATACTTTATTTATAAAAAAATAGGAATGGAGTATAGAATGAAAAAATATATTTTAAAGCATAAGGGACTAAATATACTGTTATTAACAATTATAATTGTTATTGCCACTATGCAGACATCAGCAAGTCTACTAATAATTCCTTTAACATCAGCATTAAAAAGTGGGGAAAGTTTGAAGTTTTTCAAGTTAATTGTAGTTTTAGGATTATTATATTTAATATGGATTATTGCTAATTTTTTTAAAATCATATTGCAAGCAAATATTACACAAATACAAATTAATGATATTAGAAATGATATTTTAGTTAATATATCTAATATGGATTACCAAGAGTTTCATTCTAGAAAGGCTGAAGATTATGTATCTTGGATAACTAATGATATGAACATGATAGAGACGGAAGTTTTTGATAATTATTATATTATTATTGAATGTATTATAGAAATAATATTAACTTTATTTGCATTTGCTCAGTTAAATTTAATAGTTTTAAGTTCGGTTTTTGTTCTTGGAACTATTATGGCAATAGTACCAAATATTTATAACAAAAAAATGAAAAAAGCGGTATCGAAAATTTCTGAAGAAAATGAAGAATTTACTTTTATATCGAATAATTATCTTACAGGCTTTGATCTTCTTTTTCATAACGGTAGGACATTAGTAATTATAACTAGGATAAGAAAGGTGTATGAAAAACTTAAGAAAGCTAAAATTAACCAATCTAAAGTTCAGGCAAGTATGATGGCATCTGTGTTATCTTTAAATGTTTTTGCACAGCTATCAACTCTTAGTTTTACAGGATACTACATAATCCAAGGAAGTCTTGCATTAGGAGCATTTATGACAGTTAGCAACCTATCATCAACCTTCTACAACAATATTCAATCAATGATTTCTGCATATTCACGCGCAAAAGCTAATGGTAATATCCTTGATAAGTATCCAGTTGTCGAAAGAGATGATTTAGGCATTTCAAAAGACTTTGATAATATTATAAGTTCCAAAAATCTGACTTTCAAATACAATGACAAATCAACTATCACTTACCCATCATTTACTTTTTCTAAAGGCAAAAAATACGCACTAATAGGATCAAGTGGATCAGGGAAATCTACACTTTTTAAACTTCTGATAGGAGATTTAAGAAAGTACCAAGGAAATTTAAACTTTGATAATGATTCATATAGTGAGTTAGATGTTTCAAGTTTACACAATAATATTTCAATAGTAGACCAATCTAGTCATATATTTTCTGACACAGTGAGAAATAATTTAACTTTGGGATTAGAATTTACTGATCAAGAGATTAGAGAAGCCACTGATAAAGCTCAAATTACAGATTATATTGAGAGTTTAGAAAACGGTTATGAAACCATTCTTAAAGACACGGGAGATTTATCTGGCGGTCAAGCTCAAAGAATATCGTTAGCAAGGGCATTACTTTTTAACCGTAATATTTTCTTAATTGACGAAGGTACAAGTAGTTTAGATAAGGAAAATGCAAGAAAAGTAGAAGATACAATTCTTAAGATGAAAGATAAGACAGTTATCATGATTACTCATCATCTACGTGAGGAAAGTAAGAAAGATTTTGATGAGGTTATTGAGCTTTCTTAGTTAAAAATCACGATATTCAATAAAAACAGTAAGAAATTAAAGGAAAATTATTAAATATGATAATTTTCCTTTTTAGTTAATTTTGTAGTCTATACTATGTCTATCAAGCGATGATAGGAGAAAGACATGAAAAAATATTTTCTAAAACACAAAGGACTGAACTTATTGCTAATAGTACTTTTGGTGATTCAAACAGGTATTAATACAATTACCAGTTTATTATTAATACCTATGATGAATTTTCTATCTAATCATAAGCAAGAAGACTTTATCAAGATTGTAATTATTATGGGAGTTTTGTTTATAGTTATGATTATTGTTGGAAATCTAGCACAAGTGTTGCAAGCTGATCTTACTCAAAGACAGGTAAATGATATTAGGGAAGACATCTTGACTAGTGTATCCAATATGGATTACGAGCAATTTCATTCGCATAAATCGGAAGAGTATGTTTCATGGCTTACGAATGATCTGGCCATGGTCGAGGCAGAAGGATTTAAAAATTACTATAGTATTATTGAAAATATAGTTGCTATAATCCTTACAGTTGCTGCCTTGACACAGCTTAATTGGACGATCACGATTACTGCAATTATCTTGGGTATAATCATGGCGGTAGCTCCAAGTATTTTTGATAAGAAAATGAGAAAGGCTGTAGAAAATATTTCTGAAAAAAATGAGTCATTTACTTCAATTTCTAATAACTACCTAACTGGTTTTGACTTATTATTTCATAATGAAAGGACTGTACTTTTAATTGAAAAAATTAAAAACAAGTATGAGGAATTGAAAGATTCAAAAGTTAAACAAGCCAAGGTTCAAGCAGCAATGATGGTTCTGATTTTATTCCTTAATATCATAGCTCAAATGACGATTATTGGAATGACAGGTTACTACATTTTATCAGGCTCATTGACCGTTGGAGCAATTATGACTGGCGGAAACCTATCAGGCTCACTCTACAATAGTATTCAAATAATGGTAGGAGCATATTCACGCGCAAAAGCTAATGGTAATATCCTTGATAAATATCCAGTCATTGAAAGAGATGATTCAGGTATATCTAAAGACTTTGATAATCTTATAAGCTCCAATAATCTGACTTACAAATACAACGACAAATCAACTATTACTTACCCTTCATTTACTTTTTCTAAAGGCAAAAAATACGCACTAATAGGAGCAAGTGGATCAGGAAAGACTACGCTCTTGAAACTTTTGATAGGAGACTTAAGAAAGTACCAAGGGAATTTGAATTTTGACAATGATCTATATAGTGAGTTAAATGTTTCAAGTCTACACAATAATATTTCAATAGTAGATCAATCTAGTCATATATTTTCAGACACGGTGAGAAATAATTTAACTTTGGGATTAGAATTTACTGATCAAGAAATTAAAGAAGCCACTGAGAAAGCTCAAATATCTGATTACATTAACAATCTCGAAGATGGCTATGATACAATTCTTAAAGATACAGGAGATTTATCTGGTGGGCAAGCTCAAAGACTATCACTAGCAAGAGCATTACTTTTTAACCGTAATATCTTCTTAATTGACGAAGGTACAAGTAGTTTAGATAAGGAAAATGCAAGGAAGGTTGAAGATACAATTCTTAAGATGAAAGATAAGACAGTTATAATGATTACCCACCATTTACGTGAAGAAAGCAAAAAGGATTTTGACCAGATTATTGAGTTGAGGTAAAATGGTTTTAAAGGAGCAATCAAATGACTTTTTTTGAAAAGATAGAGGATTATTATAAGGAAGCGACAGATATTGAACTTGTAGCTTTGAATGGTTCACGTGTTAACACAGAAGTCACACCAGATAAATTTCAAGATTATGATTTAGTTTTTTTTACAAATGATATAGCAAAATATCGTGATAATCCTTCTTTTCTTGAACGCTTTGGAAAAATAATGATTATGACTGAACCTGATGGTGAGGGACAAGCTGGTCCTCTTATGTATCCTAATAAAGAGGGATATACATACTTAGTTCAATACGAAGATGGTAACCGTTTAGACTTACAAATAATGGATATGTCCTTACTCAAAAATTATCCTACAGAAGATAGTCTAACTAAAATTATCTTTGATAAAAAAGGATTAATTGAATCTGAAATTATTCCCAATGCTCGCGATTATTATCTTATAAAACCAAGCCAGCTTGAAATTGAAAATTCTGTTAAAGAATTTTATTGGCAATTTAATAATGTATTAAAGGCGAATCTGAGGGGACAATTTCTTTATAGTCAAGAGATATTAAATCTTGTTAGAGACGAGTTGAACTTGCTTATATCTTGGGATATTGGCTTTGAATATGGTTTTGAAAGGAATCTTGGCAAAGCAAATAATAAAATTTTAGATTTTATTGATATGGAAGATGCGAGATTGCTTAAGGAGTCGTATGATACGAGTAGCGAGCAAAAGATATTTTCAGCATTGAGAACATTGAAAAACTTAGAAATTAAGTATTTAAAAGAGCTTGATAAGTTAAGTATTTATACAATGGATGATTTGCTTAATTTGAGTGATGTTCCAGTCAAATATTTACAATCCATGGGAGTGACTGATGAGATTATCAAATGAGGAAATTGGTGAGTTTTTTAGAGATGTCAGAAAAGCACGTAGTTTAAAACTTAAGGACTTGGCAAATGAGCAAGTAACTCTTGCGCAACTCTCTAAGTTTGAACGTGGGGAGACAGTTTTATCCTTTGATCGGCTTTTATCTGTGATTGATCGTTTAAATATGACCTTTGAAGAATTTTCTTATATGGCAAATGCTTATCAGCAGCCAACTTTTCACGAATTTTATGACAAGGCAATTAAGGCAGCTCAATTCCAAAATGTAAATGCTCTACAAAATATGTTAGATATTGAACTCGCAAAAAATAATCCGAACTTTACTGATAAGATTAATCAAATCTATATACGAAATTTTCAAGGAAAATTATCAGATGACGATAAAAAATTTGTAATTAATTATTTGATGGCAGTAGATAATTGGACTTTTTATGAGTTGTTGCTTTTTAACGATACACTATCAAAATTAAAAATTGACGCAGTAGATACTTTAGCTAAAGAAATGATTTCACGCACTAATTTTTATAAAGATATATATCAGAATAAGAAACTTTTTTTAACAATTTTAATAAATGTTTATCGCTTTATGATTAAACATGATGAAAGGGTTAAAGCGCTCTTTTATCAAAGGGTAGTTGAAGAAAATATATCAGAAGGATTTACAATTGAAAAAATAGTTTTTGATTTTATCAAACAAATATTTTTGTTTAGCTTTGCTGATACTCAATCAAACAAAGAAGAATTAAAATTAAAAATGAAAGAGATTATTATTGCTTATGAAAAATTAGATTTTCCAGCCATTGCAAAAAGATTAAGAGAAGAACTAGATGAATTAGAAACATAATATATAGTAACTAAAAAATAGATTGATACATCATTGCGATTTATACTATAAGCTTACTTATTAAGTGTAATCAACAGTGTAGGAAGACGAAAATATTTGTATTTAAATCAACTATATTCATATAGGAACTAAAAAAACCAAATCAAAATCGATTTGGTATTTTTTATCCTAGCATGGACATAGAAGCAAATGTTACCATGCAATTCCACAGCGCGTGGACTGACATGTTAACATATATATTCCGATGTTTATAATAAGGTATTGTAAGAGCTGCGGACATTGCTAAGTAAGGAATGAGACTTAACAAATCACTTGAACCGTGGATATGAAGTAATGCAAATATTAGCATAGAAACAATAACAGCAGTTTTAGGATGTTTGGGTAATAGAAGTTCGAAAATACCAGCACGAAATACTAGTTCTTCAAAGAAACCTGCTGAGATAGTTGTAAGTGCAAAAGCATAAAATGGAACTTTTGACATTAACTCATTAAGAGTTGTCTGATTTGCGGTGTCAGTGCTTCCTAAAAACTGTGAAATAATGCTAGAGGCTGCTGAAGCAATGAAAAGGATAATAAATCCTTGTGCAATCTTACTAAGATTAAAGTATTTAATGTTTATTTTAGGTATTATCTGTAAATATATTGCGTAATAGTAAGTTGCAAGTATTGTAATTAGAAGTCCTGCTATAAATAAAATATTGGATATTGGGGGACTAGTGAACTTATGTACTAGCATTAAAAGAACCATTGGAACTTGACTTAGAATAAAAAGTCCAATCCAATTTGCTTTCCATATGACAATCTTAAGAAAGTTTATAATTTTTTTTAGTATATTCATGCTTGTATTTTAGCAGAGTAAATTAATTTTGTATATAAAAAAAGCCATATCAGGCTTTTAATCTTAATACTTACTATTTTGAATTTAAGTTGTGTATTTTTACGTAATTTTATTTTAAAATACTTTATTGAATTTTCTTTTTGAAGGAGCTATGTATCAAAGAAATACCTGTGTAAATTACTATTACAATTGTTACTTTTTTGAGTAGTTCAATATCAATTCCTGTTAGTACTTTGGCTGCGATAAATACTCCTATAATACCACCAAGTATCATACCAAGAAGCCCGTTCCACTCAACTCGGTCTCTTTTAATGAATTCTTGCGAGCTAGTAACCATAACCATTGCAGCATCAAGCATCATTACAGGTAATGCTATCAAAGGGTTTACTCCAGCAAGTGAAAAGAATACAAGTTCAGGTGCATAGTTTCCAAGTCCCATAGTCATGAGGATCCCTAGGGTAAAGTTGAAGATGATTCCGGCTACTAGCCATGTACCATGAAGTCCATGAACTTCAATAGAATTACTTGTCCCTGGATCAAATATCATTCTTATAATCATTACGATAGCAGCAATTAAAAGAAGAAATCCTAAAGTTCTTTGGACAAGCTTGGCATTCCAGTTTTTCGTAACTCGTGTTCCGATGAATGCTCCAAGAATCGCTGAAGATGTCATCAGAATAAGTGTTGGCATCTCAACTTTTACCGCCGTGATGAAAAATAATGCTTCAAATAATACTGGAATTGCATGTGCTACGGTCATAGTTCCAGGCAAGAATTTGTCGTCTTTGATAAATTTGGTTGCTTTGAAAAGAGTTGTTGTTGTAGCAAAAGAGCCAATACCCCATGTATCAAGTAAGTCTGTAATAAAACCTATTAAAAAAGCCGTAATAAATTTCTTAGGTGTTCCGACAATATTGATTTTTTTAGCGTATACATGTTTGAATATTGTGTATGCTGTAAAAATAATAGATATAATAACAATAATTTTAATAATATGTAGTAAAAAATTTTCAGTCATATTGGTATTTTATATATAAATATGACTGAGGTCAATTGATTTTGAATAATTATCAGAAAATAGACTATATTTTGTTTATATTTATAATAAATTTGTAAAGTAAATTACATATTAAATCCTTTGACAAAAGCGTAAATTATAAATACAATATACATTATAGGTGCTCTATCGCCCTTTTTTTATGGCCTGAGCACAATCATAAGGAGATGTGATGAATAAAATCATAAATGATATAAATAATTTTATTCCCACTGTACGTGTAAACAATAGAGATCTTAATATCGACTTTTACCAACAGTTTTTCGGGTTTAAAAATTTATATGAAGAAAATGCTATCGCAATACTTGGTGGATATGCCAATAGAGAAGAAAAACTTATTTTAGAAGAGTCTCCAAGTATGTGGACTAGGAAAGTTTCTGATGGACATAAGAAATTAAATCGTTTATCCTTTAAAGCTAAACAAGATGAGATATTAGAATTGATGAAAAAACATGATAGTTTACATGATATAAAATATTATAAAGGAAAAAATGGATATGCTTTTGAAGCATCTTCTCCTGAAAATGATTTGATTTTAATCCATTCTGAAGATAATCTGTCAAATTTAGAACGTATTGAAAGAAACCCCATGGAATTATACGTTTCAGATATTAATTTTCGAGGATTATCAGTGTTCAGCGTTAGCGATATAGATATTAATGTTCCTGATGTTGATAAGGCGATGGAATTTTATATTAAAGTATTTGGTATTATGCCAGAAGGAAATACAATTACTCTACCATTTGTTCGTATTAATTTTATTGAATCAAACGGAGCTGACTTACTTGTAGATGCTGCGGACACATGGGATTTAGAAATCTTAGAATTGAATGTTCCTGAAGACTTTGACTTAAAAGAAGCAAATGAACGTTTTGAAGCATATGGTTATGAAACTTATGTTGATAAACCAGGTAAAATATTAAGTGTTAAAGACAATTCAGGTATTGAAACATGGTTTCAAAGAAGTAAGGTAAAGTCTTAAAATGCAAGAAACAATCAAAAAAATAAAAGAATATATAGCGTCTGGCGTCTTTCCAGGCGCTTCTTTTGCAACTATTGATGAAAATATAACTCATAGATATTATCTAGGAAATCAACAAGTTAAACCTTATCAGAAGTTTACTAGACCAAATTTAATTTATGACTTAGCAAGTGTAAGTAAGGTTGTAGGCGTTGGTACCATAATAATTAGGGATTATTTTAGAGGCAATATTGATATTTATAAATCTCTGAAAGATTATTATCCAGCCTTTCATGATGACAAATTGAAAGTGGTTGAATTCTTGACCCATACAAGTGGGGTCGATCCGTATATTGAAAATCGTGATAGCCTTAACGCTCAAGAATTAAAGCAAGCAATGAATAATATTAGTATTACTCCAGATAAAAAATTCAAGTATACCGATGTTAATTTTCTTCTTTTAGGTTTCATGCTTGAAGAAATTTATGGAAAAAATTTAAAGGATATTATTCATGAAGAAGTATTTGTACCTTTTGATATGAGTGAAACGTCCTATGGACCAGTTGAAAATGCAGTTCTTACTTCCCTAGATATCCAAAGAGGGCAAATTCATGATCCAAAAGCTAGATTACTTGGGACCCATGCAGGTAGCGCAGGAATATTTTCAAGCATTGTTGATTTAGAAAAATTTGTCAGAAATTATTTATTTAATGAATATTATTTTTCAGATAATATTGAAAAGCTGAATGAAAATTTTTCTATGCAAGATAAGGAGAGAAGTCTAGCCTGGGATTTAAGAAATGGATGGCTACTTCATACAGGATATACTGGTACCTTTATACTCATTAATTTAAAAGAGAAAAAAGCGATAATCTTTTTAAGTAATAGAGTTCATTTAAAGGATGAAAGAGCAAAGTGGATAGAAGATCGTGATCTTTTAATTGATATAATGATAAATGAATTATAAAGAAGTAAAAATTCTCATTTTATTTTCATTAATATTTTGATAGAATAATGAAAATAATAGTGTTCCGATCATTATTGACAAAAATTAGGGAGAAATAATTTAATGGATAAAAATGGGCTCAAACGAGAAGTTGGTTTGATGGGTGCTCTATCTACTGTTGTTGGAACAGTGATTGGGGCTGGTGTATTCTTTAAAATTGCCTCAATGGCTGAACGAACGGGGAGTGCAAATTTAATAATTCTTGCTTGGATATTGGCAGGAACTTTTACAGTTGCTGGAGGACTTACGGTCGCTGAATTGGCTACTATGTTTCCTGAAACTGGAGGAGCAGTAAAGTATCTTGAAAAGGCATATGGTGGTTTAGTCGGTTACCTCTTTGCTTGGATTCAGACTTTGATATACTATCCAGCTTCAATCGCAGCTTTAGCGATTATATGGGCAACTCAATTTACAAATTTATTTGGAATGAAGCAAGGTAATAATATTATTTTTATTAGCTTAATAATTCTTGTATCAATTATTGCCTTAAATTCGCTAGGAACTAGAGTAGCTAGTTTTAGTCAATCATTATTTACAGTGTTGAAATTGATTCCAATCGCTTTAATTATTATTTTTGGTTTACTTTCAAAAGCTGAAGTTCATTTTTCTTTATTCCCATTCACTGCAGGGAAAGACATTAATTTTGTTACTGGGCTTGGAGGAGCAATAGTAGCAAGTATGTTTGCATTTGATGGATGGATTGGTGTAGGAAATATTGCAGGTGAGATGAAGCATCCTGAGCGTGATCTTCCTAAGGCCATAATTGGTGGACTTAGTCTAATAATGTTTATTTATATAGCCATAAGTTTTGTAATGCTCAAATTTATGCCAGTTGAAGCAATTGCTGGAAATAAAAATACGGCAAGTGAAGTGGCTCAAATGATTTTTGGAAATTTTGGGGGCAAACTTGTAACAATTGGAATTTTGATATCTGTATATGGTGCTATGAATGGTTATACCTTCTCTGCTGTGCGCGTACCATACACCATTGCTTTAGAAGAAAATTTACCAAAATATAAGTTTTTCCAAAAGCTAAATAGGTTTTCAAGTCCTTTCAATGCTTCATTGATTATTGGGGTTATGTCATCATTAATGATTTTAACTAAACAATTCGATATGCTAACTGACTTAGTCATTTTTGTTACTTGGGGGTTCTCACTTTTATTATTTATTTCAGTCTTTAAGTTTAGAAAGACTATGCCAAATGCTAATAGACCTTATAAAGTAATTGGATATCCACTAGTTCCAATAATTGCAATAGTTGGTGCTTTATATATTATGTATAGCTCGTTAACAACAAATTTCACCTTATCAATGATAGGAATTGGTGCAACATTACTTGGAATACCAGCTTACTATTTAACTGTTAAGAATAAAAAATAACCTTGGAAGACATTTAACCTTCCAAGGTTATTTTATGATATATATTTATATTGAAAATACAAAACTTATATTAAAAATTATTTTACATTACGGATTTTAAAACTTCCTTTTGTTTCTCCCATTTCCCATGTATTGATGTCATTTACTTCCTTAACATCAAATTTATAGATAGAAGATTTATCATAGGAGCTAAAATCAATAGTGATTTCAAAAGATTGTAAATTTCCGTTGCTTTCCTCTGTAGATTCAATAATAGGTTTCACTACTTTTTCTCCATTATAAACTTCTACATAGTATGGTTTGGACGTTTCATTTTTTATTGAAAATTTAACTGTAGTTTGTAAGGCATCATTATCTACTGATATATTATTTATATTGCGATCATCAAAAATTTTAACTTTAGACTTGTTAATAACTGGTTTATTAGAAATTTTGAAAATCCAATCTCCTTCAAATTTTAAAGCAGTTGGAAGTTCGTAAGGAGGCTCACCGTTTTGAATGTTACTATTTAATATTTCGTAATCACCCCATGAAAGGCTTTTAATATTAAGAAACAACTTTGCCTCTTCAGCTATTCTATCACTAGTAAATGTTGAGATTACAGATCCATATAAGGTATTTCCTTCTATACGATACGTAGAATATGAGAAATATCCACCTTCTGTCTCTTGAGATTTATTTGTTGAATCAGATAATGTATATTCAATGTCTTGATTCCCTTCACGATGTTTGGGATCAAATTCCTTTTGTTTATTTATTAATTCTTTGATTGTATTTAGTTCATCATCTGAAAGTTTAATTTTATAATCGAATGCGTATTTTTTTGGTGTGGATACAAATTTTGTCAAAGTTATTTTTTTTGAATTACTTTCGCTTATGATGTCTTGAGAAGTGTCTATTCCTTTTTCTTCAACCTTAGACACAGCGATATCATTACTAATTCCAAAGATATCCATGAAAGCAGAGGCAATTTCATGATTAAATAATATAAAAATGGATATTATTGCTGCGGTTAAAAGAATAAAAATATATTTTTTATTTGTGTATTTTTTCGATCCTATATTATTTTTAAAAATAGAAATTCTATCTTCTTCTAATTTATCAGCAATATCTTTTGGGACATCATTTTCTTCTTTTAAAAAATTAAGAATATTTTTTTCATCTTTCATAACTATCATCCTCCATTTGTATTTTTAACTTACCTCGGGCTCTGGCAAGTCGAGTCTTCACAGTATTGCTTGAAGTATTGGTTAGATCTGCAATTTCTGTAATAGAAAACCCTGAGTAGTAGTAGAAGACTATTGGGATACGATATAGCTCAGAAAGATTGCTAATTTGTTCATACATTTCAATACTATATGATGGTTCAGAGATGCTTTCAAAACCATTTTTATTGAAATCGATAATTTTTTTATTTTTTCTTAATATATCATTTGCCTTATTTATCATGATTTTAAACATCCATGATTTAAAGGCTGAATTATCTTTTAATTTTTTAATATTTAACCAAGCACTAATTTGGGTGTCTTGGAGACAATCAAGTACATCATCATTGTTCAATAATATTTTATATGCTGAATTATAAAGAATCTTCTCGTAAGATTTAGTGAGCTCACAAAAAGCATCACCATTTTTCTTTCGAGCTTTTTTCACTAAGTAAATTTCCCTTTTTTTATCCATACTATTCTCCTTACTATATATTAGACGGAAATAAGACCTAGAAAGTTTCATAAAAAGTTTAAAAAAATAAACAACAAAAAATGAATTAAACTTGGTACTTTTAAGTTTAATTCATTTATAGAAAAACTAAGACTATTTTTTACCACCAAATGGTGAATTATCAAATGTTTCTTTCATTCGATTGGTAATTTTTTTCATTTCATCGAGTCGTGGATCAACCTGTAGACGGTATTCTTTATATGATCTATCAAGTTGAGTCATAGCGACTTTAACATCTACTAGTTGACGATCAAGTTTTTTCTTATCGTCACTAATATCGTGTGTACCATCCCATAAATCCTTGATGTTAGTAGCTTGAGCCTTTAAATCCTGCCCAATACCAACGAAATATTTTTTAATACCTTCAAACATAAAATCCTCCTTAATGTCTTAGAAACGGATTTTTTCAGCTAGTTCAGCTAAATCAAATTTGTCCATATTGTTAGTAAATTCAATCTTAAGACCATCAGCAACATCATAGCGAGGAATTAAGTGGACATGAGTGTGGAAAACAGTTTGCCCAGCAATTTCTTCATTATTTTGTAAAATATTCATACCTGTAGCACCAGTCTTTTCCTTTACTGCACGCGCAATAGCAGGAACCTTAGCAAACAATGTTTTGGCTTGTTTCTCAGTCATTGCAAGAACATTTTTACTATGCTCTTTAGGAACAACTAAAGTGTGCCCAGGTGTAGTTTGAGTTATATCTAAAAATGCAAGCACATCATCGTCTTCATATACTTTGTATGAAGGAATTTCACCAGCAACAATTTTACAGAAAATACAGTCGTTCATAAATTTTCTCCCAGAATTTGTTATAATTATATTATAGCAAAAGCTTAACAATAAGTCTTGTAAAGAAAAAAGAGCTATTCAGTACTGAAAAATTAACAAAAAGATTCTTAAACAATAAATTACAACTTAACCATACATGGCCCAGATTTTCTAGGCATTATAATAATAAAAACGGAGAAACTATGACTTTAGAAGTAAAAAATTTATCTGGTGGATACTTTGGTTCACAAGTTCTAAAAGATGTTAACTTTAATATAGATAATGGACAATTAGTCGGACTAATAGGGTTAAATGGTGCAGGTAAATCAACAACTATACAAGAAATTATCGGACTTCTAACACCATACTCAGGTGAAATTAAAATAAATGATAAAAAAATTACAGATGGTGTAGATTCATATCGCAAGCAAATAGGCTTTATTCCTGAAACACCTTCATTATATGAAGAACTAACCCTGAAAGAACATATTGAAGTAACTGCGATGGCCTATGATATCCCAAAAGAGCTTGCTTTTGAACGAGCAAATAAACTTTTGGAAACATTTCGCTTAGCAGACAAACTTGACTGGTTTCCGACAAACTTTTCAAAAGGTATGAAACAGAAAGTTATGATTATTTGTGCATTTTTAACTAACCCAAACCTTTACATTATTGATGAGCCATTCTTAGGTTTAGACCCACTAGCAATTCAAGATTTGATCGATTTAATGATTGAAATGAAAACTCAAGGTGCATCAATCCTTATGAGTACTCATATTCTTTCAACAGCTGAAAAATTCTGTGATAAATTCATTGTTTTGCATGACGGAACAGTAGTAGGAGATGGAACGATTGAAGATTTGCGTGAAAAATTCAAGATGCCAAATGCCAGTCTTGATGATATTTATATTGCCTTAACGAAAGGTGTTGCCCATGCATAAACTCTTTTCGAAAAGAAGGCAAGATTTTTACAAGCAAAATAGTAAATATCTCCGTTATGTCTTCAATGATCATTTTGTAATACTTCTCTTTTTGATGATGGGTTTTCTAATGGTCCAATATGCACAATTTATCAGAACTATTCCAGAAAATTGGTTCTGGGGTAAAATTATAGTTGTACTTATTTCCTTAGTAGCTCTTATATTTGGAAATCTAGCAACATTTATTGAAGAAGCTGATAAACAATTTCTTTTACCAAAAGAAGAAGAAGTTAAACAACATATCAGATCTTCAGTACAAAAGTCTATGATATTCCCAGTGATTTTATTTTTTGTAACGGCCTTAATTCTTTATCCAATATCAGCAAAATCTTTTATGGCTGGACTCTGGCTACCAATCTTTCAGGTAATTATATTAGTTACTATTAAATATTTATTACTAATACAAAAATCTAATTCTTATGTTAAAAATAATTTACTTAACTGGGATAAAGCCATTGATGATGAGAAGAAACGTCAAACTAATATTTTGAAAATTTATAGTCAATTTGTTGATGTTCCAGGTATTAAACCTGTCGTTAAAAGGCGAAAAGTCTTTGATGGATTATTGAAGTTTATTAAAAAAGAACATAAAAATACCTATCTATATCTTTTCGCTCGTCATTTTCTTCGTACGGGAGACTATCTTGGGCTTTATATGAGACTTGGAATCCTATCAATTATATTACTATTTGCAGTATCATCTCCAATAATTTCATTGGTTGGAGTTTTATTTATAAATTTCATTCTATTATTTCAATTAATACCCATTAAGAAATCATACGACTATCAAGTATTAAATAGGATTTATCCAATTTCAAAAGAAGAGAAGAGTAAAAGTCTTAAGCAATTACTTATGGTCTTGATGACTCTTTTAGCACTTGTGCAAACAATAGTTGCCATTTTTACATTTAAAAAAATAATCTTTGTTCCTTTAATTATAATTGGAACACTTGCTGTATTGTTGTTTTACACAAGTCGCAAGGTTGACTGAAAGAGCCTAAAACGGTACAATAAGAGGAACTAGGTTGATTTTACACTAATTGACCGATATCATGAGAATCTAGGAAGTTTTTTGTATGTTACAATCTGATGAAAATTGGCAGTTAACTCCTGTTAAAGGGTCAACTGGTAATACTTTTTACGGCACTCTTGGATCTCAACAGGCCTTCATAAAACGAAATGCTACCCCACTTTTGGCAGCAGTAGCAAGGGAAGAAATTGCGCCTAAGCTTTTATGGAGCCGCCGTACCCGAACTGGTGATACGCTTAGTGCTCAAGAGTGGATAAACGGTGGAGTTTTAACATCTGCTGAGATGACAGATAATCAGATTAATATAGTCCTTGGTAAGTTACATAGAAGTAGAAACTTAGTGGATACTTTTATGAAGATGGGAAACCTGGCTTTTGGACCTACGGAACTATTAAATGATTGTTATCAAGATAGCCATGAAAATATAGAAAAAAATTCATTCTTAAAGAATATCTTTGACAAAATGAGAGAGGATATTCCGCCTTTTGATGTGCGCGAATGTGTGGTTGTGCATGGTGATGTAAATCATAAGAATTGGATTCGTTCAAATACGCAGAAGATTTATCTAGTTGACTGGGAAACTGCAATGCTTGCTGATCCATTAGTGGATGTGTCCCATATTTTGTCACATTATATTGATCCAAGAAATTGGAACACATGGCTTGTATATTCAGGATACAAATTGCGACCTGAACTTTTAAAGAGTATTTTGTGGTATGGTCAACTTTCATTCTTCCGTCAGATTGCCTTATATTTTAAGGAAGATGATATCTATAGGGTCAACCGAGAAATTTATGGCTTGAGAAAATTTTGTGAAGCCTTTGAAAATATTTAGTTAAGAGGAAATAAATAATGCGAGTACGCAACCGCAAAGGTAGTGCAGAATACATTGAAAATAATCCCCAATTTGTAGTGTCAAATCCAAAAGAATATAAAGGACGCTGGCATGAAAAATTTGGAAATGATAATCCTATTCATATTGAAGTAGGAAGTGGTAAAGGTGCATTTGTAACTGGAATGGCAGCCTTAAACCCAGATATTAATTACATTGGAATTGATATGCAACTTAGTGTTTTAAGTTATGCTCTTGATAAGGTGATCGAAGCAGAGCTTCCAAATGTACAATTACTTCATGTAGACGGAAGTGATTTAACAGACTATTTTGCTGATGGAGAAATTGATCTTCTATATCTAAACTTTTCAGATCCATGGCCAAAAACACGTCATGAGAAAAGAAGACTTACATATAAATCATTCTTAAAAACTTTTGAACAAATCCTTGTCGATAAAGGAGAAATCCACTTTAAAACTGACAATCGAGGATTATTTGAATATAGTCTAGCTTCAATGAGTCAATATGGAATGATAATCAAGCAAGTTTGGCTAGATTTACATGCAACTGACTTCCCAGATAATGTAATGACCGAGTATGAAGCGAAATTTTCATCAAAAGGTCAAGTAATATATCGAGTAGAAGCACAATATAAGTGAAAAAAGGTGCTAATATGACTGTTCAGCTTTCGTAGGTAAGAAACTAGGCGATTTATTTACTTTGATTGTTAATCAAAGTCGTCTAGTTGCTTACAGAAAGAAAGCTAGGAATATTAGCCCGATAATGAAAAGGCGCTTAACCGACTGTTAAAGATTTCTAAACAACGAATCTTGCAGTTTATTAACTTTAAACGAAGTTTAAAGCTGTGAGATGAGTAGTTGAAGAAATCTTAGGAGGATAAGCCCGATAATAAAAAGTTGCTATTCCGCTGGTAGTTTCAATGTCGATAAAACATTAGCAAATAAATTTGATTGTTTTAATCGCAATATGACTGTTCAGTATTTGAGTAGTTAAGCACCGAAAAAATAAAGAAAAGGTTGTGTCTAACACGTAAAAAGGATTTAATATGCGTTGTCCAAAGTGTCAAAATGAAAGTTCAAAAGTAGTGGACTCAAGACAGGCAGAAGATGGTCGAGCAATTCGACGTCGTCGTGAATGTGAAAACTGTGGTAACCGATTTACAACTTTTGAGCGCATTGAAGAAATGCCCCTTCTTGTTATTAAAAAAGATGAAAGTCGTGAAGTCTTTAACCGCGATAAGATTCTTAATGGAATTATCCGTAGTGCTCAAAAACGCCCTGTATCTATAGAAGATATGGAAAGGACTGTTGAGCGAGTTGAACAAAAGGTAAGAGCTCTAGGCGAAAATGAAGTCAAAGCAGATGTTATTGGTGGATTCGTAATGGAAGAACTTGCTGAACTTGATGAAATCACTTATGTTCGATTTGCGAGTGTTTATCGTAGCTTTAAAGATGTAAGTGAATTAGAAGATCTTTTGAGGAATATAACAAACAAAGGAATTGATCCAAAAAAATAATTATTTACCTACCTGTTTATTTCATAGATTATAAGAAAATATAAGGAGATATCATGCAAATTAGACCTGCAGATCAAATTAATTTTATAAATAAAAACAGATTAGCTTGGTCGGCTGATGTCTTAATGCGCTTTTATCTACCAATTATTGGGCGAGATGCAGTCGCTCTTTATCAATATTTGACGACATCTGATTCCGTACGCGTTTCAGATGTTTTAAATCACTTAAATATCGGGATCATTGATTTTAACGATTGCTTAGATAAATTGACTGCTATGAACTTGCTTGACGTATATACTGATAGGAAGTCATATCAACTTGAGTTGAAAAGTCCTAAAAATCCAAATGATTTTCTAGCTGACGAATTTTATTCAAGACTTTTACTTAGCAGAGTTGGAGAACAAGCTTTTGAAAAGATAGCTGAATATGTTCAGCCCTTTGAGACTAAGCTTTCTAAGAAATTCTCTGATGTCTTTAAGATTAATTTTAGTGGTACTGTGGAAAGCATTGCTGAGAATAAGACAGATAAAAATGGCTTTGATTTAACAAGTTTTCAAAATATAATGCGACAAAGACATCTTGGTTTTGCAAATAAAGAAGTCGATGTTCTTAGAATTTACGAGTTAGCTGATAAATATAATTTCGATTGGTATGACTTATTTAAGATTGCTGAAAAAACAGCTAATGCCAACAGCACAATTAATATTGATGCTATTATTCTTGAAATAACTAAACCAGATGAGGAAAAACCTGACTTATCAACTTTTTCTCCAGATGAAAGGCAATTAATCATGATTGCTAAGGAAGTTGAGCCAGAAGTATTTTTAAATAGCCTTAAATCTCAAGAAGGTGGCTTTGTAACTAAGCAGGAAAGAGAAATATTATTAAGGCTTACTAGACTTGCAGTTGAGCCTGAGGTTCAAAATATTTTGATTCACTACTCATTAATTCAAACTGCACAATCTAGTTTGAATGAAAAATTTGTTGATCGAGTAGCCAATGATTGGAAAAGAAATAATGTAAGTTCTGCAGAACTAGCCCTTAAAAGAATTGAAAGTTTTAAGGAAAATCAAACTAGTAATAATTCAAAAACAAATAATAACTATAAACAAAATAATAGTTTTGATTCGACTAAATCTAGTGCTAAAGTTCCAGAGTGGCACAATGAAACCACGAAGAATATGACGACTGATCAAGACTTACTTGCCTTAGAAAAATTAAGACAGGAAGCTTTGAAGGATATACAGGGAGTAGGTGATTAAGATGGAAAAAATCGGTGATATTTTGAACAGTAGACCGGGTATGAGAGAAGAGTACGACCGTCTAATTGCTACTGTAATGGGAAACAAGAAGATTCAAGAGTTTATTCAAGAGCAAAAGATGACACCTGAGCAGGTTAGTCGTTCTTATTCAAAGTTTTATGAATATATTCAGGAGCACGAGAAGTTTCTGAGTAATGATCCTAAGTACGCTACTAAAGGATATGAACCCGTTTTAGTTATGAATCATGGTTATGCGGACGTTTCTTATATGGTAACACCAGAACTTGAAAGTCAGCAAAAAGAAGCTAATCAACGTCGTCGTGTTAGGCTTGTTGGTCTGCCGAAGAGTTTTAAGGACATTGATTGGGCTGATGTTGCTATTGATGATACTAGACGTGTTGATGCATACAAGGCTATATCTGCTTTCATAAAAGATTTTAATAAGCACGCAAAAGGATACTATATATATGGTGACTTTGGTGTGGGAAAATCTTTCATCATGGCTGCAATGGCGCGTGAGCTGGCTAAAAAGGGTGTAAGTACAACTATTATACACTATCCAACTTTTACCATTGATGTTAGAAATTCCATTAAAACTGATGGTGGTGTCAAACAAATGATTGATGATGTCAAAGGTGTGGACGTCTTAGTGCTAGATGACATTGGAGCGGAGCAGTCAAGTTCTTGGCTTCGTGATGAGGTCTTGCAGGTTATTCTTCAGTACCGTATGCAAGAAGATTTACCAACGTTTTTCACATCAAATCTTGATATAGCTGGTTTAGAAAAGCACTTGGCGGAGACAAAAAATGCTAATGAAGTATGGCCAGCAAAGAGAGTTATGGAACGTGTACGTTATTTAACAAAAGAGCTACGTTTAGAAGGAGAAAATCGTCGTTATGAATGAAACTATTGATTTAATGAAAAAACATGTGTCAGTAAGAAATTTTACAGATGAAAAAATCCCTGCGGATGTGTTGAAAGAAATTATTGAAGCTGGTCAAGCTGCTTCAACATGGAAAAATTTTCAATCATATTCAATCGTTCTGGTTCAAAGTGATGAGCAAAAACAAGCTTTGTTTGATGTTCAAGCTCAAAAATCAATTCTTGGATGTTCAGCATTCTTAGTTATGGTTGGAGATTTGAATCGTGCTCAAAAAGCTGTTAATATGTATCAAGAAGAGTTTCATCCAGAAGGTGTAGAAAATCTACTTATTTCAAGTGTAGATGCTGCTCTTGCTGGTCAAAATATTTTGTTAGCTGCTGAAAGTCTAGGATACTCAGGTGTAATGGTAGGCTTAATTAGAGAGAAATCAAAAGAATTTTCTCAAGTTCTTGGTTTACCAGACTATACTTACCCAGTATTTGGTATTGCTTTAGGAAAAGCTTCTCGTGTAAATGAAGTTAAACCTCGTTTACCATATGAAGTTGTGGTTTCAGATGAAAAGTATCAAGAAAATACTAAGGCTGATATTGAAGCTTATGATCAAGTTCAAGATGAATATTCAAATCACAGATTTAATAAATGGAGTGAGAGAATAGTTGAGCAATGGGGAAAACCTGAAGATTCAGCAACTCTTGAAAATTTAAAAGATAAAAAATTAATGTAAATTATATAAGATTTAGCCAATTGAATTTAAGACTTTGATATGGCTTAATAATTAAAAGGAATGAGGATGTTATGTAGGCCAAAATAGGGGCACAAGCAATCAATATTATAAAAAATATATTTCAGGTATTAAATTTGAAATTTTTAATAATTTTATACTTATAATTTTTCTTAGCCGATTTGGTCAAGGACGGTATAGGCACAGGTTAGTAAAGAAACAAATTATTTTCTCTGAATTTTAAGACCCCAAATATCACCATTTCAATAAGCAAAGTAGATAAAGAGGAGGGTATGTTATGGCATTACCTACAGTAGCGATAGTTGGTCGCCCAAATGTTGGAAAATCAACAATTTTTAACCGTATAGCTGGAGAGAGAATCTCAATCGTTGAAGATACACCAGGAGTAACACGTGACCGTATCTATGCAATTGGAGAATGGCTAAATAAAAAATTCTCATTAATTGATACAGGTGGTATCGAAATGTCTGATCAACCATTTATGGCTCAGATTAAAGCTCAGGCTGAAATAGCTATGGATGAAGCCGATGTAATCCTCCATGTTGTTGATGGTGAAGGTGGGGTTACAGATGCTGATGAATACGTGGCTCAAATTCTATACAAAACAGATAAGCCAGTAATTCTAGTAGTAAACAAGGTAGATAATCCTGAACGTCGATTAGATATTTATGATTTCTATAGTCTTGGTCTTGGAGAACCTTATCCAGTTTCAGCCGTTCACGGTATTGGTACTGGTGACGTTCTTGACGCAATTGTTGAAAATCTTCCAGTTGATGATGAAGAAGAAAATCCAGATATCATTAAGTTCTCACTTATTGGACGTCCAAATGTTGGTAAATCAAGTTTAATCAATGCTATTCTTGGAGAAGAACGTGTAATTGCTAGTCCAATTGCAGGAACTACAAGAGATGCGATTGATACTCATTTTGTTGACCCAGAAGGTCAAGAATATTTAATGATTGATACCGCAGGAATGCGTAAAAGCGGTAAAGTTTACGAATCAACTGAAAAATATTCAGTAATGCGTGCTATGCGTGCAATTGATCGTAGTGATATTGTTCTTATGGTATTGAATGCGGAAGAAGGAATTCGTGAATATGATAAACGAATTGCTGGATTTGCCCATGAAGCAGGTAAAGGAGTAATTATTGTAGTTAACAAGTGGGACACACTTGAAAAAGATAATAAAACTCTCCAAAACTTTGAAGCGGATATTAGAGATCAATTCCAATATCTTTCATATGCTCCAATTATATTTGTCTCTGCTAAGACTAAACAACGTCTTAACAAACTTCCAGATATGATTAAAGATGTTTCAGCTGCGCAAAATATGCGTATTCCAAGTGCCGTTCTTAATGATGTAATCATGGATGCTGTTGCCATCAATCCAACACCAACAGACAAAGGACGTCGTCTAAAGATTTTCTATGCGACTCAAGTAGCCGTGAAACCACCAACATTTGTAATATTTGTTAACGAAGAAGAATTACTGCATTTCTCATATGAACGTTTCCTTGAGAATCAAATTCGTAAGGCATTTGTCTTTGAAGGTACTCCAATTCGTATTATTGCAAGAAAGAGAAAATAATTGTTTATTAACCAGACCTTATCTATAAAGTCTGGTTAAGTATTACCTGTTCGAAATATTATTTAAGTTTTTATATTTTTTAAAATTAAATAATGTATTTTATATCCAAACCATTAAATTTTAAGTATTTAATATTGGATTAAGGAAAAGGAAATGAACAATCAAAAACAATATAAAAAAAATATACCTCTAATAATAGCGGCAAATTTTGTCTCATTTTTTGGAGTTACAACTTTCTTTGTAGCCTACCTTTCGAGTAGAGGTATGTCAGTTGTAGAGATTGGTATATTGGAAAGTATTTTCCATGTTACTAGTCTCCTATCAGAAATTCCATCAGGAGCACTTGCTGATCGTTTTTCTTACAAATCTAACCTTATTATTGGGCGACTCATGCAGATTTTGTCCGCAATCTTAATGATAGCAGGACATAGTTTCTGGGTATTTGCTCTAGGTATGATACTTTCATCATGGGCATATAATTTTGATTCTGGAACTAACGGAGCATTCTTGTATGAGTCCAGTGTAGGCGCAGGCCTTAAGGGAAAATTTTTAAGGATTACTTCCTTAGAAAATGCAGCTATTGAAATTTCACTTGCTCTAGGACAAGTTGTAGCAGCTTTATTCATCAAGGGACTCTTAGTTTATACATACTACATAAGTATATTATTATCTTTAGTAGCAATTGGCATATATTTGTCCACAAAAGATATTGAGAAAAAAGATGATAATGAAGAAAAACTGACCTTTAAAAAAATTATTTCAACAGTAGGAATAGAGTTCAAAGAAAAGCCATATATCTTAATCTGGATGTTCTTTCAGAACTTTTTAGGAATGGCTCTATCAATGTTTTATTTTTACTATCAATTGAAATTTCCTAGTATGAATAAAGGTTTAGTAGTAGGAATAATGGTTTTAGGTACAATTCTTAATGCCCTATTTTCAATCTTTTCTGCTAAAATTGGTGAGAAGATTTCGGCAATTAAGATTATGAGATATGTATCAATTATCTCATCTATTATCCTTTTAGGAGCAATTACTGATAATAATATAATTTATATTTTCATCTACCTATCTTTAAACGCTCTTTATGCTTTGACTATGCCAGCCTATAATAATGAGTTAAATTTGGTTTTACAAAATGAAACCAGAGCTACTATGATTAGTGTTTCAAGTATGATGTTTAGTCTATCAATGGCTATCTTCTTTCCACTTGTAGGTTACGTCATAAAAAAATTAGAATTTCCACTTGCTTTTACAGGATTGGGTATTCTGATACTTATTTTTATTATGGTAAGTTATAGATATATGACTAAAGTTGATGATAAACTAACAGCAGATATGTGTGAAATGAATTAAAAATAATAACTTTTGTTAACTGATTTGGACCTGTGGAAAACTTTTCAGTTAGTTCGAATTTAGGTAGTATAGTTTGACTGTGCTATCTTTTTTAATTATATCGAAAATATATAGATGATTTTTAAAGGTTAGTATAAACGATTACGGTTTTAAAATATTATATGTTTTAAATTTAAAAATATTGATAATTTTTATTTTTTTTACTTTTTTTTGATATAATAAGGTAAATATATAACAAAAGGAGAATGTTTTATGAAAAAGCTAGCATTAAGCTTACTAATGGTAGGTTCTTTATTGTGCAGTGAGGTGGTGAGTACGGTACATGCTTTAGATTCTACATCTGAAAGTTCATCTATTGTATCCAAAGAAAGTACATCGTTATCAAATGGTGAAGAATTTGATAAAAATTCTAGCTCAAACAGTGAATTAACAAGTTTAGAGAAGAATGCAATAGGAAGTGATGAGTCGTCTAATACAGAACAATCCATAAATCAATCATCAACTTCGAGCAGTAAAGAATTCAAATCAGAAGAAACAGAAGAATCTACTAGTAGTACAAATAATAATCCTTCAGAAAGTCGTGCAACTCCTCAACTTGCTGCTTCTGGAATAAGTCCTAGCGTATTTTATTCAACACATGTACAAAATATTGGGTGGCAAGGATTTGTTAAAAATGGAGAAATGTCAGGTACATCTGGACGATCTTTTAGATTAGAAGCAATTAGAATAGAATTATCCGATCTTGATAGTTTTAGCGGAGGAGTCGAATACTCAACTCATGTTCAAAATGATGGATGGCAGCCAAGTGTAAAAGATGGTCAATTATCTGGAACTTCAGGTCGTTCGCTTAGATTAGAAGCGATAAAAATTAATTTGACTGGTCAAATTTCTAAATATTACGATATATATTATCGAGTGCATATACAAGATAAAGGGTGGTTAAATTGGACTAAAAATGGAGCCGCTGCTGGAAGCCAAGGATTATCTAAAAGATTAGAAGGAATTGAGATTAGACTTATTAGTAAAGACCAGAAAGCTCCGAGTGGAAGTGGAAATTCATTTTTGATTGGCAATGAAGCAAATACTCCTCATGAAGTAAAACCAAATGTAGAATATTCTACTCACGTTCAAAATATTGGATGGCAAAATTATAAAAAGAATGGTGATATTTCTGGAACCTCTGGACGTGGATTACGTCTAGAGGGAATAAAAATTAAGTTAAGTAATTTGCCATATGTAGGTGGAATTTCATACTCAACTCATGTTCAAAATATTGGATGGCAAAATAATGTTTCAAATAATCAATTATCTGGAACTTATGGTCGCTCTCTACGGTTAGAGGGAATAAGGATAAATCTAACAGGTGAGATTGCCAATCACTATGATGTTTATTATCGAGTTCATATTCAAGATAAAGGGTGGTTAAATTGGGCGAAAAATGGATCTACTGCCGGAAGTCAAGATGCTTCAAAACGCTTAGAGGCTATTCAAATAGTAATAAAAAATAAATCAGAAAAAGCACCTACAGGTTCAGGGAAGTCATTTTTAGTCGGTGATGAAGCCAGAAATAGAAAAGAAATTGAAAATATTGCTCTCACTAGATTTAATAATCTAGAAGATAACTGGTTCTGGAGAAGAGTTGATAGGTCTGGTACGGATATAGTTCGTATTAGAAAAAATAGCGAGTTTCCTTTATATAATTTTACAATAAAGAATGTCCCATGTGGTAGTGCAATAAGTACTAAGAAGATAAAAGTTCTTGATTCTAAAACTCTTCTAATTCAATCACTTCCTCTTAATGTTTACGACAATCCTAATGATTATAATGCTAAGATTATTTTTTTAAGTGATGATAAGTTTGAAATGATTATTAGAGCAATAAGTCCTCAAAGTTTTGATTATCATAGTACAAATTGGAGGGAAGAAGAAGGTATTGATATATATAATAGGGAAAAATACACAGGTTGATATGCATGACAGAAGTAATTTATACTGAAAGATTAATTATTCGTCCAATGCTATTAAGTTATTATGATAATTGGATTGGTTCCCAAAATAATCGCTTTCCCAGTCAATATAAACATGATGATGGCTTTAAAGATATATCTACTCATAATTTTGAGTGGTTTAAAGAATATATAGAAGAATGTAGTTTTCTTGCCTCAGAAGATAAAATTCGAGTATTTGGAATTTTTGATAAAGAATCGTCCACTTATCTTGGTTTAATTGATGTTATCACTTTATCAAGAGCAAATGTAGATTGGGCAGAAATAGGTTAATATATTAATAATCAATATTGGAAAAAACGGATATGCTTATGAGGCAGTTTCAGCCTTTATACCCTATTTAAAAGATGATCTTAAATTTTCTAGAATTGATGCAGTAGTAAGTATTGATAATATACCTTCTAAAAATTTATTAAAAAAATTAAGTTTTTCTTATGAATGTGTAAGGAAAGAATTTATTTACGAATTTGGTAAATGGGCAGACCAAGATGTCTTTTATATTAATCTACATGATTAAAATAAGTATTGAGCTAGCAAAATTTTGCTAGCTTTTTTGAATAAAGAATTTTGAGTATAGGTAATGACACTAAAAAAGTGAATGATTTTAGTCATTCACTCGTACGTGATTTTCTTTATGCAATTCCCATCATTCTTGCGAATAGTGGTACTGCGATTACTGTTATTACACCCACGATTACTACTGAAATACTGGCCATGGCTGCTTCGGTATCTCCACTATCCATAGCTACTGATACCCCAAGTGCATGTCCTGCAGCTCCAAGTGCAAGACCTCTAGCAATTGGATTTTTAATATGTAGATATTTAAGGCACATGCTACCTAGAGCATATACCAATACACCATTGAAAATTACTGTAAATGAAGTGATTTCAGCAATTCCGCCTACTGATTGAGAAACAGGTACTGCGATTGCAGTTGTAGCTGCTTGAGGAAGAATTGAAGCCATGACGCTTTTTTCCATTCCGACAATTTGTGCTGAGAACACAACTGCGAACAATGAAGCAAATGTCCCGAGTGAGATTGCTGATACGATTTCTAACCAATATTTTTTTAAAACTTCTCTTTTTTTGTAAAGTGGTATTGCGAATGCTACTGTTGCAGGTTCTAAGAAGAAGCTAATAACTTTTCCACCATGATTATATTCTTCATAAGTTATACCTGTAAGTTTTAATACAACTACACCTAATATCATTGCTACAAATAAAGGTGTAAATAGGAAAAATCCGTTTGATTTAGTAAAGGCCCAAGTTCCAGCCTGGAAAACGATTAATGATATTATAATTCCAACATACGGTGTCATAAAATTACTCCTTATTTATTCTATCTAATTATTATGTGTTAAGATTTGCTCAGCAAGTTTTTTAGCTTCGGCTTTTTCTTTTTTATCTATTTTCTCTTTATTGTGGTGATTTTTACGAACTTTTAAAAAGAAAGAAGCAGACCAACCGGTTGTTCCAAGTAACACTACAGTTGCTACAAGGATTACAAATACTATTTGAAAGGCGTAATGTTGCATTAGGTCTAGCGAATTAATTAGAGAAATTCCCGATGGAACAAATAGAAATGCAATTATACTTGATAAATCATTACTAAGTTCTTCAACTTGATCTAGTTCAACAAGATTTGTACACAATGCGATAAATAAAATTACCATTCCAATTACTGAAGCAGGAAGTGGAATAGGTGATATGTATGCAATACCATTGGATATTAACATTATAATTGCAAAAATAAATGCTTGTTGTAAAAACGAATAAGTTTTTTTCATTTTGACTTCTCCTTTAATAATTAATCAACTTTTATACTTGGATTATATAAAAAAAACAGGTGTTTTAGTGGAAATTTTCATGAGATGTCATATACTCAACACGAAATGCAAAAAAATATCTCCAATTTACATGAAGATATTTTGATAATTTTTCTTAATTTAATCCGAGTACTTCTTTAAAGTTTTTTATATATGAACGACTTACTGGAACCCTTAAATCATTGTCCATTATTACTTGCAAAGTATTATTAAACCAGGGTTGTATTTCTTTTATTTTATTAGCATTTAGAATAAAACTTCTATGAGTCTTAATGAAGATGTCATTAGGTAATTTTTCTTCAATTTTATTTAGACTTCCAGTCATTTGATAGCTTTTGCTTTCTAACATTATATTCAATTGTCTTTCTTCAACCGAGACTAGATATATTTCATCTGGTGCAACAAGATATATTCTATCATCAGTTTGAATTGGGATTGAATCAATTATTGGATGTATAGAAGTATCTGATTTGCCTTGGACCCTAGAATTAATTGATTTAAAAGCTTTTTTCAATACCTTTTCAATCTTTACCTCATCAAATGGTTTTAATATGTAATCTTTTGCATTTACTTGAAAAGCTTTCAATGCGTATTCATCATAGGCTGTTGCAAAGATTAGGTAAGGTGCATTATTAAGATTCACAAGTTTTTCAGCGAGATCAAATCCACTTTCATCAGTTAAATGAATATCTAAAAAAAGTATGTCCGGTTTGTGATCAATCATTTTTGACATAGCCTCATCAACGGATTCAGCTTCATCAATAGTATCTATATTTTCATTTTGACTTATTATGTAGTTTAGCTCCTCACGAGCTAAAGGTTCATCATCAACTATTAATACGTGCATTTTGTTCCTCCGTATATGCAGGGAAATTCAGTTCAATTTGACAGCCACCAGTTTCAATATTAGAAATCGAAAAACTTCCATCATTTGAATACAAATTACTTATTCTCTTATAAAGATTTTGGAGAGCTGTTCCAGTACCACTTTTTGAATCTACCTTCATTTTTCCAATTTGCGGAAGTCTTTCTGGTGATATTCCATTTCCATTATCACTAACTAGTATATTCAGTTTGTTATTAACCATCTTAACTTTTATGTCTACAATATTATTTTCTTTTCGATTTCCAAAAGCATGTTTGATAGCATTTTCAAGCAGAATTTGAATCGAATATGGTGGAACAAAAATATCATCTAAACCATCTTCTATATCATAGTTTACAGTATATCGATTTGGAAAGCGTGCTTGTTCAAGGGAAAGATATGAATCTACTTGACTTAGTTCTTGTTCTAATGGAATTGTTGTCTGGCTTGCTCCTTGAAGATTCCCCCTAAAGTAATTACTAAGTTGAAGTAGTAATTTTCTTGCCTTATCACTATCTTTTCGCATAAGTGCAGAGATTGTATTTATAGCATTGAAGAAGAAGTGAGGGTTTACTTGTGCCTGTAAGGATTTTATTTCTGCTTCCTGAAGTAATTTTGCTTGAGCTTCACTCTCACCTAGCTCAATTTGAGAAGAGAATATAGTAGCAAGTCCTTCAGCAAGTTGTTCTTCGACATGAGTCAATTTAGATGGATCAGTGAAGTACATTTTTAATGTTCCAACGGTCTTGTCCTTAACTACAAGTGGGATAACAATTGCTGCTTGCAATGGGCAATTTGGATTTGGGCAGCCTACCTCTTCCTTAGAGTGAGCAATTACCATCTCTCCAGAAGTTATTACATTTTTAGATAGTTCAGTAAGTATTTCAAGCTTTGGTATATGATGGTCGCTTGCAGCTCCAACATGTGCTAAGATATTATTTTCATTTGTCATACTTATTGCACTTACTCTGGTGTAATGTTTAATAATTGCTGCTGCCTGTTGGCAGGATTCTTCATTTAAGCCTTTACGGAAAAAGGGAAGTGTTTCAGCAGCCAAAGATAGAACATCATGAGTTTGAACAGCTTTTGCTTGTTCTTCTTGTCTAAGAGTAATTGTCAGTATTGACATGAATATAAAAGTTCCCAAACTATTTAGTATAATCATTGGAAGAGCAATAAGACTAATTAACTTTTTACTTTCCTCAAAATTACTACTAAATGTAAGGATAAAGGCAAATTGAATCAATTCCATGAGCACAACAACAATCACTGAATAGACTGGTGGTGGAAATGGATGTTTTCGACTCAGCAACTTACTGGCAATACCTGACAAAACTCCAATAATTAGAGATGAAGGTATATAAAAAGCGGATGTCCCTCCACTTTGAAGTACCCTGTGGATACCTGCGATTAATCCAACAGCTCCTCCAACAAATGGGCCTCCTACGAGACCGGAAACCCCAATAACAAGTGTTCTTGTATTTGCTATTGATGTTCCAATGTTTATTGATGTCAGTATATTACTGGGTATAATTTGATTTTTGCTTATTTCAACACCAGTGAAGTTTGAAATTATGGCAAAAGATCCAAGAATCAATATAAGCTGAAGCTTAGATGACAATTTTTCTCTACTAAGTAATATTTTTTTAAAGTAAGGTACGTTAACAAGTAAGAAGGCGAGTAAAATTATGAGACCAACCCGCTCCATCATTAATATGAATAATTCGAACATAAGCGACTTCCCTTGAAATATATTTATATAATAAGTATATCAAAAAACATACCTAAATAATGGTATCGAAAACAATAAATATAAAAAATTTCTATACTTATTTCATACTAATGAAATTATTTTAAGTTATATTATTTTTCTTTAAATAACATTGTTTAAAGAAAATTTATTGACTATAATTGAATTAAACAAAAAAATAGGGAGTGAATGATGAATAAAAATAAGTTATTTGTTTTAGGACTTTTACTAACTTTCGCAACGACAACTGCCTGTTCTAAAAAAGTTGAAGAAAAAAGCTCAAATGGTAATAATCTTCAAAAGATTGAACGGAAATCAAGTGAAACAAGTTCTTCAACTACCAAGGAAATAAAAAAAACTAGCGAATCTAGTAAGGGCACAGATATAAAAAAAGATTCAAGTGAGGTTGTCCTTAGTGAAGAAGAGCAAAAAGGAATAAATTTTAATAATCTTCCAATAAAAATACAAGTTCATCTCATTGCTACTATTTCAGACTCAAGGGCGGAGTCTGACCTACAAGGTTATCAGCTTGCTTATAATATTGACGGGGATGATTTATATCTTCAAGTTCACTCAGGCGTAGGAAATTCTCATCCGATTCTTCACTTTGTAACTGAAAATAATACGATATATCCAAAAGGTGGAACAATAGGTGATGGACCCTTAAAGATTAAGAAGTTTGAAGTAGATGAAACACCAATTACTAAAGCTCAATTATATGATAAATATACGTTAAACAAATCTATATATGATTCTGGTTTAGATAAAATAAATGAACAAACCGGTGAAAATAATATGGTCAATTATTTTTATGCAAATGAAAAGAGATTAGAATTAATAGATGGTGAAAACCTTTTGATGAGATTAATAGGTACATGGGAATCTTCTAAAGGCGGAAAAATATTTATTAAATCAGGAACTGGTGAATATAGTTCTTTATTGATTGTCATTCAGGAAAATGCTGTGAGTGGTTTTGCAATTAACACAGCTACATATAATCCTATAAGTGAGAACGTTATATTCACGGAAGCAACTGATACAAGATTGCCAGATGGAGAAATAAATTGCAAAGTTATATTTAAAGACGATAACAATTTTGAAATAATTCTTAAGGATAACAATTCTGATTTTTATAATTCAAATACTTGGGTAGAAAATGACCAAATAACGACATTTAAAAGAATTGAGTAAAAAATAAAAATTACATAAAATTATTTTAGTTATTCTTGAATATTTCAAAAGCATTTTCTATATCTAAAACTCTTTCAAAGAATTCAGGAGTCCAAGGAACATGGATGTCTGGAGCAATTCCAATACCATTTATACCACGATCTTCATCGACAACTGACATCTTGCTTGTTGGATAAAAAAGACAAAAATCTTAAATATAATAACAAGCCGATTTCTCGGCTTGTTATTAATTGATTATGCTAGAAGATCTTTTAATTCATTTTGAGAAATTGATTCATCAAAAATTGTTTGACCAATGATTATAGTTGGTACGAACTTAACATTAGCTCTATCAGCTTCATCAGATAGTTCTTTTGCATATTTTTTGTGATCGTGTTCTGTTAAATTTAATTTTTCTTTAGCGTATTTTTCAACATTTTCAAGACTTAAATTTCCCCACTCATCTTGGTGATTGAAAATTAATTCGATTTCTTCAAGAGCCTTTTGAGGGTTTGAATAATCGACGAAGCGGTGCATAACATTTCCACGTTGAAGAGATTCTTTAGTTTTGTCAACTAATTTAATTATTCTTTCAGCCTGCCCATTTGAAACAGCTTCGTCTAAAATATCCTTAGATTCGAAGAACCATTTTCTACAGTAAGGGCATCTAAGATTAATTAATTCTAAAACTTTTTTATCTGATTGACCAATATGAATTCCTAAAACACTTCCTACTTCTTGAGCTTTAATAACACTAATATCCATTTTTATACCACCTTTCTTTTATATAATTTTAGCAAATATAGTTTGAAATATAAAATTTTGTGGATTTTAAATATTATACGAGCTTTAATCCTTTAAATAGGCTTGATACTTGCAATAGTAGGCAAACTGTGTTATTATAAGTAAAAATACATGGAGGGAGCGAACTTAGTTGTTTCGCTCTTTGTGTTTGTTTTAGACCTATAATTAATAATAGACGCAGTCTTTGTAGAAGAAAAGGAGGTATCATGTCAGAAGTTATTAGTATTGTAACTAAGGAAATCGAGCCCTTGATTCCAGCACCATATGAACTTGTGGATGTTGAATGGGAGAAGATGGGAGCCGATTTTGTTCTTCGTATTTTGCTTGATAAACCAGAAGGAATTACTCTTCAAGATACGGTTGAACTTACGGAAATTATTAGTCCAGCTTTGGATGAAATTACTCCAGATCCGTTTCCAGCTGAGTATATGCTTGAAGTAGCAAGCCCAGGTGCTGAGAGACCACTAAAGAAAGCTAGTGATTTTGAAAATGCTGTTGGAGACCATGTCTATGTTAGCCTTTATACAAAGGTTGATAAGTCAAAGGAATTTATTGGAGATTTAGTAAGTTTTGATGGTGAGAAACTTGTAATTGACTATCTTGATAAATCACGTCATAAGACAGTTGAAATTGAACTTAAAAATATTGCCAAAGCTCGCACGGCTGTAAAAATCTAGAGCACATAGGAAAGGAATTTATAAATTGAGCAAGGAAATGCTAAGTGCCCTTACAACTCTTGAAGAAGAGAAGGGAATCAAAAAAGAAGTAGTAGTTGAAGCAATTGAACAAGCAATGACTGCTGCCTATAAAAAACAATATGGACAATCACAAAGTGTAGAAGTTATCTTTGATGATAAAAAAGGAGATTTCCAAATCTACACTGTTCGTGAAGTTGTTGATGAAGTATTTGATAGTCGTCTAGAAATTTCATTAGATGATGCTTTGAAAATTAATCCTCACTATGAAATTGGTGATAAGATTCGTTTTGAAGAAAAACCAAAGGATTTCGCTCGTACAGCTGCAGGAGCTGCTAAACAAGTAATCATGCAAAAAATGCGTGAAGAAGAACGTACAATTATTTATAATGAGTACTCACGTTATGAAAATGAAATCATGACTGGTACAGTTGAACGTTTTGATAATCGTTTTATCTTTGTTAACCTTGGTAAGATTGAAGCACAATTATCTAAGCGTGACCAAATTCCAGGGGAAAAATATGAAGCACATGATCGTATAAATGTTTATGTTTATAAAGTTGAAATGACTTCAAAAGGAACTCAGGTTTTTGTAAGTCGTAGTCATCCTGAACTTCTTAAACGTTTATTTGAAAAAGAAATTCCAGAAGTTTATGATGGAACTGTTGAAATCATGGGAATCGCGCGTGAAGCAGGAGACCGTGCAAAAGTTGTTGTTCGTTCAAACAAAGAAAATGTTGATGCAATTGGTACAATTGTAGGTGTGGGTGGTTCAAGAATTCAAAGTGTAGTTAAAGAACTTCACGGTGAGAATATGGATATTATTGAATGGGATGAAGATCCAGCAGTATTAATTGCAAATTCATTAAAACCAGCTAGCGTTGAGCAAGTAATTCTTAATCCTGAAACTCCAAGACAAGCAATTGTTGTTGTTCCTGATGATCAATTGAGTTTAGCAATTGGTAAGCGTGGACAAAATGTTCGTCTTGCTGCACATGTAACAAATCATAAACTTGATATCAAATCTTCATCTGACTATGAAAAATATTTAGCTGAACAAGCAGATCAAGTTATTGAAGAAGTCGAAGAAGTTGAAGAACTTGTCGGAGATGTTCAAGGTGATGAACTAGCAGTTGTAGAAGAAACTATTGTTACAGACTCTGATGAAATTGAAGAATTTAAAGCAGAAGAAGTTGAAGCAGAAGAAGCAATTGAAGATTTTGATGAGGAAGTTCTAGATTAATCTAGAATAAGGAGCCTTTAATGAAGACACGTAAGACACCAATGAGAAAATCAGTTGTTTCAAATGAACAGTTTCCCAAAAAAGATTTATTAAGAATCGCCTTTGATAAAGAGGGAAATGTTTCAATTGATCCAACTGGTAAAGCCCATGGACGAGGAGCTTACTTGGCCTTAACAAATGAAGAGGCAGCTCTAGCCAAAAAGAAAAAAGTATTTGATCGTACTTTTCAAACAAGTATCTCAGATGATTTTTATGATGAGTTAATCGAATATGTAAATCATCGAGTAGCTCGTCGTGACTTAGGACTCGAATAAAAATGGAAGAAAAAGTATTAAATCTATTAGGCCTTGCCAAAAGAGCTGGTAAACTTACCACAGGTGAGGAATTAGTAGTCAAAAGTATTCAAAACGGTAAAGCTAAATTAGTTTTTGTCGCAAATGATGCTTCAGAAAATTTAATCAAAAAAATTGCAGATAAAACAGACTATTACAAGATAAGAATGACAGATATCTTTAGCTCTTACGAACTTAGTAATGCAATTGGTGAACCACGTAAGGTGATCGCCGTTACTGAAAAAGGATTTGCTAAGAAGATGGGAGAACTTATGTCGAAATAGGATAATATAGATGATGAGCCAGTGATATACTCCTTGTCATCAGACAGTTAGGAGGACATATTTTGTCTAATAAAAAGCGTATAAATGAAATTGCCCGCGAAAGTGGATTGAAGAATAAAGAATTGATTGAACATGCTCAAAAATTAGGATTTGATGTTAAAACACATTCAAGTAGTGTGGATGGCGAGCAAGAAAAGAAACTTCTTGCAAGTTTTAAATCTTCTAATAATCAAGCAAAACCTGCTCCAAAAAAGGTGACTAATAACCAGTCACCTAAACATGCAGATAACAATCAACCAAAAAAGGCAGCACCAAAACAAGAGAACAACCGTTCTAATAATCGTCCTGTCCAAGCTCAACAAGGGAAAAATAGTAAACAAAATTTGAATAATAAGCCACAGAATAAACAAGCAAGTAACCAAAATAAACAAGTAAATAACCAAGGTAGCCAAGGTCAAAAACCAGCAAATAATAGCAACAAGAATAATAATAACCGTAATAACCAAAATAGACAACAAGGTAACGGAAATAACTCTCAAGCTAGAAATAATAATGCTGGTGGAAACCAAAATCAAGGTCAAAACCGTAACAATAATAACAGAAATAATAATAACAATAACGGACGTAATCAAGTGCGTAATGCCCGTAATAGTAACTGGAACTCTAAGAAAAAAGGAAAACGTAATAATCAAAATACTGCACCAGCAGTTCCACAACGTAAATTCCATGAACTTCCAGAATCATTAGTTTACTCTGATGGTATGACAATTGCTGATATCGCTAAAAAAATCAAACGCGAGCCAGCTGAAATTGTTAAAAAACTTTTCATGATGGGTATCATGGCAACTCAAAATCAATCACTTGATTCTGAAACTATTGAATTACTTCTTATGGATTATGGAATTACTCCTGAAAAGAAAGTTGAAGTGGATTCAGCTGACATTGAACGTCTTTTCATTGAAGATGATTATCTAAATGAAGATGAATTAGTAGAACGTCCACCAGTTGTTACTATCATGGGACACGTTGACCACGGTAAAACTACTTTGCTTGATACTCTACGTAATTCACGTGTTACTAGTGGCGAAGCAGGTGGTATCACTCAACATATTGGTGCCTACCAAATTACAACTGAAGGTAAGAAAATTACTTTCTTAGATACACCAGGACATGAAGCATTCACAAGCATGCGTGCACGTGGTGCCAGTGTAACCGATATTACTATTCTTGTAGTAGCGGCTGATGACGGAGTTATGCCTCAAACAATTGAAGCAATCAATCACTCTAAAGCAGCAGGAGTTCCAATTATTGTTGCTATCAACAAGATTGATAAACCAGGAGCAAATCCTGAACGTGTTATTCAAGAACTTGCTGAACATAATGTTATGAGCACTTCTTGGGGTGGTGATTCTGAATTTGTACAAATCTCAGCAAAATTTGATAAAAATATTGATGAGTTATTAGAAACAGTCCTTCTAGTTGCTGAAATGTTAGAGCTTAAAGCAGACCCTACTGTCAAAGCAATTGGTACTGTTGTAGAAGCTCGACTTGATAAAGGTAAAGGAGCGATTGCTACATTACTTGTTCAACAAGGAACACTGCATCAACAAGATCCAATCGTTGTTGGTAATACATTCGGACGTGTTCGTGCAATGGTTAATGACCTTGGTCGTCGTGAAAAATCTGCCGGTCCAAGCTCACCAGTTGAAATTACTGGACTTAATGATGTACCTCAAGCAGGTGATCACTTCGCAGTATTCGATGATGAAAAATCAGCGCGTGCTATTGGTGAAGAACGTGCTAAACGTGCTCAATTACTCCAACGTCAAAGTACAAATCGTGTAAGTCTTGAGAACCTATTTGATACTCTTAAAGAGGGAGAAGTTAAGTCTGTTAATGTAATCATTAAGGCAGACGTACAAGGTAGTGCCGAAGCTTTAGCAGCAAGTCTTCAAAAGATTGATGTTGAAGGTGTGAAAGTTGATATCGTTCACTCAGCAGTTGGTGCAATTAGTGAATCAGATGTAAGTTTAGCCGAAGCATCTAACGCTATTATTATCGGATTTAATGTTCGTCCTACACCACTTGCTCGTGTTCAAGCTGAACAAGATGACGTTGAGATTCGTCTACATAGCATTATCTATAAAGTTATTGAAGAAGTTGAAACAGCTATGAAGGGACTTCTTGATCCTGAATTCGAAGAAAAAGTTATCGGAGAAGCAGTTGTTCGTGATACATTCGTTGTTTCTAAAGTTGGAACTATTGCTGGTTTCTTAGTTACATCTGGAACAGTTAAACGTGATGCGAGCGTCCGTGTAATTCGTTCAGGAGTAGTAATTCATGATGGAGCAATTGCTAGCCTTAAACACCTTAAAGATGACGTTAAAGAAGTTAAAAACGGTAACGAAGGTGGAATGATGCTTGAAAACTTCAATGATGTTCAAATTGACGATACATTCGAAATCTATGAAATGGTAGAAATCAAACGCTAAACCATTGAAGTTACTAAGGAGTCATCTTGAAAAGATGATGAACAGTTACGGAAAAGGTTCTCCAGATCACTTGCGACTTATACTAGTGAGCTTTGCTCGCTACAGTATAATCGACATCGAAACGAAGTGTAGTATTGATTTTACGACTGAATAAGGAGTAAAGAGATTGCGATTAGGACTGTCAAATTTTATTTGACATAGTTCTATCGACAGCGAAAAGAGTGAAACTCTTGGAGATAGTGAATCTGGTCCATTGAAGTTACTAGCGATTAAAACTAGCAACTTTAGTTGCTTAAGTTTTATAGTAGACTTACTTTAATTCAATGAAATTAAGAATCATATATAAATAAAAATTTAATTATCAAATAAAGGAGGAATTTCTATGTCAAACTTCCGTTCAGACCGTGTTTCAACAGAAATTAAACGTGAAATAAATGATATTTTACATAATAAAATCCGTGATCCACGATTAGAAGACGTAAATATCACTGATGTTAAGGTTACTGGAGATTTAAGTCAAGCTTCAATCTACTATAGCCTTCTCAGTGATTTGGCAAGCGATAACGAAAAAGCTCAAAAAGCATTTAAAAAAGCTAATGGAGTTATTCGTAGTGAACTTGCAAAACGCATGAGCCTTTATAAAGTTCCAGAACTTATTTTCGTTAAAGATGAATCAGTTGAGTATGGAAATAAGATTGATGAACTTTTAAGAAATTTAAATAAAAATTAAAATAAAAAACGAATTGGAAGAGATCCAATTCGTTTTTCTTATATCATAATTTAAAAGTTTTGATAATTTTATCAACGACTTGTTTTTGAGATAAGTCGGTGTTATCAATTTTTATATAATTAACATTAGGGAATTCTTTTTCAACCTGTCCATCAGTACTTATAAGTTGAAGATTATTATTTGTTTCGATAATTTCATTATGTGAAAATTCAAGATTTCGTTTAGAGGGTTTTGCATTCAATCGTTCTTCATGAACATTGCGACTTAATCTTGTTTCAATATCTGTTACAAGTTCAATAAAATATACTTTTTGGCCTGCATCTGTAAAGATGCTTGAGATATCATGTAAGAAATTAATATCATCTTGACAACCAAAATTTATAACAAGTGTAAAGATTATTGAATCAGTTGAGTTAGTTTCAGGATTTTTAACAAAAGCCTTGAATAATTCTTTCCTTGTTAAATCTGAAAGCCCAAAGGCATCTTCTGTATAATTGAGATAATTAGCAAATAGATCAATAGTTTGATGATTATAGAGAAGCTTTCCATTGATATTTTCTTCAAGTATCTTACCAACAGACATTTTCCCGACAGCTTGTGCACCAATTATGACGAATAGGCTCATATTGTTCTCCTTTTATTTTTTTGGAAACGCTTTAAAATATTGTGTAATAATTTTAACATATTTTTGTGATAAAAGTTATCATTAATTTACTAAATTTAATAATAATGAAATTGTAAAAATGATATATTATACTTAGAAAAGTATTGTGAGGAGCGAGATAATGACGAAGGAAATGTTTTTTAAAACGGCTAAATCTAATATAGAAATAACATTATTAATCTTTATCATTATGGGAATTGACCAGATAGTTGTAAAACGTCAAGATGTTGTTAATTTATATACAGATGGGATAGTTATCATTGTTACAATATTGTCGATAAATATACTACGTGAAACGAATTTGTCAATGTGGAAGACATTTCTTGGTACAATAATTGTCAATTACATATTAGTTCAAATAATGCAGTTTTTCTCAATACATTGCCTATCATTCAATATTTATGTCTATATTTTCATTGTCGTGTTACTCATAATTTTAGCACTCATATCAGGATATCTATATAATAAAATGCATAACTCAATTAAAATAAATACCTAAGCTTGGGCCATTGACTTGTCCAAGTTTTTTTCTGCATTCGTTCCTTAAAAATTTCCATTTTCTCTTCGCATGATTCAAAATAAGGTGTTGGTGTAATAATAAAATTCACAATATCGGAAACACCATATGGAGCAAAAAGTTCAATTTCAATATCTTGAGGATTTATACGACAAGCAATAGCAGTACATTTTTCAGGAAATTTAGAAACTGCATCTCTAGAATTTAAGTAAGGAGAGGTGTTCAAATTATGAGAGTGCATATAAACTTGATTTTTGACTTCCCATTCATATTGGGGATATGAAGCTTTTAACTTTTCTTGTATGAGAAAGTTTTCTTCATAGGGAATTGATTTATCGTAGAAAATTACATCAATATCTGTATTTTTATCAAGCGAATTTCTACCTGATAAATAGTTCCACATGAGGTTACGAATAGTTCCTGCACAAATCCAGGAATCTCTAAGTTTTAAATTATCGACAATAGTAAGTAACTCCATAAAATCAGGATTAGATTGCAATATCTGTATAAATTGGTTTTCTTTCATAAAAAATGTCACCTGCCTTTAGCTGAAAAATATATTTTAATTTATTATATCATTTGTATTGACTTAAGTGATGTTACTTGTTATAATATTTAGGTGTGTTTAATCACACTCGCGTGGGAGGTGGTTCGTCCGCCATTAAACCACATCACGATGAACGTGTTAGGACATTGGTCTTAAGCGTCATATAAAATAGGAGGAAATTATCGTGGCTAAAAAAGTAGAAAAACTTGTAAAATTACAAATTCCTGCCGGTAAAGCAACACCAGCTCCACCAGTTGGACCAGCATTAGGTCAAGCAGGGATCAACATCATGGGATTCACAAAAGAATTCAACGCTCGTACAGCTGACCAAGCTGGTATGATCATTCCAGTTGTAATCAGTGTTTATGAAGATAAATCATTTACATTCATTACTAAAACACCACCAGCTGCTGTTCTTTTGAAAAAAGCTGCAGGTGTTGAAAAAGGTTCTGGTGAACCTAACAAGAAAAAAGTTGCAACTGTAACTCGTGCACAAGTTCAAGAAATCGCTGAAACTAAAATGCCTGACTTAAACGCTAGTGACATTGAATCAGCTATGCGCATGATCGAAGGTACTGCACGTTCAATGGGCTTCGTTGTAGAAGACTAAGAGAAAGTTTATTAAATTATCAATAGGTAATTTAAAAGTTTTCAGATTACAATTCCCACGAAGTTCGGGTGGGAGGATAAGTATATCTTTAGATTAAATCTGAGTATATACAAGACCCGTAAATACCACAAAGGAGAAAATAAAAATGGCTAAAAAAAGCAAACAAATGACTGCTGCTATTGAAAAAGTAGACAGCACAAAAGTTTACAGCGCTGAAGAAGCTGTAGCTCTTGCAAAAGAAACTAACTTTGCAAAATTTGATGCAACTGTAGAAGTTGCTTACAACTTAAATATCGATGTTAAAAAAGCTGACCAACAAATCCGTGGAGCTGTAGTGCTTCCAAACGGAACTGGTAAGACTCAAAAAGTTTTAGTTTTCGCTAAAGGTGAAAAAGCTAAAGAAGCTGAAGCTGCTGGTGCAGACTACGTTGGTGACGACGAATTAGTTGCTAAAATCAATGGTGGATGGCTTGACTTTGACGTTGTAGTTGCAACTCCAGACATGATGGCTGTAGTTGGACGTCTAGGACGTGTTCTTGGACCTCGTAACCTTATGCCAAACCCTAAAACTGGTACAGTTACTATGGATGTAACTAAAGCAGTTGAAGAAGTTAAAGCTGGTAAAGTAACTTACCGTGCTGATAAAGCTGGTATTGTTCATGTTCCAATTGGTAAAGTATCATTTGATGATGCTAAACTTGTTGAAAACTTCAAAACAATCAACAACATTATTGCTGCTGCAAAACCTGCAACTGCAAAAGGAACTTATATCACAAGCTTAACATTAACAACAACAATGGGACCTGGCGTTAAAGTTGACCCAGCTTCTCTATAAGATATAAGATAAAATCAGATTTCGGTCTGGTTTTTTTATTTTCACCATTTTTCTTTACGTAAATACTTGATTTGATATAATTAGAGAATAACTAATGGAAAAATAGGGGAAATATATGTATACATTTTATTGTTATAGCAAGTGTTCGACTTGTAAGAAAGCTAAAAAACAGCTAGATGATGCTGGAATTAAATACGAAAGTATTGACCTAAAGGAGAATCCTCCAAAAGCATCATTAATTTTATCTTGGATTAATGAATCAGGTCTTGATAAAAAGAAATTCTTTAACACAAGTGGTATAAAATATCGTGAACTTGGACTAAAAGACAAGATTGATAAAATGTCAGACCAAGAAGCTGCAGATTTACTTTCAACTGATGGAATGCTTATTAAGCGACCAATCCTGTTAAAAAATGGAAAATTTGTCCAAATTGGTTACCGTAGCGAGTACAATCTGTAAAATCTAAGGAGAAAGTCATGGAAAGACTGCAGCTTAAAGTAACAATTGACCGACCCATTGGATATAAGAATGACTTTGGTAATATTTATCCAATAAATTATGGGTATATAGCAGGTGTGATCGCAGGTGATGGTGAAGAGCAAGATGCCTACGTTTTAAGTACATCAGATGAACCACTTAAAGAATTTACGGGCTATCTAGTAGCTATTATAAGGCGAAAAGATGATGTTGAAGATAAGTGGGTAGTCGCTGAAGCTAACCAAACTTACTCCGCACAAGAAATTTATCAAGCAGTTGAATTCTTGGAGAAATATTTTGATTCAGAAATTGAGCTTGTCAAATAGTTAATATTAATAATAATCAGAATCTTTTTGACATTTTTTATTTTGTCTGATATATTAATATCAACAAAAAGAAGGGAATAGTTATGACTTATTTTAGGTTTACAAATACAATCTTGCAAGAACGGCGTATGTTGGTAAAATCTAACATATTATATTGTCATGCTATTTTCTGTTGATTATTATATGATTGGTTTACTTTAAAGTTTATCTTTCTATACATAAGGAGCTGAATTAGTTGGCTCCTTTTCGTTTACTCTAAATTGGATATATGTTAGGTTTTAAAATTAATAAACTTAAACGTTAGTATTTCACACATTGAAATACATATATAAAATCTTTTTTAATATATCTATATGGTATTATAGAAAAAGTCCATAGTTGGAGATTATTAAAGGTTCTATTTTAGTTAGATAACACATCTAGCAATTTAGGAGAGATGAATAATGTATAAAAAAAATGACAACAGTAGAACGCGAAATGCGTTGCTACCTTTAATTGGATATCTTATTTTAAACTTAGCAGATCAATTATTTTCTTTTGCTTGTCCGATACTATTTTATGAAGTCACAAAGACAGCATTAGCTAGTAGTACTTTTACTGCAATTGATTTTTTGCCAACTACCATATTTGGCTTCTTTATAGGAGTTTTTCTTGATAAATTTTCCAGAAGAATTTTAATTTTCTTTGCCTTAATAATACAATCAATTTTTGCTTTATTAATACCAATATCTGTTTTTCATAATATACCATTAATTAACATATATATTTTAACTTTTATTATGTCTACAGCAGAACTAGTGAGTACAACTGGTATTGAAATAATAGTTCCTTCAATAAGTGGGAAAGAAAATCTTACAAAGATAACGGGAATTATGGGGTTTATAAATTCTGTATTGAGGATGATTGGTCCAGGGATAGCAGGTCTTGTATTAGCAAATTTTGGTTACAAATTGGGTTTTCTTACTGCGAGTGTTTTATTTCTAAGTGTGGGATTGATAATTATTATTATGCCAAACCAATATTTAGAGAATAAAAAAATTGAAAAGAATACTAAAAGTAAAGTTACTTATTTTGATTCGTTGAAATCAGGTTTTTATTATGTTTTTAAGGATAAAATTCTTAGACCTATTACATTTAGTTTTTTATTTGCAAATTTAGGATTTGGATTGGTAGTACCTGTATTAATTTATACCTTGAAAAGTGACTTTTTAGCATCGGATAATATGATTGGTTTATTCTTTTCATTTGCTGCTGTAGGTGCACTCATTACTAATTTGGGATATATAAAGTTTTGCAAGAAAATTTCATTAGGTATCCAACTAATAGCCACTGGTATTGTTATTTTACTAGGTTTTCTAACTATGCTGTTTACAAGTAATATTTACATTTTTGCTATAGCATATTTATTTGTTTCGTGTGGAAGTGTCTGGGCTCAAAGTAACTTTTATTATGTGAACCAAGCAAGGACTAGTGATAATTACAGGGGACGAGTTACAACGACTACAAAAACAATGAGTAGAATATTTGGTCCAGTGATGGCAGTCGCAGGCGGGTTCTTTACAGATTATGTAGGAATCAAATCTATTTTTGCTTTAGCGTGTGTATTTATGGTACTTTCCATAGGATGTACGGTTGGTTCTGGACTTTGTAAAATAAATAAAGTTGAAGAAAAAAATTATTAGTCTATTAGTAATATTTTAGAAACTAGTAAATCTAGTTTCTTTTTTCTTGCTATATTAATTATATATGTTATATTACTTATATAACAAAGAGGTGAGATATGATTATTGAAATTGATTTAGAAAGTTCAACGCCTATTTATGAACAGTTAATCTGGGAGATAAAAAAAGGAGTTGCCAATAAGAAAATTAACTCAGGTCAGGAGATGCCCAGTATACGTGAGTTAGCTGGGGACTTGGGCATAAACTTACACACTGTTAACAAGGCCTATAAATTGCTTGAAGATGAAGGGATTTTGCTCCGTAGACGAAATCGTTTTGTCGTAAATGAAGTAGAAAACTTCAAGGAAAATGGTTCATGGAGGGAAGTGATGGATGATTTGCTTTATAAAATCATCATTAATGAAAAGTTGTTGGGACTTAGCGAAGATGATTTTTCGGCACTCTATCAAGAAAACTTGAAGAAAATAGAAAATAAAATGGAGGATGAGTAGATGGGTACTCAAAAAAGATACGCTAGCCTCGATTCAAGAACCAGAGTTCCAATTGTCGCTACTAGCAAATATATAATTGTTTATCTGATTGCAGTCGTTAGTGAGTTGATTATTACATTTGCCTTTTATGATAAAATTCCTAATCAGATTCCGACACATTTTGATGCCTTGATGAATCCAAATCAATTCACAGAGAAAAGTTTGTCAACAGTTCTTTTTATGCCACTAATTCAGACTGTAATGTTGATTATTTTTATTGTTTGTAATGAAATGATGAAAGCATCAAAAATTCAAATTTCGTCTTCCAACCCAAAAGATTCATTGAAGATAAACGAAGAAGTTAGACTAACTAACTCTAAATTATTATTTAATTTGTTTATACTAATGCAATTAATTTTCTTCACAGTTCAGATGATGACTTGTTTTAATATAAGAAATTTAAGATATGTTATGCTAGCAATTTTATGTCTAACTATTGGATATGTTATTGTGTATATATTGATGCTACTTAAAGTACGCAAAGGTCATTCCTATCGAATAGTTGAAAATAAATCTGCATGGAAATTTGGATTCTTATATTACAATAAAGATGATGTTGCCTATATTGTTCAAAAAAGAAGTGGACTTGGCTATACACTAAATTTTGCAAGATATCAGTCATGGTTGATTACCTTAGCTTTTATTTTATTAATGTTAGTCATTGTTTTCTTAGGAAATAAATTTTCTTAGTTAGAGATTTGAATGGACCGGTAAGGTCCATTTTTTATAAAATTAAATATTATAATATGATATAATGAAAACAAAAAAGAGAATAATTTGTTATGAAAGAAAATAAAGCAATAATATTTGATTATGATGGTACTCTATTATTAAAATGTGAAGAGATTATATCAGATAAGATAAAAATACTTTTGAAGAATTTAAAGGATAAAAATTTTCTTATTATTTTAGCAACTGGTAGGCCGCTAAATCATTGCCAGTATTTATTGGATGAAAATTTAGTAGATTATATAGTAAGTGCAAATGGTTCTTTGGTTACTGCAAAAGAGAGATTTTATTCAATACCCATTTCTGCGACTAAGGTTAAGATTTTTAATGGCTTTTGCACTGAAAAAAATATTCCAACAACCTTTTATAGTGAGGATATTCTTACAAATGGAGTGGTGGATAATAAAATCGTAGCAGGTTTAAAAGATGCGATGAATATTAATGCTTTGGATTTACCTCTTATTGATGTTGAAGAAGTGAAAGATATATATTTAATGTGTGCCTTCTGTGAAGAGAGCATGGATGTGAAACTTAGAAGTTCTTTTCCAGACATGTATTTATTGCGTTGGCACCCGTTTATAATTAGTGTTTTGGAGCAAGAAGTTTCAAAAACTAATGGAATAATGGAAATTTTAACTCACCATCATATTTCGCCGAATGATTGCATTGCTGTTGGTGACGGTGGAAATGATGTTGATATGCTTCAAATGGTGGGGCGTGGTATTGCGATCAAAGGAAATAAGAAATTAATGGAGGTTGCTGATTATGTAATTCACTCTGTAAAAGATGAATTGATTAGTATTATTGAGATACAAGATTTTTAACAGCTCAAAAGGACTTGGCATTAGCCAAATCCTTTTTCTTATATTTTTAGATATTAATTTCTAAAATAATTGGTGTGTGGTCTTGTCTTGCGCCACTATCAATCATATCAGATACTTCAATCTTGTCAGCAATCCTATTACTTACTAACCAGTAGTCAATTCTCCATCCAGAATTATTGATTTTACTTGTTTTAGAGCGTTGTGCCCACCAAGTATAACGTTCTGGCACATCACCATGTTTATATCTGAAAGTATCAGTAAATCCAGCATCTAGTAGTTCAGTGAATTTTGTTCTTTCTTGAATAGTGAAACCAGCAGAATTTCTATTTGAATTTGGATTTTTAAGGTCAATTTCTTCATGAGCTACATTGTAGTCACCACAAGCAATGACTGGTTTTTTAGCATCCAAAGTTTTTAAGTAGTCTCGGTATTGATCATCCCATAATTCACGTTCTGGTAATCGTTTAAGTGCGTCACCAGCATTCGGTGTATATACTTCAGTAACATAAAAATTTTCAAATTCGAGAGTAATGATACGTCCCTCACAGTCCATGGTAGAAGGAGCAGAAATTACAGCTTTCTCAACCTCTGGAGTATATTCTTCTTTATAAAGAAACATGGTTCCAGCATAGCCCTTACGAGCAGGTTCGCAGCTTGAACGCCAAACGATTTTGTATTCAGGGAAAAGATTTCCAAGAATTTCCAAGTGTTTTTTAGTAGGTCCAGTTTCCTTAAGTTTTGTCTCTTGTAAAGCCAAGACATCAGGTTTCATAGAAGCAAGATTTTCCAAAACTCCGAATGTCATTTGACCACGCGGAGAAGTAGCAGTTAAGCCTGCATTCAGTGAATCAATATTCCAAGAAATAAATTTCATTTTAATTAGTGTTCCTATCTATTATTGTTGTCTTATCCTACTAATTATAGCAAAAAAGCAAATATTTTGTGATATAATGGATTCAAACATTGTTTTTTGGAGGGAATTATCAAGCATGACAGATAACACTTATTATATTACGACACCTATTTACTACCCATCAGGTAAATTACATATTGGATCTTCATATACTACTGTAGCTTGTGATGTATTAGCACGCTATAAACGTTTAATGGGTTTTGATGTTTTTTTCTTAACTGGTACAGATGAACATGGTCAAAAAATCGAAGAAAAAGCTAATGAGCTTGGAGTGACACCACAATCATATGTAGATGAGATGGCTAGTCAAATTCAAGAATTATGGAAGTTACTCGAAATCACTAATGATAAGTTTATCCGTACTACTGATCCTGAACATGAAAAAGCAGTAGGTCAAATATTTGAACAATTACTTGCTCAGGGTGACATCTACCTTGGTGAATATGAAGGTTGGTATTCAGTTTCTGATGAAGAATATTTTACTGAAAGCCAGTTAACAGAAGTATACCGTGATGTGGACGGTAAAGTTATTGGTGGTATTGCTCCAAGTGGACATGAAGTAGAACTTGTTAAGGAAGAATCTTATTTCTTCAAAATGAGCAAATACGCTGACAGATTAGTAGAATACTATGATGAGCATCCAGGATTTATTGATCCAGAATTTCGTAAAAATGAAATGCTTAATAACTTTATTAAGCCAGGGCTTGAGGATTTAGCAGTTACTCGTACTACATTCTCATGGGGAGTTCCAGTGCCTTCTGATCCTAAACACGTTGTCTATGTATGGATTGACGCATTATCTAACTATATTACTGCACTAGGATATGGAAGTGATGATGATTCAAACTTTAAGAAATTCTGGCCTGCTGATGTCCATATGATTGGTAAGGAAATTGTGAGATTCCATACAATTTATTGGCCAATTATGCTTATGGCTCTCGACCTTCCATTGCCTAAAAAGATTCTAGCACACGGCTGGATCGTTATGAAAGACGGTAAAATGTCCAAATCAAAAGGTAATGCTGTATACCCTGAAATGCTGGTTGAACGTTACGGTTTAGATGCATTGCGTTATTACTTAATGCGTGTAATCACATCTGAAAATGATGGTGTATTTACTCCAGAAGATTTCGTTGACCGTGTAAACTTCGATTTAGCTAATGACCTTGGAAATCTTTTAAACCGTACGGTAGCAATGATTAATAAATACTGTGATGGAGTAATTCCGGCTTATACAGGAAATGTTACTGAATTTGATGAAGACCTTAAAAATACTGCAAGTAGTGCCATCAAAGCATATCATGAAGCTCTTGACCACAATCAGTTCTCTCAAGCACTTGACCAAGTTTGGGTTTTAATTCGTCGTGCAAATAAATATATCGATGAAACAACTCCGTGGATTCTAGCTAAAGATGAAAGCAGAAAAGAAGAACTTGATTCAGTAATGGTACATTTAGCAGAGTCACTTAGAACTGTTGCTTTACTTTTACAACCAGTTTTGACACATGTACCTAAAGAAATTTTTGCTCAACTTGGACTTGATTTTGAAGATACATTTGAAAATCTTGAATTTGGAAAAATTGCAGCAAATACTAAGGTAGTTGCTAAAGGAACACCAATTTTCCCACGTCTTGATACTGAAGTAGAAGTAAACTACATTAAAGAGCAAATGTCAGGCGGAGTATCAAAAGAAGAAACTGCTGACAATGAATTCGTTCCAGAAGATACAAAACTAGTTTCAAGCAAAGAAAAAGCAATCAAATTCGAAGACTTTGATAAAGTTGAAATCAAGGTAGCTGAAGTTATCGAAGTTGAAAAAGTTGAAGGCTCAGACAAGCTCCTTAAATTCCGTTTGGATGCAGGAGATGAAGGACATCGTCAAATTCTTTCAGGAATCGCTAAATACTATCCAAATCCAGAAGAATTAGTTGGCAAAAAACTGCAAGTAGTCGCTAATTTGAAACCACGCAAGATGATGGGGTTAGTCAGCCAAGGTATGATCCTATCAGCAGAAGATGCAGATGGAAGCCTAAAAGTTTTAGTCGCTCCAGATGTTGCTAACGGTTCAGTAATCGGATAATAATGAATTAAAGGAAGTTGGTCTTTGGACTCAACTTCTTTTTCTAAATAGGAATCAACATGAAAAAAATATTTTTAATTATTATTACATTAATTCTCATAGGAGGACTTTTTATGTTTTGGAATGCAAAGAACAATAGCGACAAAGAAAAAGTTACATACTCAAAAGGAGAAGGTACAACACTAGTCTTATCAGCTCCATCGGTTGATGATAAATATTACAAGAAGGTCTTTCAAGATATTGTTGATTTCCAAACTGCTTACGCTAAAAAAGTGATAGATTCTGGTATTGATGATGTCCGTATTTGTGTGTAGATAATAAAACAAGAAAATTCTATGAGAATAAGGGTGTTGACGATGTACTTTTGACTGCTAATATTGATGATATTTGGATGCGTGACTTCACAACAGTGAATCCTAACAATCCTGTACAATTTATTTATTCCCATGCCTCTATGTCAAAAGCAGATTCAAAAAGAGTTCAAAAATCATTTACAGATTTCGCTGATGAAGCAGGCTTTGAAAGAAGAAGAAGTTCTTTAATCATTGATGGTGGAAATATAGTAGATAATCATGCTGGCATAGCAATAACAACAACTAGATTCTTAGAAGATAACAACTTATCATATCAAGAAGGAAAAGAAGAGTTAGCAAAGGCGCTTGAGGCTGAGCACGTAGCAATAATCGAACCAGACGATGAGATACTGGCTCACTCTGACGGTATGACAGCCTTCATTGATGAAAAGACCCTACTTTTATATAAATATGATGACAAAGAATTCGATGAAAGTATTCTAGATGAGCTTCAAAAATCGCTACCAGGAATTAAAATTATCACACTACCATTAAAAATCCCTAAGAATATTGAAAAATGGCCAGGTTTTGAATCAGCCTTTGGAATAAATCTAAACCTTGTCTACACTAAAGATTGCCTTTATGTACCAACATTTAGTTTAGAAAGTGATAAGGAAGTTCTGAAACTCATTGAAGAAAATACAGATAAAAAAGTCGTTCCAATAGATGCCACCAAAGTCGCAAAAATGGGAGGCAGTGTAAGGTGTTTAACATGGCAAGTGAAAGGGATCTTTGAGCAGAATTAAAGTACTATAAATTTATTTATTACACATAAAGTTGACAAAACATTAATATCTGCTAAAATTAAGGAAAATACTAGAAAAGGAGGAACATTTCATGGCTCATATGTACAACATGCAAAATAATATCATTAATCATATTTTTGATGTACGTATGATTGGTTTTACTGTTGCCATTTAGTGGGGTTAGTGCGCCCTTTTTACCAAAGATAGCTTCTTAGAGCTATACACTAAAATGACAATTAAAATCAAGAGCCGTGGGATGTTTTTCATTTAAATGAGGAGAGACTATGGAATTTTCGTAGTCTCTTTTTTCTTTGAATAAACATATCCACCTTAAGTAACAAGGAGGGAACTATGTTAGTTCAACTAAATAAAATAACAAAGAATTTTGGAGGTCTTCCTCTATTTGATAATATATCTTTATCAATTTCTGATAATCAAAGAATTGGTCTTGTCGGTAATAACGGTACAGGCAAAACAACATTATTAAAACTTTTATCAGGTCAAGAGCATCCAGAATTTGGAACTGTAAGTAAAAATAAAGGAGTCAAAGTTGGTTATCTTGAACAAAATCCAATAATAAGTGAGGATGCTGTATTCAAGCATATAATTGAAAATTTTGACCAGATAAGTAAACAAAAAAGGGAGCTATCAAGAGTTGAAAGAATGATGGCAGACCCTGAAACCTATGACGATAAGTTGCTCACTTACTACGGTCGTTTGCAAGAAGAGTTTGAAAAGCAAGGTGGTTATGAGATTGAGGACCGAGTAATTTCTGTTTTGAAAGGTCTTGATCTAGGGGATAAGTTAGAGCAAAGTCTCGACAGTTTGAGCGGTGGAGAGCGTGTGCGCGTGGAGTTAGTCAAGCTACTGGTCTCGGATTCTGATTTACTACTTCTAGACGAACCAACCAATCACCTAGATTTGGAAGGGATTTCTTGGCTGGAAAACTTTTTAAATAATTCCAAAAAAGCAGTCATTGTCGTTTCGCATGATAGGGAGTTTCTGGACAAAGTTACCCAGAGAACCATTGAGATTGAAGACAGCAAACTAATTGATTATCCTGGAAATTATTCCATCTATCAAAAGCTTAAAAAAGAGCGTGTCAAACAGATGCAAAAGGATTTCGATTTGCAGCAGGCAGAACTTGCAAGACTTAGAAAATTAGCCCGCCAATATAGGCAATGGGGGAATGAAAGTGGTGAAGAGAAGTTTTACAAAAAAGCTAAGGAAATTGAGCATCGAATTGAGAGAATGACCATACTAAAAGCTCCTGAAGCAACTAAAAAGCGTGTCCGTGTTGACATATCAACTACGATTAAAGCCAGTAAGGAACTAGTAAAAGTTATTGATTTATGCAAAATAATGGGTGAAAAAATACTATTTGAAGACTCAGACTTTATTATTTTCAAAGGTGAGCGAATTGCAGTTATGGGTGAAAATGGTTCTGGGAAATCAACCTTACTCAAAATAATTTTAGGACAAATATCACCAGACCAAGGAAATGTGAAAATCAGTGACTCAGTTCAAATCGGCTACCTTCCACAGGTAATAAAATTTGATAAAGAAAATCAAAGAATCATTGAATATACTAAAGATATAACTGGAAATGAAGAAAGAGCTAGAAGGGAACTTGCTAAATTTGGTTTTTATGCCGGTGATGTGAGTAAGAGATTAAAAGACCTATCAGGGGGAGAAAAGGTTAGATTATACTTATTAAAAATCTTTCAAAATAAAATTAACCTATTAATCATGGACGAACCAACCAATCACCTTGATATTTTTGCTAGAGAAGAAGTTGAAAAAATTCTCGCAAATTACCAAGGAACATTATTAGCAGTATCCCATGATAGATATTTCCTCAAGAAAAATTTTGATAAAACACTTCTTGTAGATGATGGGAGAGTTGAGAAGTATGGGCAACTGATATTGTAAGAAAATAAGTATTTGACTTCATTCACCCATCATCATGTTAGTTGGGATATGTATATATACAAAATAAAATTTAGTGTATAATGTATAGATAATAATTATGATTGTGAGTAGGAGTGTATTATGAGGAAAAGTGAAGAGTTTCGAATTTCGTTTTTAATTGGTAATGGGTTTGATATCAAATTACTTAAGGAAAAACATTCGAATAATTTAACAACATATTCAGCATTTTATGAGTGGCTTAAAAGTAATGAACCAAATAAAAAAAATATAATATATAATAGTATTAGAGAATCTCAAAATAATAGTGATTGGGAAAAATGGTCAGATTTTGAGCTAGGACTGGTAAATGAAATTATTCCAATGGTTTCTAATCCAGAAAAAAATTATGAAATTGAACATTTTTTAAATGATTATATGGAACTTCAGTTGTCCTTTTCTAAATTTTTAAATCAGACAGTAACTCCAGAATTATTACTAGCAGCAAGTGAAATTGATTCAGAGCCCTTTTTACAAAACTTTTTGAAAGATTTATCTGAACAAAGTTTTAATGAAATAAGAAAACCAGATAGTCGTTTTGGTAAGTATTTGTCAAGTAATGGAAAAGCAATAAAACTAAAATATGATTTTTATAATTTTAATTATACAAGTCTGCTTGATAACTATCTATTTAATGATGTTAACTTGAAGCCATTTTCAAGTACTAATAATAATTCTAAATTTTTCCACGATGAAGTCAAAGATAAAGAAACAGGGTGGTATATATCTAGAGATGTAAATATTTATCATCCACATGGAAGACAGGAAATATCTCCATCAATTCTTTTTGGAGTTAGTGAGGGAGATCAACTAGGTACATCTTATGACAATGATCTTAAAAGATTTATAAAATCAGAGTGGATAAATGTGAAAAGTGGAAATTTTGATAGGATTGATTCTACAGATTTATTTGTAATTATGGGGCATTCTATAGGAGAATCAGATAAATGGTGGTGGAAAAAACTAGCAAAGTTAATGTTAGAAAAAGACAAACCTAAACACCTCATTATTTATCAGTTTGGAGATGAAAAGTTAAAAGAAAATTTTATTAATTGTATTGAAAAGTATTCAGATGGTATTCAACATGGTTTTAATAATGATAGTTTACTAAAATTAGAGAAACTTATTCATATTATTAAGTTTACCGAAGATAATCCACCAGCGTTTGCATTTAATTTTTAAGGAGATAACATGACTTTTGAAGAAATTTTACCTGATTTAAAACAAGGAAAGAAATTCGTTCGTTCTGGTTGGGGTGGAGCTGAAAACTTCATCAAACTTTACGATTCAATAACTTTAGATGACGGTCAAGAATTACAGGTTACACCATACTTTCTAATCAACGTTACAGGTGACGGTGAAGGATACTCTATGTGGAGTCCAACACCATGCGACGTTTTGGCGACTGATTGGGTAGCCGTAAATGACTGATTTTAGCAATAAAAAAATCCTTGTCACAGGTGTTGCAAGTGGAATAGGCCTAGCGCAAGCTAAGGCTTTTCTTGAAGCAGGGGCTAGCGTTTGGGGTATTGATAAAAATTTACTATCAGAAGAAATCAGGGGACTAAATTTCATTCAAGCTGATTTATCTTCATGTGATTTTGATGAACTAAAGGAAAAGTTACCTGATAAATTTGATATCCTATGTAATACTGCTGGAATTCTAGATAATTACAAACCACTTCTTGAAACAAGTGAGGCTGAGTTTGAAAATGTTATGCTGACAAATTTCATGTCAATGGTTAAAATGACAAGACTTTTTCTACCAAAAATGATTGAAGAAAAATCAGGAATTATCATCAACATGGCAAGTATTGCAAGTCTTGTGGCTGGAGGAGGTGGAGCTGCCTATACTTCTAGCAAGCACGCTGTCGCAGGCTTTACTAAGCAATTAGCTCTTGATTATGCAAGAAGTGGAGTCGGTGTATTTGCAATCGCACCCGGTGCCATTCAAACTGCTATGACGAAGGCTGACTTTGAAGGTGATGGGAAAATGGCTGCCTGGGTTGCTGAAGAAACACCAGTTGGACGATGGGCGCAACCTGAGGAAGTAGCAGACCTAACTTTATTTCTAGCATCTGGCAAGGCAAGCTATATGCAAGGTGCAATCATTCCTTTAGATGGTGGCTGGCTTCTAAAATAAGGGGTTAGATGAAAGGATATTATGAATCATAAAATTGGGATAATTTCAGATATACATGGTAACTTTACCGCCTTGAAGGCTGTGATTGAAGATGCAAAGAAATCTGGTGTGACAGAATATTGGCTACTAGGCGATATTGTATTACCAGGACCAGGAGCAAATGAATTGTTTGATTACTTGTCTACCCTACCAATAACTGTTAAAGTACGAGGAAATTGGGATGATTGCTTCTTGGAAGCAATTGGAAAAGAAAATTCTTTGGAAACTCCATCAGATGTTTATATTACACGATTAAGTCAGTATCTAAAAGAAAACTTGGATGAAAAGTATATTGATGAATTAAAGAGTACGCCACTTTATATTGAAAAAGAAGTAAATGGTATAGAAATATTGATTAGTCATAATTTGCCTAATCAAAATTGGGGTCGTGGTCTTTTAGCGACAAATTCTACTGAGGATTTTGATATGTTATTTACTGATTCAGATTATGATATGGCAATATACGGTCATATTCATACTCAACTAATACGCTATAGTAGTAAAATGCAAATTATTTTAAATCCAGGAACAGTTGGTCAGCCGTTTTCAATGTGGAAAAAATTTGAAAATGACCTTAGGGCTCAATATGCAATTTTAGAATTTGATGATTTTGGTTTGGGAAATATCCAACTCAAAAAGGTTTTGTTTGATATTGAAGAAGAGCTAGAACTTGCTAAAAAAGAAAATTTACCATACTTAGACTTATATGAAGAGCAACTTAAAACGGGAGTAGTTCATACTCATGATGAAGAATTACTAGAAAAAATTAACATCAAAAATGGCTATTTAGCTGACGTAAAAGAGTATTTCAGATTTCAATGAAATACTTTTTTTATCCCAAAAAGTATTTCATTTACATAAAGTTTTCAAATTATTTACATTGGATTTACACAAGACCTTATAATTTTAAGATAGAATAATCATGTTGGTTCAATTAATCACTTGTTTAATAAATGAACTAATTAATATCATTAGATTAATACTTAAAATTAGATGGAGACAGTAGGAAAAGTGAAAAAGAATAAATTATTCAAAGTTGGTATGGTTTTAGCAATGGGGACTTTGCTTACGGGATGTGCTAGTGGGACAGGAGCTAGTAAATCAACAAGCAACAGCAAAGGCAAAGTGAAAAATGTTATCTTCATGATTGGTGACGGTATGGGAAATTCTTATACTTCTGGATATCGTTACTACAAAGCTAATGGTGGTGAAAGATTTGTTTCACAGACTGAATTTGATAAATATTTGATTGGACAACAAGCTACTTATCCTGAAGATCCCAAACAAAATGTTACCGACTCTGCTTCAGCAGCTACAGCTATGGCAGCAGGAGTTAAAACATATAATAATGCAATTGGTCTAGACAATGATTTGTCGGATACTGAAAGCGTCTTGGAACGTGCTAAAAAGAAAGGTAAGTCGACTGGGTTAGTTGCTACCTCAGAAATTACTCACGCAACACCAGCAGGTTACGGTGCTCATGAAGCAACACGTAAAAGTATGGATAGAATTGCTGATGACTACTTTGATGAAAAAATTGATGGCAAACATAAGATTGATGTACTTTTAGGCGGTGGTTCAAAATTATTTGAACGTGATGAAAGAAATCTTGTAAAAGAATTTGAAAAAGATGGTTATAGCCATGTTACTGACAAAAAATCATTAGAAGCTGACAATAGTGATCAAATTCTAGGACTATTTGCAACTGGTGGACTACCTAAGATGATTGACCGTACAGATGAAACGCCATCACTTGCTGACATGACGGATGCAGCAATCAAACGTCTTGATAAAAATAAAGATGGATTTTTCCTTATGGTTGAAGGAAGTCAAATTGACTGGGCAGGACATAGTAACGATATTGTTGGTGCTATGAGTGAGATGGAAGACTTCGAAGCAGCCTTTAAAAAAGCAATTGAGTTTGCTGAAAAAGATGGTGAAACAATTGTTATTGCGACTGCCGACCATTCAACAGGCGGACTTTCAATTGCTGCTGATGATGTTTACAATTGGGATACTAAGCCAATTCATCAAGCTAAAAGAACTCCAGATTTCATGGCAGAAGAAATTCTTGAAAAAGGTGATGTAAAGAAAACATTAAAAGACTATATTGGATTTGATCTAACTGATGAAGAGATTGCTTCAGTTGAGAAGACTGTTAAAGATGCACAAGAGCTTAATAAAACTAACAATGAAAAAGCAGTTGATGCAGTAGCAATTCCAATTCGTAAAATCTTTGACGTTCATTCAAATACTGGTTGGACAACAAAAGGTCATACGGGAGAAGACGTTAACGTTTATGCCTTTGGCCCTCAATCTGACCTATTCAAAGGTCAAATTGAAAATACAGACCAAGCAAAACTAATCTTTGGACTAATCGAAGGGACTAACAAAAAAGAAGATGTTAAAGACGTAGAGAAAAAATAATCAAAAACAGGATAATTTCCTGTTTTTTTGTGAAAAAAATTAATAAATTTTCAATAAAAAATTTACATTTAATTTGCAAAAAATTTACATAATATTAGTTGAAGTAGACGTATATCCTATATATACTAGTTTAAGTGGTAATATCACATAGCTAATATATTTAATCAGAAATTTAATATATGTTACTATTAAACTTTGTGAATTTTATTGAATATATTGTAAGGATAAGTGTAATTAGAACAAAATTATTATTTAAGAAAAGGAATTATTTTTTATTATGTATTCAATTGAGCTTAAAAATTTATCAAAATCATTTGATGGTCAAGAAAATATTTTATCAGATATTTCATTGAACATTTTATCAGAAGAGTTTTTTGTTTTAGTAGGACCTTCTGGTTGTGGAAAGAGTACTTTGCTTCGTATGATTGCAGGACTTGAGCAAGTAGAGCAAGGAAGTATATATCTCCAAGGTGAAGATGTTAGTCAATTTTCACCACAGCAGAGAAAGATTTCGATGGTTTTTCAGAACTACGCACTTTTCCCTCACATGACTGTTAGGGAAAACATCTTATTTGGTCTTGATAATAAAAGTGTGTCAAGTAATCAGTTGGATGAACGATTAAAAACAGCTGTTGAGATGACTAACCTTGATAACTATCTAGATCGAAAGCCAAAACAATTATCGGGTGGGCAAAGGCAACGTGTGGCACTAGCAAGAGCTATTGCTAGCCGTCGTGCAATTTGCTTGATGGATGAACCACTTTCAAATTTAGATGCGGAGCTACGTGAAAAAATGCGTACACAAATAAAAAATCTTCAAAGAGAATTGAAGATGACAATTGTTTACGTAACTCATGATCAGACGGAAGCTATGACAATGGGTGATCGTATTGCAGTTCTTAATAAGGGGATAATTCAACAGGTTGGTAAGCCTTTGGAGCTATATAATAATCCTCAAAATACATTTGTTGCCGGATTTATTGGTACTCCTAGAATGAATTTATTGAACCTCACAAAAATTAACAATCAAATTATGTCTGATGGAAAAACCATTGTAGTTGATTTGGATAATAAGCAATTAGAGTCATTAGAAAAGCATCGTAAAATGACAGTAGGTGTAAGGCCAGAGCACTTTGAGATTGCTTCAAAAGAGGATTCGAATTTAAGTGCTGAGATAATAAATATTGAGCAACTTGGAGACGAAACAATCTTAATTTTCAATGTTGAGGGTCAACAATTATTGGCGAAATTAGACGGTCAGCATTTGCTAAATGTTGGTGATCAAATCAATTTAAAAATCAAACAAAATGAATTGCATTTCTTTGATGGGTTAACTGATAAACGTATTGTTGTTGGAGGGAACGAAGTAAATGAAGATTAAAAATAAGGACTTAAAGCAAGCCACGTTATTTCTAGGTCCTTCACTTATTTTATTTGGATTATTTGTTTTCTATCCAATGATAAAAACTATTTATACGAGTTTGTTTTTAACAAATACTGCAGGAATTAATATTTCATTTGTTGGATTAGAAAATTATTTTACAGCCTTTTCTTCCAGCGTTTTTAAAAGCGGATTTTTAGCAACAATATTCTTTGTATTATTAACAGTTCCATTAACAATATTCTTTGGTTTTATTTTAGCTTACCTAACTAGTACTAAAATGAAGGGAATTGGAATTTTTCGTTTGATTTTTTCTTCAACAATGGGTATTTCGGTTGCAGCATCATCAATATTCTGGCTTTTTCTTTTTAATCCTATTAATGGTTACTTAAATAAATTTTTAGGATTATTTAATATTGCACCTATTGGATGGCTTACAGATCCAAAATGGGCAATTATATCCCTTGCAATTGCAACAACATGGATGAATAGTGGTTTTGCCTATATTATTTTCTTAGGAGGTATTCAATCACTTGATAATTCGTTACTAGAAGCTGCAGCTATCCAAGGGGTGAAACCTTTATATCTAATACGTAAAGTAATACTACCTCTTTTATCTCCAACATTTTATTTCGTCACAACTGTAAGTATAATTCAAGCATTCCAAGCATTCGGACAAATTGATATGCTGACAAAAGGTGGCCCAAATAATGCTACGAATACATTGGTATATCAAGTTTATCAAGATGCGTTTATCAATTTAAATAGTGGACGTGCAAGTGCAGAAGCAGTTGTTTTATTCATTGTCATACTAATTATTACTTTGATTCAAACAAAATTTAGTGAAAGTAAGGTACATTATCAATGAGAACAAATATCGAGAGTAATAATTGGCATAAATTAATTTTATATATTGTCTTAATAGGATTATCTTTGATTTATCTTCTCCCTTTGCTATCAAGTGTTTTTATAAGTTTGATTTCGAGTACGGATTATTTAAATGGGGATATATTTCCAAAACATGTGACCTTTGAAAATTTCATTAAAGGTTGGAGCGATAATAATATTGGACGTCTACTTTTTAATAGTACAATCGTTTCATTACTAATTGTTAGTGCTCAGATCTTAGTTAGTAGTCTAGCGGCATATGCTTTCGTATTTTTGGACTTTCGTTTTAGAGATCAAATATTTTTCATTTTTTTGATGACCATGATGATTCCCTTTGAAGCGACATTTATCTCCAATTTTCAAACAATTAAATTTTTTGGATTAATTGATACATACTATGGTATTGCATTACCTTCATTCGCATCAGCTTTCTCAACATTCTTTCTTCGTCAGACTTTCAAACAAGTTCCTGATGAATTAATAGAAGCATGTCAAATTGCGGGATTTAGCCATTGGAAAATTTATAAAGAAGTTGTAATGCCAATTGCCAAGCAAAGCTTAATTACACTATCTATTTATCAGTTTCTAGTTGCTTGGAATATGTACTTATGGCCGTTACTTGTAACTACAAATGCTAAGGTGCGTACTGTACAAATTGGATTACGACAAATTCAAACAGAGGAAGCATTAACTCAATGGGGAGTAGTAATGGCTTCAGCTATAATGGTTGCTATTCCTACTTTACTAATTCTATACTTCAGCCAAAAACGATTACAGGACGGTTTAGCTGAAGGTGCCATTAAATAAGGAGTAAAATTTTGTCAAAAAAAATAGTAGGATTATTATTTACAATTCTTTGCCTGACAAGTATTGTAGGTATTTTTAGTCAAAAAAATATTGTTGCTTCTGAGAAAGAAACTCGTCAAAAAATCACTTTCTGGCATGCTATGGGAGGCGATTTGAAGATTGCATTGGAAGATATTGTAAATGATTATAATAAGTCCCAAGATAAATATGAAGTAATACCAAATTATCAAGGTCAGTATGCAGAAAATTTAGCTAAATTCCAAAGTGTTGCAGGAACCAGTGTAGCTCCTAATTTACTTCAAGTTCAGGAAATTGGTTCAAAAACGATGATCAATAATAAGAGATACATTCCTGTCAGTAAAATGGCAGAACGTGATAACTTTGATCTATCAATAATTGAAGATCAAATAGCAGCTTATTATAGTGTGGATGGAAAGTTACAATCGTCTCCCTTCAATAGTTCAACTCCAGTTTTATATTATAATAAAGAGGTATTAAAGCAGGTTGGCTATGATAGTTTCCCAGCAACTTATGAAGAAATTAAAGATGCTGGACGAAAGATGAAAGAAAAAGGAATTTCTACAAAAGGTTTTTCTTTACAAGTTTATGGTTGGTTATTTGAAGAGTTACTAGCAAATCAAGATATTTTATTATTAAATCAAGAAAATGGAACAACAGGAATGCCGACCGAAGTATTATTTAATAATAAAGAAACCAGAGAAATGATGCAATGGATTGTTGATATGATTAAAGAAGGCACTTTTGTAAATTATGGAACAAGTGATAATGATATGACTGCTGGTTTCTTAAATGGAGATGTATCGATGATTCTGGCATCTTCTGCCTCAGCAACTCAAATCTTAAGTTCAGCTAAGTTTGATGTTGGAATTGGCTACCTTCCTTATCCAGAAAATGGAGAACGTACTGGAGTTGCAATTGGAGGAGCTAGTGTTTGGACTATGAAAGACAAGCCGGAAAAAGAAATAGCTGGTTCTTGGGATTTCTTGAAATATGTTATGAAGCCTGATGTTCAAGCAAAATGGTCTCTTGCAACTGGATATTTTCCGATAAATAAGGAAAGCTATAAAGAAAAATCATTGATAGATGCCTATGCTAAAAATACAGAGTTGGAACAACCAAGTAAACAGCTCCATTCGACAAAAAATGTCCCAGCAACTCAGGGTGCTAAGACAACAATTATTACAGAATCAAGAAAGATAATTGAAGCAGGAATGGAAAAAATTTATAATGGTGGAGATATAGATTCAACTTTAAATCAAGTATCCAAGGATATAAACCAAGCACTGACACAAGCAAATCGTGTTAATAAATAGAGTTAAGAAGCATTTCAAATATATGAGATGCTTTTTTGCTAAATTATTATTTAATAAAAATGATATAATTTAGTAAATAAATCAAAAAATAAAAGGGGAATATTATGGTCAAAAATAAAGCATTAGTCTTACTTTATGAAAATATGTCAATGAGTGAGATTACATTATTAACTGATTACTTAACAGTATTTCAGCCGATGAATGAATGGTGGGAAATTGACACAGTAAGTTCTGAGGATAAAAAAATGATTAGATCAGAAGACTTTTTCCAGTTAGTACCCAATAAAAGTTTTTCTGAAATCAATTTTGAAGAATATAATTTGATTTTATTTAGTGGTGACATTGACCCCGTTGCTGTAACAGAAGATAAAAGTCTAATTGATTTTCTAAAACCATTATCTGATATGACTAATCGTCCACTGATAGCTGCCATTTCTTCAGCACCAATGATATTGGCTAAAGCTGGTATCCTAAAAGGAGTGAAATTCACAGCAGGATTATTTGAAGAGACTTATAATGAATTTGACTTTTTAGAAAAAGAAAATGTAGTCAGACAACCAGTAGTTTACGATGAGGAGCATGGAATAATCACTGCAATTGGTTTTGCTTACCGTGAATTTGCTGTCAAGGTTGCACAAATATTAGGCTATGATATACCTGACAATTCATTTTCAGGAGTACCAAAAGGACATGCTTATACTGAAGAAGAATTAACATTTTATATGAATCCAGAAAACAGATAGTAATTGAAGTTCATATAAATGATACTAAATGCAAGTTTTTGATATAAATGTACTTAATAATTGACAATAAATACTAATAGATGTATTATCTCAATGGCTTAATAACGGATTATTAATGTAGTTCAATAAAAATTTATTGTAAATGAGAGGTTTTGATATATGACTAAAGGAAGACTTGAGGCTATAGTAGATGCAGTTTTAGCAATTATAATGACAATTTTAGTGTTGGAAATACATCTACCTGAGAATAATCACTCTGTTGAAGCTTTGATTGAAATTTCACCAAAATTTCTTGCATATATTGTCTCATTTGTCTTCATAGCTGTTGCTTGGATTAATCATCATTTTATATTTACTAAGGTAGAAAAAATAAATTCTGCTACTTTAGGATTTAATTTCTTCTTCTTGTTTTGTGCCTCACTCTTACCAGCAACTACAGCTTGGTTAGGTTCAGACATGCATGCAACAGTTCCCGCGGTATTATATGCAAGTAACATCACACTATTTAACATTTCAGTAGGATTAGTTAGACAAAATATAACTAGCTTAAATCATTTCATTGATCCAAGATCAAAACTTGAATTGATTTCCTTTATAATAAATGTTATCAGTTTGGTTATGACATTCATTTGGCCACCAGCGGTATATGTTGGTTTACTGATGAATTTGATACTGTGGACTGTTGTAAATGCAAATATGAATAATAAATAAAAAACTGTGAAATTTTTTACAGATATTGCACTTGAAATCTAGATAATTTCAAGTGTTTTTTAGTGTATCGACTATTTTTATCATGTTATATTTACAAATTAAGAAGCTTTGTTGGAAATTAAGGAAATCTTTATGTTAATAGTCCAATTGTTACATTTTATATATTTTAATATATTTCTATGATCTCGTCGATTTGTATAATTTGTTTTAGTGCATATTTTAGAGTTAGATGTATATAATTTTTAATAGTATATTATATATTGAAAACTGTGAGAGAAAAAATTTATAGCAAAAAATTTAAAGAATTATTTTATCTTTAGGTGTATAATTAAATCATATCAAAATTACAAGGAGCTAGATTTTCATGGTACAACCGTTATTTTTAAAACCTGTTCTACAAGAAAAAATATGGGGTGGCAAACGCCTGGAAGAGTTTGGCTATGATTTACTAACAGATAAGATAGGTGAATTATGGGCAATTTCTGGACACCCTAATGGTCTATCAGTTGTTGAAAATGGACCTTTTAAAGGTGAAACTTTAGATGAATTATACATAAATCAGCCACAATTATTTGGTAATCCAGATGACCAAGTATTTCCTTTACTTACAAAAATCTTAGATGCAAATGAATGGTTAAGTGTACAAGTCCATCCAAATGATGCATATTCATTGCCTGAAGAAGGTGAACTTGGGAAAACTGAATGCTGGTATATTATTGATGCTGAGCCAGGTGCTGAAATCATCTTTGGGCATACTGCTCAAACAAAGGAAGAACTCATACAACTGGTTGATGAAGAAAAATGGGACGATTTACTTACAAAGGTTCCTGTCAAAAAAGGCGACTTTTTCTATGTACCAAGTGGGACTATGCATGCCATTGGGCCAGGAGTACTTGTTCTCGAAACACAACAGTCAAGTGACATAACATATCGAGTTTACGATTTTGACCGTAAGGATGACCAAGGAAATCTGCGCGAACTCCATATCAAAAAAGCACTAGACGTTCTAACAGTACCTGCTAAAGAAAACCAAGCACAGCCTCAAACAAGTTTATATGATGATGCTAAAATCACAGAACTTATCAAATCAGACTTTTTCGCAGTCGAAAAATGGCAAATACATGGAGATATGGCCTTTGCTAAAAAAGCTCCATATACTTTGGCTACAGTCATTGATGGTCAAGGAATTTTGACAGTGGATGGTCAGGACTTTCCAATTGAAAAAGGACAATCTTTTATTTTAACCGATGACATATCTACATGGACAATCTCAGGTCAACTTGAAGTAGTTGCAAGTACAAAATAATAATTGACAAGAGCAGGTTTTACTGTTCTTTTGTTTTTTGATTTTTAAATTAAAAAATGATATTATAGACAAAAAAATAGAGGTGTATTATGAGAATATGGAAAGTGGTATCAGTAATAGAAGTTGTTTTACTTGTAATTACAGCATTGTTCATATGGTTTAGGTCATTTGACGGTCATGGGGCAGTAAATAATATGGAAAATAAACTTATGTCTTTATTAGTGCTTGCTATTTTTGCTCTAATATTATTAGCTATTCAATTAGTCTGGTTCTACCAAATTAAAAAGAGATAAATACTGAAAATATTAACTTGATAGATAGGTTAGCTCATTTTTGATTTTTATTGCGAAAAATGATACTCTTAGTAAAAAAATTAGGAGTTATTTATGAAAACTTGGAAATTAATAAATATTATTCTTGCAGTCTTTTTCGTTGGTTTTGCTTTGTATATTTGGTTTGGTACAAATCCAAGTCCAGGAGATGATAACAGAATATTCTATATATCAATCTTGGCTGCTTGTGCAGTGTTAGTGTATATGATACAACTAATTTGTGAGATAGTTATTAAATATAGAAATCGAGAAAAATAATCAGTAAAAAATTCTCATGAGAGGATTTTTTTTGTATCTAATTTTATAATTTAATGTCTATTAAATAAATAGTAATGAGTGAGATAATGTAAAAAAACAACTGAGAATTAATTTTCCCAGTTGCTTCTTTTTATAGATTTTACATTTCTTGCTTAGTTTGTAGCTTAACTAACTCAGCATATCTCCCATCTTGTTTAACAAGTTCATCATGAGTTCCTCGTTCTACTACTTGACCTTGGTCGAGTACAAGAATTAGGTCTGCATGTTGGATTGTTGAAAGTCTGTGGGCGATAGCAATAGTTGTACGATCCTTCTGAATTACTTCTAAGGCATCTTGGATTAGGTGTTCACTTTCAGTATCTATATGTGAAGTTGCTTCGTCCAAGATTAGAATTTTCGGATTATGCGCAATTGTTCTTGCAAATGAAATAAGTTGTTTTTCACCTGCAGAGAATCCATTTCCACCTTCACGCACAATTGTCTTATATCCATCAGGTAATTTTTCAATAAATTTATCAGCACCGACAAATTTTGCGGCACGCTTGATATCCTCATCTGTTAAAGTTTCATCGTACATACGAATGTTGAAATTAATATCACCGTAGAAAAGATATGGTTCTTGAAGAACGAGTCCCATCTCACGGCGTAGATTCTTCATTTCAATATCGCGAATAGGTTGGTCATCTAGTAAAATTTCTCCACTATCAAATTCGTAAAAACGCATCAGCGCATTGATAGTTGAGCTTTTTCCAGAACCAGTGTGCCCCACAAGGGCAATAGTTTGACCGGGTTGAGCTACAAAAGTCAGGTCTTTAAGTATAGTATTTTTTCCATCATAAGAAAAATTAAGATTTTTAAATTCAATTTTTCCTTTTGTTATTTTTCCATCAGCATTAGCATTTTGCTCAGGTGCATATTCGTCTTCAGCAAAAAGTTTTTTCACTCTATATGCTGAGACTGTGGCATCTTGTAATGTTGACATACTACCTGTCAAATTACGTAGTGGATGGAAGATATTACCTAAGTAGTTTACAAAGGCATAAACTGTACCACCAACTATGACATTTGAAACAGAGAGTTCACCAAGTAAATATAGTGTTAGTGCTAGTGAAAATCCATAAACTAAGTCTACTAGTACGTCTAGCCAGGCGTCTGCCTTAATCATGCGGTAACGTGAATCATAATATTCACTATTAATTTTTTGGAACTCACTTGATAAACGTGCTTCCTGGTTGAAATCTTGGATTACGGCAATTCCTGCAACACTTTCAGCAATTTTTGCATTTAAACTAGATAGTTTTGAACGCATTGTTTTGTATACTGCTGTAGAGAATTTTTGATAAACACCTATTATTAAAGTGATGGCAGGTATTATTATTAGCAACCAGTTAGTAACGTGGGCATTACTCATGTACATTCCGATATAAGCACCAATAATTAATGTTATGGCGCTTAGTAATTGGAATATGAAGAACCAAAAATCCCAAAATGTACTAGTATCATTCATTGTCCGAGTTACAAGAGAACCTGCAGGTGTTTGATCAAAGAATCTCATTCCAAGACTGTGTAATTTGTCAAATAATCTTACTCGAATATCTGAAAGAGCGATAAATGCTCCTTGTGATATGAAGTAATTTTGAATGAAATTAAAAACTGCTAAAATCATGCGCCAAAAAGTAAAAATTAATGCGAATACAACTAACTGATTAAAGACAGTTGTGTCATCTGAAAGCTGATTATTCATGAAATTAGCTAGAAGTCGTGTGGTGTAAGTCATTAATACCGTCCCACCAAGCATTCCAAATAGAGCAGCTAATATATAATATTTAGCAGGTTTAGCTGTTTTAATGAGCCAACCCATTAAGCTTAGTTGTTCTTTAATACTTATGCTTTGAGACCAAACGGAGTTATTTTTTTCTTCATTCATGCTTGACCTCCTTGTTGTTCATTATAGATTTTAGCGTACCAGTCAGGCTTAGAAATTAATTCTTCATGTGTCCCTCTTTCAGTGACTTGTCCATTTTGCATGACAATGATTTCGCTTGAATTGGCAACTGAAGATAGCCTGTGAGCTAAAATAATAGTTGTTTTGTTTTTTCTTTCCTTGGCTAAAGTTGCAAGGATTGTTTTTTCTGTTTTGGCATCAACAGCAGACAAGGCATCATCTAGAATTAATATTTCTGGATTAATTAAGATTGCACGCGCGATTGCAAGACGTTGTCTTTGCCCACCTGATAAGGAAATTCCTTGTTCGCCAACCTCTGTTTCATAACCGTTAGGCATGTTTAGAATATCATTGTGTAAATCTGCTTTAATTGCTGCTTGCTTAATCTCTTCCATACTAGCATCAGTTTTTGCGAATGCAATATTTTGAGCAATAGATTGAGAGAAGAGGAAGTTTTCTTGAGGTACATAACCTATTGATTTACGATAGTTGGCAAGTTGATAATCTCGAATATCAGTATCCCCAACTTTGATGCTCCCCTTATATGAGTCAAATTGACGCATGATCAATTTAATTAAAGTTGTTTTACCTGAACCAACTGGTCCAACGATTCCCAAACTTTCACCCTCATCTAAGTGGACATGAACATTTTCAAGAGAACTTGATTCATGCTCTACTTCATCGGGATAGTGAAAAGAATCAACATCAATTCTCAAGTTTCCTTGTACAGGACTTGTAATACCATTCGGACTGATATGACTTTCTTGATTAAGAACCTCTTGAATACGATCATAAGAAGTATTTCCACGTTCAAGTACATTAAATACTTGTCCAAGGGCAAACATTGGCCATACTAAAAGACTTAGATATCCTGAAAAGGCTACAAGTTCTCCGATGGTCATGCTCTTATCAAGAACAGCTACACCACCAATAGTGATTAAGGCAACATAAGAAATTGTCATAACAATCGTTGCCAGTGGATCAAACATCGAATCAATTTTTGATAGATATTTGTTAACAACTATTGATTCGTCAACTTGAACTTTAAAGTCCTGTAAATCAGCATCTTCTTGACCTAAAGTTTTAATAACCTTGATGCCTCGAAGTGATTCCTGTGTTTTATTACTTAGTTTGTCAAATGCTTCCTGACTTTGTCCGAAAGCGTCTTTAATTTTTGGTATTAATATTGATACTCCATATGCAAGGAGTGGTAGTGGAAGAATAGCTAGAATTGTTAACTTAAGACTTGAGTTGATAATCATTGAGCTGACTGCTAATATCATCATTACACTTGAATCTACTGCCATCAAAATCCCGCCACTTGCGACACGTTGAACAGCTGATAAATCATTAGAAGCAAGTCCAATTAATTCACCCGTTCTATGGGTCTGATAGAATGGTGCATCCATTATCATATAGTGGTTGAACAGTTTTTGTCTTAGATCTTTTTCAAGCCTTGCAGCACCACGTCTTAGAAAAATTTGCCAAAAAAAACGGCCGATGTTCATTATAAGAACAACAGCCACAAGTGAGCCAACGGCTCGAAGCAGTCCGGACGTGGTCAGATGGTTTCCGACAATAAGGTCCGTTGTTTTTCCTATAATATAAGGTAGAAATACTTCCATTACGTCTGTGAGCAACAGAAAAAATAGTCCAAAAATATAGACAGTTTTATTTTCTTTGAAAAACCAAGTTAATTTTTTAAATACGCTCATTGTAAGTATCTCCTTTCTTCTTTTCTGTAATATAAAATTTTGATTTAGATTGTTCAAATAACAAAAATTTTTCCTGAACAATTTTAAGTTAATTGCTGAATGACTAGGTGGATTCGTCTGTTTAATCAATTTACATAAATCAAAACATCTATAACATAACAATTTTATAAATAAAAAGCAAGCGATTATAAAAGAATTATAAAAATATTTTTTAAAATGTTCGCTATTTACTAAAAATTCAAAGGTTTTAAAGAAAAAGCAGCTCAAACGAGTTAAGTGTTTTTTAATAAAATATGAAATATGCTATAATTATATAGCTAGTTACTATAGTAAAGAGAAACAAGGGGGTCATATGGCTCAAGATAAAATAGTTATACACGGTGCGCGTGCGCACAATCTAAAAAATATAGATGTTGAAATTCCCAGAGATAAAATGGTGGTTGTAACAGGACTTTCTGGTTCTGGAAAATCAAGTTTAGCGTTTGATACAATCTATGCTGAAGGTCAAAGACGTTACGTAGAAAGTCTTTCTGCATATGCTAGACAATTTTTAGGAAATATGGATAAACCTGATGTTGATAGTATTGATGGATTAAGTCCAGCAATTTCTATTGATCAGAAAACAACCAGTAAAAATCCGCGTTCGACAGTAGGAACAGTGACAGAAATTAACGACTACTTAAGATTGCTTTATGCAAGAGTTGGTATTCCCATGTGTCCAAATGGACACGGTCCAATTACTGCACAGTCTCCTGAACAGATTGTTGATAGTGTTTTAGAGTTACCTGAACGTTCAAGGCTTCAAATTCTAGCTCCAGTTGTTAGAGATAAAAAGGGACAACATAAAAAAACTTTTGAGAAGATTCAAAAAGATGGATATGTTCGTGTACGTGTTGATGGAGAAATCTATGATATTGATGCAGTACCAGAACTTGAAAAAAATAAAAAACACAAGATTGATATCGTTGTAGATAGAATAGTATTAAAAGAAGGTATAAGAAGTCGTCTTTTTGATTCAATCGAAAATGCTTTGAGATTGGCTGAAGGTTATGTAGTTGTTGATACGATGAATGGAAGCGAGCTCTTATTTAGTGAACACTATGCCTGTCCAGTTTGTGGCTTTACAGTTCCAGAACTTGAGCCTAGATTATTTTCATTTAATGCACCATTTGGTAGCTGTCCTGAGTGTGATGGACTTGGAATCAAACTTGAGGTCGACTTAGATCTAGTAATTCCTGATCCAAGCAAAACTTTAAATGAAGGTGCAATAGCGCCATGGAATCCTATATCATCAAATTATTATCCTCAGATGCTTGAACAAGCTATGACTGAGTTTAATATTGATATGGATACACCATTTGAAAAATTAACTGATGAAGAAAAAGATATTATCCTTTATGGTTCAAAAGGTCGCTTATTCCACTTCCATTATAAAAATGACTTTGGTGGAGTGCGTGATATTGATGTTCCCTTTGAAGGTGTAGCAAATAATATTGCTCGTAGATATCACGAAACAAATAGTGATTTTACTCGTGAACAAATGAAGACATATATGACAGAACTTACTTGTGTGGCATGTAATGGTTATCGTTTGAATCCACAAGCCTTATCAGTAAAAGTTAATGAAAAGCATATAGGGGAAGTTTCTAATCTAGCTATCGCTGATCATCTTGAATTTATTAATAGCTTAATTCTGACAGAAAATGAAGAGAAGATTGCTCGTCCGATTGTCAAAGAAATTTCTGATAGACTTTCTTTTCTTAATAATGTCGGCCTTGACTACTTAACACTTTCAAGAAGTTCAGGTACTTTATCAGGTGGTGAAAGCCAACGTATTAGACTTGCTACACAAATTGGTTCAAACCTAAGTGGTGTCTTATATGTTCTTGATGAACCCTCAATCGGTCTCCATCAAAGAGATAATGATAGACTTATTGAAAGTCTCCAAAAAATGCGTGATTTAGGCAATACTCTAATAGTTGTTGAGCATGATGAAGATACAATGATGGCAGCTGACTATTTAATTGATGTTGGTCCTGGTGCAGGTGAATTAGGTGGACAAATTGTTGCTGCTGGTACTCCAAAGCAAGTTGCTAGAAATAGTAAATCAATTACAGGACAATATCTATCTGGGAAGAAAAAAATCCCACTTCCAGAAACAAGAAGACCAATTGATAAAGATCGAATGGTTAAAGTTACAGGTGCTACTGAAAACAATCTGAAAAATCTTGATGTTGACTTTCCTTTAGGGGTAATGACAGCTGTTACTGGTGTATCAGGCTCAGGTAAATCAACACTTGTAAATCAAATTCTTAAAAAGGCTTTGGCACAAAAATTAAATGGTAATTCGGAAAAACCAGGTAAATATAAAAAGATTTCTGGTTATGAAGATATTGAGCGTTTAATTGATATTGACCAAAGTCCAATTGGACGTACTCCAAGATCAAATCCAGCAACTTATACGAGTGTATTTGATGATATTCGTGATTTATTTGCCCAAACTAATGAAGCCAAAATTCGTGGTTATAAAAAAGGACGTTTTTCATTCAATGTTAAGGGTGGGCGTTGCGAAAATTGTAAGGGCGATGGTATAATAAAAATCGAAATGCACTTCTTACCTGATGTTTATGTAGCATGTGAAGTGTGCCACGGTCGTCGTTACAACAGTGAAACACTTGAAGTTCGCTATAAGGAAAAAAATATTTCAGAGATTCTTGATATGAGAGTATCTGATGCCTTGGAATTCTTTAAACATATTCCAAAGATTGAACGCAAGCTACAAACAATTGTTGACGTTGGATTAGGCTATGTGACTTTAGGTCAACCAGCTACTACCTTATCAGGTGGTGAGGCACAACGTATGAAATTAGCTAGTGAGCTTCAAAAACGTTCAACAGGTAAGAGCTTCTATATTTTGGACGAACCTACAACAGGTCTCCATACAGAAGATATTGCTCGACTTCTTAAAGTTTTAGATCGTTTGGTTGATGCAGGAAATACAATTGTGGTTATTGAACATAACCTTGATGTTATCAAGACTGCAGATCATATTATCGATTTAGGACCAGAAGGTGGAGCAGGTGGTGGTCAGTTAATTGCTACTGGCACACCAGAAGAAATAGCTAAAGTTAAAAAGAGTTATACTGGACAATATCTGAAAGGAAAATTAGAAAATGACAAATGAAAATATTAAAGAAATTTTAGACGAAGAGTTAGCAGAAAAAGGAACAAGTAATCTTCCAGGAGATTTAGATTTTGAAGGTGTTACTGATCTTCCAGAAGATGAAGAACTTCTTCAAGAACAATTACTTGAAAAAGGTACAACAAATTTACCTGGTGACTTAGACCCGAATGATGAATTAATTCATGGTACAACAAACATTGGTGGTGATGTTGAAGAAGAACCAGAAAATCACATTGACCGTGGAACTACAAATATTCCAACAGCGCCACATGAAGATGAAGATACAATTGAAGGCCATGAAGAAAAAGGGCGTACAACAAACGTTCCTGAAATCGTTGAAGAAGAGGAATCATGTTCTTGTCAATGTTCATGCGGAAGTGATGAAGATAAGACTAAGGAAGACTAAAATTCAATGGAAAGAATTGAAAAATTACGTAATTTAATGAAAGAGGATTCGGTAGAATCCCTTTTAATTACCAACTTAAATAATATTTTTTATCTTACTGGATTTTGGGGAACTTCAGCTACGGTTCTCGTTACAGAAAATGAGCAATATTTTATCACAGATGCAAGATATACACTCATTGCAAAAGAAACTGTTAAAAACTTCAAAATTATCGAAAGTCATCAACCGTTAGTTGAAGTGGATAACATCCTAAAATCTGAAAATATATCCTATCTTCAGTTTGAAGGGGAAGTCTCTTTTGCTTTTTATCAAAATCTAAAGAACACTTTATCAGTTGATTTAAAAGCTTCTTCTAATTTAGTGGAGAAACTTAGAATCATAAAAGATAATTCAGAAATCAAGCTTATTGAAAAAGCTTGTAGTATTTCTGACCAAGCGTTCATTGATGTTCTGGACTTCATTAAAGTTGGAATTTCTGAACTTGATGTAGCAAATTTTCTGGACTTTAGAATGCGTGAGCTTGGAGCATCTGGAATTTCTTTTGAAACAATCGTTGCAAGTGGAAATCGCTCCAGTATGCCTCACGGAGTGGCAAGTGATAAACTTTTAGAGTTGGGTGATACTATTACTCTTGATTTTGGTTGCTACTACAATCATTACGTAAGTGATATGACTAGAACTGTTTTCTTAGGTCAACCAGAAGATAAAATGATAGAGATTTACAATACCGTTCTTGAGAGCAATAATACACTTATAAATCAGACGAAAGCTGGCCTTTTATATAAGGACTATGACGGTATCGCGCGTGATGTCATCGAGCAAGCAGGTTACGGGGACTATTTTACTCATGGTATAGGTCATGGAATTGGTATCGATATTCACGAAGATCCTTTCTTTGGTAAAACTTCCGAGGAAAAACTTCAAGTTGGAATGGTAATAACAGATGAACCTGGTATCTATGTGGATGATTTGGGTGGCGTAAGAATTGAAGATGATTTAGTAGTCTTGGATAATGGATGTAAAATTATTACTAAAGCACCGAAAGAGCTTATAATTATTTAATATAGTTTGAGGATTATTGATTTAAGAGATACTGTTTATAAAAAAAGTGTCAATTCCCTTAAATTGTGTTAAAATGGTAAAGAAATTAAGATTAGGAGATTTTTAATAAAATGGTAGCAGCAAATGAATTAAAAGCAGGTATGACTTTTGAAATGGATGGAAAATTACTTCGAGTTCTTGAAGCAAGTCACCATAAACCTGGTAAAGGTAATACAATCATGCGTATGAAACTTCGTGATGTACGTAGTGGCTCAACAGTTGACACTTCTTTTAGACCAGAAGAAAAATTCGAACAAGCAATTATCGAAACTCGTCCAGCACAATACTTATATCAAATGGATGATACTGCATTCTTCATGGATACTGAGTCATATGACCAATATGAAATTCCAGTTGTTCAAGTAGCAGAAGAATTAAAATATGTTCTTGAAAATGAAGAAATTAAAATTCAATTTTACGGAACTGAAGTTATCGGTCTTACATTACCAACAACAGTTGTTCTTACAGTTGCTGAAACTCAACCATCTATTAAAGGTGCAACAGTTACTGGTTCAGGTAAACCTGCAACAATGGAAACTGGTCTTGTAGTTAACGTTCCAGATTTCATCGAAGCTGGTGAAAAATTAGAAATTAATACTCAAACTGGTGCTTATTTAAAACGTGCTAACTAGTATTTTGAGTACTTTCTATAATTAAGAAAGGATGATTATGAAAGATGTACAAGTTGAAAACTTGGGAGCTGTAGTTATTTCTCCACGAGTTATCGAAACAATTGTTAGTATTACAACATCTAATATTGACGGTCTTTATTCTTTAAGAAATAAAAGTTTTTCTGATTTTCTTGGAAAGAATTCAGAAGGTCGTGGTGTATACATTAGCCAAGACGAAGATGGTTTAGTAGATGTTGACGTATATGTATTCTTATCATTTGGTGTTAATGTACCTTCAGTTGCAATGAATATTCAAAAGGAAATTAAAGAAGCTGTCTTTAATATGACTGGAATTGAAATCAACGACGTTAATGTGCATGTTTCTGGTATCGTACCAGCAAAAACTCCAAAACCTAAGCATACAGATTTATTTGATGGAGGAGATTTTCTAGATGCCGAGTAAAAAGATGAGTCAGCATGAGATTCGTATGAGTGCTGTTCAAGCTCTTTATTCTCTAGAACTTCAAGATGAAGCTACAGTAACGGATGCAATGGATTTTGTACTTTCTTATGATGAATTTCCTGAAGAGAGTCCTGCTTATTTGGAAACACTAATTAGAGGTGTTCAAATAAACAAGGAAAAACTTGATGAAAATTTAGCAAAGTATATTAAGAATCCATGGAGCCTTGATCGTTTAACTAATATTGACCGTGTAATTTTAAGACTTGGTGCTTATGAGATTTTAGAGACAGAAACACCAAATGTTGTGGCGGTTAATGAAGCAATTGAATTAGCAAAAAATTTCAATGACGAAAAATCAGCAAAATTTATAAATGGTGTATTAACCAATTTAGTATAGGAAAAAGACGGTTTATATCGTCTTTTTTTGTTATAATGAGGTTAGTATATTAGATGATTACTTGCCATTCAAAAGTAATTATAGGAAAAATAAGGAGGAATTATGAACTCATTAGATTTAGTAATAGTAACTGGAATGAGTGGTGCAGGGAAAACTGTCGCTATTCAATCCTTTGAAGATATGGGCTACTTCACAATTGATAATATGCCACCAAACCTAATTGAAAAATTTGTTTCACTTTTAATCAATGCAGATAATGGAAGTATTGATAAGGTAGCTATGGTAGTTGACATGAGAGCTAGAACATTCTTCGATGAACTTCAAGAAGTTATTAATGATTTAAGCGATATGCATGGAGTGAAATTCAGCCTACTTTTCCTTGATGCAAAAGATCCTGAACTTGTTGCTCGTTATAAAGAAACAAGACGCAGCCACCCGCTAGCAGCTGATGGACGTGTCATGGATGGTATAACAAAAGAAAGAGAGCTACTTGCTCCACTTAAATCGTTCTCTCAAAATGTAGTTGATACAACAGACTTAACTCCAAGAAATTTACGTGCACGAATAATTAACGATTTTTCCGAAGGAAATAGTCAACAATTTAGAATTGAAGTAATGAGTTTTGGCTTTAAATACGGTTTACCACTTGATGCAGACTTAGTATTTGATGTACGCTTTTTACCTAATCCCCACTATGTACCTGAATTAAGAAATAAAAATGGTATGGATAAGGAGGTGTATGATTACGTGATGGATGCACCAGAATCTGAGGAATTCTATCAAAATCTTAAAAATTTATTGTTACCTATTGTGCCAGGTTATGAAAAAGAAGGTAAGTCAGTTCTTACTATCGCTATTGGATGCACTGGTGGTCAACATAGGTCTGTTGCCTTTGCAGAGAGAATTGGTAAAACTTTACAAGAGGACAATTGGAAAGTTAATATTGTACACCGAGACAAAGATAGAAGAAAAGAGACGGTTAACCGCTCATGAGAAAAAGAAAGATTGTAGTAGTTGGGGGAGGGACAGGGATTCCTGTTATCCTTAAAAGTTTAAGAAAAGAAAATGTTGATTTAACTGCAATTGTAACGGTTGCAGATGACGGTGGTTCAAGTGGTGAAATTAGAAATGCTATTAATATTGCGCCTCCTGGTGATTTGAGAAATGTTTTAGTTGCTATGAGTGATATGCCAAGATTTTATGAGAAAGTTTTCCAATATCGTTTTGATAAAGATGATGGTGCTTTAGCTGGACATCCTTTGGGTAACTTGATTATTGCTGGTATTAGTGAAATGCAAGGTTCTACTTATGACGCTATTCAACTTCTGTCTAAATTTTTACATGTGGAAGGTAATGTATATCCGTCAAGTGAGAGTGCGCTGACACTTCAAGCTATTTTTGAAGATGGCCATGAAGTGACTGGCGAAAGCAATATTGCTGATTACGATGGAAATTTGAGATTTGTATATGTTTATAATACTCATGATGGCTCAATGGCTAAGGCAAGTCGTAAGGTTGTAAAAGCAATAATGGAGGCAGATACTATCGTCATGGGTCCAGGTAGCCTGTTTACAAGTATTCTACCTAACCTTGTGATTCCAGAGATTAGTAAGGCAATTTTAAATACAGAAGCTCAAATTGTTTATGTATGTAATATCATGACACAACGTGGGGAAACTGAACATTTCTCAGATGCAGATCATGTCCATGTTCTGCATGAGCATCTTGGAAGGAACTTTGTAGATACTGTTTTAGTAAATATTGAAAATGTACCGCATGAATATATGAATACACATAAATTTGATGAGTACCTTGTTCAAGTTGAACACGATTTCAAAGGGCTGCAGGCAGAAGGTTGCAAGATAATTTCATCAAATTTCCTTAAATTAGAAAATGGTGGTGCCTTCCATAATGGAGAGGCAGTTGCTGAAGAAATTCTTAATATTAGCGAAAGAAGATTATCATGAGTTTTTCTGCTGAAGTCAAGAAAGAATTGACATCGCTAGATGATAATTCGACTGTACTTATGGCTTTGATTAGAATGAATGGTTCACTTGGTATTTCACGAGGCTTAACTCTTTCTATCACAACAGAAAATGCAACAACAGCAAGATACATATATACTCTTTTGTTGAAAATTTATAATATAAAATCAGAGATTAGAACCCAGCAAAAGACTAATCTATCGAAGAATCGTATTTATACAGTTTATATTGATGACCGAGTAAATAATCTTTTAGATGAATTAGATTTGGCTGATGGTTTGCTCTTGGATAATGGAGTGCCAGCATCAGTTAAATATGATGAAAAAAAGAGTATTTATTATTTAAGGGGTGCCTTTCTTTCAAGTGGTAATGTTAGTGACCCAGAATCTGGAAAATATCATTTGGAACTTTCTTCTGTCTATCAAGATCATGCACAGGATTTAAAAGATATTCTTGAAAACTTAGGATTTAATGCCAAGATTATTGAACGAAAAAACAGGTACGTGCTTTATATAGCAAGTGCGGAACAAATTATGGATTTTCTTACAATAATCGGTGCTATGAATGCAAGGCTTAAATATGAAAATGCGAAAATTTTTAAGGAAATGCGAAATCAAGCTAATCGAATTGCTAATTTTGAAACGGCAAATTTGGGGAAAACAGTCAATGCATCTTATGATATGATTGAAAAAATCAATATATTAGATCAAAAATTAGGACTAGAAAATTTACCAGAAAACCTATTCGAAGTTGCAAGGATTCGCTTAGAAAATCCTGATTTAACTATTAAAGAGCTAGGAGAAGCTATGACTCCTCCGCTAGGGAAAAGTGGTGTCAATCACCGATTAAGGAAACTTAGTCAGATGGCTGAAGTATATTTAGAAGAAAAATAATTAAGTGGAAATGGGAATAGTATCCTATTTCCATTTTTGTTAGTGCATTAAAATAAATATACTTATAGGCATATCTTATATTCAAAGAATCATTGAAAAAATGTTATAGAAAAACACACAAAAACATAAAAAATGAACGTTTTTGATTGACTTTGAACGTTTTTGATGTAAAATAATCTTGTAACCGATTTCTAAAAGGGGAAGATATGCTTGCAAATGATCGAAAAAAGATAATTCTAGCAGAACTACACAGTAAGGGAAGTGTTACAATTGATGATTTGTGCGATTTAACTGATGCTTCAGTATCCACACTAAGACGGGATCTCAATGAACTTGAAGAATTAGGAAGACTTATTCGTGTTCACGGAGGAGCGGAACCAATTTCAAGTATTCCGAAAGAACCAAGTATTTATGAAAAAAACTCCATAAACGTTCGTGAGAAATTAGAGATTGCAAATATTGCAGTTACTAAAGTAAATGAAGGAGATGTTATTTTTCTAGATGCTGGGACTACTACCGGAATGATGATTGAAGGACTACTTGGATTAGAAAAATCATTTACAGTTGTAACAAATAGCGCTACCCATGCTTCAAAATTAATTAGCGATAAAATTACGGTTTATATTATCGGGGGGATAATAAAAAAATTAACTGATGCAGTTGTAGGGTCATATGCTATTCAACAAATAAGTCAGTTTAACTTCACAAAGGCTTTTATAGGTGCTAATGCAATTAGTGCTGGGAATATCTCAACACCTGATATTGAGGAAGCTAATATAAAGCGTACAGCCTGTGAGCAATCAGCACAAACCTATATTTTAGCTGATAAAAGTAAGTTTAACCAAGTAAGTTTTGTAACTTTTGCAAAAATTGCTGATGTTGAAATAATAACAAATACAAATAAGGAGTAACTTTTTATTTGATAATTATCAAATATTGAAGCTACAGAAAAGGAGAAAATATGATTTATAGTGTAACCTTGAATCCTTCAATTGACTATATAGTTCGTTTGCCTGAAGTTGTAGTCGGTGAGGTTAACCGTATGACTAGTGACGATAAATATGCTGGGGGTAAAGGAATTAACGTAAGCCGAGTGCTTTCTAGATTACATTACGATTCAACAGCATTAGGATTTATCGGTGGATTTACGGGTGATTTTATTACTAAAAAGCTTACAGAAGAACGAATTTCAACTAACTTCGTAGCAGTTGATCAAGATACTCGTATTAATGTAAAAATTAAGGCAGATCAAGAAACGGAAATTAATGGACAAGGTCCAGAAATTACAGAAGGTCAATTAAATGACTTTCTTAAAATTCTTGAAAAATTAACTGCTGACGATACAGTTGTTTTTGCGGGGAGTGCACCTGCATCTCTTGGAAACAAGGTCTATAAAAAATTAATTTCTACAGTTCGTGCCACTGGAGCACAAGTGGTTTGTGATTTTGAAGGACAAACATTACTTGATTCATTGGAATACAATCCATTACTTGTTAAACCTAATAATCATGAGCTTGGAGCCATTTTTGGTGTTAAATTTAAAACAACAGAAGAAATTATTCCTTACGCACAAAAAGTTTTGGAAATGGGTGCACAAAATGTAATTATTTCTATGGCTGGCGATGGGGCTTTGTTAGTTAATAATGAAGGAAGTTACTTTGCAAAACCAATTATAGGAAAAGTTAAAAACTCAGTTGGTGCAGGTGACTCAATGGTAGCCGGATTTACTGGTAAGTTTGAAGAAACTAAAAATTCAGTTGAAGCATTTGCTCTTGGAGTAGCATGTGGTACAGCAACAGCCTTTTCAGATGACTTAGCAAGTGCAGAATTTATTAAAGAAACTTTGGATAAAGTAGAAATTACAAAACTTTAATTAATAAATTTCTGAAATAAAGAAAAAAGTTAAAAAATATTGAAATATTTACATTAAAGCTATTAAAAGGAGAAAAAATGGAAATTACAGATTTACTTGTAAAAAATGCCATGATTATGGATATGCAAGCAACTGATAAGTTGGGTGCAATTGATGAGATGGTTGACAAACTTTATGAAACTGGTCGAATCACTGACAAAGTTCTTTTTAAAGAAGGAATTCTTAATCGTGAGGCGCAAACTTCAACTGGTCTTGGTGATGGAGTAGCAATGCCCCACGCTAAAAATGAAGCAGTTAAAGAAGCAACAATCTTATTTGCTAAATCAAACAAAGGTGTTGATTATGAAGCTCTTGACGGTCAGCCAGTATACTTATTCTTCATGATTGCAGCACCTGCTGGAGCGAATGATACTCACTTAGCAGCACTTGCAAGTCTTTCAAAATATCTGATGCAAGATGGTTTTATTGCTAAAGTACGTGAAACTAAAACTCCTGATGATGTGATTGCTTTATTTTCAAGCGAAGAAAAAGAAGAAAATAAAGAAGAAGCTAAAATTGAATCAACAGTAAAAGATACTGGGAAATTTGTTGTAGCAGTAACTGCCTGTACAACTGGTATTGCACATACATATATGGCAGAAGAAGCTTTGAAGAAAAAAGCAGCCGAAATGGGTGTTGGCATCAAAGTTGAAACAAATGGAGCAAGTGGTGTTGGTAACAAGTTAACAGCTGAAGATATCGCTAAAGCTGACGGTGTTATTGTAGCTGCTGATAAAGCAGTTGAAATGGATCGATTTGATGGAAAACATTTAATTAGTCGCCCCGTAAAAGATGGTATTCGTGAACCAGAAAATCTAATTACAATGGCTACTGATGATTCGCTTCCTATCTATCATGGTAGTGGAGATGCATCGGGTGCTGGTGCAAGTGATGAAAAACTAAGTTTAGGTAAAGCATTTTACAAGCACTTAATGAGTGGTGTATCAGCAATGCTTCCATTTACAATCGGTGGTGGTATCGCTATTGCAATTGCCTTCTTGATTGATAACGCTATGGGAGTTCCAACAGATCAACTTGCTAATCTTGGTTCATATAATGAATTAGCAAGTATGTTTAAGAATATTGGTGGTGCAGCTTTTGGGTTTATGCTTCCAGTATTAGCAGGATATATTGCTTATTCAATTGCTGAAAAGCCAGGTCTTGTAGCAGGTTTTGTAGCAGGTGCAATGGCGAGTAATGGACTTGCACTTGGGAAAGTACCATTTGCCAAAGGCGGAGATGCAACATTAAACCTTGCTGGAGTTCCATCAGGATTTCTTGGTGCATTAGTTGGTGGTTTTCTTGCTGGTGGAGTAATCATCTTACTTAAGAAAATTTTAGTAGGTCTTCCAAGATCACTTGATGGTCTAAAATCAATCCTTCTTTACCCAGTATTTGGAGTAATTATTACAGGATTTTTAATGCTTCTTGTAAATATTCCGATGAGCGGAATCAATGAAGGACTTAACAACTTCCTATCAAGTTTAAGTGGTTCATCAGCGATCCTTATGGGAGCACTAGTTGGTGGAATGATGGCAGTGGACATGGGTGGTCCAGTTAATAAGGCAGCCTATGTATTTGGTACAGGAACATTAGCAGCAACAGTAACAAGCGGTGGTAGTGAAGTAATGGCAGCAGTTATGGCTGGTGGTATGGTTCCTCCTCTTGCAGTATTCGTTGCAACTCTATTATTTAAAGATAAATTTACTAAAGAAGAACGTGAATCAGGTCTTACAAACATTGTAATGGGACTTTCATTCATTACAGAAGGAGCTATTCCGTTTGGAGCAGCTGACCCAACACGTGCTATTCCTTCATTCGTTGCAGGTTCAGCATTAGCAGGAGCATTAGTTGGTCTTTCAGGAATTAAATTAATGGCGCCACACGGAGGAATCTTCGTAATTGCTCTTACAAGTAATCCATTCCTTTATCTACTTTATGTAGCAATCGGAGCAGTTGTTGGTGGAATTTTATTTGGTTTCTTACGTAAAGCAAAATAACAATTAAAATTAACGAGGGATTTATTTCCTTCGTTTTTTATTTTTTCTCTGAAAAATTTTTTATAAGTAAAAATATTAATTTAAATATTGTGAAAAATATTTCTTAAACAGCTTAAATCTGTTGAAACTGTTTGGTATTACAGTTCTGTTACAGTTCTGATTTTTACTATGAATTAAGTGTTATAATGAATTTATCTTATTTGAGATCAGCCAAAAAAATTTTTGGATAATAAAAGAATATTTTTTTCTAAGGAGATTAACATGCAGGAGCGTGGTTTATTAATTGTCTTTTCAGGTCCTTCGGGAGTTGGTAAAGGTACAGTTCGTAAAGAAATTTTTGAAGGACATGGTCATGATTTTGATTACTCAGTTTCAATGACAACACGTCCACAACGTCCAGGTGAAGTTGACGGAGTAGATTATTTTTTCAGAACACGTGAAGAGTTCGAAGAAATGATTAAAAATGGTCAAATGTTAGAATATGCTGAGTATGTGGGTAACTATTATGGAACTCCCCTTACTTATGTTAATGAAACACTTGACTCTGGTAAAGATGTATTTCTTGAAATTGAAGTTCAAGGAGCTTTACAAGTTAAGGAGAAAGTTCCCGATGGAGTATTTATCTTCCTAACACCACCAGATCTTGATGAGTTACGTGATAGAATCGTAGGTCGCGGAACAGATTCAATTGACGTCATTGATCAACGTATGGAAAAAGCTCGTGAAGAAATCAAATTAATGAGTGAATATGATTATGCTGTCGTTAATGATGAAGTATCTAAAGCAGCTCAAAGAGTTAAAAAAATTGTTGAAGCAGAACATTTCCGTGTTGACCGTGTAATCGGTAAATACCGTGCAATGATAGACTAATAAGGGATAAAAGAGGAGAATATATTATGATGTTAAAACCGTCAATTGACAAACTTTTGGATAGAGTAGATTCTAAATACTCACTAGTAATTCTTGAAAGCAAACGTGCTCATGAATTAAACGAAGGTGAAACTTCAACAATGGGATTTAAATCTGTAAAACCAACTCTTCAAGCACTTGAAGAAATTGAAGCAGGTACTGTTACAATTCACCCATTCCCTGAAGAAAAACGTGAAGAAAAACTTCGTGCCATTCAAGAAGAGAAAGAACGTCAAGAAGAAGAAGAAAGAAAAATTAAAGAACGTATTGCAAAAGAGCAGGAAACTGAAACAGCTAAATAAGTTCTAAGATATATAGAATGAGATTGGGTATCGTTTCCCAATCTCTAATTTTATTTAAGGAAAGGTGTTGTAATGAAAGCAGCTCAAGTTATTATTGATGTTCCCTTGATGCAGACGGACCATCCTTTTACATATTTGATACCTGATAATTTACAAGGTCTTATCCAAGCAGGAATGCGAGTTCATGTACCCTTTGGTCAAGGAAATCGTCTAGTTCAGGGGATAGTAGTAGAACTTTCTGAAAGTAATGATGATGAAAATCTAAAAGAAATTCGAGAAGTCCTAGACTTAGAACCAGTTTTAAATAAGGAGCAGTTGCAATTAGCTGATCATATGCGAAAGACTGTGTTTTCTTATAAGATAACATGTTTAAAAGCAATGCTTCCTAATCTTTTAAATTCGAATTATGACAAAATTGTCATGCCACTTGATCAAGAAACAAAAGATACATTTTTTGCAGGAAAAGAGAATTTAAAATTTTCTACTTTAACAGAAGATCAACAAGTAATTATTTTGAAATTGAAAAAGGAAGATAAAGTTTCTTTTGAATATGAGGCGAAGAGCCGAGAAAATAAAAAATATGAAACTTTTATTCAATTAGAAGATATAGAAAAATTAAGAGATTTTGAAATTCCAACTAGAGCAAAGAAAAAGCAAGAATTCAAAGAATTTTTGCTTGGAAACCCTGGTAAAAAGCAAGTTAAGGAAGTTAGAAAAAATTTCTCTAAATCAATAATTGACTTTTTCGTGGAAAACGATCTTGTAAAATTAGAGCATGTTGAACTTCGTCGTGCACAAGAGCATTTCGACAAGATTAAGTCGGATAAACCTTTAGTTCTAAATGAAGGACAAGAGAAAGCGTACCAAGCCGTTATAAACGGAACATCGGGTAAACCTTTCTTACTTGAAGGAATAACTGGAAGTGGTAAGACAGAAGTATACTTGCAGATTATAGCCCACACCTTGAATGAAGGTAAGACGGCAATTATGCTAGTGCCTGAAATTTCTCTTACTCCGCAAATTACCAATCGTTTCATTGCTCGTTTTGGTGATCAAGTAGCAATACTACATAGTAGATTGTCTGATGGAGAAAAATATGACGAGTGGCGAAAGATTGAAAGTGGTCAGGCCAAGGTTGTTGTCGGAGCTCGTTCAGCAATTTTTGCACCTTTAGAAAATATTGGTACAATTATTATTGATGAGGAGCATGAATCAAGTTATAAGCAAGACTCTAATCCAAGATACCATGCAAGAGATATTGCTTTATTTAGGGCAGATTGGCATAAGGCTAAGTTGATAATGGGAAGTGCAACACCAAGTCTTGAGTCGCGAGCACGTGCCGATAGAGGAGTTTATGAGTTTCTTGAACTTAAGGAGCGAGCAAATCCTTTGGCTCGTGTACCAAAAGTTGATATTATTGACTTTAGAAAAAATATGAATGAAAAATCGGCGAATTTTACTATGCAGTTACTTGAAAAAATTCAGGAAAAATTGGATAAGAATGAGCAAATTGTACTAATGCTAAACCGTCGAGGATACTCAAGCTTTATCATGTGTCGTGACTGTGGATATGTCGAAGAATGTCCAAATTGTGATATTAGTTTGACCCTTCATATGGATACAAAGACTCTTGATTGTCATTATTGTGGGTTTCAAGAAGCTATTCCAAGCCGCTGTCCAAACTGTCAAAGCAAAAAATTTAGATATTATGGTTCAGGAACTCAAAAAATTGAGGAAGAACTAAATAATTTATTTCCTCGAGCTCGTATTTTGAGAATGGATGTTGATACTACTAAGAAAAAAGGTGCCCATGAGCAAATTCTTGATAAATTTGGAAATCATGAAGCAGATATTTTGTTAGGAACTCAGATGATAGCTAAAGGTTTGGATTTTCCTAACGTAACTCTAGTTGGTGTTATAAATGCTGATACTGCTTTGAATTTACCTGATTTTCGATCAAGTGAAAGAACATTTCAACTTTTGACACAGGTGGCTGGACGTGCCGGGCGCGCCGATAAAGAGGGGGAAGTAATCATTCAAACCTTCAACCCAGAACACTATGCAATAAAATTAGCTGAACATCATGATTATGAGGCGTTTTATAAGCAAGAAATGCAATATAGAAGAACCTTGGCTTATCCACCATATTTCTATACAGTTCAAATTGTGGTTAGCCATAAGAACGAAGAGGAAGCGATCAAGAAAAGTTATGAAATAATGAGCCTTCTTGCTTCAAAAGTAACGGATAAAGCTAAGATTTTGGGACCTACAGCTAAACCTATTGCTCGAACTCATAATATGTACCATTATCAAATACTCATTAAATATCGCTTTGAGGAAGAATTGCAAATTGCCTTAAATCAAGTATTGGAAATGACACAGGATAAGAACAATAAAGGACTTCGCATTATAATCGATAGCGAGCCGCAGAATTTTATTTAGGAGAATTAAACTAATGACAAAAATAATTTTTATGGGAACCCCTGATTTTTCAGTTCCTGTTTTAGATGGATTGATTGAGAAAGGCTATGAAGTTTTAGCCGTGGTTACACAACCAGATAGAGCAGTTGGAAGAAAAAAAGAAATTAAAATGACCCCTGTTAAAGAAGCAGCTCTTAAGCATGGTCTAAAAGTACTTCAACCTGAAAAACTAAGTAATAGTCCTGAACTTGATGAGATAATTTCATTGGGAGCTGATTTGATTGTAACGGCAGCATTTGGTCAATTTCTACCTGAAAAACTTCTTAACTCTATTGATAAAGCAGTTAATGTCCATGCAAGCTTATTACCTAAATATCGTGGAGGAGCTCCAGTTCATTATTCAATCATCAATGGCGATGATAAAACTGGTGTAACTATCATGGAAATGGTTAAGAAGATGGACGCTGGAGATATTATCAGTCAAGTTGAAGTGGAAATTACAGAAGAAGATAATGTTGGGACAATGTTCCAAAAGCTAAGTTTAGCAGGACGTGACCTATTATTAGAAACTTTACCAGCTTATCTATCAGGTGATATTACTCCTCAAGTACAAGATGAAGATTTAGTAACTTATAGTCCAAATATAACTCCTGAGGAAGAAAAAATTGACTGGAATAAATCAGCAAGACAAATATTCAACCAAATTCGCGGAATGTATCCATGGCCAGTTGCTCATACTTATTTGAATGAAAATCGTTTTAAAATTTACGAGGCAAAAGTATCAGATAAATCAGGGAAACCTGGTCAAATAGTAGAACGCACTAAAAATTCATTAGTTGTTGGTACGGGTGCGGGTGCTATTGAATTACTAACAGTTCAACCTGCTGGAAAACCAAAAATGAAAATAAATGATTTTCTAAATGGAGTAGGTCGTGACCTAAAAGAAGGAGATAAATTTGGGCAAGAATAATAATCCAAGAGACCTAGCATTAAATGTAATTAATCAAGTGTTCAATGAAGAGGCCTATGCTAATATTGCACTTAATGATGCCCTTAAACAATCTAATTTAACTGCCTTAGACAAATCAATGGCTACAAATATAGTGTACGGAACTATAAGCCATAAAATGACTTTAGAGTGGTATTTAAAACCTTTTATTAAAAAAACTAAAAAATGGGTTAAAAATTTATTGCTACTTTCAATCTATCAAATCGTATATATGGATAAAGTGCCTGATAATGCTGTTGTTGATGAAGCCGTAAAAATCGCTAAACTTCAAGGTGATAAACGACTTTCGGGATTTGTAAACGGAGTCTTACGAAATTTTATCCGTACGGAAAGAGCTGATTTCTCTCAGATTAAAAATGAGACTGAAAGACTTTCAATTCAATACAGTATGCCAACTTTTCTAATTAAAAAATTTACAAATCAATATGGAAAAGAAAGAACACTTGCAATCCTTGAAAGTTTAGAAACTCCTAGCAAAAATAGCCTGAGAGTTAATACAAATTTAGTTGACTTTGATAGTGAATTTGATAAGCTAGATTCAAGATTTACTGTTGGAAAAAGTAAAATTGCATCTACAGCAATTTTAGCTGATACAGGGAATTTTGCAGTTACAGATGATTTTAAAAATGGCTTAATCACCATCCAAGATGAATCAAGTCAATTAGTTGCTCCGGCAATGGAAATATCAGAAAACGATAAGATTCTTGATGCCTGTGCAGCACCTGGTGGAAAAACTGTTCATATGGCTGAGTATCTTAAAGATGGTCATATTACAGCTTTGGATTTATATGATCATAAGTTAAAACTTATTAATGACAATGCTGAAAGATTAAAATTGTCAGATAAGATTTCAACTGAAAAAGTTGATGCAAGTAAAGCCTTTGAGCATTTTGGGGGCGAGGTATTTGATAAGGCTTTGGTTGATGCACCATGTAGTGGTATGGGATTAATTAGGAGAAAACCTGATATTAAATACCGTAAAGAGACTACTGATTTTCAAGGCTTGCAAGAAATTCAATTGTCTATTCTTGAAAATGTTGGTAAAACAATTAAAAAGAATGGTATAATGGTTTACAGCACATGTACGATTTTTGATGAAGAAAACTTCCAAGTAGTTGAGAAATTTTTGGAACAAAATGAAGACTTTGAACAAATATTAATAACTAATGAAAAAGAGGATATTGTTAAGGATGGCTGTATGATGCTTACTCCGGAACTTTATCATACTGATGGGTTCTTTATTGCAAAGTTTCGAAAAAAATAAACCAATCAATATTCTGAAAGGATGGTTATGAAATTTACAGTACTTACAGACGTCGGTGTAAAGCGCGTTACTAATCAAGATTTCGCTGATGTATATATAAATAAAGCAGGACAAAAGATTTTTATCTTAGCAGATGGAATGGGTGGACACAAGGCTGGTAATGTTGCTAGTCGTCTTACTGTTGAAGATATTGGAAAACAATGGAAAGATACTAATTTTGATAAGAATAATTCAATGGATCAAATCTCTACTTGGTTAACGGAGAAAATTTCCCTTGAAAATCAAAATATTGCTGACTTAGGTAATTTAGACGATTATAAAGGCATGGGTACAACTCTTGAAGCAGTTATCATCCTTGGCGATAAACTTATTTGTGCTCATGTCGGTGATAGTAGAACACAAGTTATTAGAGGAAATCAATTAATAAAAATTACTAAAGATCACTCTTTAGTTCAAGAGCTTGTTGATGCAGGAGAGCTTACTCCTGAACAAGCAGAAAATCATCCAAATAAAAATATTGTTACAAAGAGTATTGGGCAACAAACATTTTTAGAACCTGATATTTATGTTTTCGACCTTGAAAAAAATGACTATATTCTTATCAGTAGTGATGGTTTGACTAATATGGTAAGTAATGCTGAAATTGTTGGAGTTATTAAAGGTTATGATGCACTTGAAAAGAAAGCTGAAACTTTGATTGAACTTGCTAATACTTATGGTGGATTAGATAATATTACTGTTATTCTGATTCAATATGAGAATGGAGGTTTGTCTAATGATTCGAGTAGGTAAAATATTTGCAGAACGTTACATGGTTATTAAAGAAATTGGCCGTGGAGGTATGGCAAATGTCTACTTGGCTGAAGATAGATTTCTTGATAATCGTTTAGTAGCAATTAAAGTATTACGATCAAATTTTGAAAATGATAGTATTGCGACTGCAAGGTTCCAACGAGAAGCTTATGCTATGTCGGAACTTACTCATCCAAATATTGTCGGAATTTCTGATGTAGGTGATAACGACAAGCAACAGTACATCGTGATGGAATATGTGGCAGGTAAAACATTAAAAGAATACATTCAAGAAAAAGGGCATCTTTCTAATGAAGAAGCAATTCATTTCGCTAGTCAAATTTTATCTGCTATGCAAATGGCACATGATAGAGGAATAATTCACCGTGATTTAAAACCACAAAATATTCTAATTAGTGAAGATGGTAATGCAAAAGTCACCGATTTTGGTATCGCTATGGCATTTGCGGAGACTAGTTTAACTCAAACTAATAGTATGTTTGGTAGTGTACACTACCTTTCACCTGAACAAGCACGTGGTTCGAAAGCAACTGTACAAAGTGATATATATGCTATTGGTATTGTTTTATATGAAATGCTTGTAGGAGATGTACCTTTTGATGGGGATAGTGCAGTTACAATCGCTCTGCAACATTTTCAAAAACCATTACCATCTATTAGAAAAGTAAACTCAGATGTTCCTCAAGCCTTAGAAAATGTTGCTATTAAAGCAACTGCTAAATCTCTTGATGATCGTTATAAAAATGTATCTGAAATGCTTACAGATCTTTCAACATCAACTTCTTTAGATAGGAAAGATGAACCAAAATTGGTATTCATAAAAGAAGATGATGAAGGTGCCACAAAGGTATTACCAAGAGTCTTAGTAGATAAGTCAGATACAGAGGACTTAGTTAAAAAAGTAAGTGCAGATACTTTAAAAGATGAACCTGAAAAAAATGAAATTCAAGAAAAAAAAGAAAAGAAAAATAAGAGAAAACTTATTATTGGAGCAATAATTGCTGCGGTATTAGCTTTGATAATTGGTTTAGTGATTGTAACGACACCTAAGGACGTACGAGTACCGGAAGTAAATGGTATGACGGTGGAACAAGCAAAAGATGAAATTAAAAAAGCTGGCCTAGAAGTAGGGAAAGTTACAAAAGAAATAAATGGTACTATTGATAAGGATAAAGTTATTAGAACGAATCCAACAATAGGGACTTCAAAGAAAACTGGGTCTAAAATTGATATTTTTATATCAATGGGACCAAATGTAATTGAACTTTCAAACTATGTTGGCCAATCTTATGATGATGCTGTTTCAGATTTAGTAAAGAATTTTGGTATTTCACAATCACAAATTGTTAAAAAAGTAGTGACTGACGATAATTATGCTACTAATGAAATAATTAGTCAGGATCCTAAAAAGAATGAGTTTTTTGATAAAACTTCTGATGATAAAATTACTTTTAAAGTAAGTGACGGTGGTAAAAATGCTACTATGCCTGATGTAATCAACAGCTCACTTGAAAATGCTAAAGCGACTCTTAACAATATGGGAGTTCCTGAATCAAATATTAAATTAGTACCACAAAAGACGATTGATGAAAGTTTAGTTAGTCTGGTTATTGATCAAAATATTTCTGCAAGTAGTTTATTTAATCCTAAAAAGGATAAAATAGTTCTACATTATTATGTATACGATGAAGCTGGTGCAGCTGAGGCTAAAAGGGCAGTAGAAGCTGAGAAGAAAAAAGCTGAAGATGAAGCTAAGAAGAAAGCTGAAGAAGAAGCTAAGAAAAAAGCTGAAGATGACGAAGCTAAGAAAAAAGCGGAAGATGAAGCTAAGAAAAAAGCTGAAGAAGAAGCTAAGAAAAAAGCTGAAGAAGAAGCTAAGAAAAAAGCCGAAGCTGATGCTAATGCTAGTAAAAAAACAGAAGAAGATACTAATAAAAAAACAGATGATGATTCTAAAACATACGATGATAGTTCAAATTAAGAACTCAGCTAATTACAAAAAAAGCCTAGGAAGAGAAGTATTCCTAGGCTTTTTTTATATTTTCTGTCTTCTTGCGAATTCAGTAAATCTAAATTTATCAACTTGATGGCGACTTTCGGTATATTGAAGCGGAGTGGTATCAGCAAGATATACGTGACTTTTCACACTAACGACATGATGATCAATTTTAGCTAAATCTATATATTTACGATCATCTTCGTCAAGAAAATCAATTGTTATTTCTTTATTTGCATATGAAATAACAAGACCCAGTTCATCCTCTAAATATTCATAAAGAGAATTTTGTAGTATATCTTCTGTTAAATCAGGTGCAAGATCATACAGAAGGTAATCGCGGTCTAAAACAGAATATTTTCCTTCTATTTTTCGAGCTCTTAAAATATGCCAAGCATATGAATCTTTTGGAAGCAGTGTTAAGAGATGAAGTCCCTCGTCAATTTGGATTTTTTCAAACTTCAATACTGTAGTTGAACTATTGAAATCTAAACTTTCTTGAAGTTCTTTATAACTTGTTAAACCAGAAATAGGAAAATTGAGTTTTTCTGATGAAATTACCAAACTTCCTTTGCCTTTTTGTTTTTGAATAAAACCACGGCTTTCTAGTATATTTAGAGCTTGTCTTATAGTAGCTCTGCTGGCTTCATAGTAGTCAGATAATTCCATTTCGCTTGGAAGGAATTCCCCTTCATCATAAATTTTTTTTAATATTTTATTTTCTAAATCTTGAAAGATTAATTCATATTTTTTCATATATATATTTTAGCAGATTTTTTGAAGAAAAAAATATTTTTTTAAATTTATTTGTAAACGGTTGCAAATGGAAAATAAATAGTTTATAATTTTATTAACAACTTGTATGTACAGGTTAGAAAATTATTTAGGAGACTAAGATGGGAAAATTCGATCAAGAAGCTCGTGACCTACTCGTTGCTATAGGAGGCAAAGAGAACGTTGCAGCTGTAACTCATTGTGCAACTCGCATGCGTTTTGTTTTGAATGATGATTCAAAAGCAGATGTTAAAGCAATTGAAAAAATTCCAGTTGTTAAAGGAACTTTTACAAATGCAGGACAATTTCAAGTAATTATTGGTAATGATGTACCAATTTTTTATAAAGATTTTAGTCAAGTTTCAGGTATTGAAGGAGTTTCTAAGGAAGCAGCGAAAGCCCAAGCCAATAAAAAACAACCAATTATTCAGAGATTAATTGCAACATTGGCTGAAATTTTTACTCCATTATTACCAGCAATTATTGTAGGGGGACTAATTCTTGGTTTCCGTAATCTACTTGAAGGTGTTCCAATTGAAGCATTGGGACAAAAAATTATTGATGGAGTAGCAGCAACAAATGCTGATGGTTCAGCAATCTATAACTCAATAACGGATGTATCACCATTTTGGAATGGGGTAAATTCATTCTTATGGCTACCAGCAGAAGCGATTTTCCACTTCTTACCAGTTGGAGTTGTTTGGAGTGTTGTTCGTAAATTTGGTGGAACTGAGATTCTTGGTATCATATTAGGTATCACATTGGTAAGTCCGCAATTATTAAATGCCTATGCAGTTAATGCTGCACGTGCAGATGGTAGTATAAAAGAATGGGTTTGGAACTTCGGTTCATTCCAAATTGAAAAAATTGGTTACCAAGCTCAGATAATACCTGCAATATTCACTGGTTTGCTATTTGTTTTCTTAGAGAAACAGTTACGGAAAGTAATACCAGAAGCCATTGCAATGATTTTTGTTCCATTTTTCTCATTACTACCAGCTATTATCGCAGCACATACAATTATTGGTCCAATCGGTTGGAAAATCGGTCAAGGGCTTTCAACAATCGTTAACGCAGGACTTACAAGTTCAGTAAACTGGCTATTTGGTTTAGTATTTGGTGCACTATATGCCCCATTAGTAATTACTGGATTGCACCATACTTTACTTGCTATCGACTACCAATTGATTGCAGACCTTGGGTATACAAACCTATGGCCTATGATCTGTCTATCAAATATTGCTCAAGGTGCAGCAGTTGCAGGGGTTATCCTTTTACACAAACGTACAATGAAGAACCGCAAGGATGATCTTGAACGTGAAGAACAAATTTCAATTCCATCTCTCATCTCTGCTTGGCTAGGTGTTACAGAGCCAGCAATGTTTGGTATTAACCTTAAATATTTGTACCCATTTGTAGCAGGAATGATTGGTTCAGGTCTTGCAGGTATGTTCTCAATTTTAACTGGTGTTCGAGCTAACTCTGTTGGGGTTGGAGGACTTCCAGGAATCCTTGCTATTCAACCAAAATCATGGATGAATTTCTTTATTGCAATGGTCATTGCTGTTGTAGTTCCGTTATTCATGATATTCGTACTTCGTAAAATTCCAGCACTTAACAAAGTTGATGGTGTTGTTGAAGAAATCGATAGCAATATTGCGCGTGAAGAAGAAACAATCTCTACTATCCGTCAAACTGATGTATATCCACAAGAAACATCACTAGAAGTTAAGGTTCCATTATCTGGTAAATTACTTCCAATTACTGATACTCCTGACCCAATGTTTGCTGAACGCTTAATTGGCGATGGTGCATTAATCGATCCAGATGAAGGTGTACTAGTTGCTCCATTTGACGGAGTTGTACAAATGATTTTCCCAACTAATCATGCTATTGGTCTTATATCTAAAGAAGGTGTTGAATTATTAATTCATATTGGATTAGATACAGTAAAACTTGATGGTAAACATTTCCAAGGTTTTGTTAAAGAAGGTCAAGAAGTTAAGACAGGTGATGAGTTAATTCGTTTTGATGTTAAAGCTATTAAAGAAGCTGGGTATGTAACAATGACACCAATCATTGTTACTAATCAAGATGACTTCCAAGTAGACAATGTTAAAACAAGTGGAAAAGCAATTTTAGGTGAAGAACTCTTCACTGCAACATCTATAAAATAAAAAAATAGGGCTGAATCTAGCCCTACTTTTGTATTTAAGAGAAAGGAAATATAATGACGTTTAAAGACAAAGTAATTTATCAAATTTATCCGAAGTCGTATTTAGATACAACAGGTTCAGGTGTTGGTGATTTACAGGGTATCATCCAAAAACTAGATTATCTTCAAGACTTAGGTGTAGACATGCTTTGGCTCAATCCAATCTATCCGAGCCCTCAGTATGACAATGGTTACGACATAGCAGATTATGTAGCCATTAATCCAGATTTTGGAACAATGGATGATTTTGAAGAGTTGGTAGCAGAAGCTAAGAAAAGAAATATAGATATAATGCTTGATATGGTACTTAACCACGTATCAACTCACCATGAGTGGTTTAAAAAGGCACTTGCAGGAGATAAATACTATCAAGATTTCTTTATTTTAAGAGATGAACCTACAGACTGGGTTAGTAAATTTGGTGGGAATGCCTGGGCACCTTTCGGTGATACGGGAAAATACTATTTACATTTGTTTGATATTACACAAGCCGATCTTAATTGGCGTAATCCCAATGTACGAAAAGAATTGTATGATGTAGTTAATTTCTGGCGTGCAAAAGGTGTGCATGGATTCCGTTTTGATGTAATTAATTTAATTGGTAAAGACCAAGCATTAAAAAATAATTCAAATAATGATGGTAAACCAGAATATACTGATAAGCCAATTACTCATGAATATTTACGTGATCTAAATCTGACAACATTTGGTCAGGACCCAGAAAGTATTACTGTTGGTGAAATGTCTTCAACAACTATTGAAAACTGTATACTATATACTCGTCCAGATCGTCATGAATTATCTATGGCATTTAACTTCCATCATCTTAAAGTTGACTATGAAAATGGACAAAAGTGGACTACAAAATCATTTGACTTTGAAGAGCTGAAAAATCTTTTCCATACATGGGGAGAAGAGATGTCAGAAGGAGATGGTTGGAACGCACTATTTTGGAATAATCATGACCAACCTCGTGCACTTAATCGTTTTGTTGATGTAAAAAACTTCCGAGTTAAAGGTGCAACTATGCTTGCGGCAGCAATTCATTTAAGTCGTGGGACTCCTTATATCTACATGGGAGAAGAGATTGGAATGATTGACCCTGATTTTGATTCAATGGAAGATTATGTTGATGTTGAATCAATCAATGCATATCGTATTATGACTGAAGAAGATGGAAAATCAGCTACAGATGCCTTCAAGACAATTCAAGCCAAATCACGTGATAATTCTCGTACACCTATGCAATGGGATGAAACAGCAAATGCAGGTTTCTCAACTGGGACACCGTGGTTAGCAACTGGAAATCATGTTGATATCAATGTTGAGGCTGATAAAGAAGGCGAAATTCTTAACTTCTATAAGGATTTAATCAAGTTGAGAAAAGATAAAGCGATTATCTCTGAAGGAACTTATAAGGCCGCCTTAAAAGATAGTCCTAATGTATATGCCTTCATTAGAGAATATGGAGATAAAAAATTATTTGTTGCAAATTCATTTGCAAATGAAGAAGTTGAGATTGAGTTACCAGAAGAATTTGTAGGTGGAGAAATCTTAACTAACAATTATGATGAATATGAAGCAGGAAAACTTGCTCCCTATCAATCAATTGCTATTTTCAGTAAATAAAAAAATATTAATCACATTAAGTAATGCAACTTAGTGTGATTTTCTATGAAAAATATGTTATTATAAAGTGATAAATTTTGTACAGGAGAGTGTAATGGTAGAGCCAAAATATAAACGTGTTGTATTGAAACTTAGTGGAGAAGCATTAGCTGGTGAACAAGGATTTGGAATTAACCCAATCGTTGTAAAAGGAATTGCTCAAGAATTAAAAGAAGTTCATGACTTAGGTGTTGAAATTGCTATTGTTGTTGGTGGCGGAAATATCTGGCGAGGCCAAACTGGGGCTAGCCTTGGTATGGAACGTGCTCAAGCTGACTATATGGGGATGCTTGCAACAATCATGAATGCTTTAGCGCTTCAAGACACACTTGAAAATGAAGGTGTACCAACTCGAGTTCAGTCTTCAATCGATATGCGTCAAATCGCTGAGCCATATATCCGTCGTCGTGCCGAACGTCACTTGGAAAAAAATCGTGTTGTAATCTTTGCTGGTGGAACTGGTAACCCATACTTTTCAACAGATACAACAAGTGCGCTACGTGCTGCTGAAATTAATGCGGATGTAATCTTAATGGCTAAAAATGGTGTTGATGGTGTTTACAACGCAGATCCAAATAAAGATGAAAATGCAACTAAATTTGAGCACCTAACTCATATGGATGTAATCTCTAAAGGATTACAAGTTATGGATTCAACAGCAAGTACTTTATCTATGGATAATGATATTCCTTTAGTAGTATTTAATTTAAACGAAGAAGGAAATATTCGTCGCGCAGTTCTTGGTGAAAATATCGGAACAACTGTAGATTAAAATATATTAGTTAATATAGCTTTGAATAAAAAAAGCTAATTGACTTATTGATTCTAATTAAAAATAAATAATAAAATTTAACAGGAGAAATTTAATAAAAATGTCAAATGAAATTTTAACAACTGCTAAAGAAAGAATGGAGCAATCAGAAGCTAGTTTACTTCGTGAATTTGGAAGTATTCGTGCTGGTCGTGCAAATGCAAGTCTTTTAGATCGTATTCAAGTTGAATATTATGGAGCACCAACTCCATTAAATCAATTAGCTTCAATTTCAATTCCAGAAGCACGTGTACTTATCGTTACACCTTTTGACAAATCTTCAATCAAAGATGTAGAACATGCAATCAATGCATCTGATCTAGGTATTACTCCTCAATCAGATGGTACTATGATTCGTTTAGTTATTCCACAACTTACTGAAGAACGTCGTAAAGACTTAGCTAAAGAAGTTAAAAAAGTTGCTGAAGGTGCTAAGGTTGCAGTTCGTAACATTCGCCGTGATGCAATGGATACTGCTAAGAGACAAGAAAAAAATAAAGAAATCACTGAAGATGAACTTCGCGGATTAGAAAAAGATATTCAAAATCTTACTGATAAATCTGTTGAAAAAATCGATAAATTAACAAAAGATAAAGAAACAGAATTACTAGACGTATAGTCGAAATTAATTGAGAAGGCTGGGGCTTGCCCAGTCTTTTTTCCACAAAGGAGGAATGCTAATGAATGAATTACTAGCAACTCAGGTAACAGCAATTGTTACTGGAGAGAATGAACAAAGTTACTTTTTGCAAAAAAATGGACAAACTATATTACTCGATAAGTCAGAAGGTGAACATGGAATAGGTGATGCTGTTAAGGTCTTTATCTATACTGATAAGAAACAAAAACCAAAAGCTACAACAGTATTGCCAACTGCTAGTCGTGAGAATTACGGTTGGGGTACTGTTACTGACGTACGAAAAGACCTTGGTGTATTCGTAAATATTGGCTTACCTGATAAGGATGTAGTTATTTCATTAGATAATTTGCCAGAGTTAAAAAATCTATGGCCAAAAGTTGATGATAAATTATATGTTAAACTTGACGTAGATGCTAAAGATAGAATTTGGGCAACACTTGCTGATAATGAAGTATTTAGAGGAGTCGCAGGTAGAGCATATAACAATATGCAAGACCAGGACTTAAAAGCGATTGTTTATCGTTTGAAACTATCAGGTACATTTGTTTATCTTCCAGAGAATAATATGCTTGGTTTTATTCACCCATCAGAACGTTTCTCAGAGCCCCGTTTAGGTGAAGAACTAAATGTACGAGTTATTGGTTATCGTGACGTAGATAAGGCTTTAAACCTCAGTATTAAACCTCGTTCGCATGAGATGTTAGATAACGATGGACAAATGATTTTAGCTTACCTTGAAGGTGCTGGAGGATTCATGTCTCTAAATGATAAAAGTTCACCTGATGATATCAAGGCAACTTTTGGAATCAGTAAAGGTCAATTCAAGAAGGCACTAGGTGGTCTTATGAAGGCTAAAAAAATAAAACAAGATGAGTTTGGAACTGAACTAATTGCTAATCAACCAACTTCAGCTGAGTAATTATTAAAAGTTTTTGTTATTATATATCCATGCTTTAAATTTATAGGAGGAATATAGTATTATGAAAGAACGTGCAATATTTGCTGGTGGTTGCTTCTGGTGTATGGTTCAACCTTTTGAAGAACAAGATGGTATTATTAGTGTACTTTCAGGCTACACTGGAGGTACTACTGCCAATCCAACTTATGAAGATGTATTGACACATAAGACTGGGCATACTGAAGCAGTAGAAATAATTTTTGATAACGAAATTATTGACTATAAGGACTTAGTAGAACTATATTGGCAACAAACTGATCCAACTGATGCTTTTGGACAATTTCAAGATCGCGGTGATAACTACCGTCCGGTTATTTTCTATGAAAATGAGAGACAAAAAGAAATTGCAGAAGAAAGTAAGAAAGAATTACAAGAGTCTGGTCGTTTTGATAAACCAATTGTAACAACAATTGAGCCTGCTCAAACTTTCTATCCTGCTGAAGAATATCATCAAGCTTTTTATAAAAAAGATCCTTTACGATATGCCCTATCTAGTGGTCTAAGACATGATTTCTTAAAACAAAAATGGGGGTAATTAATGGGGAAAAGTTTTTATCAATTTTTGATGGCAAAAAAAGTTCACAAGGAAGTAGATGATGTCACAAAACTTGCGAACTTAGTTTTTAACGATATTGCATTTCCAAGACAGTCATCTAATTTTGAGGAAGTGAGCAATTATCTGGAGACCCATGCTGAATTTTCATTTAATTTAAGTAAATTTGATGAAATTTGGCAAGAGTATATAGAAAGTTAACAAAAAAACAGTTGGGGGACTGTTTTTTTGTTATATTTATAGCAATATTTTCTGACTAATGTATTCGTCAAAGTCATTACCATGGCTTATAATGAGAGAAGTCATTTGGTATTTTTGTAAGTATATATTTAATTGATAAATAAATTTTTGAGCAAGTTCTCGGTTAAGAGCACTTGTTGGTTCGTCAAGAATAATAAACTGTGGCTTGCGAATAAGTATACGCGCAAGTTCAATTCTTTGCTTTTGTCCACCACTAATATTATTTCCATTTTCTGACAAAATGAAATCTTCTCCCTTGTCCTCAATAAGTTCATCAAGCTGGCATACTTTTATAATTTCCTTAAGCTCATTGTCAGTGAAATTATCATCTAGTAAAATATTTTCCCTTATTGTTCCTTGAAAGATAAACGCATCTTGCTGAGATTTTAATATTTTTGAATAATAGTCTTGTTTATTGAATGAGAAAATTGAAGAATTATTCCATTCAATTTGTCCCGAGAAGCGCTTTTCATAAACATCAGTCATTAATAAATTTGCGAGTGTTGATTTTCCAACTCCGCTTTTTCCTTTGACTAAGATACTTTCTCCTTTTTTAATAATAAAATTTATATTTTTAAGTATTGGTTGATCATTTATAAAGGAAAAATAATCACTTGAAAAGTTAAGTTGTTTAAAATCATCGGGGGCTGTAGTTGAATCTATATTTTGTTCTTGATAATCATAAAATTCTTTGACCCTATTTTGCATTTTTATAGCAGTTTTTCTTTTATTTATGGAATCAGATATGACTCGAATTGGCGTATCAAGTTGACCAGTAAGACTGTAGACTGCCATAATTGATCCAACGGTCATTGTTCCATTAGCAACGTAAAGGCTAGCCATAATAACTGCAATGATTGGTAATATAAAAGCGATGATAATAGAAGTACCAACATACATGGCAAAATAAAAAGATATTTTCTTGTTGACTGGGATTTTTTCATTATCGATTCTTTTACTAATTTTATTAGAGAAAAAGTCTTCTTTTTTTAACTGCTTTATGTCATTTATACCCTGTAAACTCTCAAGTATATCTTGATTAAGTTGACCAGTAAGTTCCTGGTCTTTTACACTATATTGAGTCATTTTCTTACCCATTTTATTAACAATATAAAAACAAAAAAGTGACAGGAAAAGAATCACAAGAGCAATTGATAGGTTATAGTGAATCATCATAATAAAAGTACATATAAAGGTAGATAGTTGTACAAGAAAAAGTATAATACCTTGACCATTCCACTCACTTATTTTAGAACTATCATTCATTATTCTAGAAGATATATCACCATTTTTAACGCTGTTAAAATATATTTTTTCCTTATGAAGTATACTTGTGTAGAGAAATTTTATTAGTGAAAAATTTTCCATTTGAAATAATAGTCTCAGAAAATATTGAGACAGGAAAGTAACTGCTATATAGATAGTTAGAGAAAATAAAACCAATTTTAGATTTCCAAATAGTTTATCTTTATCTTGATTAACAAGAGCATCGATAATTATTTGTATTTGATAGATAAGATAGAGATTGAGAAGGGAGCGAGATACAACTGTGATAAAACTAATAAACTGAATTTTTTTAAGGTCTTTATAGGTCGTACGAATTTTACGGTCAAAACATTCCATGTTATACCTCTCTTTATTAAAAAATGATGAGTGAATAAAAAATAGCCTATTCCTTCATTATATACTTAAGTCTGAAAAAGTAACGTCTGTTTTTTCATTTTTTTTTGTGCTATAATATATGTAAAGAAAGATATATAGGGATACTTGCAAATATGCAAGTTTTTTTATTTTGGAGGGTATTATGAAATTAAAATTATATGATGATAGTGATTTTTTTAAAGTCAGTGATTATTTTTTAAAAGATGCATATTATACTGCCCATCCAATAGATACAATAAAAATATCTGTAGATAATAGAAAATATCACCCAGTTTTGTCTTTAGATAGTGATGATAACTTGGTATGCTTCTTTGTTTTAGACGAAGGTAGTGATAAATTTAAGTATACTGAAGAGAACGATTCACTTTTGCTTAGAGCTTTTTCAACAGACAGCAAATATTTGAGAAAAGGGTACGCGACTAAAACAATTGAATCACTTGCTGAATTTGTTAAGAAAGAGTTTCCTGAAGTTAAACAAGTAGTACTAGGTGTCAATGAAAAAAATCTCTCAGCAATAAGTCTTTATCTAAAAACAGAATTCAAAGACTCAGGTGTCAAATACCTTGGTAAAAAAGGATATCAGAAGGTCCTGTTAAAAGATGTAAATTGAGGTATTGAAATGAAATTAGTATTAACATCGGCACAGTTTCTAAATAATCAACTTTCCGTAAATGTTAAAAACTTGCAAGAAATATCTTCAAAGTACCATAATAAAAATATCGATTTTATATGTTTTGGTGAAGCATATCTTCAAGGCTTTGATGGACTTACTTGGAATATTAATGAGGATATAAATCGAGCCATATCAATAGAAGACAAGGTTATCACTGATTTACAAGAATATTCTAAGATATATAGTATTGGTCACGCTTTTGGATATATTGAAAAAGATAGTGGTAAACTTTATAGTTCATATATTGTAATTGATAAGAATGGAGAAATTTTGGCTAATTATCGCAGAATTTCGCAAAGCTGGAAAGTGCAAGAAGCATATCCAACTGTTTATTTACATAATTCATCAAAAACTGTCTTCTTTAATTACGAAGGTAAAAAAATTGGTTTGGGACTATGTGGAGATTTTTGGGAACATCCAGGAATATACGCAGATCTTGAAGCAGATTTGTATATTTGGCCAGTATTCATTGATTACACGAAAAAAGAGTGGGAAGAGGATGCTCAAAAAGAGTATGCTGATCAAACATTATTAGTAGGAAAAAATGTTGCAATTATTAATTCAGCTCATCTAAATCAAGATTACGGTGGGTCAACATATTTTGTAGATGGAAATATTGAAGCATATTCACCAATGGAATCCTATGAAGATTTAATAATTGAATTTAAATAAATGAAACCTCCCACGGGTTTCATTTTGTTGTTTAAGGGAAATATTTCTAATATAATTACTTATAGAAATATATTAGAAGTTATAGTCATCAATCAAAATAAGAAAGAAGTTAATTAAATGAAAGATTTTAAATGGGCAACTTTAGGTACAGGAATTATTGCAAATCAATTGGCACAAGCATTGGAAGCGCGTGGTCAAAAAATATATTCAGTTGCTAATAGGACACATTCAAAAGGTATTGAATTTGCTGAAAAGTATGGTATTGAAAAAGTTTACGATAATATTGATGATGTATTTGAGGATGAAAATGTAGATATTATTTATATTTCAACACCACATAACACCCACATTGAATATTTGAGAAAGGCTTTAAAGGCAGGGAAACATGTTCTTTGTGAAAAATCAATTACCCTTAATTCAGATGAATTGGACGAAGCAATAGAATTAGCACGTGAAAACAATCTTATTCTGGCAGAGGCCATGACTATTTTCCATATGCCTATCTACAAAGAGTTAAACAAGATAATTGAATCAGGGTCATTAGGTAAACTTAGACTTATTCAAATGAACTTTGGAAGCTTTAAAGAATACGATATGACGAATAGGTTCTTTAACCGCAATCTTGCAGGTGGTGCCCTCCTTGATATCGGAGTATATGCATTATCATTCGTTCGTTGGTTCATGACATCTAAACCAAATGAAATTTTATCCCAAGTCAAATATGCAGAAACTGGGGTGGATGAGCAAGCTAGCATTTTATTGAAAAATGATGAAGAGGAGATGGCGACTGTTATTTTGTCTCTTCATGCAAAACAACCAAAACGTGCAACTATCTCTTTTGAAAAAGGATATGTTGAAATGTATGAATACCCTCGTGGTCAAGAAGCTGTCATCACTTATGTGGTTGACGATAGTAAGGAAATAATCAAAGCAGGTGATACGGAAAAAGCTTTGCAGTACGAAGTGGCTGATATGGAGGAAGCTGTGGCAGGTATCGAAAATAATATGCATCTTGATTATACAAAGGACGTGATGGATATAATGACAAAATTAAGAAATGACTGGGGAATGGTATATCCAGAAGAGGAAAAATAAAAAAATATGGTACAATGAAAAAAATACTGAAGTTGGTAACCATATGGATAAGTTGAGAATTAACCTTTAATTTTTAGATTAAAATTAAAGGAGAAGAAAATGATCGAATATAAGACGAGTGAAAATCTTGATACAAAACTGGTGTTGGATCTCTATGAAAATGTAGGTTGGATTTTATATACTAGATATCCAGAAAAACTAATGCAGGCATTGGAGCAATCACTTTTCATTCTTGAAGCTTGGGAAAATGAAAGACTAATTGGTTTAGTGCGAGTGGTAGGGGATAGTCTTACAATAATATATATTCAAGACTTATTGGTTTTAGAAGACTATCAGGGCCAAGGAATAGGTAGTCAGCTATTATTGAAAATTTTTGAGAAATATTCTAATGTTAGACAAAAAGTATTATTGACTGATGATACTATCAAAACGAGAAAATTCTATGAAAAACTTGGTATGCATTCAACAGATGATGGCTATACATTAGGTTTTTACAAGAGTAATTAGTAAAAAAATACAACTTATCTTTAAAAAAAGATAAGTTGTATTTTTTTATTGACCTTGGTCGATTAAATTCATAAATGATTGTGCATTATTCCCATAAGCGACACGTACTCTATTAAGAGTATAGAGTCCATTACTTGCACTTGCTAATCCAGGATTAGTAGTAATGCCTAATTTATAACCTGCATTTTTTGCAAGCTCAGGAGTAGAGTCGTTATACCTACCTGAAGGATAGCAGATTACACTTGTATCTTGTTTTAGTAACTCATCTAATCCTTTTTTTGAAGCTTCTAATTGATATTTAGCAGTATCAGGAGTCGCATATTGCAGATCAATATGATCCATTGTATGACTTTCAAGTGAAATAAGCTTATCCTTATTAATTTCTTGAAGCATATCATCAGTCATTTTATCAACACCATCTTTCATATTGAAAATGATGTTAATTGTTGCTTTCATATTTAATTTATCAAGTATTGGTTTGGCATTTTTCATATTGTCAACATAGCCATCATCTAATGTTACCCATACAATTTTTTCTGCCGGTTTTTCATTTTTTGTTAATACTCTATAAGCTTCCTCAGGGCTTAAAGTATAGTAACCAGCATCATGTAAAGATTTCATCTGTTCTTCAAATTCCTTTTGTGGTACAAAAAGTGTATTGCCATCAACAACTTCTGAAATATGATGGTACATTAAGATTGGAAACTTAATCTCATCATCATATTTTTTCCAAGTATCTTTATCTGTCTCTTTTTTCTTTTCTTTCTTATCTTTATTTTGCTGTTCTTTTGCTTCAAAAAAATTATTATCTGATGTTTGTTTATTTGAACTATAAAAAAACCTATATGCCAGAACGGCTATGAGCACAATAGATAAAACTGCAACCATAATTTTTAATATTTTCTCTTTATTCATATTGATATTATATCATTAAATAAATTCAAATGACTAATCAATTTTTGTAATTAATGGTAGAATATAAAAATATAAAGGTGAAGTAAATGAAAAATATTCTAATAAAATTTGTGAAATTTTATCAGAGAAGAATCTCTCCCTTAACACCAGCATCATGTCGCTATCACCCGACATGTTCAAACTACATGATTGATGCGATTAAAATTCATGGTGCATTTCTTGGGACAATAATGGGAGTAGCCCGAATTCTAAGATGTAATCCTTTTGTTAAAGGTGGGGTTGATTATGTACCTGCTAAATTTTCCCTTAGAAGGAATCCTGATAGAATTTACATTGAAAAAAAATAGTCTCATGTCTAAACATGAGACTATTTTTTAATTGAAATAAATTTGTGATTAAAACTCATCAGATGGAAGCATAAAACCACTTAGAATAGTTGCAATACCTTCAGATATTAGGAAAATTCCTACAAACCAAATAAATGAAGCTGCTGAAATACCCCAATTAAGAAGCATTGAAACGCCAGCAAAGATACCGAAGATACCTACTAAGACTAAGAGAATACGACTTAAACCACTGATTCCAAATCCTGAAAAGGCAAGACTTAAATTGGAAACAGAGAGGAAAATAATCCAAAAAGCAAACATAAGTGCTATTGTTCCAGCAGCTGTATCAGGTGAAAATAAGAAAATTAAACCGACAATTGCATTAAGAAACATATCAAGAATTTCTCTACTACGCAGCTCTTTAAATCTAGTTGTAAATGCAATATATCCAGCAATTATAGCATTTATAATACTAAATACTCCAACAATGATAATAATTGCTTCGAGTGAGTGAGCTGGGTGCACTAATGCAATAATTCCAAGAATAGCCATTACAATACCTGCAATGATTAATCCCCATTTTTCTTTTTTAAACATGATAATCTCCTTTAAATATTACTTTAGAAATATTTTTGTAACATTTCTTACAAAGTTAGAATAATATAAATTATTTTGTGTGTCAAAAATATGGTTTCTATTTTTATTTTATTGAATAAATAAAAAAAACCGCCAAATTAATGACGGTACAAACATAAAAAGTGTACAAAATTGATTATATCACAAATAATATTTTGTTAAAGAAAAAACTTATTATTTATAAAAAAAAACAAATAAAAACACAAAAAAATAATAACCTTTATTCTCATTATTACATATTGTGAAAAATATGGAAATTTTGTAACAAATATGTTATAATATTCGCAAACTAAATGGGATATTTAACTAAAGGTGTGTGAACGATGAGTAGAATGATGCCTGCTTACATTAGAGCAGAAGGAATAGAGTTATACGAACAAAATCAGATAGCGGATGTCTCAGTTGGAAAGATGATCCTATCTGCTAATGTTGCGGGTCAAAATGTAGCATATGATTTGGATGGTGAAAATGATTTTTGTAGTTGTGATTTTTTTGCAACTAAGAAGTATTGTCAACATATTGCTGCGATTGAAGAATATTTAAAGCAAGATAAAAAAGCAGATGATTCAAATCAAATTTTAGAAACAGCTGAAAAAACACAAAAACTCAATAAAGAGCTTCTTTTTGGTACGCAATTTTTGAAGAATATAAATGAAAGTGATGATGACTATGAAGATAGTTTGAGTCTTGAAGTAGAAGCATTTGAGACCTCTGCATCAAGTCAATTTTTCTATCACGGTGATTCAATCGCACTTACAATAAAGATAAAAGCAGCTAAAGCAAGTCGTTCATATGTAGTGAAAGATATACCTTTGTTTCTTAATGTAATTCAAAGAGGTGATATTTATCAGCTTGGTCGAGATTACCTAGTAAGACTTAATTTAGAAAACTTTGACGAAAGCTCACAGGATTTTATTAGATTATTAATCGAACTTTCTCCAAGTGATCTTCTAATGGAAAGCGACATGTATCAAAAAAATGGTCGTTTTCTTGTGCTTTCTTACAGCATGCTTGAATCTGTACTTGATTCTGCGTATCTTTTATCTGACTTCAGGATATCAGTTGCATCATCAGACCTTAATTTCTTTTCTTTTATAGATCTTGATAAAGACGCAGGATTATTTAAGTTTAAGGTTACACCAGGTGACAATAGTATAAGTTTAAGAATTGATAAAAAAGATTATAAGGAATTTTATTCAGGTAAGGTTCTTTATTATGAAAACTTCTTTTATAAACTAACAATTGAACAAGCAAAACTCATAAATCAATTAAAAAAACTTTATGAAGATTTTGAGTTTCAAGAAAATCCAGTGATTAATTTTGATTATAGTGATAAAGATGAGTTATCTTTAGGTCTTGAAAAGTTTGAGTCTATTGGTAGTGTGGAAGCTAACAAATCATTCAGAATTAGAAAATTTGAGCCAAAGTTCTATTTTGATTTAACAAATAGACTGGAATTATCATTAGTCTTTGACTATGGAAATTTTGAAGTTTCTTCAATTCAAGAGTTAGAAACATTAGATTTTTCAAGGGATCTTTTGAAAGAGAAAAAAATCTTCACTTGTATGGCAAACACTGGCTTTCCAAAAGGTTTTGAGTCATCGCAGCCAATTCCTTTAAATGAAGACCTGTACAATTTCTTTACTAAAACTGTTCCAAAATTTGAAAGGTTAGGTACGGTTGAATTTTCGCCTGCCTTAAAAAATATTAGAGTTGAAGCGAGTGAAGAGCTTGAAATCACGACAAGTGGTAATCTACTGGACATTCGATTTGATTTACCAGATATTGATGATTCTGAACTTGAAAAAGTTATAAAGAAACTACAAGCAAACGAGGATCACTACATTACTAAGTCAGGGAAAGTGTTACTTTTTGACAAAAAGAATTTTCAGCCCATTAGAAATGTTTTAAATGAGTTAGGGGACAGTATTCAGACTGAAGATGGGCGACTTACCTTACCTTCATATAGAACTTTCCAAATTGCTAAAATTTTTGAAAATGTTGAATCAGTTAAGTATTCAGATGAATTTAAAAATCTTTACACAGATTTAACACATCCAGAAGAGTTTCCACTTGAAATTCCTGACAATATAAATGCTAGTTTACGTAATTATCAGATTGATGGAGTTAAGTGGATGAAGATGCTTACCAGTCATCATATGGGTGGTATTTTAGCCGACGATATGGGATTAGGTAAAACACTACAAGCTATCACTTATTTGACATCAAGCATGCAAGATGGTGATAAGACACTAATAGTAGCACCATCGAGTTTGATTTATAACTGGGAAAGTGAGTTCCATAAATTTTCACCCGATATGGAAGTAGTGGTAGTTGAAGGAACTAAAAAATACCGTCAAGACATCATTAGTGAAGATCATCAAGTTTACATCACGAGCTATGGATCATTTCTTAAGGATTTAGATGATTATCAAGAAAAAAACCTAAAATTCTTACTTATGGATGAAGCACAAACGGTAAAAAATGCTCAAAGTAAGACAAATAAGGCGCTTTCTCGTTTGAAAGTTGAAACAGTCTTCGCCTTGAGTGGCACTCCGATAGAGAATCGTTTAGAAGAGATGTGGGCACTATTTAATATTGTTATGCCAGGGTTGTTTGGAAATAAGAAAAAGTTTACTAAATCAACACCTGAAAGTATTTCAAGAGCCATTAAACCATTTGTAATGAGACGTAAAAAAGATGATGTATTGAAAGAACTACCAGACAAACTTGAAATGATTCATTATAGTGAATTAGCTGATGACCAAAAAGTTATTTACATGGCTCAACTCCAATCAATGCAAGATAAAATCAGGTTGATGAATAAAGAAGAGTTTAATCGTAGTAAGATTGAAATCTTATCAGGAATCACTAGACTGCGTCAGATTTGTGATACCCCAGCGTTATTTATGCCAGATTATACAGGCAAGAGTGGTAAACTTGAAGTACTTACAAATCTTCTTGAACAAATTAAGGAAAGTGGACATCGTCCATTGATTTTCTCTCAGTTTACTAAGATGTTTGGTTTCATTGAAGAGGAGATGGAGAAAGTAGGTCTTTCAAGTTATAAACTAACAGGTTCAACGCCGGCTAAAGAGCGTTTAGATATGGTTAAAGCCTTTAATGCGGGAAGCCGTGATGCTTTCTTAATTTCCTTGAAGGCAGGAGGAATGGGACTCAATCTGACAAGTGCTGATGTTGTTATACTTGTAGACCTTTGGTGGAATCCATCAGTGGAGGAACAGGCAATCTCAAGAGCACATAGAATGGGACAAAAGAGTACAGTTGAAGTTATTAGACTTATTACTCGTGGTACTATTGAAGAAAAAATTAAAGAAATTCAAAGCAAAAAACAAGATTTAGTAACAACGGTATTAGATGGCGGTCTATCAAATCGTAACATCACTGAAGATGAAATTATGGAAATTCTCGGCTTATAACTTTAAAAGCAGTTATATTTAGGTTATAATTAAAAAATAAATGAAGGACGTGTTAGTTATGACAGAAAAAATTAGAAAAGTTCAGTTTCCATACATCGGTGATGATGAGCCTTTGGAGATTGATGATAAAGTACTCTACACAAATGATGATATATTAACCAAAATTCCTTCTGGAAAAGTAGAATATAAGTATTCAAATTCAAGAACAACAAATATTAGAAAAGTACCTACATCTTCTACAAAGACAGGTCAAAATTTCTATGGGACAAAAGATGTTTTTAAACAAACTGAAAACCCAAGAAGAAATGATTCTACAAAAAAAGAGAGCTCTTTACCGAAAGAGCCAAAGACTGAAATTAGGAAAATAAAATATGTAGCCCCAGAACGACCAAAGGGCTATGTGTATCCGACTGAAAGACAAGAGACGGTTTCGCCTAAAAAGGAACTTAAGCAACATCCACTTGGTGAAAGAAAAGCACAACAGGATGATACGCTCATTACTGTGGGCAAAAAGTTTGAGTCAAAAAGTGATTCAGAAGATGGTAGAAAATTAACTAGAACAAGAAAAGATTTTGATACGCTTGCTCAGGAATCAATTTCTGCTCAAGAAAGAAAAAATAAATTGGCAAATGCTGATAAAGCACAAGATGACTATTTTGAAAAAAAGAGACAGTTACTATCAATGCCAGAAAATAATGAGTAAAAGTAATTAAAAAGAAGGAAGAAAAATGTCAAAAAAATATCATTTTATTGGAATTAAAGGTGCAGGAATGAGTGCACTCGCATTGTTATTAAACCAAATGGGAGAAGAAGTTCAAGGAAGTGACAGTACTGACTACTACTTTACTCAACGTGGATTAGAACTTGTTAATATTCCAATATTACCTTTTGATGAAAAAAACATCACTGCTGACGTGGAGTTAATAGCAGGAAATGCATTTCATGCGTCTAATAATATTGAAATTGCTTATGCTGAGAAAAATGGTTTTAGATATAAACGCTACCATGAGTTTTTAGGAGAGTTTATGAAACGCTTCACAAGTATCGGAGTTGCAGGGGCTCATGGTAAGACAAGTACAACTGGACTTCTCTCTCATGTTCTTGACTTTGCGACTAACGCTAGTTACTTAATTGGTGATGGTACTGGAAAAGGTGATGCTGAAAGCGAATATTTTGTTTTTGAGAGTGATGAATATGAACGTCATTTCATGCCTTACCATCCTGAATATTCTATTATAACTAACGTTGATTTTGATCATCCAGACTATTTTACTGACGTTGAAGATGTGTATTCTGCCTTCTATGACTATGCAAATCAAGTTACTAAAGGTGTATTCGCATACGGAGAAGATGAACATTTAAGAAGACTTGAAACTAAAGCTCCACTTTATTTCTACGGTTTTGAAGACAATGATGATTATATTGCAAAAAATGTTGAGAGAACGACCGATGGATCAACTTTTGATGCATACTTCCATGATGAAAAACTTGGAACATTTAAAGTTCCGACTTTCGGTAAACATAATGTTCTGAATGCTCTTGCTGTTGTTGGAGTTGCTCATCAAATTGGATTTGATCTTGAGGACATTAAAGAGCATATGCTTACATTCCCAGGAGTAAAACGACGCTTTACAGAAAAGAAAATTAATGATGTTGTGATTATTGATGACTTTGCTCATCATCCAACAGAAATTGCAGCCACAATTGATGCAGCTAGACAAAAATATCCTGAAAGAGAAATTGTAGCAGTTTTCCAACCACATACATTTACAAGAACTATAGCTTTAATTGATGAATTTGCAGAAAGCTTAAATCTTGCTGATGCAGTTTATCTTGCTGAAATTTATGGTTCTGCTCGAGAAATTGATCATGGTGATGTGAAAATTTCAGATTTAGCTGAAAAAATTGAAAAACCTGCTCAAGTTATAACTGTTGATAATGTATCTCCGCTTTTAGACCATGCAAATGCAGTATATGTATTTATGGGTGCTGGAGATATTCAAAAATATGAATATGCCTTTGAAAAATTATTAGCACAATTAACTAATAATGTTCAATAATAAAAAAAGGTTCGCAAGATAGCGAACTTTTTTTATAAATTATAATAAAGGAATTAAATATTAAAAATACATCATAAGACTTATGAAAATGAAAAGTATTTTTGATAAAATTAAAGTATGAAAATCAGATTATTTATTATTACAGAGTTGATTTTGTTAGTATCAGCTTTGGTAAATCTATTGAAGGAGCCAGGATTTGTAATATGTTTAGCTCTTGCAATAGTAGTTGGCATGCTTTTATCTAAATGTCGCTGGTTTGTATTAAAAATGATTATGGCGATATTGTCACTCATAATGGCGGTATTTATTCTTGGTAACTTTTATATTTGGGCTGCAATAGTATTGGCAGTAGTAGCAGTTGTTATCTTTGTTAAAGTACCTCAAAAAGATCAAAATTTCGACATTATTGATACATATTATGATGAGAGTGAAGGAGTTGTTTTTGATAAGCAAAAGTTAAACTTTTCAGCTGCGTCTGCAGAAGAATACTATCGCTTTGATGATATAAATATAATAAAGTCAATAAGTGATGATGTTATTGATTTAGAGCACACAAATTTTAGAAAATTGGATAACGTTGTGATGATTAGAAAATTTGCTGGAAATACAAAAATTATTGTGCCAAATAATATGGCTGTATCTGTTGATTATTCGAGTATGAAAGGTCAAGCAAATTTCTTTGGTGAAAAAACTGTTTCAAATCGTGAACGTGTAAAATACTATTCTCATGATTTTTCTGAGGAGATTCCTCATTTGAGAATTTATGTAGATGTTGTTTATGGTGATTTAACGGTGATTAAACTATGAAAGAATCAGTATTTAAAACATTTTTCTATAGTTTCTTTACTAGTCTAATTTCAATTTTATTGGTGGTTTACACTTTATCCACAACTTCACATCAATTTTATGAAAACTTGACTTCTCATTGGCGATCATTGTGGATTATTTTTGCTGTAAGTGCCTTATTAGCTTTATCTTTTACAGTGTTTAACTATTTAGAGAATTGGCGAATTGAAAGACATTTTTCAAGAGACATCTCTAAAGCAATGAAGGGTTTAAAAGTTGAAAATCCCGATATTAACTCAGTAAGTCAAAGGATTCAAGAATTAACTAAACAATTACAAGATGCAACTAGGGAAGATACAGTTAAGCAAGTTGAAATTGTAACTGAAGAAAGAAAAAGAATTTCAAGAGAATTACATGACTCGGTTAGTCAGCAGCTTTTTGCGGCGACTATGATATTGTCAGGAGTAGTTGGAAATAAAAAGCTTTCAAGCGAACAAATGACTACACAAGTTAATTTGGTTCTAAAGATTCTACATGAAGCACAAAATGAAATGCGTGCTTTATTGCTTCATTTGCGTCCTGTAGAATTAAACGGTAAATCACTAATTGAAGGAATTGGTGGACTTGTTGATGAGCTGCAAGCTAAAATTTCAGGTAAAATATCTTGGGTGTATGATAACGATATAAATTTATCACGTACTGTTGAAGATAATATTTTTAGAATCATGCAAGAGCTTTTAAGCAACGCTCTTAGGCATTCTAAAGCAAGTAACATTAATATTTCCTTATTAAATTCGGGAAATAATGTTATATTAAAGGTAGAGGATGATGGGGTAGGGTTTGATACAAATCAGACGAAATCAGCCAGTTATGGATTGAAAAATATAAGAGAGAGGTCAGTGCTTCTTGGAGGAGATGCAAAGATTATAAGTGCACCTAATCAAGGTACAAGCATAGAGATAAGGATTCCTAAAAATGAGTATTAAGGTAGTTATTGTTGACGATCATGAAATGGTGCGTTTGGGACTGTCGAGTTTCCTGAACATTCAAGATGATATTGAAGTTGTTGCAGAAGCTTCAGATGGTAATATTGGAGTTGAGTATGCGAGAGAATATAATCCTGATGTGATTTTGATGGATTTGGTGATGAATGAAATGGGTGGAATTGAAGCTAGCCAAGAAATTTTAGCAGAAAATCCAGATGCAAAGATACTTATTTTAACTAGTTTTTTAGATGATGAAAAAGTCTTTCCAGCACTGGCTGCAGGAGCAAAAGGGTACATTTTAAAAACTTCACAAGCTGATGAAATCGCTGATTCTATCAGAAAAATATATAAGGGTGAAGATGTTTTAAGTGACAGTGTCCGTCAAAAAATACAAGAAAGAAATAATCGTGCTCCTGAATTACATGATGATTTAACGGCTCGTGAAATGGAAGTTTTAAGAGAACTAAGTAAGGGATTGAGTAATCAAGAAATTGCAGATGACTTATTTATAAGCTTAAAAACAGTAAAAACACATGTTTCAAATATTCTTTCAAAACTCGAGGTAGATGATAGAACACAGGCTGTTATCTATGCTTTACAACATAATATTGTTGAGCACTAGTTCTTTATTTTATGTAAAAATTTTTCTATAATGAAATAAGACATAAATTTTTAGAGAAGGTGCAGTTGTGAACTTAGAAGAATTAATTGGGAAGGCAAAAGATATTAAAATTGTATTTTTTGATATTGACGATACCTTACGTGTCAAAACTACAGGGTATATGCCTGAATCGATAAAAGAAGTTTTTTCAAAATTAAAAGAAAAAGGCATACTTACTGGAATTGCATCTGGTCGATGTTACTTTGGAGTAATTCCAGAAATTAAAGAATTAGAACCTGATTATTTTGTAACAATAAACGGTGCACATGTTCAGGATCGAAATCATAATATTATCTATAAAAATCCTTTACCTACTGAAATGGTAGAAGAGATAATTTCATGGGCGAATGATGAAAAAATTAACTATTCATTTGTTGCAAATGAGAATGTAATCGTTAATGGTTGGGATAAATTAGCTGAAGATGCTATTGGTCCAATTTACGGAAGATTAGCTGAAGATAAGGATTATTATAAAAAAGATGATATTTATCAGATGCTAACAATTACAGAACGTGATGTTGATGATACTTTACCTGAAAACTTGAAGGATAAAATTCGTCTGGTTAGATGGCATGAATACAGTAGTGATATTGTTCGCTTTTCCGGCAGTAAAGCTTATGGTGTTTCAAAAGTTTTAGAAAAGTTAGGTTTAACAGAAGATAATTTATTAGTCTTTGGTGATGAACTTAATGATCGTGAAATATTTGATTATGCTGGACTTTCTGTTGCTATGGGAGTATCACATCCTGAGATTAAAGAAAAAGCCAGTTTAATTACTGATACTGTTGAACAAGATGGAATTTACAAGGCTTTAGAAAAGCTAGAAATTATTTAGAAAGAAGATTTTATTAAAATGACAAATTCAAATTACCCACAAGCTGATTTAAAAAACGCAAGTGGACAAATCGCAATTATTAAAACAAACCATGGAGATTTAAAAGTTAAGCTTTTTAATGAATTAGCTCCTAGAACAGTAAAAAACTTTGTTGAGTTAGCTAGTGATGGCTACTATGATGGTGTTATTTTCCATCGTATTATTCCAGATTTCATGATTCAAGGTGGAGACCCAACTGGTACTGGTATGGGTGGAGAAAGTATCTATGGAAGTAAATTTGAAGATGAATTTTCAAATCAAGTCTTCAATATTCGTGGTGCTTTAAGTATGGCAAATGCTGGTCCAAATACAAATGGTAGTCAATTCTTTATTGTTCAAAATGAAAGTATTCCTTATACAAAAGATGTTCTTGTAAATGGTGGATGGCCTGAAGAAATTGCTGAACTATATGCTGGTGGAGGTACTCCTCATTTAGATGGACGTCATACTGTATTTGGTCATTTATATGATGAAGCTTCATATAAAGTTTTAGATGAAATTGCAAATGTTCCTACTGGCTTCCAAGATAAACCAGTTGATGATGTTGTAATTGAATCAATTGAATTAGTTGATGATAAAGATGGCGAATTTATTGATAGTTCAGATTTAAAAAAAAACTAAAAATTGGTGATGTTGTTGATGTAACTGTTACAGGTGTCCAAAATTATGGTGCATTTGTTAAGTTTAATGATGATTGTCATGGATTAATCCACATTTCGGAAATTAAGTCGGGTTATACCAAGAATATAATGGAAACCGTAGAAGTTGGTCAAAAAGCAAAAGCGCAAATTATTGATATTGATGAATATACTGGAAAAATCAGTCTTTCATTGAGAACGCTTGAAGATAAACCGCAAACTCATGTAACAAGAAGAAAAAGAAGATATAAATCAAAGAAAAATCAAATAGGTTTTGAAAGTCTTGCCAATCAGCTAGATAAGTGGGTTGAGGAGAATACTGAATATCTTAAAAGCCAATCAAAAAAAGGATAGTATAAGTTGTACTATTTAAATTACGCTCGGAGGATGTATATTGAAAAGTGAACAAACAAGACAAAGGATTGTGAATATTGTTACGGTTGTGGCTTTTCTTTCTTCCTTTGCATTAGCATTTTATTTATATAAACTTGGTATTTTTAACGATGATAACGTGTTAAAATCTACGGTTGAGGCCCATCCAGTCTTTGGCCCTCTTTTGATGATAGGTTTACAAATCATACAAGTAGTAGTTCCGGTCGTACCAGCAGGTATCCTATGTGCTTCTGCAGTATTAATCTTTGGTCCAATATGGGGCTTTATATATAACTATATCGGAATTGTATTAGGAAGTCTTATTCTTTTTCATATGGGAAGGCAATATGGGAAACCATTTGTAATGACTTTTGTTCCTGAAAAAACTTATAATAAATATCTTAGTAAGGTTGATAAAGGTAAAAAATTTGACTGGTTTTTCTTTTGGATGATTTTTGCACCTGTTGCGCCAGACGATGCCCTTGTATTAATTGCAAGTCAGACGAGAATGACTTATAAATTTTTTACCTTCTCAATTGTTATAGGTAAAATTTTTGGTGTTGGACTTTATAGTGTCGCTTGGACTTTCGGATTAGAATGGTTGAAAAAATTTCTTTAAAGGCTAGTTAGCCTTTTTATTTATGAAATAAATAGTGTATAATATTGTAACTGAAAGGATTTTGTTCTATGAAAAAATATAAAAGATCTTTAGATAGTAGACTAGATTATCCACTTATTTTACCAGTTCTACTTTTATTATTGATAGGTCTTGGCTCAATTTATATAGCGGTAAGCCACGACTATCCCCTCCAAGTGGGACGAACCATGTTGACACAATGTGTTTGGGCAATACTTGGAATAATATTTGCATTTATTGTTATGCACTTCAATTCAAAATATTTATGGAAACTAACACCTATATTTTATATATTAGGTATTTTATTAATGATTCTTCCACTAGTATTTTATGATAATCAGTTAGTTGCAGCGACAGGTGCAAAAAACTGGGTATCATATAACGGGAAAACATTCTTTCAACCATCAGAATTAATGAAAATTTCTTATATATTAATGATGGCAAAAGTGGTTACCTCTTATCAATCAGTTCAAAAAGCTACGGATTTAGCTGATGATTTTAAATTAATATTTAAGTTGTTTTTGGTAACATTACCGGTGATAGTTCTTTTAAAACTGCAAAATGACTTTGGTACTCTTTTAGTATTTATGGCAATTTTTGCAGGAATAGTCTTTGTTTCAGGTGTTTCTTGGAAAATAATCATTCCTATAGCATTAACAACTTTAATTGTAGGTGGTGGTATATTGTTTCTTACAACTGTTGATTGGGGAAGGAATTTTCTCATGTCAGTTGGTATTGAAAAATATCAAATTCAAAGAATAGATGCTTGGTTCCATCCCTTTGAAAATGCTCAAAATGTAACCTTTCAACAGGCACAAGGTCAGATTTCTGTAGGTATCGGGGGCCTAACAGGTTATGGATTCGATGTTGCAACTTTACCTGTTCCAGTTCGAGAAAGTGATATGATCTTTACGGTAATAGCAGAAAATTTTGGTTTTATCGGTAGTACATGTTTGATTTTAATTTATTTCTTTTTGATTTATCGAATGATAATGGCAACTTATAATTCAAATAATCAATTCTACATTTATATTTCAACTGGGATAATCATGATGATTCTTTTCCATGTATTTGAAAATATTGGAGCTACAATTGGTGTTTTACCTCTTACAGGTATTCCGTTACCTTTTATCTCTCAAGGTGGTTCAAGTTTAATTGGTAATTTGATAGGTGTTGGTTTAGTATTATCAATGAAATACAATCAACTAGAAGTAGATGACATTGATTTTCCAAACGAAAATGGGAAAGTCATTTACAGAAGAAGTTCTAATTAAAATTCACAAAGTTATATAACACAACCTGTGTTATATAACTTTTTTGTTTGATAACATATTCTCAAACTTTTAAAAAAGTAGTATTATATATCTATAAACAAAGGAAACGTTTTCAATAAAGGAAACGAAGAGGAGAAAAAGATGTCAACAGTTGTTAATTTGTTTTGTTCAGCGGGTATGAGTACTTCAATGTTTGCAAAAAAAATGCAAGAAGAAGCTAATTCTCGTGGTCTTGATTATGTTGTAACAGCATACGGACTTGCTGAAGTTGATGAAAAGGGTTCAGAAGCTGATGTAATTATGATTGGCCCTCAAGCTCGTTATATTGTAACAGAAGTTACAAATAAATTCCCTGATACTCCAGTAAAAGATATTCCAATGCAAATGTATGGACTTATGCAAGGTGATAAAGGTCTAGATTTAGCAATTGAACTATTAAACAGTAAATAGTTTAAATTTTATTTAAAAAGAATATAATGTAGTTGACTGACTATTATCTTATAGCCTAGCCTAAATCATAGAAAAGAGAAAAATAATATGTCAAAAGTAGCACTAGTAACAGGAGCAGCACAAGGTATTGGATTTGCAATTGCAGAACGTCTATTAAAAGATGGTTTCAAAGTAGCATTAGTTGATTATAATGAAGAAGTAGCAAAAGAAGCAGCGAAAAAATTAGCTGGTAAAGGCGAAACAATTTCAATTAAAGCAGATGTTTCTAAACGTGATGAAGTTTTTGCGGCAGTGAATGAAACTGTTGAAAAGCTTGGTGGCTTTGATGTAATTGTTAATAATGCAGGTGTAGGTCCTACAACACCAATTGATACTATTACTCCAGAACAATTTGAACAAGTTTATGGAATTAACGTTGGTGGAGTTCTTTGGGGAACACAAGCAGCAGTTGAAGCTTTCAAAAAATTAGGTCACGGTGGAAAAATTATTAATGCTACATCACAAGCAGGTGTGGTTGGTAATCCAAATCTTTCACTATACAGTGGTACAAAATTTGCAGTTCGTGGGATTACACAAGTTACTGCACGTGATTTAGCTGATGATGGTATTACTGTAAATGCGTTTGCACCTGGTATAGTTCGTACTCCTATGATGATGAATATTGCTCATGAAGTAGGTAAAAATGCTGGTAAAGATGATGAATGGGGTATGCAACAATTTGCAAAAGACATTACATTAAAACGCTTATCAGAAGCTGAAGATGTTGCAAATGTTGTTTCTTTCTTAGCTGGAAGCGATTCTGATTACATTACTGGTCAAACAATCATCGTTGATGGTGGAATGCAATTCCATTAAGATATTATTTGACAAACTAAAAGTTATTTGTTAAATTGTGTTTAACAAATATCGGAGGTGGGCAATGAAAAATTAATTCAAATTTAAAAAACTTAATTGATAATGTTTATAAATTTTGGATTGGTTTTTCGTTGCTTTTTTGTCGTCTTTTTAAGAATACAAATATTTGAAAGTTTATGCTTTTGAATGAGCACCTAATAATATTGATTAAAAAAATATAGGAATATATCGGATATATTTTTGTATACTTTAGTCATAAGAGTAGAAGGTAAGGTTTTACTATCTTGATACCGCCAATCCCTGAATTAATGAGGAGGTACGTATGATAGAGATAAAAAACCTTACTTTTTCTTATGCAGAAAATAATATATTTGAAGATATAAATTGTCGAATTGATAATTCTTGGCACCTTGCTTTAGTTGGTCGTAATGGTCGAGGCAAAACTACCTTACTTAATTTATTAAGAGGAAAATATGAATATTCAGGTAGAATAAAATCACCTCGACAATTCGTTTATTTCCCACAAAATGTTTTGAGTAAAAGCCAGTTGACTTACTATGTTTTACAAGAATTGATGGACTTTGAAGATTGGGAGTTGAAAAGAGAACTCAATCAATTAAGTTTTCCAGAAGATGGTCTTTGGAGGCCATTTGATAGTCTCTCAGGAGGGGAACAGACTAAAGCGCTACTTTCCCTCTTGTTCTTAGATGACAGCAGTTTTCCACTGATTGATGAGCCTACAAACCATTTGGACAAGGAGAGCCGCTCAAAGGTTGCGGAATATCTTAAGAAAAAGAGACAGGGCTACATAGTCGTTAGTCATGATCGTGCATTTTTAGATCAGGTATCGGATCATGTTTTAGCTATTGAAAAAAATCAATTGATAGCTTATCAAGGGAACTTTTCTACATATGAGCAGGAAAAGAAGATGAGAGATGAGTTTGAACTTGCACAAAATGAGAAATTGGTAGGGGAAATAAGTCGCCTCAAAAAGACTTCACGAGATAAAGAGGACTGGTCTAAAAGGCGTGAGGGAGATATTCATGGTAATCCCAATATCAAAGGAAGTGGTGGAACAGGTCATGATGGGAAGATAACTGCACGAGCTGCGCGTGTTATGAAAAAAGCTAAAGTTCTTGAAAGACGAATGAATAGTGAAATTGAAGATAAGGAAAAGCTTCTTAAAAATTTGGAGTTTATTGATAGTCTTTCAATGAATTATACTCAGTCAAGAAAAGAAAAGCTGTTAACTATTCAAGATATGACTGTGTCCTTTGATGAAGGAAAACCACTTTTTAAACCAGTATCATTTGAAGTTGATAGAGGTCAAGTTACTGCAATTGCAGGGCCAAATGGCATTGGTAAATCCCAATTACTTGATAGGTTACACACTTATGCTGAAAGCAAAAACTTGAAAATATCTTGTGTAAGACAGATTTATGATGATAATACAGGATATATAAAGGATTGGGCTAATGAGCAAAAACTTGACTATCAAGACTTGCTTAATAATTTAAAGAAGCTTGGTATGGAAAGAGATGTTTTCAAGCAGAAGATTGAAGATATGTCTATGGGCCAACAAAAGAAAGTCGAACTTGCTAGAAGTTTGTCAACACCGGCTGAACTTTATATTTGGGATGAACCGTTGAACTATCTTGATGTCTTTAATCATAAGCAAATTGAGGATTTAATTTCAAATATTAAGCCAACAATGTTGATTGTGGAGCATGATAAGTATTTTATAGATAAGATTGCTGATCAAAAAATAGAGTTACAAAAAACCGATAATTAGACACTTAAACTACTTAACAAATATATTTATTATGTTATAATTATCACATGAAATATGACGATTATATATGGGATTTAGGTGGTACGCTTCTCGATAACTATGAAAGTTCAGCACAAGCCTTTGAAGAATCCTTGAAAAAATTTAATATTGAAGTTAGCCATCTTGATATTTATAATGCTCTTAAGCACTCTACTGACTATGCCATTCAAAAATTTGCTTCAAATATACCAAATTTCTTGAAAATATATAAGGAAGTAGAGAGAGAATATCTTGCACAACCTGTATTATTTGCTGATGCTAAAAGAGTATTAAGTGAAATAGTTGATAATGGTGGTAGGAACTTTATGATTAGCCACAGAGATAATCATGTATTAGAAATTCTCGATGCAACTGATATTCACAAATATTTTACAGAAGTAGTTACTAGTGATAATGGCTTTGCAAGAAAACCTGATCCACAATCTGTTGATTACTTAATTAATAAATATCAAATGTCAAATGCAGTTATGATTGGTGACAGACTACTTGATATTAAAGCAGGTATCAATGCAGGAATTTCAACCATTTATTTTTCAAATGATGAATATCTTTTGCAAGCAGACCAAAATATCAAATCATTATCAGAAATCCTTGATTTATAAGGGTTTCTTTTTTATACCACTCTGTGAAAAGTAAAGATTTTTCGACAAAAATATGGTATAATAAGGCTAATGCAAATATGACAGGAGTAAGATAGATTGGCTGAAGATATAAAAACATTTAATGAAGAAGCTAACGAATATGACGCGAGTCAAATTCAAGTTTTAGAGGGTCTTGAAGCTGTAAGAATGCGTCCTGGGATGTATATTGGCTCAACAAGTAAGGAAGGATTACACCATTTAGTATGGGAGATCGTTGATAACTCGATTGACGAGGCATTAGCTGGTTTTGCAACGCATATTGAAGTTACAATTGAAGAAGATAATTCAATTACTGTTGTTGATGATGGTCGTGGTATACCAGTTGATATTCAAGAGAAAACAGGACGACCAGCCGTTGAGACTGTATTTACAATCCTTCATGCTGGAGGAAAATTTGGCGGTGGCGGATATAAAGTATCTGGAGGACTTCACGGTGTAGGTTCATCAGTAGTTAATGCTTTATCAACTCAATTAGATGTTACTGTTTATAAAAATGAAAAAATGTATTTCCAAGAGTACAAACGTGGTCTTGTTATTGATGATTTAAAAATCATTGGTGATACTGAACTTCATGGTACAAAGGTGCATTTTACACCAGATCCAGAGATTTTTACTGAGACTACTAACTTTGAATTTGAAAAACTTGCTACACGCGTCAGAGAGCTAGCTTTCTTGAATCGTGGCTTGAGAATTTCAATCACAGATAAACGTGGTAAAGAGGATAAGACATTAACATATCACTATGAAGGTGGTATCCAGTCTTATGTATCTTTTATCAATGAAAATAAGACAACTCTTTTTGATACACCAATCTTTACCGAAGGTGAGATGGAAGATATTAACGTAGAAGTCGCTATGCAATACACTGCTGATTACCATTCAACAGTTTTAAGTTTTGCTAATAATATTAATACTCATGAGGGTGGTACTCATGAACAAGGGTTCAGAACAGCTCTAACTCGTGTTGTTAATGATTATGCACGTAAAAACAAAATCATCAAAGAGAACGAAGAAAATTTAACTGGTGATGACATCCGTGAAGGATTGACTGCTGTTATTTCTATTAAGCACCCTAATCCACAGTTTGAGGGACAAACTAAAACTAAGCTTGGAAACAGTGAAGTTTCACGTATTGTAAATCGATTATTTAGTGATGCTTTCGAAAGATTCCTAATGGAGAATCCTCCTGTAGCTCGTAAAATTGTTGACAAAGGAATATTAGCTAGTAAGGCTCGTATTGCGGCAAAAAGAGCTCGTGAAGTTACCAGGAAAAAATCAGGTCTTGAAATCTCTAATCTTCCTGGAAAACTAGCTGATTGTTCATCTAATAATCCTTTGGAAACTGAGTTGTTCATAGTCGAAGGAGATTCAGCCGGAGGTTCAGCTAAATCAGGTAGAAATCGTGAGTTTCAAGCTATTTTACCAATTCGTGGTAAAATATTAAACGTTGAAAAAGCAAGTATGGATAAAATTCTTGCCAATGAAGAAATCCGTTCTTTATTTACTGCTATGGGTACAGGATTTGGTGCAGACTTTGATGTTTCAAAAGCACGCTACCATAAACTGGTAATTATGACTGATGCCGATGTTGATGGTGCTCATATTAGAACTTTGTTATTAACTCTCTTCTATAGATATATGAGACCAATTGTTGAGGCAGGCTATGTGTATATTGCACAGCCTCCAATTTATGGTGTGAAACTCGGTAAAGAAATTGTGTATATCCTTCCAGGTGCTAATCAAGAAGAAGAGTTGCAACGCGTGGTTCAAGAAATGTCAAATGGACGTTCTAAACCTATTGTCCAACGATACAAAGGTCTTGGAGAAATGGATGACCATCAACTTTGGGATACAACAATGGATCCAGAACATCGTATAATGGCACGTGTAACTGTTGATGATGCTGCTGAAGCAGACATGGTATTTGATATGCTAATGGGAGATCGTGTGGAGCCTCGTCGAGACTTCATCGAAGCAAATGCTCAGTACAGTACAATTGATATTTAATCATAGTAATATTTTTTCAAATATAATTTATTAAAAATCTGCAGTTCAGCTTTCATCCAGTGGAGTGCTACATATTACTTTAACAGCTCATAAGAGCTGTTTTTTTATATTCTAAGTGTATATTTATAATTTTAAAAAAATAAAAAAGTCCATTCGGACTTTTTTATTTTGGCTGTTCGCTAGAACTCGATGAGGAGCTGCCTGAACTATTCTCTTCATCTTTCTTTAGTTCGGGATGAAGATCTTTGTAGCTGAAGTTTTTAAATTTATCAACGGTCGATGTATTATTATTTTTACTGTAAATACTAGTTGATTTATCACCAAGTTCCTTTTCAATTTGAGTTGCTTTTTTATAGCCGTGGTTATAAGTATAACTATCAGGATCAACAGGCTTAAGGCCATCTTTATCATAAAACCTTAATAAATCTCCACGGGTTAATTTGTCGCTAATATTTAACTGTTCCTCAGTTTTTTCGTTGTAAGAATCGACTAAAGCTTTTGTTTCAGGAGTTGGATTAGTAATTTCTTCTCCAGTATCGGTCCTATAAATACGATCATTGTATACGGTATAGTCTTTTGCGACATAATTACCATTATTTCTAAAGGCAACTAGATTATCATGTTTTGGACTAAGCATATCTTGCCCAAGTTGAAGGAATTTACTTGAATCGATACCAAGTAGGTGTAACATTGTTGGTAGATTATCAACTTCACCTCCAAATGTGTGGTTTACGTATCCCTTGTCTTGTCCAGGTAAAACAATCATATAAGGTACTCTTTGAAGCATTGCATTATCGTAAGAGCTCCATGTTTCTTTTTGTTTACCAAGTAATGGAGCTAAATCAGGATTTCTAGAATTTGAAATACCATAGTGATCACCATATAGAACAATCATTGAATTCTGATAAACACCAGTTGCTTTCAAGTAGTCAAAGAATTCCTTAACTGCTTGATCAAGATAGTTTGCAGTAGCAAAGTATCCATTTATTGTATCATCATCTGTTTTAGCAATTGGGAAACCTTCATCATCATTCTTAAATTGAGTATATGGATAGTGGTTACTTACAGTTATGAATTTAGCGTAGAAAGGTTGTTGGATATGTTCTAGATACTCAATTGACTGATTAAAGAAATACTTATCATGTAATCCGTATTGGAACGAATTATCCTTATTAACATCATAATATGATTGGTCAAAGAAGTAATCATAACCTAGGTGTTTATATGTTTCATTACGATTCCAAAATGTTCCTGCATTTCCATGGAATACTGCACTTGTATAACCACCTTTTTGATCTAATATTGAAGGTGCAGCTTTAAAAGTGTTTTTACCTCCATTTTGAACAAATAGTGAACCTTGAGTTAAACCAAAGAATGAATTTTCCATTAATGTTTCAGCATCTGATGTTTTACCTGCCTTTACTTGGTGGAAAAAATTATCAAAGGCAAATGTTTCTTTGCTGTGGAAAAGAGAATTTAGGAAAGGTGTAACTTCGTGATCAACACCTTTTTCATCTTTTAATTTATAGTCAATCAAGAATTGTTGGAAGCTTTCTAAATGTATATAAATTACATTTCTACCTTTAGCTATTCCATAATATTTAGGATCAGGTTCAGCATAATGTTTTTGGACATAATTTTCAACAGTACTCAAATCTTCAGGAGTCGCAACATTTCTAACTTGATTTATTTTATACGTATTAATAGAATCGTTAACAATAAATGGTTGTAAACCTAAATATCTAACTATATAAGTATTTGAAAATCCACGAGTTAATAATTCTGGTCTATCAACTTCAGCTAGGAACAGGTTAATTGAGAAGAGCAGTACAGATAAACTAGTAATTGCAAAACTTGCTTTTTTTCTGAAAGGACGTGGGTCCATGGTAATTACTTTTTTCTTAAATAAAAATGCAAGAATAGGAATATCAATTATATAAATTAAATCCCAGGGTTTAAATAAGTTTATAGCTGCTTCTCCAAGCCCTGCAGATACCTTACTTGACCCTTTGATCGTATTAAGAGTCATGAAATCGGAAAATTCACGGAAGTAAACTGAATTCGCAAAGACCCAAAGCGATAGGGCAATAAAAATTATCCATTCCAAAGTATAAAACACTTTTTTATTCTTGAAATAAAGTGGAAGTCCCAAAAGCAGGAGTGCTGTAGGAATTGGATTGAAGATTGCCAGTAAAGTTTGGTATATATTTTCTATGTCAAGATCAAAGTCGACAAAATAAGCAAACATTGTTTTTGCCCATACTAGTATCAATAATAGTATGACAAAACCAAGTCGTGTGCTTACTATATTTTTAATTTTTTTTATCAAAATAAACACCTAAATTCTATATAAATATTGCTATCAACATGATAAATTGCCCCATAATAGGCGATTATCTTATTTTACTATTTTAGGTTATAAAAAGCAAAAAACTGGTTGATAGGATTTCTTAAACATAGTATAAAAAATTTCATAAATAAATCTTAAACGTAACTTAAGTAAATATACATTTGTAATGATTATTAATCACTAAATATTCAAAAAATACATAGTAGCTATTTGTTTTATGTTATAATTAGTGGTGACTAACTTGATGAATATAAATATATGATATTGAGCTAGGAGTTAAGGAGTAAAACCTCATATGATAAATTTACAAATAACACAAAAATTTCATCAAAAAATTAAATCTGGAGTGGATTTAATTGATGAAAAAGATATCAATACTATACCTGAGGATGGCTATGCTAGACTTGCTTGTAATGGAGATTTTGTAGCTATTTCCTATTTTTCACCCCAAAATAAAGGTATTGGTTGGATTGTAAATCGAGAAGACAGAGAGATTAATCAAAATTTTTGGGTTAATCTGTTCTCGCTTGCAAAGGAAAAAAGAAGTTCATATTTCAAAAGTCCTCTTACTAATGCATTTCGTGTCTTTAACCAAGATGGAGATGGATTTGGTGGACTGACGGTTGACTTATATAATGAATATGCTCTGTTTTCTTGGTACAACCCTTTTATTCTAAGCCAAAAAGAAATTATAGTTGAAGCATTTCAGACTGCTTATCCTGAAATTTTAGGGGCTTATGAAAAGATACGTTTCAAACCATCTGATTATGAGTCAGCTCATTTATTTGGAGAAAAAAAAGAGGAAAAATTTACGATTCTTGAAAATGGTATTAATTACTCAGTCTTCTTAAACGATGGGCTTATGACTGGTATCTTTTTAGATCAACATGAAGTTCGTGATTCTTTAATTGATGGATTAGCCCTCGGGAAAAATGTTTTAAATACTTTTTCATATACAGCAGCTTTTTCAGTTGCGGCCGCAGCAGGAGGTTCAATGTCAACAGTTAGTGTTGACCTTGCAAAAAGAAGTCGTGAGTTATCAACAGATAATTTTGATGCCAATGGATTTGACCTTGAAGCCAATAAATTTGTTGTCATGGATATCTTTGAATACTTTAAATATGCAGATAGACATGACCTGAAATTTGACCTTATAATTTTGGACCCACCAAGCTTTGCTCGGAACAAAAAGCAAACCTTTTCTGTAGCCAAAGATTATCATAAATTGATATCGGATTCCTTAAGTATTTTAAGTGAAAATGGAACGATAATTGCTAGTACAAATGCACAAAACCTAAGTCCTGCTAAATTTGAAGAACAAATTAAAAAAGGATTTGGACCTAAGAAGTATAAGATAAAAGAAAAGTTTTCTCTACCTGCTGATTTTGCGGTAAATATCCATGATAGGCAAAGTAATTATTTGAAAGTATATATAATTGAGGTATTAAAATGACGGAGATTGTAGTATCCATAAATCCCAAGTCCGCAGACGATGTTAGAAGCATCCAATTGCAGGCACTTGAAGGAGCTGATGTTATTGAATGGCGTGCAGACTACTTAAGTAATGCGGCAGAAATTTTTGAAGTAGCTCCAGTTGTTTTTGAAAAATTTACTGGATTAAATTTACTTTTTACCTTGAGGACAAAACGTGAAGGTGGGGAAATGGAAGTTAGTGATGAAGAATATATAGATGTTCTTAAAGGAATCACAGTTTATTCGCCTACTTTTTTAGATATCGAATACTTTTCATATCCGCATGCTTTAGAAGCCTTAAAAGATTTTAAGGATAAAATTGTTTTAAGTCATCATAATTTTTCAGAAATTCCATTGGATTTGTCAACAAAGTTAAAGGAAATGATTGAACAAAATGTTTATCTAGTTAAGTTTTCTGGTATGCCTCGTTCAGAACGTAATGTCTTAGAGCTTATGTATCTTACAAATGATATAACTGACCGTTTCCCTCATGCTAGGATTGCTACAATGGCTATGGGAAGTTTAGGGAAACTCTCAAGAATTGCAGGTCGCTGGACTAAAAGTGCTTGGACATTTGCTTCACTCGGTCGTGAAACAGCTCCTGGTCAATTACCACTTCCTGAATTAAGAAGAATTTTAGACCAACTAGATAGTTAGAAGGCAAATATGAATATTAATGGTTATACAAGATTGGCAGCAGTAGTTGCTAATCCTATAAAGCATAGTAATTCACCCTTTATTCATAATATGGCTTTTGAAATGACAGAGGTGAATGGTGTTTATTTGGCCTTTGAAATCGAAAATAATAATCTTGCTCAAATAATTGAAAATATAAAAACAATGGACATGTATGGGATTAACCTATCCATGCCTTTTAAAAAAGAAGCAGTAAAATATGTTGATGAATTGACTCCCGTTGCGGAGCTAATTGGAGCCATAAATACTATTGCTCTTAAAGAAGATGGCAGTTTGCTTGGACATTCAACAGATGGAAGTGGATTTTTTAACAGTTTAGAAAATTATCAGGTAGAAGATCAAACTATTTCCATTCTTGGTGGTGGTGGAGCTGCACTTGCGATAATTGCTGAGGCATGTGTACAAAAAGCTAATAAAGTTTTTGTCTTTAATCGTAAGTCGGCGAATTACCCTATTCTACAAGAAAAATTAAATAAGATATCAAAAGCTAGTGGAGTAGAAATTATTTTACAAGACTTAGCTGATGAAGAAAAAATACAAGATTCAGTAAATGAATCAAATCTTCTTATAAATGCTACAAGCATAGGTATGAAGGATAAATCAATGCCCGTTGATGCTAATTTGAGACTCTCAGGAGGTATTGTTGTTGCTGATATAATTTATCAACCAGCAGAAACTGAATTTTTAAAATGGGCAAAGTCTCAAAATGTAAGAACAATAAATGGTTTAGGTATGCTAGTCTATCAAGCTGCTGAAAGCTTTGAACTTTGGACTGAGAAAAAAATGCCTGCACAAACAATAAAAGAGGCTTTAGAAAGGAAGATTTATGAAACTAGAAGTTGATTTAAAAACACATCCATATGAAATTGTAATCGAACGTGGTTCTTTTAATCATTTGGGTGAATGGGTCAAGAGTTTATGGAAACCCCAACAAATCGTTATTATTACTGATAATAGAGTTGCTGAATTATATGCTGAAAGTGCAAAAAATCAGTTGATTGAGGCAGGTTTTGAAGTTGATGTCTTCCGCTTTCTTGAAGGTGAACAAAGTAAAAATCTTACAACAGTAAGTAAAGTATATGATTTCCTTGCTAACCGTGGAATGACCCGTTCAGATGGAATTATTGCCCTTGGTGGTGGAGTTGTCGGAGATTTAGCAGGTTTTGTAGCTAGTACATATATGCGTGGAATTCATTTCTTACAAGTTCCTACAACATTGTTAGCGCAAGTTGATTCTTCAGTTGGAGGAAAGACAGGGGTTAACACAAGTAAGGCTAAAAATCTTGTTGGTGCATTCGCTCAGCCTGACGGTGTTCTTATTGATCCAGATGTTCTTAATACACTAGATGATCGTCGCATTCGTGAAGGGATTGCTGAAATTGTTAAATCGGCATTGATTGCAGACGCTGATTTGTGGCAAGAACTTGGTAAGATGACTGATGAGCACGATCTTTTAGAAAATCATGCTGAAGAAGTAATATTAGCTACCTGTAATGTAAAGCGCAAGGTTGTAGTTGAAGATGAGTTTGATAATGGTCAACGCTTAATTCTCAATTTTGGACATACAATCGGACATGCTATCGAAGCTACTGCAGGTTATGGAATCGTGACCCACGGTGAAGGCGTAGCCCTTGGTATGTCTCAAATGAGTAAGATCGCCGAAGAAAAAGGTCTCATGCCTGCCGGTATCACACAAGAAATTACAGATATGCTTGAAAAGTTCCACCTTCCTATTGATCGTGAAAAGTGGGATGAAGAAGTATTATATCAAGCCCTCACCCTTGACAAAAAGGCACGCGGTAGTAAAATTAAAACAATCATCGTTCCAGAAATTGGACAAGCATCAATTAATGTAATTGAATTAACTGAGATGAAAGATTATTTGAAAAAATAGTCAATAAATTAGACAAGAGTGAAAAGGTTTTTTTAAATCTTTTCACACTTTTATTAATCAGAAAATTACAAAATTTTTCTGAGAAATCAAAGAAGTGGAGAATTATATGAGATACTTTACAGCTGGGGAATCCCATGGACCAGAGTTAACAGCAATTATTGAAGGACTTCCAGCAGGACTTAACCTGACCGATGAAGATATAAATAAAGAGCTGAAAAAACGCCAAGGTGGATATGGCCGTGGCGGACGTATGAAAATTGAAAGTGACCGCGTTCGTTTCACTAGTGGTATCCGTCATGGTAAAACTCTTGGAAGCCCACTTACAATGGTCGTGGAAAATAAGGATTTCAAAAATTGGAATGAAATAATGGCTCCTTATGATGTTGATGAAAAAATCAAGGAGAGAAGAAGAGTAACTAAACCTCGTCCAGGTCATGCAGACCTTGTAGGAGGAATGAAATATAAATTTGATGATCTTCGTAATGTCTTAGAACGTTCATCAGCTCGTGAAACTACAATGCGAGTTGCAATTGGAGCGGTTGCTAAGAAAATTTTATCGGAACTTGGAGTGAATCTAGCAGGACATATCGTAAACTTTGGTGGGATTGAAGTTGAAATTCCTGAAAAACTTACCGTAAGTCAAATCATTTCTGAGACTGAAAAGTCTCAAGTTAAGATTGTAAATCCTAATTTTGAAGATGAAATCAAATCTTACATTGACGAAATCAAGGAGAATGGCGACACAATTGGCGGTATAATTGAAGTCCGTGCTGAAAATCTTCCAGCAGGTCTTGGTTCATACGTTCATTGGGACCGCAAACTTGATGGAAAAATCGCTCAAGCAGTTGTATCAATCAATGCCTTTAAAGGTGTTGAATTTGGTTTAGGTTTTGAAACAGGTCGTCGTCCTGGAAGTCAAGTGATGGATGAAATTACTTGGTCAGAGGAAGATGGATACTCACGTTCAACTGATAAACTAGGTGGTTTTGAAGGTGGTATGACTAATGGTGAAGATATCATTGTTCGTGGTGTCATGAAACCAATTCCTACTCTTTACAAGCCTTTGATGAGTGTTGATATTGAAACTCATGAGGCGTACAAGGCTCAAGTTGAAAGAAGTGACCCTACGGCAGTTCCAGCAGCAGCACTTGTTATGGAAAATGTAGTAGCAACAGTTCTTGCAAACGAAATTTTAGATAAATTCCCAAGTGATACATTCGTTGAATTAAAAGAAGCCTTTGATAAATACAAGGCTGATTTGAAAGAATTCTAATATGACTAAAAAAGTTTTACTAGTGGGTCTTGGCTTGATTGGTGGTAGTTTAGCTCTAGCAATTAAAGAAGAACACCCAGAGTATGAAATTTCTGCTATCGATAGAAATGAAAAGTCACTTGAGACAGCATTAGAATTAGGGATAATTGATAAGACTTTATTAAATGATAATCTTATTAATCATGCTTCTGATTTTGACTACATTATTCTTGCCCTGCCTGTTCAGTATTCAATCGATTTTCTGGAAGAACTTAGTGGATATGAGCTAAAAGAAGGTCTTTTGCTAACAGATGCCTCATCGACAAAGGTTGAGATAGTGGAAAGAGCCGAGGAACTATTTAAGGATAAGAATGTAAGGTTCGTCGGTGGTCATCCTATGGCTGGTAGTCACAAGTCTGGCGTTCTGGCTGCAAATATCAATCTTTTTGAGAATGCTTATTATGTGCTAACGCCTTCAAGTATTTCAAGCCCTGAGGATTTGCTAGAAGCTAAGGAACTTTTAAAGGGTACAAGAGCTCAGTTTATCGAACTTGATGCGCATGAACATGATAAGGTTACTAGTCAACTTAGTCATTTCCCGCATATTCTTGCTGCTCTTTTAGTGGAACAGGCAAGTGACTATGCTAAAATTCATCCAGCAACTGGCTTTTTAGCAGCGGGAGGTTTCCGTGATATGACCCGTATTGCTTCAAGTGATGCTAATATGTGGACAGATATCATCATGACCAACCGAAAACAGCTTGTGGATAGATTGGATGATTTTACTGAATACATTCAAGGGATAAAACAAGAGATTATCGATGGAGATAGCCAAAAAATTTATAGCTTTTTTGATGACGCGCGTGAAAAAAGAGATTCGATGCAAATTCATAACGGAGCAATTCCAAGTTTCTATGATTTGTATGTCAATGTACCAGATAAGGTTGGGGTAATCCACGAGATATTGGGCTACCTAACTGAAGCTGGTATTTCAATCATTAACATTAGGATTATTGAAAACAGGGAAGAAATTATGGGTGGACTTAAACTTTCTTTTAGAAGTGGTAAGGACCAACATGATGCTCAGGAAATAATAGAGAAAAAGACAGGATACAAAGTTTATGAAGCTTAATATAAATAGCAAGGGACTTAATGGAACGATAAAGGTTCCTGGAGATAAATCAATATCACATAGGTCAATTATCTTTGGCTCTATTGCCCATGGACAAACCATTGTTCACGATATTTTACGTTCTGATGATGTACTTTCAACTATTGGAGTATTCAAAGATTTAGGTGTAAATATTGAAGATGACGGACAAACCATTAAGGTTGAAGGTAAGGGTTTTGAAGGTTTGAAAAAGCCTTTAAATGACCTAGATATGGGAAATTCTGGTACAAGTATTCGACTTATATCAGGTGTTTTAGCTGGTAATGATTTTGAGGTTAAGATGTTTGGTGATTCTTCACTATCAAAACGTCCTATGGACAGAGTTACTTTACCTTTAAGTCAAATGGGAGTGGATATTCATGGACAAAGCGAGAAAGCTTACCCACCGCTTACTGAGATTGGCTCTAAAAATCTTCAACCAATTGAATATAAATTACCAGTCGCAAGTGCACAGGTGAAATCAGCTTTGATTTTTGCTGCGCTTCAGGCGCAAGGTACATCAACTATCATTGAGAAGAAAATTACCCGTAACCACACTGAAGATATGATTGTTCAGTTTGGCGGAAAGATTGATGTTGATGGTAAAACTATAAAAGTTGAAGGTGGACAAAAGTTACAAGGACAGGAAATAACTGTTCCAGGTGATATTTCGAGTGCCGCATTTTTCCTTGTAGCAGGACTTACTGTGCCTAATAGTAAGATTGTGCTAGAAAATGTGGGAATTAATCCGACAAGAACTGGAATAATTGACGTTATTGAAGCTATGAATGGAAAAATCAAAGTTATTAACAATGAAGGTGACGCTAATCTTTCTGCCACAATTAAGGTTGAGACTAGTGATTTGGTAGCTACAGAAATTTCTGGTGACATTATTCCTCGTTTGATTGATGAACTTCCAATCATCGCCCTTCTTGCAACTCAAGCAAAAGGAAAAACTGTCATCAAGGATGCTTCTGAACTTAAGGTCAAAGAAACAAACCGCATTGACGCTGTGGCTAAAGAGCTCACTAAGCTTGGTGCTAATATTGAGCCAACCGAAGATGGCATGATTATAACTGGTCCAACAAAACTTAAGGGTGATGCAAATCTTGAAAGCTATCATGACCATCGAATCGGTATGATGGGAGCAGTAGCAGCCCTTCTTGTGGAAAACGGTACAGTCGAGCTTGAAGGAGCAGATGCAATTCCGGTCTCTTATCCACAATTCTTTGACCATCTTGAAAAACTTGAGGATAAATAGATGGCAGTGATCCTTTTAGGCTTCATGGCTAGTGGAAAATCAACTGTGGGGAAAAGACTTGCAGCTCATCTTGACTTACCTTTTATTGATTTAGATAAGGAAGTTGAGTCAGCTATTGCTATGCCCATATCAGATTTTTTTGCTAAATATGGTCAAGAAGCATTTAGACAGGTTGAGACAGAAACTCTGGCTAAACTCATTGATAGACAAGCGGTAATTTCTACTGGTGGTGGGGTTATCGAATCACCTGACAATAAATTATTACTCAAAAATAATCCCTTAAATATTTTTCTATCAGCTGATTTTAATCAGCTCTATCAGAGAATTGAAAGGGATAAGGAAAATATCAGACCATTATTTATTAACAATTCTAAGGAAGATTTACAGAGAATATTTGAAAGAAGACTTCCTCTTTACCTTGAATTAGCACATTCAGAAGTAAATGTGGACAAAACTGTTGATAAGATAATTGATGAGATTGTTGAATATTATCAGGCTTTAGGAATTGAGGAGGAAGAATGAAAGTTGGATTTTTAGGACCAATAGGGTCATTTACTTATACAGCCAGTCTGACTGCCTTTCCTCAAGCTGATTTAGTTCCTGTGGAAAGTATTACTGACCTGATAAAAGCTTACGAAAAGGGGCTTGTCGACTATGCTGTGGTACCAGTTGAAAATTCGATAGAGGGTAGTGTGCACCAGACTGTTGACTATCTTTTTCATCAAGGGAATATTACTGCTGTGGCAGAGCTTGTACTTCCAATCAAGCAACAACTGATGGCTACTGGTTTGAATAAAGAAATTGAACGTGTTTACTCTCATCCGCAGGCTTTAGCGCAAAGCAAGAAGTTTTTAGATGAAAACTATCCACATGCTGCCCTTGAAATAACTGAAAGTACAGCCTACGCCGCAAGATATGTGGCTGAAAACCCAGATGATAATATTGCTGCCATTGCGCCAAGTTTATCGGCTGAAACTTATGGTCTTGATATTATCGCAAATGATATTCAAGAAATTGAAGACAACAACACGCGCTTTTGGGTTTTGGGAACAAAAGTACCAAACCTAACTTTGACAAGCAAAGAAAAAAAGGTTTCAATAGCTTTGACCCTTGCCGACAATCAACCAGGAGCACTTTATCAAGCACTTAAAATTTTTGCTGAACGTAAACTTGATTTGACTAAGATTGAATCAAGACCACTTAAAACAGTACTTGGTGAGTATTTCTTCCTACTTGACTTTCTTGATAATGGAGGTGACCTTTCGTCAATATTCACAGATATAGAAGCAAATGGTACAACCGTTAAATTATTTGGAACATATGAAGTTTATTATCTTTGAGACTTTTTAACATAACCTTACATTTCTGTAAGATTTCTTGACTAACCTGTAAGTTTTCAGGTTAGTTTTTTTTATATAATGATATATGTAAGGTTGAGTTGTGAATAACCAATTTCAATCAAAGTAGATAGAAAGAGAAATATATACAAATGAAAAAATTTATTATTACACTAGTTTCCATTTTTGTTTTAGTTATTGGAGGAGGTATCTTCTGGTATAAGTCATCTTATGGCGGTCATACTTACTACGTTCAAATTACAGAAGAGGGTGAGAGAAAGACTGATAAGGACTCTCGCGGAAATGTTTATGGACATTATGAATACAAATTAGATGGTAAAGATAAAGATGGTAAAAAGCAAAATATGACTTTTGGAAATCTTGAAGATAGACCAATGAAACGTGATGCATGGATTAAAGTTACTTATAATAAAGTAAAAGGTGTGACATCTTGGGAGGAAGTAGAGCCAAGTAAAGTACCTGATAAAGCCAAATAAAAGTATAATAAATAAAGATTAAGAAAGAGGAAAATTATGTTATTAGAAGTTAGTCATTTACAAAAAATATTTAAAACTCGTTTTTCAAAAGAAGAAACTATTGCCCTTAGAGATGTAAACTTTACGGTTGAAGAAGGTGAATATATCGCAATTATGGGTGAGTCAGGTTCTGGGAAAACTACTTTGTTAAATATTCTAGCAACCCTTGAAAAACCAAGTAATGGTTATGTTGCTCTTAATGGGGAAGATATTACTAAGATTAAGGAACAAAACTTAGCAGAGTTTAGACGTCAACATTTAGGATTTGTATTCCAAGATTTTAACTTGCTTGATACTTTATCAGTACGTGATAACATCTTCTTACCACTTGTTTTATCAAGAGCTAAGGTAAGTGATATGGAAGAAAGACTAAATATTTTAGCTCCTAAACTTAACATATCTGATTTATTGAACAAACAACCTTTCGAATTATCAGGTGGGCAAAAACAACGTGTTGCAATTGCGCGTGCTTTGATTACAAGTCCAGAACTTGTACTTGCGGATGAACCTACAGCAGCTCTTGACTTTAAAAATTCAGAAGACCTATTAGACTTATTTGAAGAGATTAATGATGAAGGTCAAACTATCGTTATGGTTACTCACTCAAGTCTTGCTGCAAGCCATGCTAAAAGAGTTCTATTTATTAAAGATGGACAAATTTTCCACCAACTTTATCGTTCAGGAAAAACATCTACTGAATTTAATAAGGAGATTAACCTTACAATGAGCGCGCTTCTAGGAGGTGAGTAAATGTTTTATTTAAAACTTGCCATAAATAATATTAGAAAATCATTTTCTAATTTTGCACCATTTATCCTAGCTTCAACAGTAATGTTTGTAATGGACTTAATTATTGCATCGATTTTATTTAGTCCATCACTTGCAAAAATGAAACATGGAGCAACTACCACTGGAACTTTAATGGGAATGGGACTATTCATTATTTCAGCTTTTGCAGTCATAATCTTGGTTTATAGTTATCGTTTTCTGATTAAGCAAAGGACAAAAGAATTTGGGCTCTATGAAATTTTAGGGCTTTCCAAATCACAAATTGCTCGAGTTTCTATTGATGAATTATTAATTCTTTTTCTTGCTACTGTTCTTATTGGAACAATAGTTGGTACTATTCTTGCTAAATTCCTATATTTGATTTTAGCAACATTAATCGGAAGTGATTACTTTGGTCTTGATTTTTCATTAATAGCCGTTGGAGTAGTAACGTTTGTATTTCTTGCTATCTATTTCTTACTTATTCTTATTTCAAGTATTACCATCCAAAGAAATTCTTCACTTTCTCTTCTAAAAGAGGAAAGCCGTGGGGAAAAAGAACCAAAAGCAAACTTTGTTTTTGCATTATTAAGCCTTGTTCTTATTGGTGCTGGATACTATATGGCAGTAACTGTTCAAAATCCTATTGAAGCATTAACAAAATTCTTCATTGCAGTAATTTTAGTAATTATTGGTACTTACCTTTTCTACTTAAGCTTTACTATTTGGCTCTTGAAACGTCAAAAAGCTAACAAAAAATATTATTATCAACCAAAACATTTCATCACAGTAAGCTCAATGCTTTATCGTATGAAGCAAAATGCAGTGGGTCTTGCTAATATCACAGTACTTGTTGCCATGACTTTTGTAACCCTAGCTATTACGGTTGCTCTACATACTGGTGTAAAGGATGTTACAAACCAAGCTTTCCCGGATAATACAACGGTTTCGACAACACTTTATGGAATTACTAGGGATAAAGCTGAATCAGTAATCGCTACTACAAGCATGAATCCTAAAATTGATATTGATTACAGCAATGCTAACACAATTGCGACGATTGCTCCTGAAGATTCTGAAATCAAGATGGATAGTCAATCAAGCAATCAAATGGGTAAAAATTATGCCAATGTTAAAATTCTTAATCGAGAAGATCTAGTTAAGATTGGAAATGATTCTCTTGCAAATATTTCTGGTAATGAAGTGATTGTTGGTTCATTTAACGGAAAAACAACTGCCAAGACTGTTAATTGGATGGGTCAAAAACTTGTGGTTAAGGATATAATTACAAATCTTAAAAATGTAAATAATGAGATTTCGGGAATGAAGTCTTTCTATATCATTTTTCCTAATCAAGCTACAATGGAAAAATATATCAACGATTACAATTCTGTGGATAAGGCAGAGGATAATGGGTCTGCCTTCAATATGTCAATTTCAACAAATGTATATTTAAAACTCGATGAAAAACAAATTGATGAGTTCAAGGATCAACTTGATGCCAAAGTTTCAAAAATGGTTTCTAATAAAGAATTATCTGAAAGTACATATGTAAATACAATGTCCCGTAAGGAAATGCAATCTGTAATGAATGAGTTCACAGGAAGCTTCTTATTTATCGGATTTACTATGGGTCTGACATTTATCTTAGGTGCTGGCTTAATCATCTACTATAAACAAGTATCAGAAGGTGCACAAGACAAGCGTAATTATAAGATTCTACAAGAAGTTGGGCTTTCTAAGAAAGAAGTTGCTCAAACTATTAAGAGTCAAGTTATGATGGTATTCTTTATGCCAATAGCATTAGCAGTAATACATTTTTCCTTTGCCTACCTAATGATTAAGAAGTTATTGGAAATATTTGGAGTGACAAATGGTGGTTTAATCCTAGGTGTCAGCGCAGCTACTATCTTAGGTGTTGCGGCAATATATTTCCTAATTTATAAATTAACTTCAAGAGTATACTACAATATTGTTGAGAGACCTTAATATGGTTTGAAAATTAGTCCATCAGTTGATGGGCTTTTTTCTTTCTTACTAAATTGTAAGAATAGGTGTTAATAGTGTAAGAAATATGAGCTTTGGGAGTTGTATACTTTTATTAATGAATTAATTAAGGAGACAAAGAATGTTTTACCTAAAACTCGCAATAAATAATGTTAGAAAATCATTTTCTAATTTTGCACCATTTATTTTGGCATCAACAGTAATGTTTGTAATGGATTTAATACTTGCTTCAATTGTTTTTAGTCCGTCAATTGATAAATTAAAACAAGGAGCTGGCACTACAAAAGTTTTTATGGCAATTGGATTTTTCATCATATCTCTATTTGCTGTAGTAATTTTAGTTTATAGTTACCGATTCTTACTCAAGCAAAGAACTAAAGAATTTGGTCTTTATGAGATTCTTGGACTATCAAAATCGCAGATTGCTCGTATATCATTTTATGAGTTAATAATCTTATTACTCGCTACAATAGCAATAGGCACAGTAGTAGGATTTGCCTTATCTAAATTTCTATATTTAATACTTGTGAAGTTAATAGGTGGTAATTATTTTGGTCTTGAATTTTCACTTCAGCCAATTCTCGTAGTTTCAATCTTTTTCTTAATAATTTTTATTCTACTCATAATCATGAGCAATAACACCATAAGAAGAAACTCATCTTTAAGTCTTCTTAAAGAAGAAAGTCAAGGTGAACGAGAACCGAAAGCTAATATTATTTTTGCTATTTTAAGTGTTCTCTTGCTTGGTCTTGGTTATTACATTGCAGTGACTGTCCAAAACCCTATTGATGCTTTGACAAAATTCTTCCTAGCAGTAGCTTTAGTAATAGTTGGTACTTATCTTTTTTACATCAGCTTTACTATTTGGCTCTTAAAGCACCAAAAAGCTAACAAAAAATATTATTATCAACCAAAGCACTTTATCACTATAAGCTCAATGCTCTATCGGATGAAGCAAAATGCAGTGGGTCTTGCTAATATTACCGTCTTGGTCTCAATGACTTTTGTAACCCTTGCAGTAACTGTAGCCCTCCACACGGGTGTCAAGGATGTTATCAAGCAAACCTTCCCGGATAACACTACAGTCTCAGCCACACTCTCAGGTGTTTCTAAAGAAAAGGCTGAGTCGCTTATTTTTGATACAGCAGCAAATCCTAAAATCGACATAATTTACAGTTCAGCAAATAAAATTGCAAGAATTAATCCTTCTGATGAGGAAATTAAGATTGAACGCTCAGATGCTAAGGACTTTAAAATGGATTATTCTGGGGTCAAAATTCTTAACCGAGAAGACCTAGTTAAGATTGGGAATGATTCTCTTGCTGATATTTCTGGTGATGAAGTGATAATTGGTTCACCAAATGGGAAAACCTCTGCCAAGTCTGTAAATTGGATGGGGCAAAAACTTGTGGTTAAGGATGTAATAAAAGACCTGAAAAACGTAACTAATGAACTTTCGGGAATTAAAATTTTCTATATTATTTTTCCTAATAAAACTGAAATGGAAAAATATGTTAGCATATATAATCAAGCAGGGAAAAAGGATGGAAATCAATCTAATTCTGATATGACAATCAATACGAACGCCTACTTTAATCTTGATGATATGGAACTTGAAAATTTCAGTAAGCAGCTTGATGAAAATCTTTCTCTTTCAATAAAAAATAATGAAGTTTCAAATAGTGCATATGAAAATACAGTTTCAAAAGCAGAAATGACTTCAGTAATGAAGGAATTTACTGGAAGCTTCCTCTTTATTGGCTTCACTATGGGGTTAACATTTATTTTGGGTGCTGGTTTAATTATCTATTACAAGCAAGTCTCAGAAGGTGCACAAGATAAACGTAGTTATAAAATTCTACAAGAAGTTGGACTATCTAAAAATGAAGTAGCACAAACAATCAAGAGCCAAGTTATGATGGTATTCTTTATGCCAATAATGATGGCAGTAGTCCACTTCGCCTTTGCCTTCATCCTGATAAAAAAATTACTTCTGATATTTAGTATTTCTAATGGTGGACAAATTTTTATAGTTAGTGTTTTAACAATTTTTGTCATAACTGGAATTTACTTCTTGATTTATAAGCTTACTTCAAAGGTTTATTATAATATTGTTGAGAGATAGGGAATCAATATTTCATGATTGAAATTATTATCTCAGTAACTTAAATTTATCCAGCTTCCGATGTCCATGAAACTAGAACAAGCTCAGCTTGTAAGTTTCAATGGCACTTCGCCTTTGCCTTCATCCTGATAAAAAAATTACTTCTGATATTTAGTATTTCTAATGGTGGACAAATTTTTATAGTTAGTGTTTTAACAATTTTAGTCATAACTGGAATTTACTTCTTTATTTATAAGCTTACTTCAAAGGTTTATTATAATATTGTTGAGCGTTGATGACTTCAAAAACAAGTTAATATAAAAAGAGTTCTTATTCGTTTTCAGAATAAGAACTCTTTTTATATAAGTCTAAGTAGTGCGAGAGAAACCATACCGACTAAAACAATTACAAGAAGATTTTTAGTAATGGCAGCGCTTAGTACTGTGGGTGCTGACGCAATAAGATACTCATAATTTATATCTGGAAGGTGTCCAGTATTTGAAATGAAAAGATGACTGAACCAAAGTGCTGACATAATGACAATCGGTACAAATGATAAAAATTCATTGACTGTTTTTGGTAAATTAAACTTTTTCAAAAGAATAAAGGGGAGAACTCGAGAAAGCCATGTAACTACTGCACAGCCGATTATTGTAAGTATTACGTAATTAAAAGAAAGCATTTTTGACAAGTACCCCGATTCCACATGTTATTAGTGTTACTACAATTATTAATAAATTTATTGGTAGGAATATAAGTCCGAGATAGGTCAAAGCTAAAGTGATTGCAATAACGATTAACTGTAAAGCTTTATCTAACCCTTTGTCATATAAAACCTGTAAGTATAAAAGTCCTATGAACATAGCAACTAATGCAAAATCTAAGCCAAATTTTTTAGGATCACTAATAAAGTTTCCAAGAATCGCTCCTAAAATGCTCGAAATAACCCAGGTTAAGTAGGCTACAGTATTAGAAGCATTTAGCCAAGAAAATGACAACTTATCATTTGTAAAATTAAGCTTGTTTACAGCTAATCCAAAACTTTCATCAGTTAAGAGACTTCCGAGTAGAATATTTTTTCCAAGTGACTCGTCTTTGAAATATGGTGCCAGAGTCATGCTCATTAAAATCATTCTTGAATTTACAAGAAATGTTGACAAGATGATGGGAAGGATTGGACTCGCAGCAGCAAGCATACTAACTGTAATAAATTGAGCTGAACCAGCATAGACTAAGAGTGACATTAGGCCAACAAGTGCTGTTGAAAGACCTGCTGACTTGCCGATTACACCAAATGCCATGGCAATACCAATGAAGCCAAATACTGTGGGAAGTGTATCTTTAATACCTGTTTTATAATCCAAATTATTATTCATTTCTATGTAATAACTCCATTTCCAATACATCGTTTACTTTGTAAAAATTTATTTGATAATTGAACATTAAAAAATTATAATTAAGTGTATATGTATTTTTGTTCAATATATTGAACTTATCGTTTATTATATTTGAAATTAAAAAAATGTCAATGGTTTAGGGGAAAAAGTTTTGGATATTAATAAAGTAATTGGAGAAAATCTGAATAGAATTAGAAAAGAAAAAAAAATGTCTATGGCTAGACTTTCTGAACTTTCAGGAATAAGTAAAGGAATGCTTTCTCAAATTGAGAATGGTGAAACAAATCCTACCATAAATACTATTTGGAAGATTTGTAGTGGTCTTGATATTCCTTATACTGCATTATTTGAGGAAGAAGAAGCTGAAACAGTAACAATCATAAAGAAGGATCAGGTATCCCTTCAAAATTTAGATGATAATGCCTCGCTTTATTTATATTATGGTGATACAAACCAAAGAACTTTTGAGCTCTTTCAGATGGAAATCAAGGCTGGTCAAAAACATAAATCGGTAGGGCATTCTTTGAAATCTGAAGAATATATAATGGTCTTGGAAGGTAATTTGAAAATGGTTATCGATGGTAAGGAATATGATTTAGCAGCCGATGATGCAATTTCTTTTGATGCCAACCAAGAACATACTTACATAAATACTGGTAGTGATTTACTCAAATTTGTTTTAATTATTTATTATAAGTAGGTAAAAAATGAGAATTTATTTACAACCAATCCAGATGGGTGTCCTAATATTTTTTGCAGTCGCCTTTCTTATGATTCTGCCATACTTTATCATTCAGTATCGCAAGCGTGGAAGTGTGAGTACATGGCGACTTTTGGTTACATTTTCCTTCGTTTTATATATAATTTGTGCTTATGCCATGACTATCTTCCCTCTACCCAGTCGAGAAGAAGTAGAGCATATGACAGGACCTGTTCAAAATCTCAAGCCTTTTGAATTTGTAAGATATTTCAAAGAATATAGTCCCTTCGTGCTATCAGACAAATCAACATGGCTTCCAGCACTTAAGCATTGGACCTTTATCCAACCATTTTTCAATTTCCTTTTGACGTTGCCCTTCGGTGTTTACATGTCATATCTTTTCAAGAAAAAATTTAGCACAACACTGATATATAGCTTCCTTCTGACCCTATCATTTGAGCTCATTCAACGGTCAGCTCTCTTTGGTCTATATCCTAGACCATATCGCCTCTTTGATGTTGATGATCTTATGATAAATACAGCAGGTGCATTATTCGGTTATGGCTTGGGACAAATACTTAAGAATTTTTTACCAGACTTAGATAAAGTTCAGATAAAGTCATCTCAAGTATCATTTACAAGAAGATTAACTGGAATTGTAGTTGATCTTATATTACTTTCAATAATCACACCATTTGTAAGCCAATTTTATATAGGACCACTGATTGTATTTCTAATTCCGTCTATTATTTTTAAAAGAACGCTTGGACAATTTCTGGTTAAAATATATATAGAACCGGAAAATAGACTTTTGATTACTCTAAGAATGATTTTAATGGCTATTAATTTTATTCCTTTTATAATTGCAGGAAGATTACTTGATTTAACAGGTACTGCACCAGAAAGTGAACTATCAGGAATTTACATTGGACTAATGATTTGTGCAGCATTAATCTTGATAGAAGGACTTGATTTTCTTTTAGCAATCTTTAATAAAACAAAAAGACTGTGGTATGAGCGACTTAGCCATACTAGATTAGTAGGTAAATAATATGAAAAAAATTTTTATTGTTGAAGACGATGAATCAATCGTTAATAGCTTAAAAACAGCACTTAGCCAAGAATTTTCAGTTGCTAGTGTGCAAAATTTTAGAAGTGTAAGTCAAGAAATCTCAGAGTTTGAGCCAGATTTGGTTTTAATGGATATAACCTTGCCTTATTTCAATGGTTTTTATTGGACGACAGAAGTACGCAAAAAAAGCAAAGTACCAATCATTTTTATATCAAGTGCGACTGATGAGATGAATGCCATCATGGCAATGAATATGGGAGCAGATGATTTCATTTCAAAACCATTTTCTCTTGAAATACTTAAGGCAAAAATCAATGCTTTATTAAGAAGAACATCTGATTTTTCAAATTCTTCCTTGCAGTTTGGTGATTTTTCTCTTTCATTTGATGGTCAAGTGACAGGAACAAATGGAAATGTCCATTTAACCGCTACAGAAAACCGCATAATTCGAGCTTTATTTGAACAAGCTGGAACAGTATTAACTAAAGAAGCACTTCTTGCTAAACTTTGGGAGGGTGATGATTTCTTTGATGCAAATGCTTTGCAGGTTAATATTGCAAGACTTAGAAAAAAATTAGCAGAAATCGGATTTGAACATATCCACACAGTGCGTGGAGTCGGGTATGTATTAAAATGAAACAATATTTAAAAGAAAAATTTTTCCTAATTTGGACTTTGGCTCTTGTATTCGTTATTTACCTCTTAACATTTTCACTTTGGCATTTGAAACTTGAACCGCTGATAAATGCTACTCTATTAGGTGTGCTAATTGTCTTATTTTTCCTTTTTTTCGATTATCGAAAATGGTCTAATGATAGAAGAAAACTAACTCTCCTTGAAGATGAGCTGAAAAATGTTACTGAAAGGCTAGAAGCTGTAGTTCTTTTTGATAAAAATTTAACTGATATTGTAAGGATTTGGAGTCATCAGATGAAAGTTCCACTTGCATCAATCGATCTCATGGTTCAAACTAACGATGTAGATAACACTGTACTTAAAAACCAAGTATTTCAAGTTGATAATTACTTAAATATTTTGCTTGAATACCTTCGTTTAAACAATATTTCTACAGACTATCGTTTTGACAAATTTGATGCAAAAGATGTGGTCACTAGTCTAGTTAAAAAGTACGCTAGTCAGTTTATCGCCAAGGATTTAACTGTTGAAATTACGGGAAATTGGATTCTTGTGACTGACAAGAGATGGTTTTCAGTTGCTCTTGAACAAATTATCAACAATGCTGTAAAATATACAAATAGTGGAAGTGTAAAATTCATTTTAGAAGATAAATCTTTAACTATTGAAGACACAGGGATTGGTATTTTATCAGAAGATATTCCAAGACTTTTTGAACATGGCTTTACAGGCTACAATGGCCGCCTTGAGAAAAAATCAACAGGACTAGGACTTTATCTTTCAAAAACAATCTTAGATAAATTAGACTTTCAAATAACAGTAGAGTCGCAAGTTGATAAGGGAACTAAAGTTAGGATAAATAAAAAATAAATCGAAAAAGAAAGACTAATAGCTTTCTTTTTTTTTTACAGCTAGATTATGACAATATCTTTTACTTATGATAATCTATATTCAAGTTATGTTTTGATAAATTTTTGATTAGTGATTAGTATTTTTAATGGAGGATTAAAATGGTACTAACGCTTCTAAGAAGTTTTGGGGATTCTAAGATTATCATTATACCCAATAAAATGGTTAAAAAGTTAAATCTTCATATTGGTGATAGAGTTCGTATTAGAATTGAAAATAATGAATTATTTTTATCTAGACGAACTTCAGAAAGGAAAATCCTCACAGCAGTTGAACTTTTTGAGGATTATGAAGAAGAATATTTTGATTCTCAAGTTTTCACTTTTAAATCTGGAGGGAGAGAAGAATGGTAAAAAAAATATCTCAAGGGGATATTATAAAAATCAATCTTAATCCCAAAGAAGGTCATGAAGAGATGGGTTATCGTCCCTATATATGTTTAAGTAATAATCTGATTTCAAAGTATTCAAATGTTGCAGTTTTTGCAGCAATAAGTAATACCAAAAGAAAATATCCCTATTATATTTCATTGAAAAATCATAATACGATTACCAAGGGAAGTGTGTTACTTGATCAAATTGTAACTATTGATTTTAATTATAGAAAGCATGATTATATTGAAAGTGTCAATGAAATACTTTTAGAAGAATTGCTTTCAAAAGCTAGAACCGTATTTGATGAAATATAAAAAAATGAAAGCCAGATGACTTTCATTTTTCTTTTTGTCCTAACATATTTTTGAATTTAAAAAGATAGAGTAGAACAAGTAGTACTAGCACCACACAAAAGATAATAATTATATTTTTAATATCTCCATGGAGTAAAGCATCACCATCATATGCTAATAATATACTTTTTGGTGCTGAACCTATAACTAAGATAAGTATTACTTCTTTTAGTGATAAATCCAAAAGTGTAACGGTGTAATTTATGGCAAATTTTGGAATTATGGGCATCATATAAGCAAGACTTAGCTCAATTATTGGATGCTTACTATTTTTTAAAGCCTGAATAATTTTAAATGATTTAGCATTTGGAACTAAATGATTCACCTTATCAAAAATATATATGAAGAAAAGACTTCTAATTACTGCCCCCAAAATTGCAAATATACTAGTAAGAAATGCTCCGTAGGATAAGGCAGTAAATACCACTAGTACTGAGTATGGAACAAATGGTGTACATATTAGAAGAAGAAGTACAACTGCTGAAAGAGGTCCATGTGAGCGAAGCTCCTCTATGACAATCTTCCTGTCAATGCTTGAATCAAATATCATTAGTATATCTTGATAATAATTCTCATAAAGATAATAGAAAAGACAGGCAACAACGATTATTGCACACACAATAATTAATTTCTTTTTGAAACTTATATTTTTCATTTGTTGTACCTTTCTAAATCTTTTTCTACCCATTTTAGCACAAAAAAATAAAATAAAGAAAAGTGATGTCCAAATTCAAAAAACTAACTGCTTAATTTAACAGTTAGTTTTTTTGTTTTATTGTTTCCAAGTATCGTCAATTTCAATTGTTGCTTTTTTAATTAACTTTTCTCGGTCGCTTGCTGGACTAGATAAAATTTCTGTCATACTTGCATTTACTTGGGCATATGCAGCATCGGAATTTTTTGTATCTTTTGTGACTATTAAATTCTTAGTAGTCTCATTAATTACAGCAGGTACTTTTGATTCCTTAGAGTCTTGATATTTGTCTGAATTAAGCACCTCTTCAACAGTGGGCATATAGCCTGTTTTCTGACTCCAATAAAGTTGAACTTCTGGTTTAGAAAGATATTTCATGAAGAGAAAGGCTGCTGTTTTTTGCTCATCGCTTGCACTTGCAAAGGTATAAATATCTGTACCTTGTTGGATGTTGTGAACTGAGGGACGTGCTGCAACATTGTATTGGAACTTGCTAGCTGAATCCTTTTTAACAAAACTTTCACGAGAAATGCTTCCGATGAACATGGCAACTTTTTCGTTTACAAATGGGATTGTCATTGATTTATCAGAGCCTGCAATAGTAAAGTAACCTTGGTCAACTCCATCAGCGTAGAAATCGATTACCTGACGAGATTCTTTGCTATCAAATTTAGTATCTTCTGAGAAGGTAATTCCTTGGTCTTTTAAGCCAATTGTGTGATAGACAGAAAATGAATCAAAGCCTGCACCTTTTATTTGGCCATTGCTTTTTTCATAAATTACTTTTGAAACCTCACGGAGTTCATCTATCGTTTTTGGTATATTAAGGTTATATTCTTTCAATAAATCAGCATTGTAATAGAGAACTTCAGTTGATTTATTAAAAGGAATACCATATTGAATGCCTTCAATTTTGGCACCATCTAAAAACGACTGTTTGATTTTAGGTTGATTACCCCAACCAATAGTGTCATTTTCAAAGTAAGATTTTAAATTTTCTAGTTGGCCATCAACTGCTAAACTATAAATCCAGCCAGGATATGCTTGAGAGATAGTAGGGAAATTTTTTGGATTTTGAGCAGTTGTATTAATTTTTGCATGCAGTGCTGAATAATCACCCTGATTCTGTAGATTAACCTTGATATTAGGGTTTTCCTCCATGAAATCCTCTGTAATCTTAGTCAATGCTTCTTCAAGAGGACCATTCATAGCATGCCAAAAAGTAATTTCAGTATTACCAGTTAATTTAGTTATTATATCGGGCTTTGTATCATTTGCATTTACATTATCATTTTCTTTAGAACAAGCAGAAAGAGATAAAATAGAGAAGAAAGAAAAAATAAGTACATAAAGTCTTTTTAGTTTCATAAAACCACCCTTAAAAATTTATTTGATTTTTTCACAATATCACATATTATTATACATTATTTTTATGATTCTAGGACTAAAAAATATACTTATTTTTATTATTAATTCTTATTATTTTTTATAATACTCAATTTACTCTAGAGTAGAAGGTCGTATCATCAACCCATTTATTTGAATTATAGTTAAAGTTTTCAACATCGAACATTTCCATAGTATTATCATCTTTGAAAATGAATTTTGTATTGAAGAATACATCTGTAATTCCTTGACCAGCATTCGTAAGAATTACATTTTGACCATCATTAACAGCAGAAGAAGCATTAATCATCCAACTTCCAACCATCTGACCTTCTATCGAGGCAGAAAGGTTATTTCCATCCTGAGAAAGCTTGATTATCATATTTGCCCCACCATCTGACGGTTTCCAAGTTCCATCCAGTGATTTGATTCTCGCTACTGCATCAGCATCGCCTTTATTAAGTGCTTCTTCCATAGTCATGTCTTTATATTTAGAATTATTCACATAAGATTTTTGCCTATCAAAAGATTCAGAAGCAGATTCGGTATTTTGGGATTTTTCTACTCTAGTTGCTGCACCATCATAAAGGGATTTATTTGCAATATATTCATCATAAAGCTTTGCTTTAGAAACAGGGGTTGTATCTACTGGAGCATCGGCATATGTATTTGAACTTTCTCTTACAACACCATCAACTGGAATTACTGAGTTGTTATCTACCTTTAGTTTGTAAAAAGGATGGCCGACTCCCATGTTGGAAGTTGCATAAATGTAAGTGAATTCTCCCTCTGGAGTATAATAAAGGGTCAATCCTTCAAGGCCACTCTTAATCCTTTCGTCAACTGTTGTACCAATCATAAGGTATTTAAGATTATCAGATAAAGTATTAAAGTTGTCAATTTTTCCTTGCTCTTCTTGTTTGGCTTTGTCTTCACTTGATAAAGTTGAAGAGGAAATAGTTGATTCCTTTATAGCACTGTTTGAAGATTTATCTTCTTTTTTGGTTTCTACTTTACTATTAGTTGTTTTACTAGTTGAAGTATTTTCTTTGTTTCCAGAGCATGCTGACAATGCTAAAAGTGAAAGAATACTTGCTGAAATAATAAATGATTTTTTCATATAACTCCTATTTTTTATGATTTTCTAAAATTTCAAGAACTCTGTTATGAACTTTTTCAGTATTCCAATGTCCATTAGACATACTGTAATGAGGTAAGTAGTAAATATGATGCTTACCAATTTGGGAATGTCGTACCCCATTTTCTTTTTTAGACTCTTTATAGTTCTCAAATGCTTCATATGTTGAAATTCCAAGTGCAATTATGGTGGCATCAGAGTCGATATTTGCAATTTCAATTCTTTCAAGGAAGTCGTCTACATCTTCATCTGTTATTTCGATTTCACTTCCTTTACTTGAAATTTTTCTGCTTAAGTCTGTCATGTATGCTCCCCATAATTCGGTGTCATAAATTGCCGCTGCAAGTCTATAAGTACCACTATTTTTTATGCCATGAAAGTTCAAATACTTTACATTTTTATTATGTGTATCAATAGTGTCACCAGGATTCATGCCAACGATTACAAAATCGTGTCTTTTTTCTTTTTCGATTTCTTCTGCTGGAACATCAGCAGTTTTATAAACATTAGCAAATTCTTTAGTCAGTGTATTAAAATTTTTTTCTTCTATAAGCTGTTCTATATTTTCTGGTAAAGTCCATACAGCATAGCTTTCAAGATCTTTGGAATCAGAGTACTTATATTCTTTATTTGACATTTTTTCTCCTTTTTACAAAAAACTTTCAACCCATGAACCACAGGCCACAAGATTGAAAGTTTCTCTTTTCTATTAAAACGACTTATTTTTTCTTTTTCTATTTAAAACGACTTATCTTTTCTTTTTCAAAAATTTTTTATTTACGTGTTATTTATTTTTTTTACGATTTAAGAATGTTGCACCAGCAATGCTTGTAAGCCCTAGAGCAACTAATACACTTGTAATGAATGAATTTTCACCAGTTTTTGGTAGCTCCTTAGTTTCATCAGATTTTGCTGTTGCTTTAGAATTTGTATTGACTTTAGTATTGTTACCTTTTGCTCCATCTTTATTAGCAGATTCTTTAGGCTTAGCAGATTCTTGAGGCTTAGCAGATTCTTGAGGCTTAGCAGATTCTTGAGGTTTAGCAGACTCTTGAGGCTTAGCAGACTCTTGAGGTTTAGCAGATTCTTGAGGCTTAGCAGACTCTTGAGGCTT
>NZ_MKIQ01000027.1 GCF_001832885.1 Floricoccus penangensis | reverse complement strand
GATGAAGTTCCTGTACTTGTACCTGTTGATTCACCTGTGCTTGATGAAGTTCCTGTACTTGCTCCTGTTGATTCTTCAGTGCTTGATGAAGATGAACTAGATGATGGAGGTGTATCACGTTTATAAACGTAAGTTATGGAAACATTGCCATCAAAAGTACCCTTTTGAGGAGAGCTACCAGCTTTAACTGATTCATATGTATAACCTGGAATAGAAATCGGAGATTCGCTATAACTAGATCCTGCTTCATTATCATCAGTGAATTTTTCAGGTGCTATTTCATTTCCTAACTCATCCTCGTATTTAACAGTTAGAGAGTAAGGTTTAAATACTGTTAACTTACCTATATTAGACTCAGTGTAAGCGGTATTAGTTGTTACTTTACCATCTTTATCTGTATCTTGATAAGTAAACATGATTCTAGCATAGTACTCTGATCCATCATCTTTTGCTTTTGTAGCATTTTTAATAACTAATGTATTATCTGTACTAGGTCCTTGAACCAGTGTAGATTTACCATTTTTATCTTTCTTAAACCAAGTTACTTGTCCACCTTCAGGAATACCTTCTAATTTAAATGTAGCATCATCGCCTTCTTTTACTTTAACATTATCCAGTCCTGCACCAACTTTTAATGTAGCTTTGCCTGAAGTTGTTGTACCATCATCGTTATATACTGTAGCAATAACTTCAATTGTTCCTTTTTTACCTTCAACAGGTGTGATGACACCAGTATCTGGGTCAATTGTTGCGATTGATGAATCACTTACAGACCATTTTAAATTACCTGTGTAATCACCAGGATTTACTGTAGCTGAGGCATTTGCTTTAGGAACAACTTTTGAATTATCTTGTAATGAAAGTTTATTACTCCATAGATAATCTGTATCTAGACTAACGGTAACATCGTTAGCTTTAACTGGTGCAGTTACATTTATTTGAGCAACATCAGACCACCAGTTACCACCTGCCCAGCGAATAGGATTACCAAATCTAACACTTGTTTGATAATAATAAGTGCCCTCTTTAGTAGTATTGATAGGGATAGTTGACTTTTCTTTCACTGGTTCTGCATCAATTGCCTTCCACGTTGTCGCACCTGGTTCTAATACATACCATTGGTAATATGGAGAATTACCAACTGCAGTTATGTTATTTGCAGCCCATTGTCCAAAAGTACGAGTCACTTCTGCAGATAAATTACCTTTACCATCAAATGCAATATTACGACTTTGAGGTTGTTTTGAAAATCCACCTTCTGTTGTTATAGCACCCCAAAGAATCGTACCATTATCTCCTGTTGGAGTTCCAGGTGGTGCTACAGGTGGTGTAGCTGCAAAAACATGAATTGCAGAAATACCTGGTAGTTCAACTGCACCTGTTGTAACCACTCCTAGTGATAATAGGGCTGCTCCAGCAAATAGCCATTGTTTCCCTGACTTCCATTGTCTGAAGCCAATTTTGTTTTGTTCATTGTGATTGTTTTTCAAATTGTTTTTTCCTTCCGTTTCTGAATGCTTGAAATTTTGCGCACTTATCTCAAAATCATAAGCACGTAGTAAAACCAAGTTTTTTCACTCTTTTTACAACAGTAAAAACGATGTAAATCAACATTGATAACTCATTATTAATGAATTATTTTCGAATCTTCCCTTATATGGGAGCTCCCTTCTCTCATATATCCATTGATTTGATTTTCTCTTTCCACCTTCTTTCTAAGGGATATAAATTACCAAATTTCGCAAAAAAATTTTCATAATCTACAAGGTTCCTAGTTTAATCCTATTAATTATCTCATTTTTTTAAAAAGTAGTAAAATATTTACTATATTTTTTATTTAATAAATTACAAAAAAACCACACAAATTAATTTATGTGGTTGATTTATATTTTAATGTTTTATTATTCTTACTGGACTTCCTACTGCTGTGGTATTATCTGGTACATCTTTGAGGACGAGACTGTTTGCCCCAACTTTGGAGTTCTTACCAATTGTAATATCTCCCAAAATCGTGGAACCAGCTCCTAGCATAGCGCCTTTCTTGACAGTTGGATGCCGTTTACTGTCAGGAGAAAGATCAATTCCTCCTAGGGTTACTCCATGATAAATTGTCACATCATCTTCAACAATAGCTGTTCCTCCGATGACAATGCCCATTCCATGATCGATAAATACTCTTTCACCTATGACTGCTGCTGGGTGTATTTCAATTCCAGTTTTTCTGCGTGACTTTTTTGCTATCATAAGTGCTCTAAAGGTTTTACCCTTCTTAAAAAGTCGGTGTGCTCTGTAATGATTGGCTAGTGCCTGTACTCCAGGGGTGAAGAGATATGCTTCTAATTTACTTGTTGTTGCGGGATCTTTTTCTACTGCGCTTGTCAGTAGGCCGTCAATATATTTAATGTACTGACGCATTATTCACCGAACAAATCTGTTGATAGGTAGCGTTCGCCTGTATCTGGTAGGACTGTCACAACTACTTTGCCTTTTCCTAGTTCATCAGCGATTTTAACTGCTGTAGCAAGATTTCCTCCTGAAGAAATACCAGCTAGGATACCTTCTTTTTGAGCTAGATGATGCACGTATTCATAGGCTTCTTCCTTACTTACAGTCTTTATTTCATCCACAACTTCTGCCTTAAAGTTATCAGGTACAAAGTTAGCCCCGATTCCTTGGATAGCATGTGGTGCCGCATTTCCTTGGCTAAGTAACGGACTAGCATCTGGTTCGACTGCTACTGCTTTTAGCGCAATTCCTTGGTCCTTAAGATAGCTTGAAACTCCGACTAGAGTTCCTGCTGTACCTACTCCTGCGACAAAAGCATCAACTTTACCATCTGTTCCTTGGAAGATTTCAGGTCCCGTTGTTTTATAGTGGGAAGTAACGTTTGCTTCATTGCTAAATTGACTAGGCATGAAATAACCTTTTTCTTCTACTAATTCTTGGGCTTTGGCAACTGCTCCTTTCATACCGCCTTCATCGATTAATACAAGCTCCGCTCCATAAGCTGCCATTAATTTTCTTCTTTCAATTGACATTGAAGATGGCATTACAAGAACTACCTTATAACCTTTTGCTGCTCCGATAAGAGCTAGGGCAATACCCATGTTACCACTAGTTGGTTCTACAATTATGTCACCTTCTTTAAGACGACCTTTTTCTTCCGCATCTACTATCATTTGATAAGCTGGTCTATCTTTAACGCTTCCACCAGGATTACGAGATTCGATTTTTACTAAAATATCTGCGCGATCATCTGTTTCAAGACTTTTAAGTCTTACTAACGGAGTGTTTCCGATTGTATCTAAGATTGAATCATAAATTTTATTTGTCATTTTAATTGTCCTTTATATTTAATAAGAAAGTCTGATGAGACTTTTAGCACATTTCATCTTTAAGGATTGTACAGCAGCAAGCACTGAGATCCTTCATAGATTTACTACATCGATATTTTGATTTCATTTTTTGTTACTTACTGCTCCTTTCTCAATATAAAAACCTCCTGCAATGTATATATTATAAATACATTACAGGAGGCGATATGTGCGCGGTTCCACTCCGATTTTTATCTCTTAAGATAATAGACTTTAAATATGAATTACGAAAATTCGATATTTATCATCCTTATTTAAGCTCGATAACGAGAGCGACCGTATCTTCTACTTTGTCAATTGACAGTTCAATTCAAAGCTCAATGAAGCACCTTCCATATTTTCAGTAATGCACTCCCACCTAACGTGCACTCTCTAGATACCAATAACATGTACTTTCTCATTTCAAAGCCTTGAGATTATAATACATAACTTTCAACCTTTAGTCAATATTTACAACCCAGAAAACTTGAACAAGTATTTAAAATTAACTATAATCATATGAAAGGAGATATTATGCCTATTGCACAAAATTCAATTTTTATAAGTCTTGCATTTTTAGTTTTTTATATTGTAAGCATATACTTTATAAGTAAATCATTGTCTTATGGAAAAATATTAACTATTATTTTCTCAATAATTTCCCTGATCTTTATAAGTTATTATAATCTTAAATATTTTGGAAAACTAAACAATGAAAATCTTTTTGAAATGTCACATCTAATGAAATTTGCTACTCCCATTCTATTTGTTCCTTATTTTTTAGGAACTGATGCATGGATAAGAAAAGGAAATTTTAAGATTAAACCAATTATTATTTTCATCTTGGAAGTTTTATTATTCCTATCAATGTATTACTTATGGTCGTTGATAATGAACTTAATCTTTGTTGGAACAATATAGAAGCATCCTCAGTGGATGCTTTTTTTACTTTTGATTTAATTGTTCAAGTTCTTGTTCATTTAGCTCTCTGTATTTACCTTTGGTAAGTTTTGGGTCAAGCTCAAGATTTCCCATTTTTATACGTTTTAAGTAGGTTACCTCTTTACCGACTGCTTTTACCATACGTTTGACTTGATGAAATTTTCCTTCATGTAAAATCAGGCGTATTTCGGATGTATTTTTGTCCAAATCACGCGCCACTACCTTAAGCTCTGCCGGCATACAAACTTCTCCACCATCAATGGTAATTCCCTCAGTAAAAGCTTTCACGTCTTCATCCGTCATAACTCCTGCAACCTTGGCGTAATATTCCTTAGGTACATGACTTTTAGGTGCTAATAATCTGTGAGACATGGCACCGTCATTGGTTATTATAAGCAACCCCTCTGTATCCTTATCAAGGCGCCCTACTGGAAAAAGATCATCACGATAGTCTGAAATCGAGAATAAATCCATGACAGTTTTATCATGATTATCCTGGGTCGCTGATACTACACTAGCTGGCTTATGTAGTAAATAATAGAAAAACTCCTGATACTTTATTTCTTGTCCATCAAAAATAACCTTATCTTTTTCTGGATCGACCTGAAATTTATCTGATTTAATTTGCTTGTTATTTACTCGGACAAGCCCTTTTTTTATATAGCTTTTGACTTCCTTACGTGAGCCAATATTCATATCTGCTAAATACTTATCTAATCTCATAATACTCCTAATATAAGTTCATAATCCAATCATCACCTACTTTTTTATAGTAAAATTCAGTGATTTGGTCATTATCTATTACTTCCATTATTTCTTTAAGTCCACTTGAACAAGGATGATTAAAAATTTCATCTCTACCTATCCAAAATACTTTACCTTCTTCAGAAGACTTGAGTTGACCTGAAAAATCTTTTGTTTTATATAAAAAGCTTATATGAGCCACTCCATCACCTGGCAAATACTGCATCGTTCCACAAAGTTCGGGATTTCCAATTATCAATCCAGTTTCCTCATAAACTTCACGTATTACTGCATCATAAAAAGTTTCGTTTTCTTCCACATGACCGCCTGGAAGCGTTAGTCCTGGCCAGTCTTTTTTAGTACGATTTTGCACCAATACTCGTCCTTGGTCATCGTAAATCATACACATATTTGTAAAACTTACTAGTTGTGCTCTTGACACTCTAATTCTCCTCTAACATTTTTTCAACTTCTCTTTTCCCAATCTCATCATCTGCTCGTTCAAAATATTCAATTGAGAGTTTGAAGTTTTGAACTGCCCTCCCTTCGTTTGATAGAGAAGCATATGTTTCACCTAGTGCTCTGTATGAACAGGCAATAGATATTAAATCTTCACTTTCTATGGCAAATTTCAAAGATTCCTCAAGCAAAATCAAAGCTTTTTTATATTGGTTAAGTTTTAAATGTAAATAACCTTGTTCGTATAGATTAATTGAATTCTTAAGAGAATCTTCAGGAAAATTATCAATTATTATTTTATATTCTTGATTAATAAGATCAAGTGCATTTTATACTCTTCCTTCTCACGATAAACCATAGCTAACTGATGGAGCCCAACGTGAAGGTTATCTAAATCTTCTTTTTGCTTTGCTAGATTTACATATTCTTCATATATTTTCATTGCCTGTTCATATTGACTATTCTCAATAAATGAATATCCTTTTAGATTTAAAAAGGAAAAATATAGTGGATTACCTTGGTTAATATTATCTGTTAAATCTGTAATTATATTTTTTACCAAGGAAAGGTTTCCTTCAAAAAGTGCAACGAAACCTTGGTTAAATTTCTCTTTTTGAATCATTTTAAATCCTCCTAGTTAGTACTACTATAATATCATTTTTCTTAATTTATAAATAGAATATTAATAAAATATAGTATTCAATATTTTGTAAGTTTGTGATAGAATTATGTTATGTGTAAAAAATGCAAAAAACTAATGGGAGACTGATTTGAAAAAAATATTCTTTTTACTTACAACTGCCCTGAGCATGTCCTCGATAATGATTAATTCATCGAAAACTGCTTTAGCTGACGAAGTTAACAATACTGGTGATATTGTGCAAGTTGCTCGTGATTTTGGTTATCAAGTTAATGAAATCAATAGACCAAAGTCATCTATAGTAATAGATGCTGAAAATGGTCAAGTTTTATGGCAAGATAATCCCGATATTCCAAGAAATCCAGCAAGTATCTCTAAACTAATGACTATATACTTAGTTTTTGAAGCTCTTCATAATGGACAGATTTCTATGGATACTATCGTTACAGCTACTCCGACAGACCAAGCAATTGGAAAGTTACATGCAATCAGTAATAATAATATTGTTGCAGGTGTTGGATATCCGGTAAGGGAACTGATTACAATGACACTTGTACCATCTTCGAATATTGCAACTGTTATGCTTGCTAACCTTGTTTCAAATAATGATGCTGGTGGATTTGTTACAAAAATGAATAGTAAAGCTCAAGAAATTGGAATGACTAATTCTTACTTTAACAATGCAAGTGGTGCAGAGGCAGTTGCATTTAGCGGAATGTACCTTCCACAAGGTTACGATCAATATGCTGGAAATGTTACTACTTCAAGAGATTTGTCTATTTTAGCTTTCAATATGCTGAAGAATTATCCAGAAATACTTGATTTTACTAAAAATCCTCAAGTTACTGCAATGAAAGGGACACCTTATGAAGAACATTTTGAAACATATAACTATTCTACTCCTGGTGTGAAGGAAGATGTTCAAGGTTCTGTATATGGTTATCCAGGAGTTGATGGTTTGAAAACTGGATCAAGCCCTGGTGGTGCATTTAACTATGTTGCAACTTGTTTAAAGAATAATATGCGAGTGATTGAAGTCATTATGGGTGTGGGTGATTGGTCAGATCAGGATGGTGAATATTACCGTCATCCATTTGGTAATGCTTTATTAGATAAAACATATCAAGATTATTCTTATCAAACTATCCTTCCTGCTGGAGAGCATGATATTGATGGTAAGAAAGTAAAAATTGATTCTGATTTAATGGGAGTTGTAAAGAAAAACTCTACTCCAGAATTCAAATATGAGGATGATGAACTTATACTTTCTAATACACTACCTCTTGTTAATGACAAAATGATACCTGTTGAAACAAAATATACTGAAGTAAAAGAAAATAAAAAAGTTAAAGAAGAGAAAAAAACCTTGAAAACTACTACGTCTTCAAGCAAAAGTGAAGACCAAAGTGATGATAATTCACACGAAGATTTCTTTAAAAAACTACAAAGTAAATTAATAGAAATTCCCAATCAAATCCTTTATTCTCTCATTGGAATAGTTTCTGGAACAATACTATTTCTCATATCACGAATTTTTAAGAATAAAAAATTTATTTCATGGTTTACTGCACTTACAGGAATTGCTGCAATTGCAGTAGGTATAATTAATCTTTTTTATCCTCTTATATAATTATTAGTAAATCAAACCTTAACCAATGATTTTTCAGCTCTCAGGCTAACTTCATTGGTTTTTATTTTAAACTCATATACGATGGATTTATTTTTTTATTTTACATATTACTTTAATTCCAATAAATTTCTAAAAAGTCTTGTTGTTCATCTTGCAAGTTTTGGATATAATTACTTTAATAATCTAAAAGAGAGAGTTTTTATGACTAGACATATTCAAAAAAGGCCATTTTATCGTAAATGGTGGTTCTATCTTCTTTGCTTAATTGCGACTATAGCCTTGGTTTTTATTTATATCATTTCTAGCACGTTTTTTACTCTTACCGAGAAAGATGTTGTGGCGGATGAAAACGGGAGCTATAAGATAAGCGGGATTAAGGAACCTAATGTAACTGTTAGTTTAAACGGTATGACCATTAATCTTCCCGTGGATGATAATAACAGATATGATGTTACAATAAATCAAGATGAACCAAAGGACGAGATTAGTCGTGCTCAAATAATTGCTGTTCACAATAGTCGGACGATTACGCGAGATATAAAGATTGATAATAAAAAGTACTTGGAACATCAAAAGAAACTTTCTGATGATAAGGCACAATCTGATGCTGAAGCAAATGCTATAGAAAAACTGAATTTAGTCGAAGAACAACCGACTAGAAATAATCTTGCTGAAGCTATTTCGGCCATTGATAATTTACCACATGAAAATGCTGGTCTATCGGAAAGACTGAAAGCTGCTAAAGATAAGGTTGATGAAGCAGAAAAAAACGAGAAGGAAGAAAAAGAAAAATCTAAGCAAGTAGAGAATAAAATTTCTGCTGCTGAAGCTAATCCTAGCAGAAAAACAATTAATGATGCTGAAAAGGCATTGGAAAATTATTCTTCTCCTGATAAAGATGACTTATTTAATCGTCTAGAAAAAGTAAAAAATAACTTTGAGAAATCTAATAAAAGCGCTACCTCTAGTTCTTCTTCCTTTGAAAGATCTAGTAGTTATCAAGATGGTCAATCTAAGAAAACTGTTTATGTTGCAAGAAAAGGTGACTCAAAAGTTTATTGGTATGATAAAAACAAAATGCCTTCTTCAACAAACTTTGACAATGTTGTAAGCATGACCGAAGAGGAAGCAATCAACAAAGGTAAAAAACACTCACCAGAAGAATAAGATTAAGAAAACTTTCAGAACTATATCATAGAATTGATATAGTTCTTTTTTATCTAAATTTTTAGATTTAGGAATATAGTGTTCTTAAATATATAGAGCGCCATTGAAAGGAAAATAATGAAATTTATAAGTAAAATAATGACGATATTTCTAGTAATAATTGCAATAATAATTGGCGCAACTTTTTATGCTTTTAAAATAGAACCATATCAAGTTAAGGTCAAGGAGTACCAGGTTAATAGTACTTCAACAAATATGAAAGAATTAAAAATCGCTCAAATTTCTGATACTCATATTAAAGAAGATTATACTACTGAAAATCTTGCTAAAGTTATTAGTAAATTAAATGCTAGTAATCCTGATATTGTAATTTTTACGGGTGACTTATACGACAACTATGCTAAGTATAATGACGATGCAAATCTAATAAATGAATTAAGTAAAATTAAATCTAAGTATGGTAAATTTGCTGTCTGGGGAAATCATGATTATGGTGGAGGTGCATCAAATCAGTACCCTACTATTATGGAAAACTCAGGTTTTCAACTTCTAGTAAATGAAAGCACTCAAATAACTACTGATAATGGAAATATAATTTCTTTAACTGGAATTGATGACTCTATGCTAGGAAATCCATCTACTGAAAACTTATCTGAGAATATTAATGCTGACTATAAAATATTGCTTTCTCACGAACCAGACTCTCTAAACAATTACATTAATTATAACTACAATCTTGCAATGAGTGGACATAGTCACGGTGGACAGGTTAACATACCATTCTTTCCTTCAATAAATGAGGCAGCTACTTCCACTACCAATTTAGCTTCAAATTATAAGAAGGGCTTATATCATATTGGTGAAAATGGACTTCAAAATATATTTGTCAATTCTGGCATTGGTACTACACATATTTCAGCAAGATTTGGGGTTAAGCCAGAGATTTCGATACTAAAGATTAGTCTTTAGTATCTTTTTCATTTGTGATATACTTAAAAAAATTTATTAGGGGGTTACATGGAAAAAATACAAATTATAAAATTTGACAGAAAATACCAAGATAATATGATAAATTTCATTCTTGATATTCAACAAAATGAATTTGGTGTAGCCATAACCCTTGATGACCAACCAGATTTATTAGATATTATCCATCATTACGAAGATAAAGGTGGAATTTTTCTCCTAGCTCTTGACACAGAAATTGATACTATCATTGGAACAATTGCTTTAGTTAAATTAGATGAAAATAAGTCTGCTTTGAAAAAGGTTTTTGTTGATCCTAAGTATAGGGGTGAATATAGGGTGGGGCAAAAATTACTGGATGCTATTGTTAATTTTGCGCGTGAGACTGATATTGAAAAAATATATCTTGGTAGCACTGCAATGATGACACGTGCTCACAATTTCTACAAGAAAAATGGATTTGTTAGAGAAGATTTTTCTGTCTTTCCTTATGATTTTCCTATTGTTGAAGTTGATAGTGTTTTTATGGTCAAAGATTTGTAGGTAGATTTATGCTCCTACTTAAGAGTATTTTGATATCAAAAAAAATCCCATCATAATGATGGAATTTTTATTTTATATAAATATTAAGCTAAAGCTTTTTTTGCTTCATCAGCAAGAGCTGTGAAAGCTGCTGCATCGTTAACAGCTAGGTCAGCTAACATTTTACGGTTAACTTCGATACCAGCTAATTTAAGACCATGCATAAGTTTTGAATAGCTAAGACCATTCATACGAGCTGCTGCATTGATACGTGCGATCCATAATTTACGGAAATCACGTTTCTTTTGACGACGATCGCGGTATGCATAGTTATATGAGTTATAAACTTGTTCTTTAGCAGTACGGAACAAAGTATGTTTAGCTCCATAATAACCTTTCGCAAGTTTTAGAGTACGTTTACGACGTTTGCGGCTTACAACGCCACCTTTAACACGTGCCATTTATATATTCCTCCGATATTTTTCTTTAATAATAGTTTTAAATGAAATCTGAATTATCTCATTTGTGAAAGCATTGCTTTAATACGTTTGAAGTCACCACTACTTACCATTGAAGCTTTACGAAGTTGACGACGTTGTTTTTTAGTTTTTCCGTGGAAACGGTGAGAAGTGTAAGCACGGAAACGTTTTAGTCCGCCGCTACCAGTACGTTTAAAACGTTTTGCGCTTCCGCGGTGAGTTTTTTGTTTTGGCATTTTATTGATTCCTCCGAATTATTTTTTGTCTGCGATTGGTGCCAATTGCATAAACATTGAGCGACCATCCATTTTTGCACGTTGCTCAACGACTGCAATATCTTTAGTCGCTACAGCAAAGTCATCAAGAACTTTTTGTCCAACTTCTTTATGGGTAATCATACGACCCTTAAAGCGGATTGAAACCTTAACTTTGTATCCTTTAGCAAGGAATTTCTCAGCTTGACGTAGCTTAGTATCAAAGTCATTTTTGTCAATTACAGGACTTAAACGAACTTCTTTAACTGTTACTACAGTCTGGTTTTTCTTTTGTTCTTTTAATTTTTTCTTTTGCTCGAATTTGAACTTAGAAAAGTCCATAATTTTTGCTACAGGTGGTTTAGCTTGTGGTGAGATCAAAACAAGATCTAAATCTTGGTCTTGTGCTTGTCTTAAAGCATCTGAAGTTTCTACAACTCCAAGTTGATCACCATCTGCACTGATTAAACGAACTTCGCGAGCGCGAATTTGTCCGTTCATAAACAAATCTTTTGCTATGATATATCTCCTTCTAAATATTCTTTTTCGTTTCAAAGCGAAAAAATGAGCCTACCGCAGTAAGCCCATTTAAATTCCTCACCAGTGCATATAAATACGCTAGTAAAGATTAATCGATCTCTGCCCAGTACTATACACACTTAGGCGAGAAGCTGGTGCTTCTGCTTTTCAACTTTATTAGTATAACATATGTACAGTAGATGTCAAGATTTTTATTTTAATTATTTATTTTTAATTAGATATATTTTCATGATATTAGATATGATACTAATTTTATCAATATTTACAGCTTTCTTATAGCTATAAATCGACGATTTCCACTTCCAGCGATATAAGATATCCATTCATACCCATCGAATGATGTTTTATAGTCATAGCTTACAGATTGTCCTGGACTATAAGTTGCAAGAGATGAGCTAGACATTTTTGGTTCTGCTCTAACATCAGATTTCTCTTTAAATACATGGGTACCACTAGTTTTAACAAGAGACCAATTTGCTGCAGTCCCTCCACTAGATGCAGATGTATTTTTAGGAATTAAATCAACTTGAATGTCATATATTTCTAAAGATTTACCTATAGTTCCTGATGCATTTCCGTTTGTTACCCAGTTTTGCCAACCATTTCCTTGAACATTTACTCTGTACTTAACATCATAGTTTTTCGCTAAATCTCCAGTCAAGCGTATTTCAATAGCTTCCAACCTCTTACTCTGCCCAGTTGTTCCTGACATATTTCCATTTGAAGACCAATTTTGCCAACCTAGATCTTGAATATGAGATCTATATTCAATTGAACCAGAATTTGCTAGGTTGTTTACAGTCAGAGCAATTGCTTCAACTCGATTCCCGACTCTTGAAGTTGCACTTTTACCGTTTGAAACCCATGGTTGCCAACCATATGAAGAAATATGAGTAAGATAATTTATTCCTTTAGCTGGATTACTGTTTTGAATTTGTGAGTTTGTTGTATTGTTAGTTGATGTTGAATTATTTTTAATAACTGGTATATATCGACGATTTCCTTGATAACTTAGATAAGAAATCCAAGTATATCCATCAGCATCTAGTTTTCTGTCGTAATTAACAGTTGATCCTGACGAATAATAATCTAAGTCAGGACTTGAAAGTTTTGCTTCTGCCTTTATTGGGTATTTCCCATCAAATTTATAAACTCCACTTGAGGGTATATTGACGTTCTGTCCTCCACCGCTTGCTTGACTTCCAGTATTTGATGAAGAATTTAAATCTTTAAAATGAATATAGCCACTTGCATTATTCTTGTTTATCCATCTTGAAAAATAATTTCCTTTGTAATCATGATTATATTCTTCAATTCTTACCTGGTCACCTTTGACTTCAGCAACCCAACCAACATGATTCCAGTTCCACCATACTACTGAACCAACAGCTGGGTTCATATCCACTCGGTATCCCTGACTTCTTGCTACACTTCCCCAAGTACTAGCATTTCCATACCCACCAGGTAAATTAAACTTATTTACGGTACTGAGACGGTTTGCAACAAATGATGTGCATTGTCTAACATACATACCCCAATTATCAGGTATCAGCGAGCCAACGGGGTATGCCTTCCATTTAGATGGATAATCATCTCCAATTACAGCAGCTTCTACGATAATTGCTTGATTGACTGATAATACTCCAGGAATAAAATTTCCAAATAAGTTAATACTTAAAGCACTACTAGCAACAAATTTTTTAAAACTAATCAAATATTATCCTCCTATATTTATTTGCTTCTTACTAAATTATAATTTGCACCATCATCAAAATTAACATTGACTTCATCATTACCTTTAAAAGTAATAGTAACTTTATTTTTAGTTGGTGTTTCGCGATACATTCCCCAGTTTGCAGTAACAGTATTTTCATTGCTCGAAGCACTGCTAAGATAAATTACTCGTTCTACTGCTTGACTACCCCATGAAAAATAATCATCAAATCCTAATGGACCTAATATATATATAAAGCCTGTAGCTGAATCCTTCCATGTTCCGGTTAAGTTGTCCAAGCTATAAATCGTTTGTTCTGGAATCTTGGGTATTTCTTCATTTATTTTAGAATTGTTTGTATGCGAATTTGCAGAATCTGATTTCTTCGATTTATGATCATTACTGTAATTATCTTCAGATTGCTCACTTATAGATATTGAAGTAGACTGTCCTTTATCTGAAATTTCTTGAGAGTGTTCTTCTGCTGCTTCCAAAACAGAACTTTTTTCCTCTATAATAGTTTGAGAAGTTGATGACTGTGTTTTTTCACTTGAGCTCTCACTACTTTTATTAGTGCTTGAAGAGGTTATTGAAGATTTACTACTAGAGTTTGTAGACAATGCACTATTACCTACCTTCGTACTTCCACACGCTGAAAGTGTAATAATAGATACTGAGCATAATATTCCTATTAATAATTTTTTATTCATTGTTCACCTCATTTTAATTTGCTAGCTAAAAGATACAGAAATCACCTTAATGGTGAGCGAATATTCTTATCTATTTATCTTTCTGAACATATATACGAAGTTAAAAATAATAATTATCATAATGAAAAATTTTTTCACAAAAAAAGATACTGATTCATTTTAGAATCAATATCTTTTGGGAAGCTTTAATTAGGCATTATTATCATCATTTGGATTGTGGTTATGATATTTATACCACATGACCAGACAACAAACTGCTGAAATACTTAAATTTGGAAATGTATCTACTCCACTAATTTGATATGCATAAGACAGAACAACTGCAATAAAAATTAATGTATAAAATGTAGGAATTAATATTCTAAATTTCCCATTTAAAAGACTATCACTGAAAACTAGAAACATTATTAGGAAAATACAAATCGTCATCATAAGCGGTTCAATCATACGATCTCCTTAGTTGTAAAGCATTTTTATTTATTATAAAGATAGCAAGTATCTTTTACTTTTTTTCTTTTTGTATTATAGCATATATTCACAAAATTTGCAAACGCTTTCCGATTGTATGGAAAATACAAAATCAAACAAATTTATAAGAAATTTAGTATTCTCTAATATATATAACTTTAAAACTTTACTTAGAAATCCCTTTTCGCTCATAAGACCAAGACATAATATATGAGAATAAAAATAATGATATTACTGTACCTTCTCGCACATAGATTGGTAAGTTAAATAGGAAGGATAATAGTAAAGAGCCACTGAATCCTACTACGTCAACGCAATAACGATAAAACTTCATAGAATGATTTGTTCTTTCTGAAACTAAAGTACAAAAGTTTTCTATTGGAAATTTTAAGGTGTTGTAATAGAGAATACGTCCAACTGCAAAACATGTTACCACTAAACCGATGAAGAAACAGATAACCTTCATAAAATAATTATTTAAAGTAACTGGACCCAATAGGCTATAGTAAAAGAAGTTTACTACATAGCCGAAACATAAGTTTGCGACTAACATTAGAAGATAGCGGCTGATACTTCTTTCCTTATCCAAAATGAAGCAGACAAGTAAGAACGAAAGATTACTAATTGTCGTTAGCGTACCAACCTTCATATTAAAAATATCAGACATTGAGAGTATAAGAGCATTAAAACATGTTACTCCAATATCTGCTTTGATTGAAAGTGACATTCCAAGACCACTCACTGCATAATAAAAAAATGAGATAAGTAGGGCTTTCTGTCTGTAGCTAAGTTTGGTAAAAAAATTCAAAGGTTCCTCCCGATTTAAATAAATTCATACATAGTCAAAAAAATATTGAGCATAGTCCCAAAACTAGTGCTCAATAACTATTAATTAATGTGATTTTCAATAGCTTTCCAAGCTTGATCATAGCCAGTCTTATCAACACTTGAAAAAATGATAAAGTCATCAGTGCTATCAAATTGCAAGGCTTTTTTAATCATACTTTCATGTTTATTCCATTTACCACGAGGGATTTTATCTGCCTTAGTAGCAACTAAAATTACTGGAATTCCATAATATTTAAGAAACTCATACATTTGTACATCATCTACTGATGGTTCATGACGCATATCTACAAGGCTAACAACAGCACGTAAATTGCTACGAGTTGTAAGATATTCTTCAATCATTTTACCCCACTTAGCGCGTTCAGATTTACTAACTTTAGCGTATCCATAACCCGGAACGTCCACAAAGTGAATTGTATCGTCTATATTATAAAAATTTAAAAGTTGAGTTTTACCAGGTTTACCAGAAGTTCTAGCAAGGTTTTTACGATTCAAAAGAGTATTAATAAAACTTGATTTACCAACGTTTGAACGACCTGCTAACGCGATTTCAGGCATATCAGTTTCTGGATATTGCTTGCTTGATGCTGCACTAATAACGATTTCTGCATTATGTTTATTCATATTTCACCTCCTGTGTTTATGATTTAAAAAGGCACCGCAGTGCCAATTTTTATTCTTTTTCTTCAGTTTCTTCCTTATCAATTGCATTTTCAGCTTTTTTGATAATAATCGGTTGTTCAGTACCATCCACTGCTGCTTTTGTAATGACTACTTTTTCAACATCATCAATACTTGGCACGTCATACATAATATCCATCATAACTTCTTCAATGATTGAACGTAGTCCACGCGCACCAGTTTTTCTTGAAATAGCTTTTGCAGCGATCTCAGTAAGAGCATCATCCTCAAATTCTAAGTCAATTCCATCATACTTCATCAACTTCTTGTACTGTTTAACCAAAGCATTTTTCGGTTTAGTCAAAATGTTAACTAAATCTTCTTCAGTCAATTGTTCAAGAGCAGCTACAACTGGTAAACGTCCAATAAATTCTGGAATAAGACCAAATTTTTGAATATCTTCAGAAGTAATTTCTTGCATGTATGAAGCATCATCAGCAAGTTTTTTATTATTAGAACCGAATCCAATAACTTTTTCACCTAAACGTGACTTAACGATATCTTCTATGCCATCAAATGCTCCACCTACAATGAACAAAATATTTTTTGTATCAACTTGAATCATTTCTTGGTTTGGATGTTTACGTCCACCTTGAGGTGGTACGCTTGCTACCGTACCTTCAATAATCTTGAGAAGAGCTTGTTGAACTCCTTCGCCTGATACATCACGAGTGATTGAAACATTTTCAGATTTTTTAGCAATCTTATCAATTTCATCAACATAGATGATACCACGTTCTGCTCGTTCAACATTATAGTCACTAGCTTGTAAGAGCTTCAATAGGATGTTTTCTACATCTTCACCAACATATCCTGCTTCTGTTAAACTAGTCGCATCAGCGATGGCAAATGGAACATTAAGTGACTTAGCCAATGTTTGAGCAAGAAAAGTTTTACCACTTCCTGTTGGACCAATCAGTAGAATATTTGACTTTTGAAGTTCAACTTCTCCGTCTTCTTTTGATTGCGAGAAGTTGATACGTTTAAAATGATTGTAGACTGCAACTGCTAAGGCACGTTTTGCACGGTCTTGTCCAACTACATATTCATTTAAAGCGCCCATTATTTCACGAGGTTTCTTACTATCATTAACTTCAGCTAATATCTCTTCACGCTGTTCATCTTCAAGAATTTGGACAGATAGATCCACACACTCATTACAAATGTATACTCCACTTCCTGCTATTATTTTTTTCACTTGATCTTGGCTCTTTCCACAAAAAGAACAAGTTATCATATCATTTGTACTTGCCACATTATACCTCATTTTCTAACATCACTAGTCATAAAATTAGGCTAGTGTTTTTTATTAACTTATTTATTCTAAATGGCTTTTTATTTTTTTCGATCTAAAATTTCAATTGTAAAATCATAGATATTCGCTTCATCTTTTTCACGCAATTCTTGGCTTGTTAACTCAAATTCAGAAATTGGAAATGTTTCTGGAAAATAAGTGTCACCATCTAGTTTAGCATGTACTTTTGTACGATAAAGCTTAGTAATATCTTTAGCAAACAAATCTAGGATTTGAGCACCACCGATAATATATAAATCTTTATTCTGATTTTTGTACCAGTCTAAAACTTGATCGCGGTTTGTCATGACTAGGATTTTATCAGATTCAGCATCATAATCTTTATCAGTAGTTAGAACGATTGTAGTTCGTCTAGGCAATGCACGTTTGTTCATACCATCAAAAGTTTTACGTCCCATAAGAATTGCTTGATCAAGCGTTGTTTCTTTAAAATGTGCCAATTCAGCCGGTAGACGCCATGGTAATGTTCCGTCTTTTCCGATTAAACCATTTTCGTCTTCAGCCCATATACCTGCTATCATGATAATCTCCTTTTTCAATGTCACTTTAATTAATTGATTTTTTATTTATAAAAAGTAAATTTGTACGATTAAAGTGCGACCAAACATAGGTTCGTTAAACCCGTCAGACATCTATTATAACATATTGCATTTGTCTAGTTAAGAGAAAGAATTCAAAATACACTAAATTTAGTCTTAATAATTCGTATTTTAAAAGAAAGCCAAGATTTACTTAACTTTCTTTTTGTAGGCCTTGTATATAAGGTAGATACTTTCTGATAAAGCTAGAATTACAATTATTGAGATTAAAGGATATTTTACAATTGTTGCACCCATTAATCCTAGACTCATAATTGAAACAATCAGTATAAGAGAAAGAAGTTTAAAAGCAATAAAGCCAGCAATCATCAATAGTAATATTTTTAATACTAATGGTAATTGATTGAATTTATTTACAATATCTTTAATCAATTTCATTGGCTTCTCTGCTACTTTTATATCTTTCATATAACTTACCTTCTTTCAACTATTAATTAAATAGCTAAATCAAATTTCAATTGTGGTTTTACTGGTTCATAGTCTACAAGCTCAAAGTCTTCAGGTTTGATATCAAAGAAGCTTGTTCCAGGCTCAGCATTTAAGACTAATCTTGGTCTGCAGTCACTTGCTTGGCGATTCAATAACTCTTCAGCATTTTCAAATTGATTGTTATAGATATGAAGGTTATTTACAAAGTAGAAGAACTTCCCTACCTTCCAGCCAAAATGACAAGCAATCATCATTTGAAGGGCAACATATTGCATGGCGTTAATATGGTGAGCAACTAACATATCATTAGATCTTTGTGTTAATGTTGCATCAAGGTAAATATCATCGCCAATTTTTCGAACGTCAAACATTGTTTGAAAAGCACAAGGAAGTAACCCTTCACTTTCATCGAAATCTTCATATTGCCAAAGGTTAATTATATTACGACGATTCCACGGATTCTTTTCTAATCCATCTAAAATTCGACCAATAATATTATGTTTCTTTACAGTAGCCCCATAACGAACACCTATTGTTCCATCAGCCAGTCCCCAGTCATCCCAGTAGTTAACCTTGTATTTTTCTTTTAGGACCTCAAGTTCATTTGATTGATCTTGATAAATCCAAAAAATTTCCTTGATTGCTGATTTAATAGGAATTGGACGAAGGGTTGTAATTGGAAATTCTCCATTTGCTAAATCATATTCAGCAAAACTTCCAGTTATGTACTTACTATTGGCAGTTTCACCATTTTTATAACGTGGGCGAGCTTGCTCACTCCAAACACCATTTTCTAAGATATTTTTAATATTATCTTTAAAAATCTTATCTGCTTTTGTCATTGTGCCTCCAATATTAGTAAAGTTTTTCTAAATAGTTGAATTAAGCTCTTTCGCTTAGGTATTCATAGCGGTCATATTTTTGCAAGAGATCTTCTTGCGCTTGGTCAAGTTCTTTTTGAAGGATTGATAATTTGCCAAAATCACTTCCATTAGAGTTCATTTCGACTTCTATTTCAGATATTCTTTCTTCAATTTTTTCAATTTCATCTTCAATGGTTGCCCATTCCTTTTGTTCAAAATATGAAAGGCGTTCTTTCTTTTCTTTGACCTTTGTTTCTTTTTTAGGTGCTGTTGTTTCCACTTTAGATTCAACTTTCTGTTCAGACACTTTGCTTCCCAGATAAGTTGAATAATTTCCGTGGTATTTATCTATTTTACCATCATTAAAGACCAATAGCTGATCAGCTACCTTGTCCAAAAAATATCGGTCATGACTTACTGTAATTACTGCTCCAGGGTATGTGGCAAGGAAATCTTCCAGTACTGTCAAGGTAGCAATATCAAGGTCATTAGTTGGTTCATCAAGTAGTAAAACATTTGGTTGTTCTAAAAGAATTTTCAAGAGATAAAGGCGTTTCTTTTCTCCCCCAGAAAGCTTAGAGATAAGTGTTCCGTGCGTTGGACGTGGGAAGAGGAACTGTTCTAGAAGGTTCACAACTGAAGTCACTTCTCCGCTTTGGTTAACACTTGCTGCTGCAACTTCTTCGAGGAAATTGATAACACGTTTATTTTCGTCAAGCCCACGGATTGTTTGTGAGAAATAGCCAATTTTTACAGTCTCACCTATATCAAGAATTCCAGACGTTAAGTCTAAATCTCTGTTAATGATATTTAAGAATGTTGACTTTCCTGATCCATTATTACCGATGACACCGATACGGCTATCTGGCTGAACGATTAAATCAAAATCACTGAAAATTTTCTTGTCAGGATATGAAAATCCTGCATCTTCAAATTTTATAACTTTTTTTCCAAGACGTGTTGTAGCAAGATTAATTTCCATCTCGCTTGAATCATCATTCTTAATGGAATCTTTTAGATTTTCAAAACGATCAATACGTGCCTGTTGCTTTGTTGCACGCGCTTGAGGACTTTTACGAATCCAGGTAAGTTCTTGCTTGAAGAGCTGTTTTTTCTTATGATTTTGCGTCACTTCACGCTCTTCACGTTCTGCTCTTTGGGTAAGATAATCTTGATAGTTTCCTTGATACTCAATAAGCTGTGCATTATCCAACTCAAAAATCCTTGTAGCTACATTATCTAGGAAATATCTATCATGGGTAATGAACAAAACTGCTCTTTTTAGGTTAACAAGATAATTTTGCAACCAAGCAATTGTATCGACATCAAGGTGGTTGGTTGGTTCGTCAAGAAGTAATAAATCGCTTGGATTTACTAAGGCTTGAGCAAGCTGAACACGACGTTTTTGTCCACCAGAAAGACTGGAAATTTTTCTACCTGTATCCCTTATATCAAGTTTTGAAAGAACAGTAGTTATATCTTGTTCGATATTCCATGCATCAGAACTTGTCATAGCTTCTTCTCGTTTCAAAAGTGCATCTTGATATTTTGTATTTTCAGGATCTTCTGTTAAATCTTCTAATGCCTTTTCATATGCTTTAATAACAGACATTTGTGGAAGACTATCATCTAAGACTGCATCTAAAATTGTATCATCTTCATTGAATGACGGTTCTTGCATTAAATAGGTAATCTTATAGTCATGCGCATGGATAAAAGGAGATACATCTCCATCATAGCCCGAACCCCCTGATATTACGTTAAGTAATGTAGTCTTTCCTGTACCATTTACACCGATTAATCCAATCTTATCCATATCATGAATTATGAAAGAAATATCCTTAAATACGGTCTTGTCTCCGACTGTTTTGCTTAAATTTTCAACTCGAAAATCACTCATTTTATTCTTCCTTTAATTCTTTTTCAACGTATTCTAAGATTGCTTCTTGATTGTTTTCAAGCTGACCATTAACAACTAATTCTTCAACTTCTGATATTAGTTGACCAATCCAAATACCACCCTGACGATTAAAATGATTCATTAAAACTTGACCATTTATATTAAGTTCAGATTTTGATTTGATTGGTAACTTCATTGTAAGTTGAGGTAGAAGGGATGTATCAATATCTCTTTCTTCTGCTTCAAGTAAGCCTTCAGCGTACATAAAAGCATCAAAACCATATTTATATAAATCTTTGACTTCCCAAACACGTTCAAGAGCTATTTTATACGCTTCATAAATATTAGTCACTTTCTTAGTGAATTCATTTGAAACATTCCATTTTTTCAGAAAATCTTTGCAATTTTCAACTTCTAAATTAATTAAAAGATATGCCCATGCTTGCTCTGAGGTAGTAAACCAGAAGTAATCAGATTTTATATTTTTTAATATATTTTCAAGTTGAGCTTCTTTTCCTACTAAACCTGTAAGATGATTGTATACTTTTGAATCAATAAAGTTTCTAAGTCCTTTTCTCCAGTAATCAGATGTAAGGAGCTTATCTAACTCTATAAAGCTACGCTCAATTGATATTTTCTCCAAAAGAGGAGCATGAACCTTCATGGCTTCAAATGTTTTTTCTTCAATGTCGAAATCTAGGCTTGCTGAAAAACGAAGAGCACGCATTATTCTCAGTGCATCTTCATTAAATCTTTCATCTGCTACACCTACGGCACGAATTAATTTATTCTCTAGATCTGTTAAGCCATCAAACTTATCGATTATTTGACCATCTTCTGCCAATGCAAAGGCATTTATGGTAAAGTCTCTACGAAGCAAATCTTCTTCTAAACGGCGCACGAAAGTAACACCACTGGGTCTCCTATAGTCTACATATACATCTTCCGTTCTGAAAGTAGTAATCTCGTATTGACTATCTTCTGCTAAGACAAGTACTGTACCGTGTTCAATTCCTATGTCGATAGTTTTTTCAAAAATTGCTTTTACTTCTTCTGGATATGCACTTGTTGCAATATCCACATCATGTATACGACGCTTTAATAAAACATCTCGTACACTTCCCCCGACAAAATAGGCCTCATAACCAGCTTCTTTTAGGGTATTAATTAAAGGTAAAGCCTGCTGAAATTCAACAGGCATGTTTTCTAATCTCATAATAAATGTTCCAAACCATATACTAAATGATCCAAATCAACCACTTTCTTAATTCCAAGATTTACTCCTGTCATAAATGAAGCACGATCATATGAATCATGGCGAATTTTAAGTCCTTCTCCTGGCGCTCCAAAAAGTACTTCTTGGTGAGCAACTAAACCAGGTAATCTTACGCTGTGGATTCTAAATCCATCATATTCAGCACCACGTGCACCAGGTATACTTTCTTTTTCTCCCTCAGCACCTTGTTTCTTGAAGTCACGATTTTCTTTGATTAATTCAGCTGTTTTAATGGCAGTACCACTTGGGGCATCCATTTTATTATCATGATGAAGCTCAATAATTTCAACATCTGGAAAATATTTTGAAGCTTTAACGGCAAATTCCATCATCAAGATTGCACCGATTGCAAAGTTTGGAGCAATTAAGCCACCAATTTTCTTATCAACTGATAGTGATTCTAAATCCTTAATCTGTTGATCGGTAAAACCTGTTGTCCCAACTACTGGTGCAAAACCATTTTCAAGGGCAAATTTTGTATTTTCATAAACAACTTTTGGAGTTGTGAAATCGACCCATACTTGGGCATCAATTCCCACTAAGGCTTCTTTATCATTAAATACTGGGACACCATAAGCTTCTTTTTCCGTTGCAAATGGGTCTAAAACAGCAACTAATTCTAACTCAGGATCGTCTTTAACCATGCCTACGGCTGTTGATCCCATTTTCCCACGATAACCAGCAATAATTACTTTAATCATAAGGTGTGACCTTTCTATTTTACGATAGGTGAGATTGCAAGTGCTAGGGCATTTTCACCTAGATGAGTTCCGATAACTGCACCAAATGTTGCTATTGAAATATCATCAAATCCTTCTTTGCGAAGTTTCTTGACCATATCTTCAGCAAGATTATTTGCATTTGAATGGATGACAAAAATTTTATAGTCACCATCTTTTGTACCATCTTCAATAATTGAAATTAATCTCTTATAAGCCTTCTTGCTTGAACGTACCTTATCAAGTACAACAATTTCTCCGTCACGGTCAAATTCAAGAATTGGCTTGATATTTAAAAGATTACCAACAATTGCTGCTCCATTTGATAAACGTCCACCTAATACGAGGTGATTCAGATCATCAACGACAATGTAAGCACGAGTTTTTTCAATTATTTCATCAATGTGATTACTTATTTGTTTAAATTCTAAACCATCTTTTGCCTCTTTAAGAACGGTTTCAACCATGTATCCAAGTGGTGCACTAGTAATCAATGTGTCAAAGAATTTGACGGTCATATTTTCAAATTCATTTTGAAGATAAAATGAATTTTGATAAAAACCAGAAATTCCTTTTGATATAAATAGACCGATTACATGAGTGTAACCTTTATTATTAAGAGTTTTTAAAAGTTCTTCCAATCTAGCTAAACTAGGCTGTGAAGTTTTAGGCAATTCAGAGCTAGCTGCCATTTTTTCGTAAAACTCTTTATTTGATAGATTTTTTCCTTCATAATAAGTTTCCCCATCAATGACGATAGGAATATCTAAAATAAAAAGATTATCTCTATTCTTGTACTCTTCCTCTATATAGACTGAAGAGTCCGTAATAACTGCAATTTTCATATGTTCTTTTATCTCCTAAGGAGTTTAAACCTTAAAATTTAAGATTCACGCCTGGTTCGTCTAAGGCAACTTCACTAACTTCGCGAGTTAAACGAGTAATCATATCAAGTAGTGGACGAGCAATTTCATCCATCTCTTCTTGTGTTAATTCATTTCCTTCATTTACTTTTCTATTTTGAATAACATTATTTTGCATAACATAACCTGAAACAATGAAATTTTCTAATAAAATTACAAACTCAACGCTAGCACCTAAAACTGTATTTTCTTCACTATATTCAGGTACATCAGGAATTACGTTAATTTGAATTTGAACCTTTTGTTCTGGTGTTCCATTTTCTTCCTCAAATGCAAAATTTCTTGCATTGTAGCTAAAAAATTGAACAAACTCTTTATCACGAACGATTTCCATTTTTATTCTCTCCTAGTAAGAAACTTCAGCACTTTTATTTTTTAATACTGTTGTATACTTAATTTCTATAATATTACTTTTGAATTTTTATTGTTATATTTTATCATAATTCTGACTTAATTTCAGCCAGCATTATTTTTTCTTCTTCTGAAAAATCATATGTTTCTAAAAGATCAGGACGGCGAGCTAAAGTCTTTTTTAAACTTTCTTTAATACGCCATTTACGTATATTTTCATGATGGCCACTCATCAAAACATCAGGAACCTTCATATCTCGATATGTTTCTGGACGAGTATATTGAGGGTATTCAAGAAGTCCAGATGAAAAACTATCTTCCTCATGACTTACAGCTTTCCCAAGAACTTCTGGAATTAAACGCACAGTAGCATCAATAATAACACTTGTTGCTACTTCTCCACCAGTTAAGACAAAATCACCAAGACTAACTTCATCAGTAACAAGTGTCTTAATTCTCTCATCGTATCCTTCATAGTGACCACAAATAAAGACCAGATGCTCTTCTTGAGCTAATTCTTCCGCAAATTTTTGATCAAATTTTCTACCTGCTGGATCAAGCAATATCACTCGAGCCTTATCATGAGGTATTTTATCCATAGTATCGAAAATCGGTTGCGGCATCAAAAGCATTCCTTGACCACCACCGTATGGATAATCATCTACGTGTTTTTGAGTATTTGTCGCATTATCACGAAAATTATGAAAATCTATCTGTACTTTTCCATTATCTCTTGCACGACCAACTATTGAGTGTTCAAGATTAGAAAACATTTCTGGGAAAAGAGTTAAAATATCAATTTTCATCATCCAGACCCTCTGGAATTTCAATCTCAACTCGATTTCCTGCTACATCTACATCTAATACAACTCCAGGAATGAATGGTAAAAGTAAATCTTTTTTCTTTGGTCTATCAATTACCCATACATCATTTGCTCCAGGAGATAATATTTCTTTTACTGAACCAATTTTTTCATCATTTTCATAGACATCAAGTCCAATAATTTCATGATAATAAAATTCGTCTTCACCTAGATCTGAAAGATCATCTTCAGCAACTTTTAATACATGTTCACGATATTTTTCCACATCATTGATATGATACATTCCTTCGAATTTAACAATATCAAAGTTCTTTTGTTTTCTATGTGTTTTAATTTTTACATTTTGAATAAAATTATCATTTTTATCAAAAAGAGCTAATTCATTTCCAATTTGAAATCTTTCATCAGCGAAGTCAGTCACACTAAGAACTCTGACTTCTCCTTGTAAACCTTGAGTATTTACAATTGTTCCTACTTTATAGTAATTCATTTTTTCTCCTGATATAAATTCCTTATAGTACTTACGGAATTCATCTATTTTCATTCTTTTTAAAAGAGTAATATAATCTTTATAATTCTAACATAAATTTGTGCTTTATTCACTAGGCAAATACTCTTTGAAATCCTTTACAGCACAAAAAAAGCACCTGATAAACAGGTACTTTTATTGATTCACCAAAAGTCGAACTTTTTTACCTTCAACAGGTACTGAGTAGACGATTGTACGGATGGCTTGGATAATTCTACCCTGTCTTCCGATAATTCGTCCCATATCCTCAGATGCCACGTTTAAATGATATTCAATGAATTCATCTCCATCAATTAATTCAAGGCTAACTTCTTCTGGTTTTGAAACAAGGGGAGTAACAATCGTTAATACTAAATCTTTAACATCAGATTGCATATTCCACCCTCCTTATTATTATTTAGATAACTTTGATTCGTGGAATTTTTTCATAACTCCAGCTTTTGAAAGGATATCTCTAACAGTGTCAGATGGTTGTGCACCATTTCCTAACCATTCAAGAATACGATCTTCTTTTAAAGTTACACCATTTTCTTCAACAAGTGGATTGTATGTTCCAACTGTTTCGATGAAACGTCCATCACGTGGTGAACGTGAATCTGCAACGTTAATTCTGTAATAAGGTTTTTTCTTTGAACCCATGCGAGTCAAACGGATTTTTACTGCCATTTTATATATATCTCCTAATTAAATTATTTTACTTAAGTTAGTATAACATATCTAAAACAGGTGTCAAGTTTTTTTCTTGACATCTTTTCTTTTATCCTTTTTTTCTTTACTCCTTCTATTTATTTTGGAATAATATCGTTAATTTTTTATTTTTATAATTCTATTGCACGACATTTAGTATGAGAAATCTACAAAAATACCCAAATTTTTATTAATTTTACTTTTATAACTTTGTTGTCATTTTTTGATGGTCTTTTGGAACATATATCTCATACATATCAATGAAGAGCTTATATATTTATCATAGGTTTCAATAGATTTTAAGAATTCCTCTAAATTACCATCTCTAAAAATCAATACAATATCATTTTCATCAAATTTATAAGTATCAAATTCATTAAACACAAAAAATAGTCCCATCTAAAAAGTGATAAGACTACTGCACTAGTTTGGTTTTAGAACAATCAATTTAATTTTGTTTTGAAATTCCTGAAATATGCCCTAATATAAATTTAATTTATAACATACAATAATATTGAAGCTCCTCATTTATTTTTATAATATATATAATTAATATAATTAATGCATAAGAATATGATATATTATTTTCCTTTGTAACTGAACCATGTGCGAATCCATTTCTTAACCCCAAACCATTATTAAATGTATTATTAAGTATGAAATTTAAATAATCGGACTCCTGCGTAGAAAATAGTTTATTTTCATATATAAGGTATCCTTCTTTTATCATCTCATCTATTTCATGTTGATTTAATTCTATAAAAATATTTGGGGACATATTATTAAAATAATGATAATAATGGATTACTCCATAGTTATATAATTGCTTATATATTCCAATTCTCACTAATTGTTCATTATTAAGAACAATATTCCCATTAGTATCCAGAGAAACAATATTATTTTCAATTAATATTCTAACCCTATCTCGTTGATAAGAATTAAAATCCTCCACCTTGAGATTATATTTTATTATCAGTTGAAAGAAATCATCAGCTTTTAAATTTTCATTGATATATGTGATATCAGACTGATCAGAAAAAAATAAATTTAACATATCTTTAATTTTATCACTTGCATATATATATTTTTTATTTAGTAAGCTCCCAAGATCACCAATATTCGGAGTGTTCTCATAATTATATAGTTCTTCATCAACAATATTATTTTCTTGATAAAGTTTCCATTGTTTTCTCACTTGTTCTTCAATAACAAATAATGAATTAGCCTGAATTTTTATTTTTTCTTTGGCACTTGCAAATTCAAATGGAAGCCAAGTGACAGAAAAATTCTCTTTACTAAATTTTGTAAAAAAATATTCAATTAAATCCTCGATTCTAATACCACAAATATCTTTTATAATTTTTTGATACATTAAAAAAGCATATGTAATTAGAAGATTTTTATTATCAAAATCAAAACTAGTTTCGTATGAGTTATTACTCCTAAAATATACTTCTCTCAATAGCGCACTTGGTAACTCAATGTTAGGAAAACTCACTAAGTTCAAAATCCAGTTATTTGTAAAAAAACCGTTCAAATGCATTAAATAATCTAAGTGCTCTTCGTAAGTTAAATTAATATGAAAAAAATCTTTATTTAATAGAGTTTTAAATCTTGATTTTGCTTCTTTATATTTATCAAAATCATTATATAACTCAATCTTTTCTCCAAATTCAAAAAAAGAATTACTATCTTTAGAAAAGTGATTAAATTCTTCCTCATAAGCTTTCTTAGCTTTTAACCTTAATTTACTATCAATTTCAAAATTATTCATACCTTGAATTCCTTCTTCAATCAATTTTAAATAATTTATATTTCTTTTTTTAGAAGCTATATACCTTTCACACATCAAATATAAATCATACTTACTTATATTTGAGGGAACCACTAAATCGTTACCATTTTTAACATATTTGTCAATTATCAATTCAATGTTTTTCTCATTCTCTAAAAATAATTCCTTTACCTCTACTTGATATTTCTCTATAAAAGCTTTATGTCGTAGCATATCTATTATTGGAACCTGACTTTTTCTCACTGCAAAAAGTAAAGCATCACCGCTCATGACAAAATTATAATCTGCTATACATTCAAATATATCTTTCCTAAGAGTAAGTATATCCATAAATTCATCGGTAGGGTACTCTCTATTTGAATACAAATACTCTAATATAATTTCCATATCTCTGTCTTCTATTTTTGATAAATATATATTAATCCCTTTGTTCAGCCTATCTCTAAAACTTTTTATTTTTCCTTTGTCCACATCATTAGGAATACAATCATTTTTTATAAATTTAAGTATATTAACTGATTCCAAAATATCTAATATTGAATTTATCTCCAGTTCAATATTATTATTAACAAAATCATAAAAATTTATATCTTGTATTTTGGTTAGCAACCCTTCCTTATTATAAAACTTTACTCTGCTCATATTATGTATCCTTTTCTTAATAAATTGTTAACAAATAATTTATTTGTTAATATTAGCTAAAACTAATTATACCATTTATATTATAGATAGATTAACTCTTCGTTCATACCTCCCTTCAAATATTCCTTGTATTAAATTTTTTCATACAATCCACATTCTTCCTTCCTAAATATATTATTTTTATAAAATAAAAAGCCATAACCCCTTATAGTTCATGGCTTTATAATATTTCCAGGTCATCTAACAGAAAACTTTACACTTACTCTTGACATCTTTTTAAAAATTTATTTATCTAGAAAAATACTTGTTTTAGATGGTATTAAAATCCCTTTATTTTCATCTCTTCCTTGAAGAAGATAATTTTGATTTTCAGTTTCTGGTGTTTCCATAACTTCGTCAGTTAAATCTGATATTAGTCCTTGAACACCGATATTATGGATTATTCCTACTTGAAGGTCTGTAAATTCAGTGAGCATTGGGTAATCACCGTTACTGTCACCTGCTACTAGAATAGGTTGTGCACCGTTATATTTAGGAGAAATCAACTTTTCAATGGTCTCAACTTTTCCTTTTTTGACAGTTTTAGGATAATTTTCATCAAATTTAGCTTCAATAACTCCATTATCCTTAACTAAACGCATAGCAAAGACATTTTCAAGTGGGATGTTATAGCCATATTTTTCATTGTTGGCGAAAACCTTAATTACATCAATATAGGAAGCTGAACAGATATAAACATCAATTCCTTTTGCCATCAGTTCTTGATAAAGATTACGCATCTCTTCAATTACACGAATCCCATCCTTGAAAGTCACTTGAACCATTCCCGAACTTGTCTCCATATCCTCAGGGCTCGACCAAGTTATATGTTTAAGTTCACGTTGCAGTTGATCATCAATCGCTTTTTCGACCAACTCTCCTGCCTCAGCACTAGTCATCCCAGCATACAAGTAGATGGAGATGTCTGTTCCAAAAGCTTTATTTATAGCAGTATAAAGATAGCGAAGCTTGGCTGAAAAGTCTTTGTAATAGTCTGTCTCATGTATATCATTCAGGCTAGCATTTTTCTTCAAGTCTAGTAACTTACTATAATCATCGACTACATCCTTACAAATTTTTTCAATCTGTATTTTTTCTGATTGAAGTTCAAGGTTTGAAGATTCAGGGCTTTCCAAAATGCTTTTTGCTAAAATCTCTTCAAGTTGCTTTGTAGTGAATTTAAATGCAAGATTTTCAATCTGATAAGTTAATGTTGCTTCTTCTACATCGTTAATAATACTTGTGTTATCCCAGTCAAATACTGCATATGGTTTATTTTGAGGATTATAATTTGGAGAATAAATTCCGTTTTCTCTTATTAATTTTTCTAATCTTTTGAAGTTTGCTGGATACCAGTTTTCTTTTTTCATATCACTCTTTCTAATGTTTATTAACGCATGGTCACAAATTCTTCTGAACCTGTTGGGTGAATGGCTACTGTGTTATCAAAATCAGCCTTCGTTGCTCCCATCTTAATTGCAACAGCGAAACCTTGAAGCATTTCATCAACACCTAGTCCGATTGCATGTAGTCCGATGATTTTTTCTTCTTTTCCAAGACATACTAATTTCATGTTACATTTTTGCTTGTAATCATTTAAACCAAAATATAGTGGAGTAAAAGTTGATTTATATATTTTTATTTGGTCACCATATTTTTCAATTGCTGCTTCTTCTGAAATTCCGATTGTAGCAATTGGTGGATGAGTAAACATTACAGTAGGAATTAAATCATAATCTAAATATGAATCAGATTTTCCATTAAATAATCTTTCTGAAAGTCTACGTCCAGCAGCTATTGCTACTGGTGTTAAATCAATTTTTCCGATAACATCACCTACTGCATAGACTCCTTCAGCACTGGTATTTTGGAATTTATCAACCTCCACAAAACCACGCCCATCTAATTTAACATCTGTGTTTTCAAGACCAAGATTTCCTGTATTTGGATTTCTGCCTCCGGCAAAAAGGACTGAGTCTCCTATCAAAGTCTGACCATTTTCAAATGTTACAGTATACTGATTCCCTGATTTTTCAATTTTTTCAGGTACATAGTTAGGGAAAGTCTCAATTCCATTGTCATTGTATATTTTAACAAGATTTTCGGAAAGCATTTTATCAAAATTACGCAAAGGTAATTCTTTACGATAAGCCCATGAAACCCTGCTACCTAACCCATTAATAACTCCAGCTATTTCTGAAGCAATGTATCCTGCGCCAATGACTATCATATGCTCTGGTGCCTCTGTAAGCTCAAAGAACCCGTTTGAATCGATAGCATACTCTCCACCTGGAATTTCAAGAGGACTAGCATAGCCTCCTGTTGCTATAAGAATATTGGATGCAGCATACTTTTCATTATTTACTTCTACAGTGTGGTTGTCTAGAAACTTAGCATAACCTTTGATTCGTTCAACATTATTGCTATCTAGACCACGCTCATAGGCTCCATGAAGAAAATCAATGTATGCTTCACGTTTTTCGACTAGTTCTTTAAAATCAAAATTTTCAACTTTAGCATGTATGCCAAAACTTGATGCATCTCGCTCAATAGTTTCCATAATTTCACTAGCATGCCACATTATCTTTTTAGGAACACAACCAACATTGACACATGTGCCACCCAATTCATTTCCCTCAATCAGAAGTACCTTAGCACCATACATACCTGCTCGATTTGCTGAAGCGATACCACCACTTCCACCACCGATAACTATATAATCATATTTTTTCATATTATCACCTCGTTAGAACTATTATAGCAATCTTGAGTAATAATAAAAACCTAGAAGATTTATTTCTAGGTTTTTAATGAATTATTCATATTTTTTGTTTTTTGATAAATAGATTACTAAAAAAATTATAATTATTGTTACGCATATGGTAATAATGCTTGCTGTTGTTCCGTATTCTCCTCCTGTTAATAAAATATTATCAGAGTTGACTTGATAGGATACTGGCCAGTATTTATTATAGTTTGCCTTAGAGGCTATAGGAACAATCTCAGATAATAAATTATATATTGAGTGAAAAATAATACTTGCATATAAACTATCAAATCTATCTTTAATAATGAAAAGTAATACTCCAATTAGTGTTATGCTTATAAACATTATTATTGATGTACTATCATTAAATCTTGCATTCATATTGTGGCATAATGCAAATAAAATAGAAGATATAATTAATGCTATATTTTTGCCATACTTCTCTTTTACTCTCTCAGCAATAACACCACGAAAAATTAATTCTTCAATTATTGGTGCAGCAAGAGACGTAAATAGTACTAAGTAAATAAGAGTGACAAAAAATGATTCATTATCTACTTTGCTAAAAATAAATTCACCATTAACAAAAATAAAATATATAAAATCTATGATAGAAATATAAACAACGGGAATCATTATCCATATTATATTTATTCTACCTTTGAGTATTTGTTTAAAAATATTTTCTTTATAATATGCTTTTAAAAATAATTTCATCAATAAAATAAATACTATCATATAAATTAATGCTTGTAGAACTATATAATAGTAACTAAAATTCTTTATATCTGATATATTATCTGAAGATACACCAGCCAGTATACTCAATATTTTAGGTGGAGCAATTATTGAAAGTACCTGAGAAAAAATCATTACAACTATTGGAATCAAGCAGTCTATCACTGCAAGAGTCACTTTTTTTAAATTAATATTTTTAGATTTGTTTCTGGACATTATAAGACCTCTTTTACTTTTTATTTATCAATTGATAAATAAATTATATATCAAATTTTATCGTTTTTCAATAAATTTATATTGTAAATCGATAATAAAAATCCTAGATAATAAAATCTAGGATTTAAAATTATTAATAAATATTTCTATTCTTCATCGTCAACATACTCTAAAATATCACCTGGTTGGCAATCGAGTGCCTTGCATATTGCATCCAAGGTAGAAAAACGTACTGCTTTTGCTTTTCCAGTTTTTAAAATAGAGATGTTTGCAGTTGTTATGCCAACTTTCTCGGCTAGTTCACTGGAAGACATTTTCTTTTTCGCTAACTCTACATCTAAATTTATGCGAATCATAAATTCCTCCTTTATTTCTTAAATTGTAAATTCATTTTCTTCAGCAATTAAATTTGCTCTCTCCATTACCTTCATAGCAGCCCAAACAACGAGACCCATTATTAAATATGAAAAATCAAAATTAAAATTATAACTGTTATTCATTGCGCCTGCTATAAACTCAGGAAGTTTTGAAATTATTGTCAATACGAAGAAACAATTTGCAACAGTTCTCAAAATATCAGTATTCTCTTTAACAAAAATCTTGTCATTTTCAAGGTTTTTAAAAAGATTAGCAACATTCCAAAACAAGCCAATTACCACCATTATGACAAGAATTGTAGCTAAAATAGTCCAAATATTTATTACTCCCTCACTGGTAATTGTTAAACCTGCAGGCAAGTTAGTCACATCAAACAACGTGAATTTGGTACCCATTAGTCCTAGTACCAATAAACCGATTATTACGATACTTAGAAAAATTGCTCCAATGTAGAAACACCATTTTAAAATCTTAAACAAAGTTTTATCTTTCATGTTCATTTCTCCTTCTTTATTTAACGCTATTTAATTTTGTTAATAAATTCAGTATAAACTTTTTTTATTGAAAATCAAGCATTTATTATTGTTTTTCGATATTTATTTATTATTTATTAATGTTAAAATTTTAATCACAAATGGTATAATACTTATAAACACTAATGTTGAGGTGAAAAATGAATAATAAAATAGTTAGTAATAGATCATTAGAAAAAAGGTTAGTCTCCGCTTTTTTCAAGAAACATTGGGGGAATTCAAAAATGGTCATATCAACCGGTACATATGATTGTAATGACCTTGATGGATATGCACTTCTTAATGATAGCAATGAAATCATTGCACTAATAACATATGTTTTAAAAGAATCTTACTGTGAAATAATTTCTTTGGATAGTATCATTGAAGGAGAAGGCTCAGGAAGTAAGTTGATAAATAAGGTTGAAAAAACTGCATCAGAAAACAGGTGTTCCAAAATAAGATTAATAACAACAAATGATAATCTTAATGCTCTTAGATTTTATCAAAAACGTGGTTACAGATTAGAAAAAATTTATAAAAATGCTGTTACTAATGCACGAAAAATAAAAAAAGAAATTCCTAAGTTTGGCTATCATGGAATTCCTTTAGTAGATGAAATTGAATTAGTAAAAACTATAAAATAAAAGAAGCTATAAATATGCTTCTTGATTTATACATCAACAATTCCAATCTTAATTATATTTTGATATTTTGAAAGTTCTTTTAAAACTTTCGTGTCATCTATACCTTTTGGCATGCTTATTCGATATATTTCTCGGCATACATCACAATTTGGCTCAAATAATATTTCAAAATTTACCAATTGAATATATATATTTTTTGATTTAAAAAAATCACTAATGAACTCTCCTGAATCTTCTCTATCAATATATCTTATTTCTATTAATTGTATCATATTAATATTTAAAAATTTATGGATAAGGAATTGGGTAGTTATCACTGCTAGTGTCCCAATTATAGAAATAGAGTAAAAACCCATTCCTACTGCCATCCCAACACCACCTGAAATCCAAATTGATGCTGCTGTTGTAAGGCCCAAAATTTGCTTCCTAGTTACAATAATTGCTCCTGCACCTAAAAATCCTATTCCACTAACAATTTGTGCAATCAGCTTTGACTCATCTATTGAAATTGCTGATGCCATTGATGGAATATTTCGTACAACACTAGCCTCATTTTGAGCGATGGTAAATTGAGTAAGTGCAATAATTGCTGCACCTAAACAAACTAAAGCATGGATATGAGTCCTCATCCCAGTTGGACCGTTTTTTCTCTGATGTTCAATTGAAATCAAAATTCCACATAAAATTGATAAAACCACTCTAAAAATTATTTCATAAATTGATATACTTCCTAGCATAATGTCATCTCCTAAACAATACATTCTTCTAAAATAATCTATATTTTACCATAAAGTAATAAAAAATATAAATTTAAGATAAAAAAAAGCGAATAATCATTCGCTTTCAGACACTGACAATACTCAATTTCATTATATTTTCATGTGACGATAGATCTTCTATAACTTCAGTATAAGTCATATTTTTTGGAAGATTAATATTATATGTCTTAGAGTAAATCCTGTAATTCTGTTCAAATGATGCATTGAAATTAACAATTTCTGCATCTATTTTTTTACTCTTGAAATAATCAACTAGAAATTCTTTTGTTTCTTGACGATGAACATATTTAATCTCCAATTTCTTAAGAGTATTAACTCGTAAAATTTTATGAACTAAAGTTAAAGATACAAGTACAGCAACACAACCGACTATAGCTATATTATAATATCCCATTCCAATTGCAATACCAAGAGCTGCACCCACCCATAAGGAAGCAGCAGTCGTAAGACCTGTTATTGACTTACGATTAACAATTATAGTACCTGCACCTAAAAAACCTATTCCACTTACTATCTGAGCAATAAGTCTCGACTGATCAATAGTTGTGGCTGATGCTAAACTTGGGTAATCAATGACAGCTTCAGTTGCGCTTTGGGCAATAGTTATCTGAATCAAGGCAATTATTGTTGCACCTACGCTTACTAAAATATGAGTTCTCATACCTGCTGGGCGGTTTTTGTATTCTCGTTCAATACCAATTAACCCACCAACAATTATAGATAATAATATCTTAAAAATTACAGCATATATTGTGATTTCCTTTGTCATACTATTCCCTTTTCTAAAATAATATTTATTAAACATTTTATCCAACTCTATTATTATAGCACATTTAGAGCTTGTTTTCATCATAAAAAAAGATTTTCCATAAGGAAAATCCATGTAATTTTCTTTGTGAAATTTATTTGTGATTTTTGGATGATATTATCATCATCATAGGACGTCTTAGCTCATCCCTCATTCCAGGAATATCCAACATATGCATATCAGGCATCGGTTCAATAATACTTTCAATCGAAAAACCATTTGCCAAAAGAATCTCAACATAAGTTGTTAAAGTTTTATGATATTTTTTCACATAACTTCCTAGAAAATGCGAATTCCTTTCTCCTTCGTAAAAATAATTATCTACAGGAAAATGAGAGATACTACCATCTTCATTATAAACCCAATCTTGACTTCCTTCAGAAGTGAATAATGGATGTTCAACTGAAAATACAAATTCTCCATCATCTACTAGAGCAATATGCAGCTTAGCAAAAAGAGCATTCATTTCATCCTTACTAAGATAATGAAATGCTAGAGATGATATAGCTACATCAAATGTATCTTCAAAAAATTTGACTTCTCTTAAGTCTGCTTGTTCATAAGTGATATTTTCATCAAAGTTCTTTTCACGTGCAACTTCAAGCATTTTTTCCGATAAATCAATTGCTAATACAGATTTTGCACCATTATCAACAGCATATTTTGCATGCCAGCCATAACCACACCCAAGATCTAAAACACGTTTTCCTTTAAAATCAGGAAGCATTTTTTGTAAAGTGTGCCATTCACCAGCACCTGCTAGTCCATCTTTTGAGCGTGACATTTGGCTATAGGAATTAAAAAACTCCTCGTTATCATAAATATTGGTTTTCATTACCTATTCACTTCCATTAATAAAATTAATTAAATTATCTAGTACAAATTTTTCGTTTGTCCAATGGAGACTATGATTTCCAGCTGCCGATAATATTTTACAAGAAGGAGCAAAAATAGAATTTTTATATTCTTCTTCCCGCTCTTTTGAACATAAAAGAACTATATGAAAATTATCTAAATTCCTTTCAGCTATTTCCATTTGCTTTACCATCTCTTCAGTGGCAAGACATTCAGCAATTATTGATTCGTTTGCGTAGACATTAAAAAGTAATTCCGCATTCTCTTTGATAATCTCTTCAGTTACAAGTGGATTTACAGAATCTATAAAATCTTCCGCATTTATACTACCCTTAGCTTTTTCTTCAGAGAAGTCTTTATATTGCTTCAAAAACTGATATGTTTTATCAAGAAGCTTGAAAGTTATTTGTGAATATGTCGGTTCTATCAAAAAGAGTTCATTAGTTAAATCAGATACTTTATCTACCAATTGAAGGGCATATGCTCCACCGTAACTATGACCAACAAACATCGGATTTATGGGCTTCAAATAAGTTATTACCTCTATAATATTACCGACAACATTTCCTGGTGTTCGATTCATATACTCTTTATAGCTATGACCAGTTCCAACGGTATCAACAACAAGTATTCCAATTGAATCGGGAAGCTTATCAATAATGTTTCTGAATGAGTTATAGGCTGAATCGCCACTAAAACCAGGAATAAAAATCAAAGTTTTTTCATTTTTGTTAGATGGTTTGTAAAAATAATAGGTTTTACCATATTTTGTATCAAGAAAATCTTTATTCATGAGCTACTCCTTTTTAGCTTTAAGTTTTACTTCTACTGGTTTTGATGGACATATAGCCAAATAGTTTTTCATTTTTTTCTTCTTAATACGTTTATTCATTATCTTCACTTCTTTCTTGTTTATACAATTTATTAAATAAAAGGAATAGACCAAGTATTATTAAAATAATAGCTAAAAGAACAATTATTTTTTTATAGTTCTTTTCTAATATTGCATCACCACCAACTGCATAGAGAATTGATATAGGAATATTACCAATGACTATATAAGGCAAAAATTTTTTCAGAGAATATCCTAATTTATCAACAGTATAGTCTATCAAGAAGGTTGGAATAACCGGAATCATATATGCAATGGAAAGTCCCATTTTAGGATTGTTCATATTTTCCAATTTTCCTAAAATTTTATTTTTATCCGATGAACTACTAATTTTAAATTTAGAAATTATCCAAATCAAAAGAGCATTCCCAAGAACTGCCGCTGTAACATTTAAGACACTTCCAAATATTGGTCCTAATACTATTCCGGATGCAATTTCAAAAGGAGCCGTTGGAGCACCTGGTACCATAATTACAATAATTATAAGAGCTACCAAAATGATAATATCAACAGGGCCATGACTACGAATTTTTTCGACCAACTGTTTCTGATTTATACGAAAACTTGAAAAATCACCTCTATGCCTCCATATAAATAAAACAATCAGCAACAAGATTATTATTATTAATATCTTAGTAAATTTATTTTTCATCTATAACCTAATCTTTGAATATCTAACTTCTACTAGGTCACCCATCTGTGAAGTTCCAAGATACTTTAAGTTTGTTGGATGGCTCATTTTCTCAAAGAGTCTTTTGCCATCGCCTAGAAGAATTGGTGCTATTTGAATATAGTAATCATCAACCATATTAGCTTCAACTAATGGTTTTAAAATAGCTCCACCTCCGATTATCCAAATAGTTTTTCCTTCTTTTTGTCTAAGGTTATTTAGATAGTCGACTATATTTCCATGCGCAACTTCTACATCTTCAATGTCATTTTTAAGAGTATTTGAAAATATTATTTTTTCTTGATTTGGATAGAATTCTTCATCTTCCTTAAGTAATTTAAGTACTTCTTCATATGTTACTCGTCCCATAACAACAGTATCTACAGTTTCAATAAATTTATCATAAGTTATTTCACCTTCAGTATGGGTATTAAATAACCAGTCCAAATTATCATTTTTATCTGCTAAAAAACCATCCAGGCTTATTGCTCCGTAAAATGCTATCTTTCTCATCTGATACCTCCTAGTTACTCAATATTATAACAAAAACTACCAAAATTGTATGATTTCCACAATTTTGATAGTTTGATATTCATAATCATTTATTATTTACTTCGATAATCATTAACATCTCTGTAAGAAATAACCAAAAATATTAAGATCATAACTTTCAATATAAAAGGTTGTATAATCAAAAGAAAATTAATCGTTCTAAAAAACAATCCCTCCCCACTAATATTACCAATATTAGCAATATTAGACAAACTGATAAAATTTATTATTACTGAATAAGAATAATAAATTATTAAACATAGAAATAAATTTTTCAATAATTTTGTTATCAAATCATTCATACGATATCCTTTCAAAAATATAATTAAATATAAAGTAAATCTACTTTAGTTAAATCTCATTTTTCAAATATGCTTTTAAGTAGACAAATATCATGTAAAAAGCATAGATGATTATAGGAATCAGGCCAATTAGAGATATCTTAGCACCTTTTTTGATAAACACGTCTAAAAAATATGAAATAATAAACTCTAAACCTATATATATCAATAAGTTACTGACTGTTTTAGCTGCTTTATCCACTTTTTCTTTCGGCCTATCACCGAAAGTATTTCCTGCTATGAGTCTTGACCATTTCCCACGTCTAAACTGAATTGCTAGAATTATAAAAAGTAGACCTAAAATTAATATAAATATCATTTTATTAGCCTCCTTTAAAAGCTAACTACTTCATCAACAAATTTCAAATTCTTTTTATGATGAGTTATCATTATTGTTAACTTGTTTTCTAGTAACGGTAAAACATTGTTTAAAATAAATTCTTCTGTTTTTTCATCCATAGCTGATGTTGCTTCATCAAAAATTATTAGATTTGCTTGTGAAAAGTATAGTCTAGTAAAGGCAATTCTCTGTCTTTCACCACCAGATATATTTAATCCCTTTTCTCCAAGTGATGTGTCTAGTCCTTTCTCAAGTTTTCCAAAGAAATTCTTCAAACCACAATTTTCTAATACCTCAATTATCTCTAAATCTGTAATTTTTTCATTTTCAAAAATTATATTTTCTCTTAAACTTCCTTCAAAGATTGGAACTTCCTGTGAAATATAGAAAACGTCCTTATAATAATCATCAAGATTTATGCTAGATAGTTTCCTATCGTTTATAAGAATTTCACCGCTAGTCGCCTTAAGCAAGCCAAGTATTGTTTTTACACAAGTCGATTTTCCCGAACCACTTTTTCCTGTTAAGGCGTAGATTTTCCCTTTTTCGAAATTAAGATTTACACTGCAGAGAATTTCCTTGTTTGAGATGGAAAGATCTACATCCACTAATCTGACATTAGTAATTTTTTCATGGAAAAGCTTTTTCCCAGAAGTAAGACCCAAATCATCAGGTGCCATGTAAAATTCTGCCAGCCGCTCATAGGAAACCTTGTTTAGTCGATAGTTGACAAAGATGACGTTGAAGATGGCAATAGGCGTGTAGATGTTGTCAATGTAGGCAAGAACTGCAACCAATCCGCCAACTGTCAGACTTATGTGCCCAGTCAAGACTAGAGCGAGCAGAAGGATTTGGATGATTGCGACCAAGATAGCGAAAATAGTGAAGAACAGCTCGTGAATGAGCGTCATGCTCGTGACATTATCAACCACCTTCTCCGACAGCGACTCATACTTTCTTATCTCGCTTTTGTATCTGCGATTTATGCGGAAGGTGACTATTTCAAAAACACTACGGGTCAAAATACTATTTAAGGCCTCCTCGTTTATGAGATTTTCCCTTTTAATTCTTTCAAGATATGTGAGAAGGAACTTGCTTATAAGGAAAACGATTAAATATCCAAGGGTAATGAAGGGTATCAGACTTAAATCAATCAGGGAGATAAAAAGTATATTGAATATCAGTGATGGAAGTAATTCTCTCAAAATATGGCAGTAAAAATCTACATAAATACTTCTTCCAGCCAAGGCTCCTACTTCAATCTTCTGTAAGAGATTCCCGCTTCCAAAAGTCATGTAGCTAAGATAATCAATGTGTGAGATTTTCTCTAGCACTTCTTTTTTGAGAAAATAATAAATCCCATGATAGAGTTTGCTTTTGGGATATTCCGACAAATATGCAAGGATGAGGGGAAGAATTAATGTCGTTGAATAAATTAGAAGACTCCAGGGGCTTAGTCCTTTAGAAAATCCATCTAATATATTTTGATAGTAAAGGATGTTTATTGATTTCAGAAGCTGACAAAGAACTCCTAAAATAATGTATGTTACTGTTAAATTCTTAAAATATTTTATTAAATGTCTTATGTTTTGTGCTTTCATGCTATATCTCCTATTTTTGTTGTTGTCTAGGGTTGATACAGCCAAGCTGATAGGACTAAAAATTTATTTGCTCGATATACTGCCTATCAAATCAGCTATATCGAGAATTTAATTCGTTTGTTCATTTTAAAGAGTCTCCTTGTATGCGTTTTCTACATTATATCAAAAAAAGCCCAAGAGGACTTGTTTTAGTATGTTCATTGCACAAAATTCGCTAAATAATATTTAATATAGTCAATATATTCATCTTCCATATTTTCTGGTAAAGGATTATAAGGAAAATATTTAAGGTCAAGTGTCTCGTCTGATTCTAAGTTCATACTTCCTTTATAAGAAATAACCTTATAAAGTGAGGTGACAACGTATATTTGGTCTTTATTTTCTAATGTAAATTGATACTGTGGTCCTGAGAATGTATTGACTAGTTTTAAATCTGTAACTTCAAGACCTGTTTCTTCATACACTTCTCTAATTGCAGTTTCTTCTAGCGATTCACCAATTTCCATTAGTCCACCAGGTAATCCCCAGCTATCATTTGTTCTTTTTTGAAGCAGAATATGGCCGTCTTCATTTTCCAAAATAATATTGGAACCAATAAGAATTAATAAATCATGGCCAATCTTTTTCCTCATATCTTCAACATACATTTGACTAACTTTACTCATAATATTTACTTTCTTTCCAAATTATTTGATTAATTCCTAAAAGTCATATATATTTCTTTACTTGCTAATACGTCGTTCATGGTATAAAGATGGAAACCATCGATTTCGCATCCCAACAATTTATCTATTTGTTCCATAGAATGTTCTAAACCAGCCTGTCTAAGGGAAGCTGGATCATTAGCATACTTTTCCAATACTTTTTCAAGTTCTGGACTTAGTCTAGTATGGTTTCTTGATACCATAAAGTTGATGACACCCCTTGACAATGCAGGCATAACCCCAGCTAAGACTGGTATCTTAAAATTTTCTTTCTCATAGGCTTCTTTGAAGCGATAAAAATCTTCGTTGTCGAAAAATACTTGGCTGATTAGTTGCTGACAACCTGAATCAATTTTTCTTTTAATATCTTCCATCTCACGAGCTAAATCACCATCACCTTCTACACCTCTTGGATGGCATGCTCCTGTGACATGAAAATCAGAAGAGTATTCTCTTATAAAAGCCATAAGTTGATTAGCATATGGAAAATCAGAATAAATTTTAGCCTCATCTCTAACCTCTCCACCTACAACTAATATTTCCCTCACTCCTGAATTAGTAAAAGAATTCAAGGTATCTTCAAGATGTTTTTCGGTCATAAATTTTGCAGGTAAATGAGCCATTGCAGGATATGATAAATCATTTTGAATGTAACGCGTAAGCTCAAAACTTCTTTTATCCATATTTACTTTATCAATGGTTGGAACTCCGATGAATGATGGATTAAGCTCTATAAAATCTTCAAGGTCATCTTTGAAATTTTCATAAGGTGTATTAATTGGTGGAGCAATTATTTCTAGTGAAAAAGGAATCCTATTCATTTCTACCTCTATCTATAATTTTCTTTCAGCATCGATTGCGACATATTCATCAAATTGTAATTTTCTTCCAGTTTCAACGAAATTATTTTTCTTCCAAAAGTTCGTTGCTTGAGGGTTACCCTCAACATATCCTAATTTTGCTTTTTTAAACCCTAATTCTTTCAAGTTATTCAACACTTCTTCTATTAATTCACTAGCAATTCCTTGCCCTTGAATTTCAGTATCCAACATAAAGAATCCAATATAGATAGTTGTAGAATCTGGATATCCTTCAACTAAATCCATAACTGCCAATAATTTCTTATCAGTAGGATTATAAAAGCCAAGATAATGTTTATTTTCTTTGCTAACTCCGGGCGGTAAAGCATTCATGTCCTCTTCAATGCCCTCTATAGTTACCATTGGTGGACAATATTTGAAATAGAGTTCATTATCCTGACAGAGATGAAATATTTGATTTAAATCCGTATAATCGGCTTCTTTTACAATATATTTTTCAGACAAAGATTTTATATCCATATAAACCTCAAATTGAAAGGGATAATACCCCGATGATTGGACTCATTACTCCAAGTAAATAGTTATGAAATAAAAAACTGAGTTTTCTGTTACTACAAATTTACATAATCTTAATAGATTTTAATTTATTATAACATCAAAAGTCTTTGATAAATAGGATTTTTTGAGGAAATTTACTATAAAGATATTTACATTGCGCGTGGTTATAGGACTTAGAAGATATGTTTACAAAAAACCTCCATCAAATTTGATGAAGGTTTAGTCAATTATTATCTTGTTCTTATAGTTTTGAAGCTGCTGCTTCGTCAACAATCACGTAAACGTCATCGTGATTTTGTAATGCACTTGCTGGTAGGTCTTCTGTTTGTTCACCATTTACCATTGCTGCAACTGCATCCGCTTTATTTTCACCGTAAGCCATAAGTACGATTGATTTAGCTCCTAAGATACTTGCAATACCCATTGAGATAGCTTTTTTAGGAACTTCTTCTTCATTTTCGAAGAAACGTGCGTTATCTTTGATTGTGCTTTCAGCAAGATCAACAATATGTGTAGTTGAATCAAATGGAGTTCCTGGTTCATTAAAACCAATGTGTCCGTTTGAACCAATTCCTAAAATTTGTAGGTCAATTGGATTTTCAGCAATAATTTGATCGTAATGTTTTGCTTCTGCTTGTAAATCTTCAGCCTTACCGTTTGGAAGATAGTTTACTTTAAATGGTTTAGCATTGAAAAGTTGTTCACCCATGAAGTGACGGTAGCTTTGTTCATGATCTGCATCTAATCCAACATATTCATCAAGGTTAACTGATGTCATGTCTGAAAAATCAAGATCACTTGCTACTACTTGTTTATAAAATTCAACTGGTGTGCTTCCAGTTGCAAGTCCTAGAGTTTTTGCTCCATTTGCCATTTTTTCTGATAGGATTTCAAATCCTTTTTTTCCACCTTCAACTTGATCTGCAACTTTAATAATTTTCATTTTATTATTTTTCCTTTTATATTTATTCTTTATATTGGTATATACCAATTATACGAAATTAAATTCATTTGTCAACTATTTTCTTTTAAATTTGATATAATATTTTAGTAAATAATTTTGGATTGGAGAAAGCAAGTGTTTACAAGGTATTTAAAAAATATTTTATAATCTCTTGCCAAATATTAACAATGAACACAAATGATTTTGACTTTGAACTTCCTGAAGAGCTGATTGCTCAAACACCTCTCGAAAATAGAAGTGAATCACGTTTACTTGTGATTGATCGTGAATCAGAAACTATGCAAGATAAACATTTCTACGACATTATTGACGAACTTGAGCCGGGTGATGCTCTTGTAATGAATAATACGAGAGTACTTCCTGCAAGACTTTTTGGTGTTAAACCTGATACTGGTGGACATGTTGAGCTTCTACTTCTTAAAAACATTGAGGGTGATAAATGGGAAACTCTTGCTAAGCCTGCTAAACGCCTACGTGTTGGTTCAAAGGTTTCTTTTGGAGACGGTCGCTTGGTTGCTACTGTTACTGAGGAGCTTGAACATGGTGGTCGTATAGTCGAATTTGAATATGATGGAATTTTCTTAGAAACTCTAGAAAGCCTCGGAGAGATGCCACTTCCTCCATATATTCATGAAAAACTTGAAGACCAAGAACGCTATCAAACAGTATACGCTAAAGAAAACGGCTCTGCTGCTGCCCCAACTGCGGGTCTTCATTTTACTCCTGAGTTATTGAAGAAAATCGAAGATAAAGGGGTTAATCTTGTTGAGCTTACACTCCATGTTGGTCTTGGAACTTTTCGTCCGGTTAGTGTTGATAATGTTGATGAACACGAAATGCACAGTGAATTCTACCAGCTATCTGAAGATGCTGCAGCTAAATTGAACGAGGTTAAAGCAAGCGGTGGGCGAATTGTAGCTGTTGGAACTACTTCTATCCGTACTCTTGAGACTATTGGGACAAAATTTAATGGAGAAATTAAAGCTGACTCTGGTTGGACTAATATTTTCATTAAACCTGGATATGAATTTAAGGTTGTTGATGCATTTTCAACAAATTTCCATCTTCCTAAATCAACTTTAGTAATGTTGGTTTCAGCTTTTGCTGGGCGAGATTTTGTACTTGATGCATATAAACATGCAGTTGATGAAAAATATCGTTTCTTCAGTTTTGGGGATGCAATGTTTGTTAAATAATATATTTGATCAGATATATATAAATATCTGGTCTTTTTTTATTTTTATATAACAATGTTCGTGATTTGATCCTAATAAATAACAATTTCTCTTACTACATATATTGGTATAGACTAATTTGTTACAAAATCCTTATCAATATTACTTATTATTTGACTTTTGGTCTATTAATCGTTAATGTTAATAGTACATATTAATAATAATATGGAATTATAAAAAAGGAGGACGTTTTTAATGAAAGACATTAAAATTGGTCTTATTGTACTAGGAATTATTTCACTTATTTTAGGTATTCTTGTTCTTACTAGCCCCACTGGAGAATTAGGACCTATGCTTACTATTATCGGTATTTTAAACATTGTAGCTGCTATTGCATCAGCTTACATTGCTTACAAAACTAAGTTCTCAGAACTTCGTAGCCGTGAAATTTTAAGCGCTGTACTTTCAGCAATTGTTGGTTTGATTTTCTTATTTGATAAATCAGCAAGCGCAGTTACCGTTGCATTCATTTTCGCATTTTGGATTATCTTTGCTTCTGCTGAAGCTATCATGTCAGCTTTCTGGCAAGTTGGTATCAGTGGATTAATGAGAGTTTTATATGTATTAATCGGACTTTTCGGTTTATATGTAGGATTCGTAATGCTATTTGATCCAGCACTTTCTCTTGGTTCATTCGTATGGTTCGTAGGATTCTTCTTAGTATTCGACGGAATCATTGCTGTTGTATCAGCTTTCATGTTACCAAAAGATATTACTGAACAAGTATAATTTAGTAAGAAAAAGAGTTTCTAGACATCTAGAAGCTCTTTTTTTGTCATCATTTTTTACCAAGCTAACTTATCAGCTCTTCTTAATGACTCATTTATTAATTGATTTGTCTCAATTACAATATTTCTAATTGAATTTTTAACTTCTTTATCATTTGACTCAACAGAAGGGTAAGCATAATTAATTGCCCTTGAAGAAGAAATAATAGCTCCAAGTCCATCTTCGTTAAATGAGTTAGCTAATTGTTCAATGTCTCCACCTTGCTTACCAATTCCAGGTACTAAAAATAAGGATTTACTAATTTTTTTACGAAAATCTCTTGCTTGCTCAGGATATGTTGCTCCAACTACCGCTCCAATATTTGAATATCCATATTTACCAATAGACTCTGGATAATTTGATACTATGTAATCACAAACAAGCTCGGAGATGCTCTTTTTATCTTCAATGGTAATCTTATCTTGGTACTCTCCTGATGAATTATTACTTGTTTTCACTAATACAATAACACCGTCCCCATTTTCCTTAGCAACTTCTAAAAATGGATCAATTCCATCCCTTCCTAAGAAGGGATTTACTGTGACAGCATCTACTTTATCTGTATCTTGCCAACTATTATTTTTATCCTTGAAGAAGGCTTGAGCATAGGCTTTCGATGTGGATTCAATGTCCCCTCTCTTTGCATCCGCAATCACGAGTAAGTCTTTGGCGTGTGCATATGCTACTGTCTTCCAAAAGGCATCAATACCAGCAGAACCATAAACTTCATAGTAAGCTAACTGAGGTTTCACTACTGGTATCAAGTCTGCAACTTGATCAATGACTAACTTATTAAATTCATAAATCGCGTGTGCTGCTCCTTGTGACGTTTTACCATATTTTTCTTCTGCTTCATTTAATATATAGGTCGGAAACTCCTTCAAATCTGGATCAAGACCAACACATAGATGAGATTTTTTTTCAAGAACTTTTTCAATGTAATTATCAGCGAACATATATCCTCATTCTATTTATTCATAAAAAAATGCCTTTAGGCATTTTTAATAAGTATCATAATTATAGATAGTAGATGCCATTGCAGCAAAGAAAATAAAGAAAATTATACATGCAACAACCCCAATGATTGCAAATGCAAATGCTACAATTCCTGGAACTTTCCATGAATCTTGAACTTTTTTATATTCTTCAAGAGATTTATAACTTCCATTCTTCCATGCCCATTCATTTCCTTTAAGTCCCATGACAATTTTCCAAATTATTGCAAAGATCCAACCAATTACAGGTACTCCAGCTAATAAAATTAACAACCCTAAATAAACTTTATTACCAATTGACCAATAAAAAGTTAGTCCAAATGCTCCCCAGCTCCAACCTTTTATCTCTTCAGGTACTTCATTACTATTTTCATAAACATGTATTACTTTAGTTTCGTTTGGTAAATCAAAATTTTCTTCAGTATCAAAACTTTCTTTTGATAAATCTAAATTTTCCTCGATAATTTGATCTTTATTTTTTAAGTTTTCTTCTTCCATAATTAATCTCCAATTTTTATATTTTATTACACATTCCTAATTATATCACTATAAATTTATTATATCCATATTTAGTAATAATATATTTCAAATTAAAACTTGTAAGTATCTGTTGAATCGTATATACCTGTATTCCCAATGTTTGAATTATAAGAATTTATTATTGAAAAAAATATAGCCATAAAAAATATAAGAAATAAAAATACGATAAAAATACTTAAAATTCCAAGAATAAATGCAACTATTCCGGGCATTTTCCAAGATTCTTGTACTTTTTTATATTCTTCGACGGATTTATACTTTCCTGCTTTCCACGCCCATTCATTCCCTTTAGCTGCGATTACAATTTTCCATACAATAGCAAATACAAATCCAGCGTAAGGTACCATTGAAAGTAAGATTAACAATCCCAAATAAACTTTATTACCAATCGACCAATAAAGAGTTAATCCAAATGCTCCCCAATTCCAGCCCTTTATATCTTCAGGAACTTGGTTAGAATCTTCATATACATGTACAATTTTTATATTCTCAACTTGTTGGCTTTTCAAAATCGAATTTATATCTTCTTTTAATTCTTTATCATTTTCTAAATCATTATAGGACTCTTCTTTCATAATTTCTCCTTTTTCATTTTCATATTTTTAAAACCTTTATATTATTATTTTAACATAAATTATACATTATAATATAAAAAAGCAAGACCAAATTGGTCTTGCTTTTAATAATATTGAAAAGTTAGGTCGTACTTTTACTCCTTATTCAGTCGCAAAATCACCTATCTTCTTCTTATTACGCTGTCCATAGGACTTAAACGACTAAAGTCGTTAGTTCTAGTGGCAGGGCGTTGGAGAACCTTCTCCGTACTTCACTTCGTTACGATGTCTATGAAACTAACACGGATAAACCCGTGAGTTTCAGTAGCAAGTGTTCGACATCCTTTCAGATGTCTCCTTACTACTCCGATGGTTTATTTAATCAATTGATAGATTGCATCTGCATAGATTGCTGCTGCATCTACTAAGAAGTCAACTGGTACGAATTCGTTTGCTTGGTGCATTGTATCTGTGTATCCAGGGAACATTGCTCCATATGCTACACCACGTTCTAGAAGACGTCCAAATGTTCCACCACCGATGATTTGTTCATAACCTTCTTGACCAGTATGTTTTTCATATACATCAAGTAGAGTTTTAACCAATGGATCATCCATTGGAACATAGTGAGGAGGCATGATATGTTCAGTTAAAGTTACTTTGTAAACTCCATCAAGTTTTACAAGAACATCTTTGATTTTGTTTTCATCTGTTCCTTTAGGGAAACGGAAGTTAAGAGCGATTGTGTTGTCATCAGAATTTTCATCAAATTTGAAGACACCAGCATTCATAGAAAGTGCACCCATTTTTTCATCAGTATAAGCAACACCTAATTTTTTACCATCATGATCTTGGAAAAGAGTTTTACCAGCGATATTGATGAATGCTCCTGGGCCACCTTGGAAGTCATATCCTGAAAGGAAATGAGCAAGGTAAGTTGCACCATTAACACCAGTATGTGGACTAGCTCCGTGTGCTGATTTACCAACAACAGTGATTTCAAATTTATCTTCACCTAAATCTTTGATTTCACCACCAACTTTGAAATCTTTTTTAAATGTTTCAAAAGCTTCTTGGATATCTTCAAGAGGAAGAATTGAAGTTACTACTGCAGTTGCACTTTCTGGTACCATGTTTTCACGTAGTCCACCATTAAATGAATGTAAACGGAAAGTTCCAGCATTAATTCCATCAAAGTGAAGGTATTCAGTAACATTACCTTTTTCACCATTGATAATTGGGAATTCAGCATCTGGTGAAAAACCAAAATCAGGTTTTGGAACACCAACATGTTCAAAGTAATAATCCATATCTCCCCAACCAGATTCTTCATCTGTACCGATTACAAATCTTACTTTTTTAGAAACAGGAAGTCCTAATTCTTTGATTACTTTTAATCCATAGTAACATGCCATTGTTGGCCCTTTATCATCACTTGAACCACGCGCATAGATTTTACCATCGCGAATTTCTGGTTCATAAGGATTTGAATCCCAACCAGAACCTGCTGGTACAACGTCCATATGAGCAAAGATTCCTAATACTTCATCACCATCACCATATTCAAAATGGCCAGCATAGTTATCAACGTTCTTAGTTGCATATCCATCTCGTTTAGCAATGTCTAGAATAGCATCAAGAGCTTTAACTGGACCAGGTCCAAATGGAGCTTCCTTAGTTGCTTTGCTATCATCACGTTCTGAGTTGATGCGTAGAAGAGTAAATAAATCTTCTAACATATCATCTTTGCGTTTTTCAATTTCTTCTTTAAAATTAACTGACATGTATTTCTCCTTTTCATTTTATGACAAATCCAAGCTCTTCATTTTTATAAAGAACTACTAATTCACATAATCTATTTTACCCTTTTTTAAGGATAAAATAAATTATAAATGAATAAAAAAATTTTTATTTTTAAATAGTATCTATGAATTATCTTTTTTGTCCTTTTCGTTCTCTTTTTTCTTAGGTGCAAGTACATTAGATACTTCTTCTGCCACCTTCATAGGGATACCTACTTCATGTATTTCATAAACACTAGCATTTTGAATATTTTTTAGACTCTTAAACTTCTTGAGTAAATTTTGTTTACGTTTTGGACCAAGGCCCGGGATACCATCAAGTTTTGAAGCAAATGAATTTTTACTTCTGACCTGTCTATGGAAAGTTATTGCAAACCTATGGACTTCATCTTGAATTCTTTGAAGTAAGAAAAACTCTTGGCTTTGACGACTTAGAGGAATAACTTCCAGAGGATCACCGAAGAGAATATCATGGGTTTGGTGCTTATCATTTTTAGCAAGTCCAGCTATCGGAATATCAAGTCCTAGTTTGTTATAAAGTATTTCCTTAGCCGCGTTCACCTGGCCCTCACCACCATCAATAATGATTAAGTCTGGTGGAGTTAAATTATCACTAACCACCCTTGAATAACGACGCTCAATTACTTCTCGCATTGAAGCATAGTCGTCCGGACCAGTGACAGTTTTAATCTTATACTTGCGATAATCCTTCTTACTTGGTTTCCCGTTCTCAAAAACAACCATAGCAGATACAGGACTGGTACCCATGATGTTTGAATTATCAAAAGCTTCAATCCTTATCGGAGTTGGAATTCCAAGTAAATCACCAAGGTTTTCAACTGCTCCTTTTGTTTTTTCAACATTCTTTTCTGCTAGATCAAATTTTTGTTGCAGACTCACCTCAGCATTTTTTGTCGCCAGATTAACCAGTTGTTTCTTCTCACCACGTGATGGTTGAATAACTTCTGTCTGAGTTAAAACTTTAACGCTATGAACGTCTATATCTTTTGGAATGAATATTTCTTTTGGAATAAAATGCTCATCTTCCTGATAGAATTGACCGATATATGTCAGAAAGTCTTCATCTGGATCATTATAATAAGGGAACATATTTACATTCCTTTGAATCAACTTTCCTTGTCGAACAAAGAAAACCTGAACACACATCCAACCATTTAAAACTGCATATCCAAATACATCACGGTCTTTCAAATCATGATTGATTACACGTTGCTTAGTTCTTAAAATACCAACATGTTTGATTAAGTCCCTATATTCAGCAGCCTTTTCAAATTCCATTTGCTCTGAAGCATCCTTCATCTTGTCTTCAAGTTCATGAATTATTTTATCATCATCCCCATTTAAAAAGCGACCAATCTGATCTGTCATATCTCGATAAACTTGCGGATCAATATCAAAAACACATGGAGCGAGGCATTGATTTATATGATAGTATAAACAAACCTTATTTGGTAAAGTTTTACATTTTCTAAGAGGAAAGATTCTATCAAGTAAACCTTTTATTTCATTTGCGGCTCCTACATCAGGGTAGGGGCCAAAGTATTTTGCATTGTCTTTTTTGACCTGTCTAGTAATTAAAAGACGTGGATATTTTTCATTTGTAATTTTGATAAAAGGATAACTTTTGTCATCCTTTAACATAATATTATATTTTGGCATATTCTCTTGAATTAAGTTAATTTCAAGAAGAAGTGCTTCTATATTACTCTCCGTTACTATGAATTCAAAATCAACGATTTCACTTACTAGTAGCTCAGTTTTTGTATCGTGGCTTCCTCTGAAGTAAGAGCGTACACGATTTCTCAAATTCTTCGCTTTACCAACATAGATTATTGTCCCATTTTTATCCTTATGTAAATAACATCCTGGACTATTTGGGAGTAACTCTAATTTGGCTTTTATAGTTGAATTCATTTAAACCTACTTCTAATGACTATCGTGTTGGTGTACCTACTGGATTTCTTAATCCTTTATCTGCGAATACATCGCCATGTTCTAGGTCGCCATATTTATAGCCAAGATTAAAATATTTTACACGGTCTGCACTTGACCCATGAGTGAAAGTCTCTGGATTAACTTGTCCAGTAAATTTCTTTTGGATAAAATCATCACCGATAACTGATGCTGTCTTAACAGCTTCTTCAATATCGCCTTGTTCAAGGACCGCTTCACCTTTTGTTGTTGTTCTACTTTCTAAGTATTTAGTCCAAACACCTGCGTAATAATCTGCCTGCAATTCCATACATACTGAGTATTTATTATATTCAGTTTTAGAAAGCTGTTGTTGGAGACGTCCCATTGCTGAGGCAAGTCCAACTCTATTTTGAATATGATGTCCAAATTCGTGAGCAAGTACATAAGCCATAGTGTAATCACCTTTTGAACCATATGTATTGGCAAGTTCATCTTGGAAACTTGTATCTAAATAAACTTTTTGGTCAGATGGTGAGTAAAATGGTCCCATATCACTTGTCGCGACACCAAAAGGTGTTTGAACTTTACCAGAATAAATTACTAACGTTGGAGATTGATAATTAATACCATATTCTTTCGATTCTGGGCCCCAGAAATCATCAAGCATTTGGAATACTGTTCTCGAAAAAGCCTTACGACTGTCAGTGCTATCGCCCATTGTTGTTTTCGATTTTTGTGATGTTTTAGGTGCAGTTTGTTGCTGAGTATTCGTTCCTGTTAAATCACCGAAAATACTTCCTAAGTCTCCACCACCAAGAAACAACATGGCAATAATAATAATAATTCCAATTAGACCTCCACCAGGTAAACCAATTCCTCCTCTACCTGATCCAGAACCTCCGCCAAGACCACCTAATATGTCACCCAGATCTCCACCTGATGTAACCTTATCATTTGTGCGGTCTTCAAAGTTTTTCGTCTGTTTCTCATCTTCCCAACGCATAAAATTCTCCTTTGTATATTACTTATCTAATTTTATCATAAATTCAAGGAAAATAATAAAAAGTGACTTTATTAGCATAATTTTCACTTAATATTTTCAACATGAAACTTATTTTATAATATAAAAAATCTATATAAGAAAATTTACTCTTTTTCTCGTATAGACTATTAATGATTATATTTATACTTCCCAATGTATCAAACCCAAGAAACTTATTTTTTCTTTTTCAGGTGGGACATCTTCAAATTTTGCTACATAAGTTTCACTACTGAATTCTGTTTTTTCAGCTACCTCAAGTATAAAATCCTCAATTTGAGAAAAATCAAACTTTATTTGAGCATAATAAACAAAAATCCTGGCAAAATATAATTAAGCCAAGATAATTTATTTTTTTTATAAATTATAAGTTACTTCTTTAAGTTCTTCATCAAGTTCTTCATCTTTTTTAAGTTGCTTTTTGGCAGTCGCAAGCATTAATCTAATCCTATTGAGCTGATTAACGACACTGACACCCGGATCGTAGTCAATCGGTGCAATATTTGCACTTGGATATTGACGACGTAGTTCCTTAATCATTCCCTTACCAACGATATGGTTAGGCAAACATCCGAATGGTTGCAGACAGACAATATTATCAACACCATCCTGCAATAGTTCAATCATTTCACCAGTCAAGAACCAACCTTCACCAGTATGATTACCAATAGAAATGATTTTTTCAGTATCACTTGCCAAATCATCAATTGAATGAAGACCAGTAAATCGATTAGATTCCTTCAATGCTTTATTCATTGGTTTTTCAATCATATTGATAATATTTAGTAGGGTACGGGCAAAAAGTTTTGCTTTTTTAGACTGACCAATATTATCTGACTTCCAAATTTGGTTATAAAGTGAGTAATTCATGAAACCGATAATGTCAGGAACCACAGCTTCCGCTCCTTCTGATTCAATGATAGAAACAATATCATTATTTGCAGTTTTTGAATACTTCACTAGAATTTCACCAACTACTCCAACGCGAGGCTTTTTAATATCTAGCAACGGAATTTCATCAAATTCACGAATTATACGTTTCATATTGCGGTTAAATTCAAAAAGTGAACCTGATTTAACGTTCTTAGTAGCTTTCTCTAGCCATTTTTCATGAAGAGCGTTAATTTGACCTTCTTCAACTTCGTAAGGACGTGTACGATAAACTAGACGTTCAAACAAATCTCCATAAAGAGCTGCAATCATAAATCTTGTAATTAATGGAATAGTAAGCTTGAAGCCTTCTGAGCTCTCAGTACCTTTATTACCCATTGAAAGACTGACAACAGGAACTTGTCCAAAACCAGCATCCTTAAGCGCTTTTCTCAACAGTGGAATATAGTTGGTCGCACGGCATCCACCACCCGTTTGAGTCATCATCACACTTGTATTATCTACATCATAATCACCTGATTGAAGTGCATCAATAAGTTGACCAATAGAAATGATAGCTGGGTAGCATGAATCATTATTTACAAATTTCAAGCCTGCAGAAATACTTGCCCTTGTATCTGGTAAGACAACAACATTATAACCAGCAGATTTAAAGGCAGTATCAATCAAACCTTCTTGATGGATTGGCGAAAGCATAGGCATCAACAAAGTATGTTTTTTTCGCATGTCCTTAGTATAAATAGGTTCGTTTTTGATGATTTCTTCTACTTCAACAATAGGTTCAAATCCACGTTTATCACGCTCTTTGATTGCTGCTTTCAGACTTCTAAGACGAATTCTAACGGCACCCATATTTGAACCTTCATCAATTTTAAGGACTGTATAAAGTTTATTATGTTTAGCCATAATTTCTTCAACTTGGTCGGTAGTAACGGCATCAAGTCCACAACCAAATGAATTTAGTTGCACCAGTTCTAAATTTTTATTTTTAGCAACCACGCGCGCAGCTGCATATAGTCTTGAGTGATATACCCACTGATTTACAACGCGCAAACCACCAACATCACCCAGTTGAGAAATGCTATCTTCGGTTAAGACGTGGAATCCTTCTTGAGTCATAATATCAGCTATACCGTGATTTATTTCAGGGTCCAAGTGATATGGTCGGCCTGAAAGAACTATCGCTTTTTCGTCATTAAGGTTAACTTGCATCAGTAAATCTTCAGCTTGCTTACGAATGTCTTCCTTGAATGAGTCATGTTCTTCAAAACCGTGTACAACAGCCTTTTGAACCTCTTCTTCTGTAAGTTCAAAATCTGACAGGGCTTCAAAAAGATTTTTAGTCATACTTGGTACATCAGCAAGATTGATGAAAGGATGAATATAATTTACATTGCCATTACGAATTTCATCAACATTATTCTTGATGACTTCTGGATACGACTGAACAATTGGGCAGTTATAATTATTTTGAGCAGTCGCATCTTCTTGTCTTTCATAAAGAACACTTGGATAAAAAATCGTCGGTATCCCCTTATTTATCAAACTCATAATGTGACCATGAGAGAGTTTTGCAGGATAGCAAACTGTGTCTGATGGAATCGTTTCAATCCCTTGTTCATATAATTCCTTGCTACTTCTTGGTGAAAGAACTACTCGAAAACCTAAATCAGACAAAATAGTATGCCATAATGGATAATTTTCATACATGTTTAAAACACGTGGAATTCCAATCTCGCCATTAATTGCATCTTTTTTACGAATTCCTCTATATTTGAATAACTTTTTATATTTGTAATCAACAAGATTAACTTTTTTATCCTTCTTATCCATTTTTGTTTCCATGGCTTTTTCTACACCACGTTCACAACGATTTCCAGATACAAACTTGCGTCCGTCATTAAAGACGGTTAAAGTCATCTTACAGTTATTCTCACAAAGACCACATTTTACAAATTCCTTAGTAGTTTCAAATTTATTTAAATCATTAAGACCTAAAATTTCAGATGGTTGATTATCAGCATTTTCAAGAGCAATTAGTGCGCAACCATAGGCCCCCATTAGACCTGCAATGCTTGGTCTAACAACCTCACGTCCACTTATTTTTTCAAAGGCACGAAGGACAGCTTCATTATAGAATGTACCCCCTTGAACAACAATTTTTTCACCTAATTCTTCAGAACGCTTAACCTTTATTACCTTATAAAGGGCATTTTTGATTACTGAATAAGATAGCCCAGCAGAAATATCTCCTACAGTTGCTCCTTCTTTTTGTACTTGCTTCACTTTTGAATTCATGAAAACAGTACAACGAGAACCAAGGTCAACTGGATGCTCAGTAAGTAATGCTACTTGTGCAAAGTCCTTAACATCATATTTCAATGAATGAGCAAATGTTTCGATAAATGAACCACAACCAGAACTACATGCCTCATTAAGTTGAATACTTGAAAGTGCTCCATCCTTAATCTTCATGGCCTTCATGTCTTGACCACCAATGTCAAGAATAAAATCAACACCGGGTTGGAAATAATCAGCCGCCTTGTAGTGAGCCATTGTTTCAACTTCACCATAGTCAACTTTCAGTGCATTTTTAAGTAAATGCTCACCATAACCAGTTACAGCAGACTTTGCAATATATACATCTTCTGGCATTTCCTTATAAAGACGGGATAAAACAGCAATAACATTTTCAAGCGGCTCCCCATTATTACTTCCATAATGGTCAAAAAGAATATTCCCATCTTCGTCTATTAAGACAACCTTACTTGTAGTTGAACCTGCATCAATACCAAGGTAGGCTGGTCCATGATGTTCATTTATATCTTTATAGGATGCACTGGCTTTGGCATGACGTTCTCTAAATTCATCAAGTTCTTCTTGATTCTCAAAAAGTAATTCCAGAGTATCTTGGGGAATGAGATTATCAGATGAATCATTTTCAAGACTGTGGATTAGCTCAGTTACTTTCCTTACTGGACGTTCAGTGTCATCATCAAGAGCTGCACCCATGGCTACAAAAAGTTGAGGATTTTCAGGAAAGACAACATTCTCAGGTTGAATATTCAAAGTTTCAATAAATCTTCTGCGGAGCTCACTCATGAAATATAGTGGTCCACCTAGAAAGGCAATATTGCCTTGAATTTTACGACCTGCAGCAAGACCAGCAATTGTCTGATTAACCACTGCTTGGAATATCGAAGCAGCTATGTCTTCTTTACGTACCCCTTCATTTAAGAGAGGTTGAACATCTGTTTTAGCAAAAACACCACAGCGACTAGCTATTGGATAGATATTTTGATAATTTTTTGCTAGTTCGTTAACACCACTGGCATCAGTTTTTAAAAGTGCTGCCATTTGGTCAATAAAGGCACCTGTACCACCAGCACAAGTTCCGTTCATTCTTTGTTCTAGCGTTCCATCAAAGAAAGTCATCTTAGCATCTTCACCACCAAGTTCAATCATAACATCAGTTTGGGGAATAAATTTTTCAATGGTTAGTGTTGAAGCTATTACTTCTTGGATAAAAGGAACATCAATAACATCCGCTAGTCCCATTCCTCCAGAACCTGTAATTGAAAGTTCAAGGTCTAGGTCATCAATTTCTTCTATTAATTCTTTTAATACTTTAACTGTAGCTGCTTTCACATCTGAGAAGTGTCTTTCATAGCGTGAAAAAATTAAGTTGTAATCTTGGTCAAACACAACTACCTTTACTGTAGTTGAGCCAACATCAATACCAGCTTTGTAAGTCATAATATTTCCTTTCATATAGCACGTAACTATTGTATTAAAACTACTATTCATTCAATTCTTATCAGTAATAATACACTACAATAATTTGATTGCAACCATCAATTTTGATACTATATTAGATATACAACACATTGTAGGAGATTGTCGTGAAAAAGAAAAAAGATTTGAGAGTTTTAAGGACAAATAAGATGATTATGTCAGCATTTATCGGTCTTTTACGTAATAAAACATATGACAAAATCACCATTAGCGAAATCGCTGATGAAGCAATGATTAATCGTGCTACTTTTTATGCACATTTCCAAGATAAACAGGATTTGTATGAGAAACTGATAGAATATTTTCTCAAAGATATGGCCAAACTTTTAGATGAAGAAAAGGTAATTGAAGGCGAAAATGTTAATATAAGAGAAATTGAAATCGTCTTAGCTAAGTTTTTTCAATTTATCAAAGAGAAACCTGAAGTTGCTCAAGTGGTCATTGACTCGACAAACGAAGATTTTCTTTTGAACAAGCTTATGGATAATTTTAAAGAGCGTTATACCACAGTATTTAATAAGCTTGAGGTTCGTGAAAATGATATTATTGTTCCTACTGAGTTTGTTGCATATTATATTTCAGGAATATTTATTTCTACTCTTAAATGGTGGATAAAAAATCCTAATGCTATGAAACCCGTGGATCTAAGTCATTTGGTGATCAAGCTTATAAGTAACGGACATCTGACAGTTCTTGGTGTCAATATTAATCGTGAAGAATAACATAAAAACCCCTTAGAACTTTAGTATAAATAAGTTTCTAGGGGGTTTCTATATTCATATGTTCGATAGTTGGGATTTATTGATAGATTATACGCGAAATTTAAAATTCAATTAATTAATACAATGACAAGATGACATAATAATAGACGATTTTAGCAACTCATTATCAATCTTAACAATTGAAGGCTTAACAACTGAATTATTATGCTTTTCTTCATTATTTTTCAAAATATCCTTTTCCATATTCATTACCTTATTTCATGTTAATTGATTATTTAAACATTAATATTTAAGTAATTGATGATTTTATAAGAAAAGTAAATAAGCAATAGAATTTGGCTAATTATTAAAAATACATTTGTATAGTTAAGTACTACAATATAACTTTCAAAAAATAAAGATCTTATTGCAGTTATCAAAAATGAAAAAATATTAATGTTAAAAATTTTTGATAGTAATTCATTTCTGAAATTGACTGGTGAATAAAACCCACAGAATATAAATACCATATTTAAAATAAATGTAACAAAAGAAAATCTATTTGTTTTATATGTAAGATACACTCCAAAAACAATAAATGAGAATATGAAAATAAATAGCACTGGTATTATTATCATAGAAATATATATTCTATTCGAAATAACATGAATATTAATATCAAATATTTTACACCATAATATTGAACTAATAATCACACTAATTAAAGAAAAAAAACCTCTGAATAACATTGTAACTAATAAGTATTTTGAAATACTAATTTTAGATAATTTATAATCAATAAATTTGTATGAAATAAAATCACCGTAAAATATAAAAACTGCTCCAACTACTAAATCAGAAACAAAAGCAATTATCATGAAAGATACAATAATAAATGGCATTATTTCTGCTTTTTTTGAAAGGCTGGAAAGTATTAAAATAGGAAAAAAGCTAATAAATATTCGAATCATGACAGAAAGTAGCTCGAAGAAATTTCTTTTATAATAAAAAATTAATTTTAATAATACTGCTCTCATTAATTTATATTTCCTCTTAATCTATATTTTTTTAAACTTTTTTGGAATAAAAGTTTACCTATAAATACACTAAAAATCGCAGACATAATATAAAATAATAAATATTTCCAGTCTTGGCTATACAAATATTGAATAATATTAGTTATTGGAAACATTAAAGATAATATTTGTAAAAAAATTGGATAAGTAGTCAAAGGTATCACAACACCTGATATTAAATAAAGTAAGTCCATTAATAAATTCACTTTATTAAAATAGTTTTTAAAAACAAGTTGAAGAGATAGTATAAATATTCCACATATTAGGTTATTTATTGTTAACAATATAAATAACAAAAAAATTATTTTCATACTGATTTCCACTTCGAATATTTTTGATAAAAACAAAGCAATTAAAATATTTGATGGCACAAAAATAAAATTTATTGCTAGTATCTCATAAGAATTGTATTTTAAAATAGAGTTACCACTTAGAAAGACATCAGCAACTTTATTACTGTTGAACCTTTCAATTCTAGAATTCATGATTTCAAATAATGTTGAGTAGAATCCTCCCCAGACCATCATTCCATATAGGATTTTATCATTATATTTTGGAACCAAAAAGTTTGAAAGCACAATAATCGGTAAAATTTGCGAAAATGGCACTAAAAAATAAATTTTAAATAGATTCCATTTATTTCTATATGTAATTTTTAAAAATAAATTAAACATATGTACTCCTATTTATAAAGAGATAAATATCTTCTAAAGTTGTTTTTCGTTTTGTAAAAGACTCTAAATCATAAGCTTGTATATCTTCTTGTCTCAAATCACATTCCTGAATAATGTATATAATTTTATCAAGTAAAAGAGTTTTTACGTACATTTCTTTTGGAAGTGATTCAATTAAAGAAATCATCTCATTATTGTTATTTGATATCTCAACTTCTAAAACATATTCAGTATACTCATTAAAAATATTTTCAATCTTATCTTTTTTAACGATCTCACCCCCATGTAACATCCAAATATCAGAGCACATTTTTTCAATTTCTGAAATAATATGGCTACAAAATATAATTGTCAATTTTTTTTCATGTGCAATAGACAGAAGTAATTGATGAAACTCAAAGCGAGATATTGGATCTAAACCACTAGTTGGTTCGTCTAAAACTAATAGTCTTGAATCAACAAGAAGAGTCCTCACAAGATTAACTTTTTGTTTTTGTCCAGTTGATAGAGATGAGACTAAATAATCCTTGTAGTCATATAACATTATTTTTTTCAAATATAAATCAACTTCATCAGCGTCAAACCTTTTATTGTAAAGTGAAAAATAAAACTTGATATTTTCTAATATAGTTAAATCATCATATAATTGATTTGCATTTAATATTATTGATTTTTTTATATTTTTATTAATATAAAGCTTATCAAAACTAGATGGGGTAATAAGTCCACATATTATTTTTATCAATGTCGTTTTTCCTGCGCCGTTATGACCAACTAATCCAATAATCTGACCTTCATAAATTTCGGTACTTATGTTATGTAATGTAGTATTTTTACAATTTGGATATGTCATTTGTAAATTTTGGCACTCAAAAATCATTGCTAATCTCCTCTAATACTTAAAAATTTAGAATCTCATATATGCTTACAAAGTCATTTACTTAATCGAATTCTAATTTGCATAGTATCAATACTATCAATTGAAACATCTGTATACTTATATTATTCGTTATTTTTAATAGTTTCTAATACAAATACTTTTTAAAATTTCAATTCTTTATTACTTCTATTTATTATAATAATTTCAGCACTTCCACTTAACGTATTCCAATCAATTTTGTTTAAAATATTTACATTTTCAAAATCGTTTCATAAAAATTTTATTATACTTGATGTAACACCATTCAGAATAAATAGATCTTCGATACTTTGAATTCAAAAAAATTCAAAAATGATTCGCAGTTGAAAATTATACTACCGTAAACTCTTCTTTATTATAACAGATAAAAACAGATGCTCAACATTTTTTATAAAATATTATTTTTAATAAATATATGTATATTATTTTATTTTATTTAAATAAAGATAATGATTCATATTCATTTAGCATACAAACTATCATCATAACTAAAATAGAATATCAATAAATATATTTTATATTACCTACTATATAACTAATTTTAATTAGATAAATTCTCATTCTTCATAGAAAGTAATTAAATTTTTATACTATAAGTAATTGAAAAATTTTAAAAATCAAAAAAAGAATCACACATGAGTGGATTCTTTTTTATATTCAATATCTTGCACTATTCTTCCTCTTCAGCAAACTGACTATTGTACAGATTACTATACAAGCCACCTTGAGCTAGGAGTTCTTCGTGCGTTCCTTGTTCAACGATTGATCCTTGCTTCATTACTAGAATCAAGTCAGCATCACGGATTGTTGATAGACGGTGGGCGATAACAAAACTTGTTCGTCCTTCCATTACCTTGTCCATTGCCTTTTGAATTAATACTTCAAGTCGAGTATCAACTGAACTTGTAGCTTCATCCAAAATAAGAATCTTAGGATCTGATATTACGGCACGAGCGATAGTCAAAAGTTGTTTTTGTCCTTGAGAGACATTATCACCTTCTGAGTTAATTAACATCTCGTAACCTTCTGGCATAGTACGAATGAAGTGGTCAACATTGGCTGTTTTAGCAGCATCAACTACTTCATAGTCACTAGCGTCAAGTTTCCCAAAGCGAATATTATCTGCTATTGTACCTTCATAAAGCCAAGCATCTTGAAGTACCATCCCAAACATTGAACGAACGTCACTTCTTTTCATTGTCTTAGTATCAATACCGTCAATCTTTATAGCTCCTGAATTAACATCGTAAAATCGCATAAGAAGGTTAATTAAAGTTGTTTTACCAGCACCTGTTGGACCAACGATTGCTATTGTTTGACCAGCTTTTACTGAAAAATTAAGATTTTCAATTAGTGGTTTATCTGGTGAATATGAGAAACTTACATTCTCAAAAGTTACATTACCATCAGTCTTTTCAGGTAAAGCAACTGGATTTTTAATTTCAACTTCGTCTGGTTCATCTAAAAGAGCAAATACACGACTTGATGCTGCGGCTGCACTTTGTAGAACTGATGAAAGTTGCGTGATATTCCCCATTGGCTGACTTACTTGCCAAATATATTGGATAAAGGCTTGAAGTTGACCAACAAGTATCACTCCACCAATTACATAAAGACCACCTACTACTGCGATTACAACATATGCAAGATAAGCAGTAAGTTGGACGAGTGGCATCATAAGACCAGAAATAAATGATGCTTTAAATCCATTTTCTCTTAAGCTATGATTAACCTTTTTAAAATCATTTAGACTCTTCTTCTCTTGCCCAAATGCTTTAATTACATTAAAACCAGTCATTGTTTCTTGAACATATCCATTTAGGCTTCCCAATGAATCTTGCATACTTTGGAAATACTTTTGTGAACGTTTAACAATGAATCTAGAAATAAGAATTGATGCAGGAATCATTAGAATAGCCAAAAGCGCCATTGTTGTATTTATGTAGAACATCATAGCAACTGACATTACAATACTTAAGATTGCATTGATAATTCCAATAAATGATTGTTGAAAGGCGTTAGATACTGCATCAACGTCATTTGTCATACGTGATAGAACATCACCTTGTTGATTCTTATCAAAATAAGAAACTGGTAGTTTATTTATTTTTGTGTCAATGTCTGAACGCAAGTCCTTCATTGATTTTTGAACTACTCTAGTGATAAGCAATCCTGAAATAAGTTGGCAAGCCCCGTATAAAATACCAAGAGCAAAGATTAATACTAAGGTCTTTTTAATGTAGTCAAAATTAATTGGTTGACCATCAGCTAAATTTCTAGCAATTTCAGATGTTGGAAGACCTGTAGCATAAGGCGATGCAACACTAAAGACTACTGTTAAAATTGTAAATAAAATTACTAAGAAGAATGAGAATTTATAAGGTTTTACATACTCCCATATTCTTTTTAAAGAAGAGAACGTTTTCATTTTGCTAATTCCTCCTCTGAAAGTTGTGATGCTGCAATATCATGATAGATTGGGCAGGTCTTCAATAGTTCATGGTGGCTACCAATTCCTACTACATCTCCCTCATTTAGTACCACAATACGATCTGCATCCATAATTGTGCCAACACGTTGTGCAACGATTAATACGGTTGAATTTTGAGTTACTTCTTTCAAACTAGCACGTAGTTTTTTATCAGTTTCATAATCTAAGGCTGAGAAACTATCATCAAAAATATAAATTTCTGGACGACGAATTATTGCACGCGCAATAGCTAAACGCTGTCTTTGCCCACCTGAAAGGTTTGAACCACCTTCGGAAATTGGAGAATCAAATCCTTCTGGTAATTGTGAAATAAATTCAGATGCTTGGGCAATATCAGTTGCTATTTTCATATCCTCAATTGTCGCATCTTCTTTACCAAATCTTAGATTATCTGCAATGGTACCTTTAAATAACAAAGCTTTTTGCGGTATAAAACCAATCTTATGACGCAGGGCCTCTAAATTAAAATCACGCACATTTACATCATCCACATAGACTGCTCCTTGACTTACATCAAAAAATCTTGGAATCAACTGAATTAGGGTCGACTTACCACTACCAGTACTTCCGATAAAGGCTATTGTTTCCCCAGGCTTGGCATCAAATGAAACATTACGAATTACTGGTGTTTCCGAAGGACCAGGATATGCAAAAGTTACATCATCAAAAGCTACATAACCCTTCTTATCTGTATCTTTAACACCGTCTTTGTTATCTTTAATCATGGGTTCTGCATCAAGTGCTTCTTGAATACGATTGGCAGAAACTGCGGCGCGTGGGTACATCATGAAGACTGTCGCAAATAACATGAATGAGAATAGAGCATGGAAAATATATTCAATAAAGGCTACCAAATCACCAAGCTTTAAGCTTCCCGCATCAATTTGAAGGCTACCTTGCCAGATAATAAATACCATTACTGTATTGAATAGAACAAAGAAAGCTGGTTGTGCAAGAGCCATCAAAGAGAATAGTCTTGTTGATGTATCAGCATATTTCTTATTTACTTTTTCAAAACGTTTGCTTTCAAAATCTTCATTTACGAATGCACGTACAACACGAAGACCTGATAAATTTTCACGTAAAATAGCATTAATTTTATCTAAATTCTTTTGTTGTTTTTTGGAAATTGGTTCAGAATAATAGGCAATTGCAATAACACCTATTAATAGGAAAGGTAGAGCTCCTAAAACATACCATCCAAGTGTCCTATTGGTTCTCATAACAAGGTATAAACTTGTACCAAACATTAATGGCGTTGTAAAACCGAGTCTTAAGACATTCTGCAAGAAGAGCATGATTTGATAAGCGTCATTTGTAACGCGTGTAATCAAAGACGATACTCCTATTGTTTCATACTCGCGATGAGAATAAGTTTGGATTTTCTCATATAGATCATCACGAATATCAGCTGTAACATTTGATGTTATCCGTGAAGTAACATATCCTAGACAGATATTTAAGGTAACTCCAACAACTATTATTGCGAGCATCCATATACCCATTTTTATGACATATGAACGATCATTATTAGGAATTCCAATATCTATCATCCAAGCTAGTAGAGTTGGTAGTCCTAACTCGATTAAAATAAAGCCTAATACACAAATTAAATTACAAAATAAAAGCTTTTTATTTTTCATTGTGTATTTCCACATTAATTTCAATGAATGTACCTCCTTTTTATATACATTAATCCAAGTGTAACATAGGATAAACATTTTTTAAACACATTAAGTTAAAAAACAATGGACTCTATCTTTTGATTTATAATCCTATTTAGAATATAATATTATATATAAAAAATTTAATGAAGATGGATGGTTCAATGGAAGAAAGTAAAAAAGACAAATTTGTAAATCTTTTAGGTAGAGTAGCATCAACAATGTCAGTATTAATGTATGTTTCATACATTCCACAGATTGCTGGAAACTTAGCAGGAAACAAAGGTAACCCTATTCAACCTTTCGTTGCTATGGTAAACTGTATAGTTTGGACTGCATACGGACTATTGCAAAAGAAAAAAGACTGGCCAATTGTTATCGCAAACGTACCAGGTATCATTTTTGCAGGTATTGCATTTATTACAGCATTTTAAAATTTTTTAAAACTTTCATTTCGAAAGTTTTTTATTTTGGAGGTTATAATGAAAGAAATAAAAATAAGACAAGAGAAAAAAGAAGATTATACCACTGTTGAAAAAATAACTCGTGATGCTTTTTGGAATTTATATGTACCAGGATGTAATGAACATCTGATAATTCATAATCTAAGAAATCACGAAGATTATATTCCAGAACTTACCTTTGTACTTGAAGTTGATGGAAGAATTGTAGGTTCTATTTTTTATTCAAAAACGAGAATCTTAGATGAATCAGGTAAAGAAATCGGTCAAGCAATCACCTTTGGACCTGTTTCAATAGCACCTGAGTTTCATAATATGGGACTTGGCTCCAAACTAATTAACTACTCAATTGATGAGGCTAAAAAACTAGGCTATAAAGCAATCATTATTGGTGGTTATCCTGCTTATTATCAACGCTTCGGTTTTACAGGAACTAAGAAATTTGGATTAAGACTTGAAGATGGGAATTACTACTCAGGAATAATGGCACTTGAACTTGTCCCTGGTGCTTTTGACAATGTGAGTGGACAAATTCAATTTTCATCAGCCCTTGAACCTGATGAAAACGAACTTGAAGAATTCGATGCTCAATTTCCACATAACGAGAAAAAAGTTATGGCAAGTCAGGAAAAGTTTGCAAAAGCAGCTTCTGAACTTGATACAAAAGAATACTAAAAAAGTTAACCTAGTCTAAACTCCTTTGGAGCAAAGATTAGATTAACTTTTTTGTTTAGATATGATTTGCGGCTTTTAGAAGCTCCGTATAAATCGGAATTAAATTTTCATAAGTTTCTTCAATAAATTCCTTGGCTTTTTGAGGGTCAGACCAAATTTTAGAATCAGCAGGAATGATACGTCCAAATTCGAATTCACCTTTTTTTACATCACGAAGGCGCGTGATAGCTGCTTCTACTCCTCCATCAGTTATTGGATAATGTTCAGGAACTGTATGGTCTTTAGAATATACAAAATCTTGAGGAAGTGAGTTTAGGCTTTCTATATTATCTAATAAATAATCAGCCATTGCTTTCTCTTCTTTTGGATTATCAATTAAAGATATATACATGAAGACATAATCTTTCCAAATTCCAAGTTGTAAATGTGGTTCAGATTTATAACCTCTCTTGTTTAAAGAAATTGCTGACCAAGTGCTTTCAGGTGCATTTTTTGTACGACGAATATGTTGAGCTATATGAACAAAAGCATCACGTCCTACTGCTTCTTCAACTTGCGGTTTAATTGATTCTAATACTTCCTTAAATACTGGCTGAATGTGAGCACGAATTTCCACCATACGCTCATCCAAACCATCAACATTGAATACTTCAAAACTCTCTTCTGTAAACATAACTACCTCTATCTCTTATTATCTTAAATTTATTATAACTGGATAGAGTTCAGGGTGCAAGGTTGATGAACTAGATAATTAATACCCAAATTAGAAGAATTGCTGACAAGATTGTTTTAACTACTAGATGTTTTAAATTTACTTTCCCATTCATTAAATAACCATTTATAGGTCCAGTTATCAGTAAGATTATAAGTCCCAAAGGTACAAAAATTTTGTTTATCCATGAAATTAGTAGGAAAAATGAGCCTAATAGGTTAAAAAAGCTTAGCCAATTTGGTAGTGAATATTTTTTTCTCAAAGAAATAAGGGAATATGCTAATAGAATTCCGTAAAATGCTAAAATAAGGTAAAGTGTGATTTTCATGTTTCCTCCTAAGATTTTTATTGGTGACTGAAAGGGAAAAGGCCTAGGAGATAAGTTGAAGATAGAACTTGGGTTCATCAAAAGCTAATCGACGATGTAATCTTCTAGTTTCAGGTGACTATGTTATAATTTAAACATAGGGTCTGAACACCCTGTCAAGGAGGAACTATGTATATTTCAGAATTCGTCAAAAGTCAATCTACTACGCTTGATACTGTTAAATTTTATATAAAAAATGGTTTGCTGACACCTGAAAAGGATGGGAGTTGGTACGTTTTTGGTGAGCAAGATGCTGATGATTTTCAAAATATTGTAGAGCTCAAGGAACTTGGTTTTTCGATTAAGGCAATAAAAAGAATAAAGGAGCTACATAATACTTCTTGCTCAACTGACAAGCAATGGACGGAAAATTTGTCTATTGTGACTGATGAACTTGCAGATATTGATAGTAATATTGTCAAACTTATGAGTCGAAAAGCCAAACTTAATAAAATACGAACTGAACTAAAAGAAAAATTAAGGAGACAAGATGTATAAATTAATAGCTTTTGATATGGATGGAACGCTTTTGACTAGTCAAAAAATAATCGCCGAATCTAGTATCAAAGCAATAAAAAAAGCAAGCTCTGTCGGAAAAAATATAGTATTATCTACCGGGCGAGCTTTGGTTGAACTTGATGAATATATGCCAATACTTCCCGATGTAAAATATGGAGTGCTTGCAAGTGGTGCTTTAGTCTACGATTTTAAAAATAAAAAGATTTTACACCAACATAAGATTCCAGCAAGTGTTGTAGATCAAATTGGTGCAATTGTTGAAGAAAAGAAAACAATGGTAGTTGCTATGATTGATGGTAAAATCTATGTCCAACGGTCGCACTATGACCATATTGAAAATTATCACATGGATTACTATAAGGATTTATATACCCATGCTGCTACATTTGTTGATGATATTTGTCAAATATTAAAAGAGGAAAGAGGAAATTTTGAAAAAATAAACCTTTATCATTTTAATGATAAGGATAGATTAGATACATATGAAGAACTAAGAAAAGAAAATATTACTATTGTTAAGGCTGAGGAAACTGGTGTGGAAATCACTGACAAAGGTGTTGAAAAAGGTGAAGGACTTGAGTTCTTATGCGATTATTTGGATATACCTATATCTCAAGCGATTGCTGTCGGTGACGCAGATAATGATGAAAGTATGATTAAAATTGCAGGCCTTGGTGTTGCCATGGGAAATGCCAATGAAAATATAAAATCGCTTGCTGATGTCATTGTGAATGATAACGATCACGGAGGATGTGCTCAAGTGATTGATGAATATTTGTTGGTTGATTAAAATATAATGTAGAAAGTAAAACTCCAATTTTGCAATTGGAGTTTTATTGATTTATTTTTCTTTTTTATATGTTATCACATATGAGCCCATTGTACTTGTTATTTTATCAACTTTAAGAACAACTGTATCTCCTTCTTTAACATTTGGATTCTCTGGTGATACAAAATTCAAATGTTTACCTGCTTCAATATTATAACCAAAAGCAGAATTAGGAACTAATTTAGCGACTCTAACTTCAACAGTTTTACCTGTTAAATCGTCTCCTGCATTCAATTTATCTTCAAATTGAGATTCTGTATAGTCGTATTTGGTTTTACTGGATTCTTTCGTATTTCCACATGCTCCCAAAAATAACAGCCCAATAAAAACTTCTTCATAAAACTTCCTTTTCTCATATTAAAACTGTATTATTAAGTTTTTTTAAAATATAAAAAATATTAATTTGTCACAAAATCCACTGTACCATGAGCACAACTATAATCACAAGTAAAATAATCATTACAATATTAAACAGCTTACTAAATTGGAAGTTGTCAACATTTTTATTATTTACTTCATATCTGTCAGTTCTTCTTACTGGTACTGGATTCTCTATTGGCTTGAGTTTAACTGTATCAACCTGTTGTCCTGCTTCAGCAATCTTCATAAATGTTTCTTGCGAACTTATTTTTTCAGCTACTTGTAATTTCTTGTATCTACCGTCTTTATTAAGATAGTAAGCACCTTTTGTATCAGATGCAAAGATATTAACAATATTTGCAAGCTTAGTCTTAAGTTCCTTATCTCTCACAGGAGTTGCTATCTCAACACGGTCTTCCATGTTACGAGTCATAAGGTCGGCTGACGCAATCCAAAATTCAGCTTCGTCAACATTATTCTCACCACCCCAATAGAAACCATAAATTCTACTATGCTCAAGGAAACGTCCCACAATACTTGAAATTACTACATCTTCGTTCTCGCCACAAATACCAACCTTCATACAACATGCACCACGGATAACAATACGGATAGGTACACCAGCTTTAGCAGCACTATATAAGGCATCGATAATGTTTCTATCGGTTAAAGCATTGGCTTTGAAAAAGATTTTCCCTTTTCCTGTTTTCAAATAGTGTTTCTTCATAAGTTTGATTTTTTCCAAAATCATTGGCTTAAGTAAAGTAGGTGAAGTCGAAATTAACTTATAATCAGGAACTTCAATATCATTTACCATATAGTTGAAGAATTGTTCAGCATCATCAATATAATCTTCATCGCATGTGAGTAAAGATAAATCAGTATAAACTTTAGATGTGTCTTCATTATAGTTACCAGTTCCAAAATGAGCGTAACCTTTAGTACCATTCTCTGTCTTTTTAATGATAAGCATAGCCTTACTATGAGTTTTTAGGTCTTCTTTACCGAAACTTACATAGCATCCTGCCTCAGTTAGTTTGTCAACTAAGGCAATGTTATTTTCTTCATCAAATCTTGCTTTAAGTTCAACTACAACCGTAACTTGAATACCACTTTTTGCTGCCTTAACCAGTTGCTCTACAATTTCTGAATCATCAGCAACACGATAAATTGTTTGTTTTATAGCAACAGTATTTGGATCACCAACTGCTTCTTTCAAAAGTTCAACTACAAAATCAAAAGATTCATAAGGATGTTGAAAAAGTAAGGTTTCATTATCGATTTTTTCAAAAATATCGTGATTAGGTTTCGGTTCAATAGGGTGAAATGGTGGATAAATAAGTTCAGGGTATGACTTAGAATAATTCTTAATCAATTTAAATAAAAATGTTAAATCAAGAGGACCTTGAATATTATAACTAGACTTTTTCTCCAGTCCTAACATATCATTTAAAATTGCTATATCTGTAGAGTGTTGATTGATATTATCTCCAGAGTACTCTAAACGAGTAGGTCTACCTTTTTCACGCTGCTTAACATACATTTTAACCCAGTCTAAAACGTCTGTTTCAATATCATTATCAAGTTCTATGTCTTTATCACGTGTAATTCGAAAAACAAATTTATTAATTATCTTATTATCTGGTAATATTTTATCAATATTATTCATAATCAAATCTTCTAAAAAGACATAACGATCTTCTTTAATTAGAGGAATTAATCTATCAAGTTTATCTGATATAGGAATGACCGTAGTCACCTCTTCATCTTCATAAAAAGAACGAATATAAATATTTAATTCTCCATCAACATATCTTGGATGAGCGTGATATTGATCAAATTGAATACTTGTCAAGCAAGGAAAAATGCTTTGATCAAAAAATATATCTAAAGCATCTTTTTCTTCTTCAGAAAGTTCCGTGTAGCTACGAATGCCAAAAACCTGTTCATCATCAAGTATGTCAATTAAATTATCATAATTTGTGTATTGAATATCAACATTTTTTCGATTTCTCTCGCATATTTGATCACGAATATCTTTTTGTAGATGTCCAGTTTTATTGTCACGTGCTTGAGGAGCAACCCTAATTATCTCTTGTATGCTAGGTACACGGACACTATAATATTCGTCAAGATTACTTGAAGCAATAGCTAAAAACCTCAAACGCTCAAGTAATGGGATAGTTTCATCTCGAGATTGATTAATAACTCGTCTATTGAAGAGGAGCCAGCTTAAATCTCTATTGTAATATTTTGAAAAAATTTGTTCACTCATCTTCTAACCTTTTTAAAAAGTCCTTATAATCATTAAGTACTTGCTTTCTATAATTTTTAGAGTATGTTACAAACGCATCAGCCATCCAGTCTTGACTTTCTAAATAACCAATTATCATTGGAAATGATGGTGACTGACTATGTGCTCTAGCGAGTAAAATTATACAAACGTCAACATATCCTCTAAAAGAATCCCAATCAAGTTTATCCAATTTGATTGAGCCTTTCATATCTCTAAATTGACGAACGTAATAGTATTTATTATCAGTTTTAAAATTCCCTAGAAATGGATCTGAGGCAGACTGTAGAATCTTTTGACAATTTACAATGTTTAAACCTTGTTGGTCCTTATTAGCATATACTTCATGCCCATCAGTAATAGGAAGTGCTTCTTTAATTTGAAGAACTAAATAAGAGCCATCATTATTTTGTAATAACATCAAAAAGCAAAGAGTACCAACGCTACCTACACCTACAGAATGACGAACAATGTCAATAACACGGCATTGTGATAGGTATAACTTGATATTACTTGATAAATTATTTACGTATTGTTCATATCCTGCAACCATAGCAAGGTAATCTGTTTTACTAATATGCTTAGTAACAGGGGAATTTTCAATAAATTTTCTTTTTCCTTTATCATCAATCTCTGTAAATTTTTCAACTGCGGAGTTTGAATTTTTATGCACAGCCTTTTTAACAGCTTTTTTCAAAAGTTTTTGTGTACTCTCATCACTTTCATTACCAAAAGTTTGAACAATATTTTCAACTGTATTCGGAAAAAGCATTCTTTCAATTGAAGGCAAATTTGCAATGTTTTTTAGTGCTTCTTTATAAACCTCAACAGCTTTTTTTAAAAAAACTTCAGTATCTTCTTTAGGAAGATTTTGACTATCAGCAATCAACAAAGCACTGACTAAGAAACGTTTAAGATCGTATTCCCAGTAGCTCACTCTAGATTCATCAAAATCATTAACATCAAATAAAAGTTGTCTTTCAGGAGAAGAATAAAATCCAAAATTCGCTAAATGAGCATCACCACATATTATTGCATCGATACCTGAATTATAACCATTTGTAAGATCGTAATTCATCACATCAGCAGTTCCACGGAAAAAGGCAAATGTATTAGTAGACATCCTTTGATACTTTATAGGAAGCAATTCCTTAACTAAGAGTTTCTCCCTAATCTCAAGAATATCAAAGACATTTCTCTTCTTAACTTCAAAATGACTCAAAGTGTCGTACGTAACATCTTTTCCCCTTGAATACCCTTCTTTAATCAAATATTCATGGCTTTTATAATGATCTGTTACTTCGAAGTTATATGGTGCAGTCTCATTAATTTTTTTTGCCATCTATGTCATCTCCTTAAACTATATATTCCTTTAAAATTTCATAAATTAAAATATAAATATATATGTTGTACTCATTATAAGAAAATTAATAGAAAATATCAATTCGGAACTATGTTCTCTTTATAAAAATAGGCCATCAGATAATTTTTCTGATAGCCTGTTTCCTTACAATATTCCCGATTTTAACCATGAAACCTTTAATTGATAGTCATAAATTAACTGACTTTCATTCCAACCATTGGCCAGGTAAGTTTTCATACAATTTGTTACAAGTTCCATGAGGAAAAAAAGAAATGTCATACCTTCTTCCTTAGTCTGAATTCTTGTAAAGTTATTTTCATCTACAATCTTCATCCATGAATCAATCATCTGATACTGTGAGTTTTCAGAATTCGCAGCAATTGGAATTCTTTTATAAGAACGAAGTGAATCATTGGTCAAAAGGAAAACCATATCCTTAAAATCTTGACCATCTTCATCCAGATTTGATATCCATCTTAAATAATCTTCAATTCCCGCAAATAGGTCTGTTTGTTTTTGGTAAATAAACTCCATTATTTTTCTATGAAGTTTCATATATTTATCTCTCACTACATACTCATGAGCATCGGCCAAATCTTCAAAATAGTTATAAAAACTACCTCTAGCCATGTTCATTTGACTTACAATATCAGCAACCTTTACCTGACTAATATGATTTGCTGAAAAAACATTAAATAATACTTGATCAAGTTGACTTTTTTTCGACTCCCCCAGGCGATAAAAGGCTTCTTTAGGCATTTACTTTCCCCTATTCTATATCTTCAATATTTACCTCTTTAAGTATCCCATCTTCCATGTGGTAAACTCTGTCACTCCATTTTATCATACGAGTGTCATGTGTTACCATAATTGTCGCTTTTTTATTTTCATGCGTTTCTTTAACTAAAAGTTTTACAACATCATAAGCATGCTCTGTATCTAGACTTGCTGTTGGTTCATCGGCTAAAATCAAACTTGGATTATTGAATAATGCACGACCAATAGCTACACGTTGACGTTCACCACCAGATAAATCACGCGGATATTTGTCTTTCAAATCTAAGATATCAAGAGATTTAAGAATTTCATCAATTCTAGCATCTTCATTTTTCTTCTTCTCAACCTTATCTACTAAGTAAAATTGTTCCTTAACTGTAAGGAATGGGATCAAGTTTGAAGATTGAAGGATAAAACCAATTTCTTCAAAACGTAATTTTGAGCGTTTCTTTTCTGATAGGTTAGTAAAATCTTTATCATTGATAATAATTTTACCACTTGTAGGGCTTTGAAGTCCCCCAGCTATTGTAAGAAATGTTGATTTCCCTGAACCTGAGGGTCCAATGATACTTACAAATTCACCTTCCTTAACCTTGAAATTTACATCTTTTAAGGCTGTAATTTTAGTACGTCCGTTTCCAAAGTCTTTTGTGATGTGATCCATCACTAATACATCTTTATTTGTCATTTTCATTAATCTCCTTTATCCGATTGCCTTGATTGGATCTACTTTAGCAACTGTTCTGATTGAGAATAAACCACCAAGAGCTGAAACTAAGATTAGAACTGCACCATATAACAACCATTGTTTAAAGTCGATAGCAAATGGCATAGCTTCTGGCAATATCATACTTGTTAGATATGCAAGAACGAAACCAACAAGTACTCCGATAAATCCTACTAAAACTGATTGCCAAACGATTGATTTAGCTATAAATCCGTTTGATATACCTTGAGCCTTCATGACACCGAAGATTGATGTTTTTTGAATGGTCATAACATACATGAAGATACCAATTACAGCTGCAACAATTACGAATAAGAAGTAGATCATAGACATAAGAGTTAAGTTTTGAGCTGCATAACCTGGCATTTTTTGAATGAATGCAGGAATATCCATTTCTTTAATTTTTGAATCTTCATCGTTATTAGTGATAGATTTTATATCACTTTTTGAAAGAATTGCATTGATTGGTTTGTCGCCATCACTTGCAAATGGTTGTTTACCATACTTGATTTTTGTCCAAGTTTCAAGGTTTGTATAAATTACTGGAGTAACTGCATAATAAGTTTTGTTAAAGATACCAACAACTTCTACTTCGTTTTCCAAATTACCAAGTTTTACCTTATCTCCAACTTTTAAGCCTTTATCAGCTAAGTTTTGAGAAATAATAATTTGATTTTCCTTAGTTAATTTATTTCCTTCAAGAACTTCTGGAAGATAAAATGCATTGTCTGATGCTCCAAATACAGAAACATTAACCTTGTCATCTTGTCCGTCAACATCAATAGCACCACTATAAAGACCAATTGGTGCTTTATCACTTGAATCTACTCTATCCATATCTTTTCTTTTAAGTTGGCTAGCAGCAAACACACTATTTGAATCCTCTGAAAGAACTATTTGGCTTGCGCCCCAGTCTTCTGCTTCTTGCTTAAATTGATCTGAAAGACCAGTCGCAAGTCCTGAAAGAATAAATGCTAAATATGAAATTAAAAACATAACTCCAATTACTAATACATAACGAAATTTCGAAAATTTCATTTCCTTAATGGCTAAAAACATTATTGCCTCCTATAAAAATTTATTTATGTGATTAATTTACGCCAAAAATGACAAAGTGTCAAAACATTTGTCTGACACTTTGTCATTTTTGGCGTAAATTAATCAATTTTGCGTAAAAATATATTATAATTAACATACAAATATAAGTTAAGGAGTCATAATGAAATATAAATTAATCAACTACAAGGTCGATATTGATGAGGAAAATGATGGAAGAATCCTTCAAGCTCAGTATCTTCTTGAAGATCAATGGGGTAGTAAGTTAAATTTTTTATTTGATGGTAATCTTTATAAGACCGTTCCAATTGAAAATATCAATGACTTTGCAAGTTTTCTAAGTCAGCTTAAATTTGAAATTGGTTGTAATGAATTGTCTAAAGAACAACTTTATATTAGTATCGAAAAGTTCTTAGTAGAGAAGTAAAACTTACGATTGATATATAAATCAATGCAATTTTTCCTACTTTATGGTATAAATTGAGTTATCTAATTTAAGGAGATTATACATGTTACAAGATTTTTGGCAATTATTTATGACTTTTCTAGTCTATGCTATTATCGGATGGCTGTGGGAGACATTCTACTGCTCACTAAAATCAGGACATTTTGTTTATAGAGGATTTCTACTTGGTCCATACTGTCCCGTATATGGATTTGGAGTTTGTGGAGTATTACTATTAACTCCTAAAAACTATGGATCAACTTTAGAACTTTATCTTTATTCAATCGTTATCGCTACTGTCATTGAATATATAGCAAGTGTTCTTTTAGAAAAACTTTTCAATATGAAACTTTGGGACTACTCAGATGTACCTTTTAATATAAATGGACGAGTTGCTCTCCCTGTATCATTGTTCTGGGGATTTGGTTGCGTAATTCTAATAAAATATATTGAACCATTTATTGGTGGTCACATTACTAATTTTATTAATTCTACAAAAGGCATTGCACCTGCAATCTTATTTGTCTTATTTATGACGGATGTTGTAAGTTCACTTGAATTCTCACACTCTACTAAAAATGAAGTTGCTTCACAGGTTGATAAGAATGATCCAGAAAATGCATCAGCAAAAGAATGGCGTTGGGATCATATTATTAAAAATCATAAAGAATCTAAGTCTCATAAGAGTGTCTCAGCACACTTTAAAGGTAAAACAAGCCTACGTGCAAAACATATGCAACGTTTGCTTAAGAACTATCCAAATATGAAATTTACAAAAGGAAGCAAAAGCTCAAGAGTTAAATAATTTTTAAGATCTCACTTGAGGTCTTTTTTTAATCCATTAAAAAAAGTAGTCCAAAGTTCAGAGGCTACTTATTTTAATAGATATTGAATTTATTCCACGTGTGTATAGGTAAATCCACGTCCTAATACTTCTGACACGTTACTTACAATTACAAAAGCATTTGGATCTACTGATTCAATAATTCGCTTAATAGTCAGAAATTCCTGATTATCAACTACAATCATCAGTACTTGCTTGCTTTCATTTTTGTAGCCACCTTTGGCCTCAAGGAAAGTTAGACCACGGTCAATTTTATTGTTAAGGCACTGTTGAATGGCTGGTAGTTTATCCTCACTCATTATCAGGATTTCCTTCTTACGATTTGTTCCTGTCTCGATATATGACATCACTATTGAGGTAATAATAATCGAAAGAATTGCATATAAGAATGACTCGATACCGAAAACGACAAGGTTTAGGAAAACAACTATTGCATCTGTCATGAGAAGACCAACCGACTTATCGATATTGAAGTACTTCTGCAAGATTAACGGAGGAATTGTTGTACCACCTGCTGATGAGTCGTTGTTATAAAGAATGCTTACACCGTAAGCGAATATGGCGCTACCAAATAATACCGATAATAATTTATCACTTGTGAGCATCATTTCTGGCACAATTGCGATTGCGACCGGAAAAGCTAGGCTACCAAATAGAACCTTAAAAAACGATTCCTTACCAAGAAAAACAAGAGCAAGAATAAGCATGACAATATTTAAGACAAGCACTACACCTGCACGACTAAAGCCAAATGCATATTCCATCAAAATTCCGAGACCACTAACTCCGCCTGCTGCAATTTGATGCGGTCCTAAAAACATATTTATGGCAAAAGCCAAAAGTAAAAGGGCAAATATTATCTTCACATATCCCCAAATTTTATTTTTTATATCCAAAATAGTCCTCCTTTAAGTTATAAGACTATCTTATATGTTAACATCTTTTTTGGTCAAAAAGCAAGTATTGTGCCACAATTTAGAATATTTAAACAGAAAAGTTTGTTTAAACAGACTAAACTAGTTAAGCGTTTTAGACATTTTGATAAATGGATAAACATCACCATTTGTAGCTTGATCATATAATTCTATATCCTTAAAACCATGATTCAAATACAATTTGTGGGCTCTCTTATTGAATTCAGCTACTGCCAGGTTAATTTGCTTAACTTTGAAGTTTTGATTAATATAATCAAGAATTATTTGGAAAAATTGATCTCCAAGCCCTTTTCCAGTTAGACTGGGTTTTAATCCAAGACCAATTTCTAATTCATCGCCACTTTCAAAAAGGCAAAAATATCCAATCAATTCATTATCCGAAAGAACTTGATAGTAATTTTTTCCACGTCCTTGGGCATTTATCAGCTCTTCATAATCTTCTGGATCCTCCGTCATATTATAAAATGAATAGGGGTCTTCATACTTCCAAGTATCAGCTATCACTTCTGCATTCTTTTGTGATAACTGATTTATTTTTACATTTTTTAATTTCATTTTCATCTCCTTTTAATATTATTATATCATCAAAAACAACAAAAACAGGTCATTTATAGACCTGTCTAACAATTAGGCTTTCTCTTTTGACGGAAAACCTGTTCCTAAAATTAATTTTGCGAATAAGACTATTATCACAACACCTAATACAACAAATATTAAATCAGAACTTCCACCTCTCATAAATAAACTACCTCTTATACCTGGAATAATTAAATCGTAGATTGCTAAAGCCACAATAAATATATAGAAAGGTAATGCCAATTTCTTCAATCTAACGTATCGTTGTTCTTGTTCGTATGAATATTTTAAGTTCATGAAATATGCAGCGGGAAGTAATATTAAAGCAAAAATTAGTAATATTAGAATAAAATTTCCCCCAAATGAATATTCATTAATCTTGACCCTTACTTCTGCTGGTAATTCATTTAATAGTAATATAGCCGCAGGTATACTAAATGCTGTAGTTAAAGTCTTGTAAATAGACTTTCCAATTAATGCATCAATAAATATTACATATATAATAAAAATTAATGAATCTATTATTAGTTGCATTCCTACATATACAAGTCCTTTATATTGAACGTTCACATATTCTTGTGGAATAAATAATCCTCTTGTTAGATGAGTAATAAACGACATTAATGTAATCATAAATATGGTTCCAAGTCCGAAGAAAATAAATTGAGCAAACACCAGTTTGTTTCTATTTCTTCCCCTCTGAACATAGAAAGGTGAAAATTTTCTATTTTGATCCAGTATCATCACTAATAACAAAAGTGGTGCAGCTGCTAGAACATATATAATAATAGCAACATTATTTAAACTATTAGAGACATATGCATCCTTTTCATAGCCAGTTTTCTTGTAACCTTCTATATCTTGGGGTGCGTAATAATTAAGCACTTTATTTTTATAATCTTTAAATGATTCAGGTAATTCTTTTAAAATAGATTCTGCTGATTGATCAAAGTCAGTAGTATATATTTTATCCTTTTTTAAAATTTTATATTGACCAGAAGTAACGAGTATATAGTAATCATGTATTTTATTACGGAATGAATCATTTTGTACCTCATTTTTCTTGTCATCATTAAAATAAGGAATCTCCATATATGAATTATTACCTTTTCCTGAGTTGACTAAATCCTCAATTTCACCCCTAAACTTATTGTAATCTTTTTCATCCAATTGACTAGTGACTTCGTCCTTGAAAGAATTCCAATTTATTTGGTCATTAATCATCCCAACAAGACCAATACCTATAATAATAGCGTATATTCCAATAATGAAGTTTTTTCTCAAACTCCAATATGCCTTTAGTGCTTTTTTCATATTCCCTCCTCTAGCCCAGCTCTGTACGGAAGACATCTTCTGTCGTCACACGTAATACTTCAACAAATTGATAAGTAGATGTATCTGAAAAAATTTTTTCAATTTCATCTTCAGGCATTATAACTAGCCAAACTCTTCCCCTCTTTTCAATAACCTTAGCAACGGAAGCTAGATTTGATGGTAATTCATCTTCATCATATACAAATTGAACTTTTACCTGCTCTTCTTCTTCAGGATCATACATCTCAACAGTATTATCTTTGATAAAAAGTATACTATCAGCTAAACTATCAAGTTCTGCTAGATTATGAGTAGCAATAACAACTGTCGATTCACTTCTACCAACATTTTCAATCAAAAGATTTTTAACCCTATCTTTAATGAATACATCCAGACCGTCTAATGGTTCATCTAATAATATATATTTAGCACCTGAAGCTATTCCACAAGCAATATATAGTAAAGCCTGTTGTCCTTTTGAAAATGATGAAATCGTTTTTTTCAACGGAAGTTCAGATTGTCCCAGAATATCAAAAAACTCATTACGATTAAATTTTGGCATATAAGAAGATAGTACATCAGCAACCGCGATGGGTGAATAATTTGTCATGAAATTAGCTAAGGGATCAACATAGAAAACATCCTCCACAGCCACATCAACTTCACCTGAGCTAGGCAACATCTCACTTGCGATAACCTTCATAAGTGTCGTTTTACCTGACCCATTTCGACCAACAAGCCCTATAATTTTAGAATTGGGAAGTTCAAAATTTACATTATTTAAAATCAAATTTCCATCAATTTCTTTTGATACATTTTTCAATTTAAGCATCATTCGCAACTCCCCTTATAACTTCCACTAATTCATCTTTGCTAACGCCGAGTTTCATTATATCTTTAACCATTTTAGTTAGTTCATCAAGCATATCCTGTTTTTGTACTTGATTTAACTTATTGACATCTTCACTAACGAAATTTCCCTTATTAGGCATAGCCACGATAACTCCCTCTCTTTCAAGTAGTTGATAGCTTTTAGCAATCGTATTAGGATTCACACCTTCTTCAACAGCCATGGCACGAACAGATAAGAGCTGATCACCAGGATTCAACTTCCCTTTAACGATATCAAGCTTTATCTTTTCTGCAACTTGCTCATAAATAGGTAATTTGCTCATCATACCTCCTCTATATTATATGTACTATTTCGCATAGTACGGAATCTTTATGTGTATTATTATAAATAGTACGGAACGAAAAGTCAATAAAAAATATAAATTTTTATTAACTCTTCATAATTCACCAAAAAACATAAGAAAAAAGTCATCGAAAATTCGACAACTTTTATAAATATCTATTTAATTTACTTTCCTTTTATCTGCATTCCTACTTAGTACGTATAGGGAAGCGTACCAGACAATTGCAAGGATTGCTGCAAATTGAGTCTCTTTTGTAGTTAACAAGATAATAAAAATGAAAGCTAAGAACGCAATTGTTAAGTAATCAGTTAATGGAGCACCTGGCATCTTGAATTTTTGAGGTCCATTTTTAAAATCATCAGATTGACGATATTTAAGATGAGCGTAAACAAGTGTCATATAAATTCCAATAAATGCTGCAGATGCAATAGATGTAATTATCTCAAATGCTCCTTCTGGTAAGAGTATACTTACAATTACAGCAATACCAATTAAAACAGTTGAACAGATAATAGCATTTAACGGAAGTTTATTTCTACTAAGTTTTGAGAATGGACTTTTTGGATTTTCATGAGTTAAAGAATATAACATTCGTCCTGTTGCAAATATACCACTATTTAATGAAGATGCTGCAGCAGTTAATACAACGAAATTAATAATTCCAGCTGCTGCCGTAATACCAATTCCTGCAAATACTTGTACAAATGGTGATTCATCAGCATTATAATTAGTCCAAGGTTGAATACACATAATAGCTAATAATGCTCCAACATAAAAAATTAAAATACGCATTATGATTGAATTAATTGCTTTAGGTATTACTTTATCAGGATCTTTGGCCTCTGCTGCTGTAGTACCAACAAACTCAATACCTAGGAAAGCAAAGAATACCATCTTGAAGGCAGGTAATAAATGTTTCCCATGGTCAGCTACAAAGCCATATTTCCATAAATTTGATAAGCTTGCGACACCAGCTGAGGTTCTAGTATGGGTTACAACCATAAATATACCAGTAGCAATCATAGCTAAGATTGCAATAATTTTAATCATGGCAAACCAAAACTCTGTTTCTCCAAAAGCTCCTACTGCAATGATATTAATTCCAAATAAGACGATTAAGAAAATTATCTCCCATATCCAAACTGGAATCGTTGGAAACCAATATTTCATGTAAATACCAATGGCCGTAAGCTCAGCCATGGCGATTACAATCCAACCAATCCAGTAGGTCCAACCAATTACTAATTGTGCTCGTTTCCCAAGATATTTTTCTATAAAAGCGATAAAAGTGGGCTGATTAGTATCAGTCAACATTAACTCACCAAGTGCTCGCATCATCCAGAACATAAATATCCCAGTAATGATATAAATTAGTACTATCGATGGTCCTGCTGCTTGAATTGATCTTCCAGCTCCCAAAAATAGACCTGTACCAATTGTTCCCCCAAGAGCAATCATTTCAACATGACGACCACTGAGTCCTCGTTCTAAGACAGCCTTATCGTCCTTATTTACTTGTTTTTCACCCATCTTTTTCCTCACTTCTTTTTTTAAAATGTGATTTCTTAATATGTTTCAAATATATTACAGTATTATAGACTAAGATTTACCAAATTTCAATTATTTTCATAATATTTAAACTTCAATCTGATATATTGAAAGCGTACACTTGCCTTTAAATTAAAGCTTTTTGGACCTTAAAAAAATATTTTTATTGATAAATTATATACGAAAAAATCGGCATATTTGTATATACCAATTTTACTTATTATACATATTTTCTAATTGTATCAACTATGAATTTCATTCCGCCATTAATTACATCATCATAGTATTTTGCAAATCTTTCGTCAAACTCATACATATCAGCAAGTCCTAAATGATATTCTTTTGAATAATTAGGATAATATATTTCTAACCATTCTTTATGAAGAGCAAAAAGTTTTTTCGCTTTTTCATCTTCAATACTCACTTCTTCACTTACAAGTTGAGTCAACAGTTCATTAATTTGAAGACGTAATTCTTCCGCACTATCAAGTTTTTCACCCCCTGATGCACGTAGATAATCATTTGCTTTATCAACAACTTGATTACCATATTTTTCTCGAATTTCTTGTCCGTATTTTGTTTCATTATCTGCAATAACTGCATTAACATTTTTGAAATCTTTTTCCATTATTTTCTCACCTTCTACTTTTCTTTGTAAATCAGCAAGAATTTTATTTAGGTCATCTCTTTTTTTCTTTAATTTATCAATTTGTTCCATATAAATTTGATATTCTGATGTATTTTCATTGAAAAATATTTCCGATATCTTCTTCAAAGGAATTTCTAGACTGCGATATAGCTGAATTTGATATAGTTTTTCGATGTCAGAATCACTATATTGACGATAATCATTTATTTCGTTTCTAGTTGGATTAATTAAACCTATTTCTTCATAGTATCTTAAGCTTCTTTCTGTTAAGCCAGTAAGCTTGGATACTTCCTTAATGTTTTTCACCTAAATTGCCTCCTTGTTCTTTACAAATATCAGTATATTCCTTTACGTAAGGTAAAGGTCAAGACTTTTATTAAATAATATCATAAATGCTTTCTGCTATAAGATTATAATCAACTAAAAAAGACATCCGAAGATGTCTAAATTATATTTTTAATAAAACTCATCTGGTAAGATTGTTTCTCCAAGTTTGATATTATCTGAGTAATCAACTGGAATATCAATGATTACTGGACCAGTAGAATCATCAATGCTCGCCAATACTTGGTCTAACTCATCTTTTGAGTGAACTCTAATTCCTTTTGCTCCAAATGCTTCTGCATATTTAACAAAATCAACAGGTCCTAAATCAACACCACTTGAACGGCCATATTTCATTACTTCTTGGAATTCTACCATGTTGTAATGACCATCATTCCATATTAAATGAACGATTGGTAAATTCATACGTACAGCTGTTTCAAGCTCTTGAGCTGAGAATAAGAATCCTCCATCACCAGATACTGAATAAACTTTTTTACCTGGGCGAACAAGGGCTGCAGAAATTGCCCAAGGAAGCGCAACACCAAGTGTTTGCATACCATTTGAGAATAACAAATGACGTGGGCTATATGAACGGAATTTACGCGCCATCCAGATATAATGGCTACCAATATCAACAGTGACTGTTTGATCGTCTTTAACATGTTTTTGAAGAGTTGAAACTACATCAACTGGATGAAGAACACCTTCTTTTTCAACAATACTCATATCAGGGAAATTTAGAATTTCGCGTAAATCAATCAAATAATCAATTGAAGCTTTAGGTAGTTTATAACCTCTGATGGCAGGTAAAAGACTCTTTAATGTTTCAGAGATGTCACCAATTAATTCACGTTCTGGTTGGAAATATGTATCAATTTCAGCCATAGCTTCATCAATAACAATAATTCTACTATCGATTTCAGCATTCCAGTTACGTGCTTCGTATTCAATTGGGTCATAACCAATTGCAATTACAAGGTCCGATCTCTTAAGAAGCATATCACCTGGTTGGTTACGGAATAAACCAACACGACCAAAGAAATTCTTTTCTAAATCTCTTGAAATAATACCTGCTCCTTGGAATGTTTCAACTACAGGAAGAGGAACATGTTTAATTAAATTACGAACTGCTTCAGTAACTTTTTCACTTGAAGCACCACTACCTAATAATAGAACTGGTAATTCAGCATTTCTAATAGCCTGTGCAAGATAATTAATATCTTCAATAGAAGCTGTTCCTAGACGTGGTTCACTTAATGGTGAAATTGCTTTCACAGAAACTTTTGAATCTACAACATCTTGAGGAAGTGAAATAAAACTCGCTCCTGGTTTACCAGACTTAGCCATTCTATAAGCATTTGCAATTGCTTCTGAAATAGTATTTGAGTCCTCAACTTCAGCTGAATATTTAGTAATTGGTTCGAAAAGGGCAGCATTATCCATACTTTGGTGAGTTCGTTTTAATAAATCTCCACGTTTAACTTGTCCCCCAATGGCAAGTACAGGATCACCTTCTGCGGTTGCTGTTACCAAACCTGTTGCCAAATTACTTGCCCCAGGACCACTTGTAGCAATAACAACTCCTGGTTCACCTGTAATACGACCAATACCCTGAGCCATAAAGGCAGCATTTTGTTCGTGACGGGCAATGATTAATTCAGGGCCTTTATCTTCTAAAGTATCAAATACTTTATCAATTTTTGCTCCTGGAATTCCAAAAATATACTTCACATCATGATTAATCAGACTATCAACAACTAGGTCTGCACCAAATTTATCTTTTGACATTTGCATCTCCTTTTTCTTATTTCGTGAATTAGTATATCACGAAAAAAAGAAGAAAACTATTAAAGAAGTCTAGGAAACCGTTATCATAAGAAAAAAATATTTTATATAAAAAAACTCGCCCGAAAGCGAGAATAATTTTTAGATTAATATTCTTCTGATTGAAGATCTTGTAGTAAATTTTGCATATTTTCATCATCTGGAACTAAATCAAGATATTTTTCAACTTGAATTTTAGCATCCGTTTGACGTCCTAATCTGCGCAAAACATCAATATAATCTTTTAAAAATTCAGGGTTATTTGACATGTTTTCTGCCAATCCATCAAAGATTTCTTCAGCCTTGTCTTCTTCATCAAGTTCCATATACGCTTTAGCAAAATTCCAAGATGCAAGTAAATGTTCTTCATCTAAAACATCTTCCAAATGAACTACTGCTTCATAGTCTTCATGATCTAAATATAAATTACTTAATAGGAACACTGTTTCGTCATGCATATCTGGTACATCAAGCGCCTGCATCAAATATTTTTCAGCTTCTTCAAAGTCATGCATTTGATAAGAAATACGTGATAAGAAATGAAGTAATGGAACATCTTGAGGGTTCTTTTTCAATCCTTGTAATGCAATGTTTTTAGCTTCTTCAAAATTATTATCATGTTCTAATGCTTGTGCATATAAATATTCATATCCGTCAAAATCAGGATTTAAAACATCTAACTGTTTGAAGTAATCAATTGCTCTTTTATCTTCTCCAAGCTCCATATTGATATTTGCAAGTTCAAAAAGAACATTGTCATCATGATATAATTCTAAAGATTTTTCTAGATATTCAAGAGCTAACTCAAACTTACCTATACTTGCATACGCTGTACCAATACGTTGATAGGTTGAAACTCTTGTCGCTTCATAAATTTCTTCAACATCAAGTAATACATACTTATCTATTGCTTCTTGATACCTTCCTTGACTATAAAATAATTCAGCCATTGCAAAGGTAATTAATGGTGAATCTGACATGCTTTCTGCGAGACGTAATTTCTCCAAAGCGGCTTCATAAAAGCCTTCCATTTGGTATAAATCTGCTGTCTCAACTACTACTGCCAAATAATTTTCGTCATCTTCAGGAATTTGAGCTAGGTATTCATATGCCTTATCAAAGTCACCATCATCAGCAGCCATACTTGCTAAATTTATATAGAAGCCTTTATCTTCTGGATCTTCATCCATGACTTTATCATATATTAAGCGGCTTTCTTCTTGAAATCCCATATACTCTAGATATTCGGCTAGATCTAAAAGGACTTCCTGTTCGTCAGACTCAAGAGCCTTTTTTAAAAGATCCTGAGCTTTTTCTAATTCTTGGTCATGAAGTGCTTCGACCATTTGTTCTGAATATGTCATTCTTTTTCTTCTGCCTCCTTATCCAACTCATCTTCTACTTGATCAAGTTGGCCTTCTGTCATTAGCGGTTCACTATAAAGTCCAGATACTTCACGGTACCATTTATAGAAGTAGCTTATTATTACTTTTAATGATGCATAAACTGGTATTCCAAGTAGTACTCCCCAAAGACCGAAGAGTTTTCCTGAAGTCAGTAATACGATTAATACTGTAACCGGATGTATTTTTAATTTACTTCCTAATACTAAAGGAGAAATTAGATGTGCTTCAATAAATTGTTCTAAGGCAAAACAGATTAGAACTTTTACAATCATAACAGGACCAGTTGCTAGTGCAACTAATAACGCTGTAACTAAGGCAACAAACGATCCTAAATATGGAATGAGATTAAGTATCCCTGCTATAATACCGATAGTCACGCTATATTTAAGTCCGATTATAGTGAATAAGGTACTTAGCATTATTGCTACGGCAAGTGAAACTGTTACTTGCCCGCGTACATAATTTGATAGGGTGTTGTCAACTTCTGATAAAATTTTAGAAGTTTGAGGTCTAGCTTTATCAGGAAGAAATTGAGTAATATAAGGGTTCAATCTTCTCCCATCTTTTAGAAGATAGAACAATATAAAAGGTAGGATTGCAATTGATATCAGAACGCTTGTCGCAGTTGATAGAAATCCAGTTACTCCTGAAACTGCTGTTTTCGAAATATCTCTTGATGCTTCTATCAATTTTCCACTGACGTTATTAATGAATTCCTCAATCTGAGGTCTAAATTGTTCGAAGAATGGTTGCTGAATTATTTCATTAACTCTTTTTTGCGATTCACTAATGTAGGAAGGAATGTTGGTCATGAAGCTTTCAACATGATCAAGGATACTAGGAATTACTACTGCTAGTGAGAAAATAATTATTCCTGCTAATATAATAAAAAGAACACCAATTGAAATTGTTCTTTTTACTCCTTTCTTCTCACACCAATCGACAATAGGATTTAACATATAGTAGAAAATTGCTGCAAGAACAACTGGCAACATTATTATTCCTAAGAAATCAATTATTGGTCTAAAAAGAAAACCTAGTTTACTAATTATATAAAGATTTAAAAATAATAGAAGCGAAACAACCAATGTTGTTGCTATCCTATTATTAATAAATAGTTTGTAAAACCAAGAGGTTTTATAAGGTCTACTTTGATTCATTCATTTACCTTCATTTTTTCTTTTTTGTAACTTAAATTATAACACAAGTAAGCATAGGAAAAAAACATTTAAAAACATTAAATAGAATCTCCTTTTTGTATTTTCGATATTAAATTTAAGGAAAAATATTCGTATATTTACAGGAAATATATATGAACTTTTTTGATTCCGTAAGCAGTTCGATTCAACCTTTTAGACCATTTATGATATTATTAAGTTGAATATAATCTAGGAAGAGGTAAAACATGCAAGATACAATTTACTTTGGAACTTATACACGTCGTGATTCTAAAGGAATCTACAAGGCTAATTTGGATACTGAAACTGGTCAACTTAGTGATTTAATTGAATATATTGAGGAACCAAGCCCAACTTACTTAACTATTGATAATCAAAGACATCTGTACTCTGTTGGTGCTGTTAAGTCTGAAGGTGGAGTTGCAGCTTTCGATGCTAATGGTCATCTTCTCAACCACGTTGTTGAAGAGGGTGCACCACTTTGTTACGTCTCTGTTGATGAAGATCGTAATTTAGTATATGGAGCTAACTATCACAAAGGACAAGTCCTTGCCTACACGCGCCACGAGGATGGTCGTTTATCTTTAAGTGACAAGGTTCAACATGTTGGTTTTGGTCCTCATGAAAATCAAGCAAGTCCGCATGTTCACTTTGCAGATCTAACACCAGACAAGTTTTTGGTAACCTGCGACCTCGGTACTGACAGTGTAACAACATATGATATCGTTGATGGGAAAATGATTGAAATCAATAATTATCAGTCTGCACCTGGTTCTGGTGCTCGCCATATCGTCTTTCAAAAAACAAATAAGATTGCTTACTTAATTTGTGAACTTAATTCCACTATCGAAGTACTCATCTACGATGGTGTAGGCGATTTCTCATTACTTCAAACAATTTCAACACTTCCAGAAGATTATATTGGTTTTAACGGAACTGCTGCAATCAGACTATCTGATGATGATAAATTTTTATACGCTAGTAACCGCGGTCATGACTCAATTGTCGTTTACAAATGTTTAGGTGACTCTACTTTGGAGAAAATACAAACTATCTCTACAGCAGGTAAGACACCTCGAGATATTAACTTATCAAGTGATGGTAAGATTGTAGTAGCCGCACACCAAGATAGTGATAATGTTACTACATTTGCGCGTGATGAGGCAACAGGACTTTTGGCTGAAATTAAGCATGACTTTAAAGTTCCAGAAGCTGTGTGTGTTTATGTAGAAAAATAAAAAAGACTCTTAGTATCTTCTAATTAATGAAGATACTAAGAGAGTTTTTTACTTTAATTAGCTAAGGGCCCCAAATCAAAGTCCCAATAAAAAATACTAAACCAATACTACAGGCAATGAGGCCATTCAATACTATCAAAGTATTTTTCAGTGATTTACTTTGACACTTTATCGCAAAATATATTCCCAAAACTCCTAAAACTGGAGTGAAAAATATAAATAAGGAAGGATTATTTGGATCATAAAAGAATAAGTTAGGAATCCAACAAAGCAAACCTAGTATGAAACAAACTATACTTAATGTAGGATATGAATTCTGACTAGAAATACTTTTTTTCATGAAATCTCCTTTAATATGTAGCAGCTTTTTTTATTAATATAATACTAATTTTAAGATTAAACAAGTGTAAAATAAAAACTACTTATAAAGTAGATTTATTTATATTTACGGACTTCAGGACTTTGATAATCATCAATAATTTTATCTAATTGATTCAAATTATCTATAAAATAAATTTTACTGCGGTCAACCTCACTTAAGAACCCCTCAGTAACCATCTTATCAAAGAAACTTTTAAGTAAATCATAATATCCTGCAACATTGTAAAAGATACAGGGGCTTGAATTTTGTCCAACACGAACCCATGAGTACGCTTCTGCTATCTCTTCAAGTGTTCCTGGTCCTCCAGGAAGAGCAATACAAACATCTGAAAGTTCAAGCATTCTCATTTTTCTTACAGACATGTTTTCCACTACTTCAATTTCATCAATCTTATCATGAGCAAGTTCTCGTTCTTGTAAGAAAGTTGGAATTATTCCAATCACTTTACCACCATTATCAAGAACAGTGTCAGCGATTTTTTTCATCAATCCAACATTACCTCCACCATAAACAAGGGTATTTTTACGCTCTGCTATCCATTTTCCCAAGTCAATTGTTGCTTTTTCATAAAGAAAATTATTTCCAGCGTTAGCACCACAATATACAGCTATATTCATTATATAATTGCCTTTCTATCTCAATATTATCTAAAGCTCTATTGTTTAGTATATCATTTTAAAAATTATTTCAAACAAGGAAATTTTAGCAAATTGCGTTATAATATCAAAAAGGAGGAATCTAAAATGAATACTAAAGAATATGAAAAATGGGTTATTGATTTTTATCGAAATCGTGGTTGGTATGAGTATGATCCGTTCGTTAGGATTAACTATTTAACCGAAGAGGTTGGCGAAGTTTCACGTGCTGTTAGGGATATAGAGATTGGACGAGACAGACCGGACGAAAGTGAGAAATCACTTGATACGAAGAAAGATAATCTGCTTGAAGAGTTAGGTGACGTTTTGGATAATATCATTATTCTAGCGGATAAATATGACATGACACTCGAAGATGTGATGGACAAACATATTAAAAAACTTGAGAAGCGTTTTGAGCAAGACCAAAAAGAGGACGACAAAGAAGATTAGTATGCTGTCCTTTAATAAAATCTCCAAGAAATCTTCTTCTGATGAAGAGATAGCAAAGCTGAAATTTTTATATAGAAAATCTTTTCCTCGGGACGAACAAATACCCTTTCGTACCCTATTAAGTAAGTCCGATAAAGACTTTGTTGATTTTCTAGCAGTTTATGATGACGACATGTTGATTGGTCTTGTCTACCTTATGCATGATGATGATTTAACTTATCTGTCTTATTTAGCGGTTGATGACGATTTTCAATCACGTGGTTTTGGGAGTCAAATTCTTCAAGCCCTGAAAAAGGAATATAGTAACCAGAGAATATGTCTCACCTATGAAAAGATTGATTCAAAGTCTGATAACAACGCTCAACGACTTGCTCGCAAAAAATTCTATGATAAAAATGGCTTTGACTACCTTAATTTTTATATAGAAGAATATCATGTTTTATATTCATTTATGTCGAATGGACGTCCCGTCAATCCAAAAGAATATGCAGATTTAAAAAAGAAATTCTTTGGTAAAATGCTATATTTTATGCCAAAAGATAAAATTTATAAATAAAGAGCCTTGAAAATTTTCAAGCCTCTTATTTTTATATACTGTTCCTTACCTTTTCCACCATTAATCCGTCAACATTGAGACAGAATATATCTGTCTTTTTTTGATATTCATTAAAGAAATAAGGAAAGTGTGTACAGGCAAAGACAATTTTTTCTACATTATTTGCTTTAAAAAGCTCAATACTCGCTGGTAAACCATATGACTCAATAATTACTTTTGGATTTTCATGTCGTTCGACTGCATAAACCCACTCTAAATTTGAAATTGATGTTATGGAAATATCTTCATTAGTTTGACTCATAACTCTTTCCACTCCTGCTGCTCCTTGGGCATTAGCAGCTAGAACTCCTATTTTATTATAGTTAGTAGCTAGTTCACGATATAGTGTAAAAGGAGTAATTATATTTATTTGAAGTATTTGAGCAAGACTTTCAAAATCAACAGATGCTGACAGAGAATTACAATAAATGAAGAAAATATCTACACCAGAAGTTTTATAATCTGAAAGAATTTCTTTAATGATTTTTTCTCTCTTATTCTTGTCCATTGTTTGAAAATAAGTTTGCTGGTTGGGATCCTTAGAAATTGCTCGCTCTATTATCTCAATTTCATCAGAAAAGTTATCCTTTAAGAGCTTAGCTCCGGCCTCTGTATCTACTGGTGTGCCTGCCATTACAAGAATCTTTTTATTCATTATTATCTTCCTCAATCTCTTTCGAAGAGATTCCCAAAATAAATTTGAAATCACTCCTTTTCTTATTCGTTTTCTTAAATCCTTCCTTGCTATCAAGTATAAATACTTTTTGCTTAATCCATATTCTCACATAAACTGAATTAAAATTTATAGGTCCATGAATTCCTTTTTTCTCATACTCACTTCCATCTGCACGCTCAAATTCAGTTCTAAGAAGGTAATTGTTACCTACGCCAAACTCAAAGAATTTTCTCATCACACTCTTTCTCTAAATAGTAGTTTCTTGCAAAATCAACACAATCTCTCATATTTATCAAGTAAATACTTCCTTCATTTAATTTTGTAGATGTGTATGATTCAGGTTTTTCAGAATAAAATTTCTTTTCAATATCTGTAAAATCATCATAGATATCTAAATCAATATTTTTAAAACTAATCCATTTTTCTTGTCCATCAGCAATTATTTTTGATGATTCTTCAAGATCAGGACGATTAGGATAATATTCTGCTAAATGAAGGGATGTATTAGAGTCGAAATCAACACCTAATAAAAGAATCTTAGCATCTAATTCATATAATTTCATTAATGGTGAGTTTTGCCCCAAACCATAATCTAGCTGATGATTTTCTAAAATAAAATCTGCTTTTTCCCCCACAGCTGCAAAGGAATAAAGTGGATGGATACTCCTTTTAGAATCCTTATATGTTCTGACATATTCAGCAAAATCCCCTATTGCTCTTGATGGTGACTTTTCTTTATCAAAAGCTGGTATTTCATCACGAATCTTTTGCCACCATTCTTTGGGAACTGGAGGATACTCGTATCTTATTGGGTCGGTAATATCAACAGTTTGGGTAGGAACCACGAGTGTACCAGCTACTCCCATAACCTCCATTAGTGCTTCAAAAATAGCCCGTTCATCACCCAAAATATAGGAAAATGCACTCAAAGATGCATGAGCAATTATATTATCATTAGATTGAACACCTAGTTCTTTAAATGCTTTGATAAAATCACTTTTGCCTAAAGGTGTTAGTCCCTTCTCAATTGCCTTTACTACGTATGGTATGCCTTCCATTTTTTCATCCTCAACTCATAAATTTAATCTATTATACAATATTAACCAAAAAGAAAAAACCATCTTTCAGGTTTTAACTTTTAATAATTGATTCTAAAATGTACCGTCAGCAATTTCAGCCAATGTATCGTAAGAAGGGATGAAGAATAGATTACCAGTTATCGGAGTTGAAAAGTCTAGTAAACGGTCATAATTTCCTTTTGGTTTACCTTGGAACATATTCACTAACATTCTATGAGTAACAGAATAATAGCGAGAATAACCGATAAAGTAAGTACCTACCTTATTTTCACCTGTTACAGCAAAAGGAACGTTCATGCGGATAATCTTGTTTTCTACACCAGTTGTATCGTCAACAGAAACTACATTATGAGCGTTCTTCATCTTAGCATCATCATCAAGTTCCTTGTCGTCATATTTACGGCGACCAATTGAAGCTTCTTGATTCTCAGTAGTCTGCTTGTTCCAATAAGACATATCATGGATGTATTTTTGAGCGAAAGCGTAAGAACCATTAATGAATTTTTCATCCTCTTCACCAACAATAGCATATTCAGGAATTTCAGCGCCAACAGGATTTTCAGTTCCATCGACAAAACCAATAATAGCACGACCCTCAAAGTTCCTAAAACCATGAGTTTCATCCGTTAACTGAACATAGTCTTTAATAATATCATAGCAAAGTTGATGAATCTCGTAGCAAATAGCCATTTCATTTGCTCTGATATGGAAGAATAGGTCACCAGGTGTTGCTACTGCTGGAACTTTTGGTCCATCAATTTCCTTAAAAGGTACAAGTTGATTTGGTTTTGCTTTACCTGGGAACAGATAATCCCATGCCTCAGACCCAATACCAAAAGCAAATTCTAACCTATCATCAGGATAACGAGTTCGCATACTATTTAAAAATGGTGGAATGTGATCAGCTAAATCAGCAACGGCATCTTTTGCCCCATCAACCTTATCCATTGTGTAAGTTGCAAAAACGATATTTTTACCAGGATCTTTCATTACATCTTGTGCACCAAGAATTACTTGTTTTTCAGTCACTTTATTCTCCTTAATTTATAAGCCTTTATATCTAATAATTATAGTCCAATTATTTCTAAATGTCATAGAATAATGTGATTAAATCAATTAATAAACAAGAAAAAACCAAAATAGTAATTACAATACAAGTTATATAATTACTATCTTGGTTATTAAATTAATATTTAATATTTCCTAAAACGTTCATACCTTTGTTCAAGAAGTTCTGTGCTTGATAAAGATCGAAGTTGACTTATTGCATTAATTAGCTCTTCTCTAACGTTTTTGATAAGGACATATTCACTTATTCTCATTCCATTTTTGGTTTCTGGAATTATCTTATCAATAATCGAAAGTTCCATAAGTTCATCTGGAGTCATCTTCATAATGTCAGCAGCCTCTTTGGCGCGTGAACTATCCTTCCATAAAATAGATGCAAATCCTTCAGGCGATAAAATAGAGTAGATAGAATTTTCAAGCATCCAAATTTGGTCAGCCTGAGCAAGTGCGAGTGCTCCACCACTTCCACCTTCACCAATTATAATAGAAAGAATGGGAACCTTTAAGGTGGACATTTCAAGTAGGTTACGTGCTATCGCTTCACCTTCTCCTCTTTCTTCAGCTTCTATACCACAGAAGGCCCCTGCAGTATTGATAAAATTAATAATTGGTCGATTAAACTTTTCAGCTTGTTTCATTAGACGCAATGATTTTCTATATCCTTCAGGGCTTGCTGAACCAAAGTTACGTTCAATATTCTCGGTTAAACTACGGCCTTTTTGCGTTCCAATGACAGATACTGGAATATCACCAAGCATAGCTACACCACCAACCATAGCCTTATCATCTCCATAATATCGATCACCATGAAACTCCATAAAATCTGTAAAAACTTGATTCATGAAATCTAAAGAAGTTAGTTTTGATTGTTCACGCGCTAATTTTAATATTTCATAAGCATTCTTAGTCATGATCAACCTCTTTTTCTTCTGTTGATGAATGGATCCTCAATAATTGAGATAAATATGCCTTCAATTCGTTACGACCAACTATTTGATCAATGAATCCATGCTCCATTAAAAATTCAGACCTTTGAAAGTCCGCAGGCAACTTTTGCTTAACAGTTTGTTCAATTACCCTACGGCCTGCAAAACCAATCAATGCTCGAGGTTCAGCAAGGATAATATCCCCTTCCATGGCAAAACTAGCTGTAACACCTCCAGTAGTCGGATCTGTAAGTACTGTTACATATAAAAGTCCAGCATCTGAGTGCCTCTTAACTGCTTGAGATATTTTTGACATCTGCATTAGTGACAAAATTCCTTCTTGCATCCTAGCACCACCAGACGCTGTGAAAAGGACAACAGGTAGTTTATCAGCAAGAGCTCTTTCAAAAAGACGAGTAATTTTCTCACCAACAACTGTTCCCATAGACCCCATGATAAAATTGGCATCCATAATACCTAAAGCAGTCTTATATCCTTTTATTGATGCTTGGCCTGTCCATACTGCATCCCTTAATCCAGTTGACTTTTGCGCTTTTGTTAGTTTTTCTTTGTATCCGGGGAAATTTAATGGATCTTTACTTTCCAATTCACTATCCCATTCTATAAAACCTTCATCGGCAATTAATTTCAAACGATTTTCAACTGACATTCGAAAATGATAACCACAGTTGGGACAAACTTGACTATTTTTCACTTCTAAATGATAAATCATTTGTTTACAAGATGGACATGACCACCAAATATCATCAGGAATCTTGTCACTTGCTTTTTGACTAGAAATAGGTGGATTTAGGCGAATATATTTTGCTTTTTTCTTTTTAAATAATCCCATAATTCCTCCTTATCTTAACTAAATTTTCCAGGTCGGTAAAAACTCCTCTTGAACAAATGCTGTATCATAGTCCCCACTGATAACCTTTTTATGATTAAGCAGAGCCCTTTGAAAGTCAACATTAGTCACTAGCCCATCTGTAACAACCTCATCAAGTGCTCTATTCATCTTCATCAAAGCTTGCTTGCGGTCCTTACCATACACAATAATTTTAGCAATCATTGAGTCATAAAATGGTGGAATTTCGTAACCATCATAGACTGCACTCTCCACCCTTAACCCCAAGTTACCACTTGGTAGAAAAAGATTTTCAATTTTTCCTGGACTAGGTGCAAAATTCAGCTTTGGATTTTCAGCATTAACACGACATTCAATGGCATGACCTGATAATTTAACATCATCTTGACTAACAGATAATTTCTCACCTGATGCAACTATCAATTGTTCATTTACAATGTCAATTCCAGTAACCATTTCAGTTACTGCATGCTCAACCTGAATTCTAGTATTCATTTCCATGAAATAGAAACTACCTGACTTATCCATCAAAAATTCTATGGTACCAGCACTCTCATAATCAACTGATTTTCCAGCCTGAACAGCAATCTTTCCAAGATACTCACGGTTATCTTCAGAAAGTTCATCGTATGGAGCTTCTTCAATTAATTTTTGATTATTTATTTGAAGTGAGCAATCTCTTTCTCCAAGCTGAATAACATTTCCAAAAGAATCTCCTAGAATTTGAACTTCAATATGTCTTGCTGGATAAATAATCTTTTCCATATACATTTCATCACTTGAAAATGCGGCTTTTGCTTCTTGCTGAGATGCGTTAAATTCTTTAGGTAATTATTCTTTGGAAAATACCTTTCGAATTCCTTTTCCACCACCGCCAGCAGCAGCCTTTAACATTACGGGATAACCAATCTCATCTGCTAGTTTCAAAGCTTCATCAACTGAAGAGATTGCACCATCGCTTCCAGGAATTACTGGAACTCCAGCTGCTTGCATTATTTTACGAGCATTGACTTTATTTCCCATCTCATCAATCGTTTTACTTTTGGGACCAATAAACTTAATTCCACATTCTTCACACATGAATGCAAAACGAGAATTTTCAGAGAGGAAACCAAAGCCTGGATGAATTGCTTCTGAATTTGTAACTAGGGCTGCTGATAAAATTTGCTGCTCATTGAGATATGAGTCACTCGCTCTTGCAGGACCGATGCAGATTGCTTCGTCAGCTAATTCAGTATGAAGGGCTTCACTATCAGCTTCTGAATAAACAGCCACTGTTGCAATTCCCATTTCTCGACAAGCTCGAATAATTCTTACCGCTATTTCACCACGGTTAGCAATTAATACTTTTTTAAACATAGCTACACCTCTTAGTTAATTGCGAAAGTTAATTCAGCCTCAGCAACTTTCTTTCCATCAACACGAGCAATCCCCTTACCAACACCAATATTTTCCTTAAGCTTTGTAAGTTCAACCTCAATAATCAATGTATCCCCTGGTGTGACCTTTTGACGAAACTTAGCTTTATCAATTGAAGCAAAATAGGCTGTTTTCCCCTTAAATTGGTCCATTGATAGAAGTAAAACTGCGCCTGCTTGGGCTATTGATTCAATAATCAAAACACCAGGCATTACTGGTTCATGAGGGAAATGTCCTTGGAAGAAAGGTTCATTAATAGTTACATTCTTTTTAGTTATAATTTTTTCTTGACCAACTATTTCTTCAACACGGTCAATTAAAAGCATTGGATAGCGATGAGGTATTATTTCTTTTATTTCTTGAATTGTTAATAGTGACATTTCTAACCTTTCTTAACACGAAATAGCGGCTGATTAAAGGCAACTACTTCTTCATTTTTAACAGCAATTTCAGTGATTATTCCTGAAATGTCTGATTGGATTTCATTCATCAACTTCATAGCTTCAACAATACAAACCGTTTCACCAACTTCCACCCTATCTCCAATTTCCTTAAATACTGGAGTATCAGGTGTTTTTTGAAGATAAACAACTCCAACCAATGGTGAAGTGATACTTGCTAAATCTTCTTTAGACTCTTCATTTTTACTTTCTTCAAGCTGATGAGGTTTTTCTACCTCTTGTTGAGCTGATTGTGTTAAATTCTCTACATTTTCACCTTTGTTTCCTGAAAGAGAATTACTTTTTTCAGGGTTAACAGGTAAAAAGTTAAGAGGATTATCTAGTTTTGACAGATGAAGATTAAAATCTCCTTCTTGCCAATGAAGTTCTGTTAGACTAGTTTGATCAAATTGTTCGATTAAGTCTTTTATAGATTTTATCTTCACTCTTCATCCCATCCCTTCATCAAAATTACAGCATTATGACCACCAAAACCAAGTGAATTACTCAAGGCATATCTAACACTGGCATTTTGGCTTTGATTTTTTACAATATTTAAGTCGATTTCTGGGTCCATATTTTCAATATTTATACTAGGTGGAAGAAATTGGTGCTCTAAAGCTTCAAGAAGCACGACTGCCTCTACACCACCTGCTGCACCGAGTAAATGACCTGTCATTGATTTTGTAGAAGAAACTGGAACCTTGCTTCCATATTCACCAAGACCATAATGGATGGCTGTTGCTTCACTTGAATCATTAGCTGGTGTACTAGTTCCATGTGCATTTACATAATCAACTTGTTCTGGCTCAATCCCTGCTTCATTGAGCGCAAATTTAATGGCTTTACCTGCACCTGACCCATCAGGATTTGGAGCAGTCATATGATATGCATCACAGTTTGCACCATACCCTACTACTTCAGCAATTATTTTTGCTCCGCGTTTTTGTGCGTGTTCAAGAGATTCTAAAACTAAAATCCCTGCACCTTCACCCATTACGAAACCATCACGCTCCTTATCAAATGGTCTTGAACCTTTGTCTTTGTCAGTTTGTCTACTTAAGGCCGTAAGTGATGCAAATCCTGCGATACCAATTTCACAGATTGTAGATTCAGCCCCGCCTGCTAATATTACGTCTGAATATCCATGCTTAATGTTTCGATAAGCTTCACCGATTGAATGTGTACCTGACGCACATGCTGTAACCGTACTGGTACAAATACCTTTTGCTCCTACTCGTAAAGCAATATTTCCTGCAACCATATTAACAATGGACATGGGTACAAATAATGGTGACACACGACTTGCACCTTTATCATTCATTCTACTTACCTGATCTTGAATTGTTGGAAGTCCTCCAATACCTGACCCAACCATAACACCAAAGCGATCTTGGTCAACAAGTTCTTTATCAAGATTTGCCATTTGAAGGGCATCAAGACTGGCATGAATTCCATATATTGAAAATAAATCCATTCGTTTGGCATCTTTTTTTGTAAAGTATTTTTCTAGCGGGAAGTCTTTGACCTCTCCAGCAAGGCTAACACCAGTATTAGTAGAATCAAAACGAGTAATTTTATCAATACCATTTGTTCCTTTTTTTAAACTTTCAAGGAAGTCTTCTTTATTATTTCCGATTGGCGATACAACGCCATACCCTGTAACTACAACTCTTTGCATTGTATACCTTTCTATCCGTTCATAACCATTCCGCCGTCAACATTTATCACTTGACCTGTAATATATGGACTTTTGGCTAAGAATACTGCAAGTTCAGCAACATCATCAACACTACCAAAACGATTCAGAGGAATTGTTGCCTTTATTTGCTCCTTAACATCATCTGAGAGAATATCTGTCATTTCAGTTTCAATGAAACCTGGTGCAATAGTATTGGATCTAACATTACGACTAGCGCCTTCTCTTGCCATGCTCTTAGACATTCCAATAATACCAGCCTTACTTGCTGCATAATTTGCCTGACCGAGATTACCAAGTTGTGCCGAAACACTTGATAAGTTAATGATGACGCCATATCTCTGCTTCATCATTTTTTTAAATATTTGTTGGCTTACATTAAATGTTCCCGTCAGATTTGTCGAGATTACATCATTAAAATCACTAGCCTTCATCCGTAGAAAAAGAGAATCTTTTGTAATGCCCGCATTATTAATCAAAATATCAATAGTGCCTAGCTGCTCTTCGACTTTTTTAAGCATATTTTCTACATCTTCGTAAGATGAAATATCTCCTGTAGCAGTAATACATTTAACGCCATTAGCTGCTATTTCATTTATCAAATCTTCTGAGATTTCAGAACGACCATTTAAAATAATATTTGCTCCTTCTTGGGCAAATTTTTTAGCAACTGCAAGTCCAATCCCTCTACTACTTCCTGTAACAAGAACTGTCTTATCTTTTAAATCCATATTATTTCTACCTCTCATAAGAATCTAAGAAATTTTGCAAAGATTTAAGATTCTCAATATTATAAGTTTCAAGATTTTTATCTATTTTTTTAACAAAAGATGTTAAAGTCTTTCCAGGTCCGATTTCAACAAAGCGTCCAACTCCTAGATTTATCATTTCATCAATTGTTTGATAGAACCGAACTGGAGACATTACCTGTCTGGCAAGTAAATCATCAAGTTGATCTTTCTGCATAATTTTGGCTTGAACGTTACCAATAATTGGTGTGCTCATTTCTTGCCATTTAATTTCGGAAAATATATTTGCAAGTTCTCTTGATACCGGCTCATAAACTTTTGTATGAAAGGGGCCACTAACGTTCAAGGGAATTATCTTTTTATAACCATCTTCTTTTAAGATAGCAACAAATTCATCAACTGCTTCACTTTTACCTCCGACCACAATCTGTTTGGGAGTATTATAATTTGCTACTGAAACAGGTCCGTCAACTTGTTCACATGCCTGTTCAATTATAGAAATTGGAGTATTTAAAACTGCTACCATTTTCCCAAAGTTTTTGGGTACGGCAGCAGACATTAAGTTACTTCTTTTTTTAACAAGCATTAGACCATTAGAAAAGTCAATAGCACCAGATGCCACAAGAGCAGAATATTCCCCAAGACTTAGTCCTGCAACATAGTCAGCCTCAATCTTGTTCTTTCTTAAAATGCTTAATATACCATTTGAAATGGTAAATACAGCAGGTTGAGTATATTCAGTTTCATTTAAAAGGTCATTTTCGGTAAAAACTATTTCTTTTAAATCATAGCCAAGAATATCACTGGCCTGATCGAATACTTTTCTGAACTCAGATTCATTTTGATAGAGATCAAGTCCCATACCAGCATATTGCGAACCCTGTCCACTAAATAGAAATGCTGTTTTCATAGCATTTACTTAATTGCCTTATCAACGTAAACAACTAAATCTTCAACAGTATTGATAGGTTCAGTTGTATCAATTTCAATATCAAATTCATCTTCAATCTCATTAATTACTTGGAAAATATCCAAAGAGTCCGCATCTAAATCTTTAGTAAAGTTAGTTTGAAGCGTAATATCTTCAGTATTTTTATCTAGTTCTTCAGCAATAATTTCTTGAATTTTTTCGAATGTCATAATAGTTTCTCCTATTTATTTCTATAATTTTATAAGTATGTTTCCCCAAGTCAGTCCTCCACCAAAAGCTGATAAAAGAATTTGTTGGCCACTTCCGAGGGTTAAAATTTCATTTTTAATGGCTTCATCCAACAAGATTGCTACTGATGCACTTGATGTATTGCCGTATTTTTCAATATTTTGTAAGAATTTTTCTCTAGGTTGTCCAATTTTCTTGGAAACTTGATCTAAAATCCTAGCATTTGCTTGGTGTAACAAATAGTAATCTATTTGCTCTGAATAATCTTTTATTGTTTTGCTTACATTACCTACTACAAATGAAAAAATTTGTCTTCCATTCATTGATAGCTTTTCAAAGGAATTTTCTTTACTTAATGAATCACTTTTAATCCAAGGATTAGTGACAGGTGATTTACCTGACTGTAAGCAATTTGCTTTTTTTCCCTGAGCATAAAGATTACTTGAAAGGATGTGCTGTTTTTGACTAGATTCCAGTATGACGCCTCCAGCACCGTCTCCAAAGAGAACTGCTGTCGAGCGATCTGACCAATCAACTGCCTTTGACATCACGTCTCCTGCAATGACCATGCCTCTTTTATTACTGCCACCAATCATTTTCTCAGCAACTGTTAAGGCATATACGAAACCAGAACATGCTGCTGAGACATCAATTGCCCAGGCATTTTTTGCTTCAATAGCACCTTGGACAATACAAGCAGTCGATGGACTCTGATAATCTGGAGTCATGCTTGCAACGATTATAAAATCTATATCACTTGCATCATAGCCTGATTCATCCAACAATTTTTTAGCTACTTCAATACACAAATCAGATGTATCTTGTCCTGTTGAAATATGTCGCTCCTTAATACCTGTTCGTGAATATATCCACTCATCATTTGTATCAAGTATTTGGCTAAGGTCATCATTGGTTACAACATTGTCAGGCGTGTAGGATGCAGTTGCAATTATTTTTGCAAATTGTCCCATTATTTACTCCTTGATTAAGAATGAATGAAGATTTTTTAAGCCACTTGTTAGGGCTGAAACTTCATCATCACTCATGCCTTCAATCACTTGATTTATCATTTTATAGTGAAATGATTCATGGGCACGATAGACAAGACGACCTTTTTTGGTTAAACCAAGTTTTACAACTCGCTTGTCATCCTCACTTCTTAATCTTTCAACGTATCCTTTTTTAACGAGCTTATCAATCGCCGTAGTGAGTGTTCCTAAGGTTACCGAAAGTTCTTTTGCAACATCAGTTGCTGTTTTCTTTTTATACATACCTATCTTATCGATAGTATGAATTTCTTTTATTGATAAATCACTGAAGTTCTCAGCCTTGAGCTGTTTCTCTTCTAAATCAATAATATCGTTATAAACGATAACTAGTAGTTCATTTATTTGTTTTAATTCAGGTGACATTTTTTTATCCTTCATAATTTTTATTCAAATTACTTTGATAATCAAACTATAAATTATTTATAAAAAAAATGCAAGTAAAATTTATTTGTCTCCGACAATAAATGTAAATTGACATGTTACTTTATTTTCACCATTCACTGTAGCCCAGGCATTTGCAGTACCAACACTACCTTTTATTTTTATTATTTCAAAATGTAAATCCATAATATCATTTGGTCTTACTTGGTCAATAAATTCAACTTTGTTAAAACCACCAATATATGCAGTCTTACCCAAAAACTCAGGTGATTTCAATATTAATATTGAACCTGCTTGTGCAAGTGTTTCAACTATCAAAAGACCTGGCATAAAAGCATCTTCAAAAGAATTTTTGAAAAAATCCTCGTTGTTGCTTACGTTCTTTCTTGCAACAATTTTTTTACCAGCATCTATTGACATTACACTATCAATATACAAAATGGGATATCTATTTGGAATTGTATCTAAAATATCTTTTCTGGTTAATATTTCATTCACAAAATGTCCTCCTTAATTTTATGAATACAAAAATATCATAGATTAAAAAAAAAATCAAGCAAAATTTAATTTGACAATCAAAGTATTTTATTTAATAATATTCATGTTTAGAAAATTAAAAATGAAATTAGGAGATCTTATGGGATTCTTAGATGGAAAAAAAATAGTAGTTATGGGTGTAGCCAACAAAAAGAGTATTGCTTGGGGTTGTGCCAAGGCACTTATGGACCAAGGAGCTCAAGTAATCTATACCTACCAAAATGAACGAATGAAAAAATTAGTTGTAAAATTATTAGGAACAGAAGCATTCTTAGTAGAATGTGATGTGGCTTCAGATGAAAGCATAGCTACTGCTTTTACTACAATCAAAGAAGAATACGGAAATATTGATGGACTAGTTCATGCCATTGCATACGCAAATAAAGAGGATCTAGCAGGTTCAGTCGTTGATATCAGCCGCGATGGATTTTCACTTGCTCAAGATATATCTGCCTACTCTCTAATTGCTGTCTCTAAGGCTGCTCAGCCTATCTTAAATGATAATGCAGGAATTGTAACTCTAACTTATTTAGGAGCTGAACGAGCGGTTCCAAATTATAATATGATGGGGATTGCAAAAGCTGCCTTAGAAGCAAGTGTACGCTATCTAGCTGCTGATTTATCACCCCAAAATATTCGAGTCAATGCAATTTCAGCTGGTGCAATCAAAACACTAGCGGTTTCTGGTGTAAAAGACTACCAAAAACTAATTGAAGTCTCAAAAGATCGTACACCAAGCAAGGTCGGTGTTACCATTGAAGAGGTTGGAAATGCCTGTGCCTTCCTAATTAGCCCTCTTTCAAGCGGTATTATTGGAGAAGTAATATTTGTTGATAAAGGAGTGCATCTTTCATAAATATAAATTTTCAAAATAGACACTGATTAGACTTTATAACGCAAAAAAATAGCTCTTATTTTTAAGGGACTATTTTTTCTTTGTGAAAGTTGCAATATTTGTCATGCCAAGCATACCTTTTTTAGCAACTTGTTGAAATTTCATTTCTTTGTTTGATACCTTTTCAATAATATATCTGGTACCATTCTTTACCGAAGCAAATATTATTTGATTTTCATCTTCTGATTCGATAATTATATTTTTATTGAACCCTAAGTCCTCATCTGTCATTATCCATTCATCATCATTCTTAGAAAACCTATAGCTAGTTTCCCATTCTTTACAATACCATGAACCAATAAGCCAGTTATCAGATCCTTCAAAATTTTCCATAATACACTTCTCCAATTTATTTATAAGTTCTTTAAAAAATCACTTCCGAAAAAGTGATTTTTTATTTTATTCTTCATCCATGCTAAGTACGCTCAAGAAGGCTTCTTGCGGTACTTCTACACTTCCGATTGATTTCATACGTTTCTTACCTGCTTTTTGTTTTTCAAGCAGTTTTCTCTTACGTGATACGTCACCACCATAACACTTAGCAAGTACGTTTTTACGTAGAGCTTTAATATCAGATCTTGCCACAATTTTATGCCCGATTGCTGCTTGAATTGGCACTTCAAATTGTTGACGAGGAATGATTTTCTTCAGTTTTTCTACAATTAATTTTCCACGCTCGTAAGCAAAATCCTTATGCACGATAAATGACAGAGCATCAACCTTCTCACCATTCAATAGAATATCCATTTTAACCAAGCGGCTTGGACGGTATTCGCTTATCTCGTAGTCAAAACTTGCGTAGCCTTTAGTAGAACTTTTTAGCTTATCGAAGAAATCATAAACGATTTCTGATAGTGGAATTTGATAGATTATGTTAACTCGGTTGTCGTCAATATAATCCATTGTTACAAACTCACCACGCTTACGCTGAGCAAGGTCCATAACGGCTCCGACGTAGTCTGACGGTACCATGATTTGTGCCTTCACGAATGGTTCTTCAATGTTTTCAATTTTAGTTGGGTCAGGGAATTCACTAGGGTTAGAAACTATGATATTTTCCCCATCTGTTGTATTGACTTTATAGATAACACTTGGTGCTGTCATGATAAGGTCAAGGTTAAATTCACGCTCCAAACGTTCTTGGATAACGTCCATATGAAGAAGACCCAAGAATCCACAACGGAAACCAAAACCAAGGGCTTGAGATGTTTCAGGCTCAAAAGTTAAACTTGCATCGTTTAATTGAAGTTTTTCAAGGGCTTCACGAAGGTCATTATAGCGATTGCTATCAATTGGATAAAGACCACAGAATACCATTGGATTTAATTTCTTATATCCATCTAGTGGCTCAGAAGCAGGGTTATCAGCAAGAGTTACAGTATCCCCTACACGAGTGTCAGCAACTGTCTTAATTGCAGCTGCGACGTAACCAACGTCTCCAGCCATCAAATAATCGCGTCCAACTGCTTTAGGAGTAAAAATTCCAACTTCTGTTACATCAAAAGTTTTTCCATTGCTCATCATTTGGATTTTATCTCCTGGTTTAACAACACCATCCATGACACGGATATTAAGGATAACTCCACGATAAGCATCATAAACAGAGTCAAAAATCAAAGCCTTAAGAGGTGCTTCAACATCACCTTCTGGTGCAGGAACTTTTTCAACGATTTGCTCAAGAATCTCTTCAATTCCGATTCCTGCTTTTGCACTAGCAAGAACGGCATCACTAGCATCAAGACCGATTACATCTTCAATCTCAGTACGTACACGTTCTGGATCAGCAGCTGGTAGGTCAATCTTGTTAATTACTGGCAAAATTTCAAGATCATTATCTAAGGCTAAATAAACATTAGCCATCGTTTGAGCTTCAATCCCTTGTGCAGCATCTACAACAAGAACTGCACCTTCACAGGCAGCAAGAGAACGCGATACTTCATAAGTAAAGTCAACGTGCCCTGGTGTGTCTATAAGGTGGAAAATGTACGTTTCACCATCTTTTGCAGTGTAATTAAGTTCAATAGCATTCAACTTAATTGTTATTCCACGCTCACGTTCCAAATCCATTGAATCAAGCAATTGGTTTTGCATTTCACGCTTTGAAACTGTTTGAGTTTGCTCCAAAATACGGTCAGCCAAAGTCGATTTACCATGGTCAATATGCGCAATGATTGAGAAGTTACGAATCTTCTTCTGACGCTCTTTTAATTCATTAATATTTATATTAGACATTTAATTTCCTCATCACTTTTTGATAATCGTTTTATTATACCATAATTTACCATCAAAAAGCACTATCACTAGTGCTTAAAATCATTATTCAGACATATTATGAGAGTTACTATTTTCAACCTTAAACAAAAAATGTGGCATATCAATTCCCTTGTAGGACTTATTAAAAATCCTATCGACAGTCATTCCATTTCTAATGGCGACATTCATAGAGGTAATATTATTATTTCTAACAGTAGATACAACTTCTCTAACCTTCAATTCATTAAATGCATATTCTTTCACAGCACGCGCAGCTTCTACAGCATATCCATTATGCCACTCATCAAAAATCAAGTGGTAGCCAATTTCTTTATAAATCTCACCTTCTACTTCCTGATTAGTAAGACCACATTCGCCTATAACTTTTCCGTCATTTTTTAGCTCAATTGCCCATAAACCATATCCATTTTTCTTATATGATTCTAGATTCCACTCTAACCACAAAGCAATACGATCATCTGAAAATACTCCTTCGTAGGCATACATGACCCTATTATCCCCTAGAAAAAATTTTAAATATTTTTCATCTCCTAGTTCCCATTCTCTTAATATTAGTCTTTCGGTCTCTAAAATTTTCATTTTTTATTCCATATCCAAAATTTCTCAAAAATTTGTCTGTACAATTTAAACATACGATTTGAGTTTTTAATTATACCCTTACTTAATTCTTCACTTTTACTTTGAAAGTTTGAAAAAACTTCTTTGGGTGCTTTTAAATCTTCCTTGATAAATTTACTTTCTTTTACAGATATAGTTTTTTCACTATCATTTTCTATATAGGCTTGAGCTTCTTCTTTATAATCTTCAAATCCATAATTTTCATCATAGGTAGGATCGTCAAAATTAAAATTCCCAAAATCATATTCACCATATTTCCCTGGTAATAATCCTCTTTTTATCTGTTCATTATAAGAATTCTTTTTCTTTTCCATAATTTTCACCTTATATATTCTTTTAATAATTATATCAAAAATATCTATATAAATGCTAAAACCCTCAGACTAGTGTGCCGAGGGTTTTTAAATATTATCTTTTAATTTTGTGAATCATCATCAGATTCATCTTTGTCTTTTTTGCGTTTGTAGTAAAATAATCCACCAGCTAAAGCTATTATACCTGCTCCTACTGTTGCCCAAAGTGCTTTTTCTTCACCAGTGCTTGGTAAATTCTTTCTTAAAGATGAGTTGTTTTTGTTTACACCCTTTCCAGAATTTCCGTTACTTCCACCGCTTACATTATTTCCGATAATACCAATTGGTTCCTGAGAGCCAGGTTCTTCTTTTTCTTTATTATCTTTGTACTCCCCATTTTCACCTGGTTTAGGAACTGGTTTTGCTTTTCCACCACCAGGTTTTGGAATTGGTGTTGGTTTTTGATTAGTTGATTTTATTGAAATTTTTGTAGAGGTTACTTCACTTTCATTTCCTGCCTTATCGAATGTCTTAACTCGAATCACAGTATCCTTCTTAATTTCAAAAGGTTTATCATATACTTGCCAAGTTTTTCCATCATCTAAGCTATATTTTACTTTTGTTATTTCATCTTTTGAATCAACACCAAGTTCAACAGTAACTTTTTCCTTATCTTTATCAACAATCAGATTAACAGTTGGATTTCCTGCAATCGCAGTACGGATATTCTTCACTTCAAAAGTAGAAACTGATGATTCGTTTCCATATTTATCTTTATATTGGAAGTAGTAAGTTCCATTTTCTACTACAGATAGATCATTTGGCACTTCTGTCCAAGTTTTATTATCAATTGAGTAATAAAGAACAGGTTTTTCAAAATTACCAGCAGCATCTTTTACTGCTTGATAATTACCTGATGAAAGAATAAGAGGTTTGTTAGTCCACTCAGTATTACTAGATGAAATACTTGGTGCCTCAATATTTTTCTTGTGGTGACTTACTGTAAAATCGAGTTGTGTTTTATTTCGAAGCTCATCAACTAAAAGTGCAGTCATTTTAGAAGTATCTTCTTCAAGTATATCAACATTATAATTTACATCTACTGCAGGTTTTCCAGCAAAGAATTTTTCATTAAATACTTCGTAAGCCTTATCACTATATACGTGGCTATTATTAATTGCAAAATTATAACCAGATAAATTATCTGTAATAGTTGCTTTTACAGTGTAAGGATTTGAGTTTGTATAAGCAGCTAATTTACCATTGTGCTCTTCCATACCTTTAAGTTGAAGACTTGGTAACTTATCATCGACCCATATTTGATATGAATAATTAACAAGAGGACGACCATTATTTAATTTATCATCTTGAACATATGCTTGAAGTCTATACGTTCCAGTAGATATATTCTTCAATTGGTAAGTAAATTGAAGAGTGTTTGGGTCATAATTTACTTGTTCTCCATTAAGGGTAAAGTTACTAACAGGATATGCTAACTTACCTGTAATACTTAAAGTCTTAGCTGATTTATCATATTGTTTACTTTCAGTATTAATCAGCATTAACCCTGAATCTAAATTATCAAAACTTAAGACATCTGAACTTAATGATGTGCTACCTGATGAATTAATCGTTACACCTACATATGTCTCATTTCCAACTTCATTTGAAGCTACTACATAATATAAATTATCTCCATAATTGAGTTTAACCTCTTTACTAAAATTACCGGATTCATCAACCTCAACAGGGATTTGTTCTTTTGTATTTGGATTATAAAGAATTACATCACTAGCATCTTTAACATTACCAGAAATAGTATATTTATCACTTGTTGTATTAATTAGACTATTTTCACCTAATCCATTAACTGTAACTTCTGGTCCCACAATATTTACATTTACAGCAATTTTAGAAATTTCTTTTTCACCTGATTTATCTTCTGAAAAAATTACTTCTTTTGTAGAATTTGTTAGAGGGATTGAAACCTTAAATAGTCCATTTCCATCAGTTTTCGTTTCAACTCCATTTACAAATATTGTCGTATTTTCTTTATAGCTACCTGTTATTTCGAAGGTTTTATTTTCTTCATTAAAGCCAGCAGTAGCTTGATTAATTGAATCACCATCTGCGATATTATAGACTAGTAAACTGTCTTTGGTAGTTTCATAGATAGTTGAGGCATAAGTTGAATTTCCAGCATTATCACTAATAGCAAGTTCAATATTATTTTTCCCTTTTTCAAAGTAATCAGTAAATGATTGAACTGATTCGTAGGTATCACCTTTTTTGGTAACTTCAATTGTTGTTTTTTGACCATTTAAGGAAATAGCTACTACTCCTTCATTCAATCCAGAAAGTTCATCACTAGCTTGGAAAACAATGTTACCATTTTTATTAACACTTAGTTTATCCAATTTTGGAGCAGTATTGTCAACTATGATTGGAATATATGTAGTTTGATCTGCGCCTCCTGTTCTTGGACTTACTGTTACTTTATACTTATATTGCCCATCTTTTACCTGAATATCTTTACCAGTCTTTTTATCAAATACTTCGCCACTCCAAGTTGCCTCTGTTACTGTATGGTTACTCCATTTACCACTTGAATAGTAGTCTTTGTGTCCACTATTATCGATTGCAAGTTCCCGAATTGTCTTATCTTTATCGTCTACAATTTCATATTTTGCTTCATTGAAATTTTTATTAAAGTAAAGAACTGGTACTGCATAATCTTGAACATTATCTTTATTATTAGGTGAAATAGCAATTCTTTTTGGATCAACATTAGATTTGCCATCTTTATCTTTTCCAATACCTAAAACATAGTTATTATCGGAAATTAAGTAGCCAGACTGACTTGGAGCTGAGTGTCCATCTTCGTATACTAATGGGTCAATAATCTTGCCTGAATCATATTTACCGAAAAATCCCATGTATGGAATAACAAGGTTTGGAACATTAACACCATCAAAGCCTACAAAACCTTCAACAAATTGATTCTCAGCAAAATCATACGGCAAAGTAACTGTTAATGTAACGTCTTTTGATTCACCAGCTTTAATCGTAAGCTTGTTACTATCAGTCTTTATACTTGCCTTTTCAATTTTTGTATCGTAAATTTCTTTATTTTCATCAGTTTTTTGAGTATAAACTCCACCATAATCATTGAAGGCATATGTTTCATCCTTAGAACCATTGTTTTTCAAGGTAACAGTAAAAGTTGATGAGCGACCAATTTCCCTAAGGGTAATTGTTCCATTTCCATCTGCTTTGTTAACTAAGCTAACATTGTTCTCAATCGCAGCAGCAACATTAATTTGTCCTGCTCCTTGTCTTCTAGGAGAAATTATTTCTTTCGTATGGTCAAGATCAATTATTGGAACAGATGTAGATAAAGCCGAGTTTTTAGCAAATTTAACTAGTTCTGATCCACTTAGATTTAGATTTTTTTGTTTGATTGCTTGTAATATCAGTGCCTCAGATCCAGCAACAAAAGGAGCTGCCATCGAAGTACCACTCATGTTTTGATATTTATTATCATTAGCCAACGAATAAATATTTCCGCCAGGCGCAGAAATTTCAGGTTTAAAATTCAATTCTGGTGTTGGTCCCCACGAACTAAAGTCAGACATCCTTCCTGCTTCAACATTATTGATTGCTGCCATGTTGAAATCAAAGGCAACTTTTTTTCCTGATTTTGCAGTCTCTACTAATTTTTCTCCATCAACTTTTGAAAAGCCTAGTGTTGGAAATTCCTTGTCGTCTAGACTCATTGATACTAAACCATCAGCGTTATTATAAATAACGACAGCAACAGCACCATTATCCTTGGCATGTTTTACCTTTTCAGTAAATGTAATAGCTCCACGTGAAATTAAGGCAATATTTCCTTTTAATTCTTCTTTCTTATCTTTGGTGTAATCATCTTCGGTACCTAAACCTAAATCAATTAATTTATGTCCAGATTTCAAAATACTGTAATCTGATTCTGCTTGAGTGAATACAGTTGTTGAACCATCATTTAAATCAGGTACTGAATCAAATTTTACTAAACCTTTTATCTCCTTGATAGTTTTAATCTTAACCTTTGAATTTTCAGATGATGCAACTGTTAGAGCCTCTGGAGTTACACCAGGACTACCTGTTGTACTCAATTCTGGTGTATCAAATTGATTCTTTGGATTACCATCCCCTGTTGAACCACTTGTTCCACTATTTCCAGCAGAAATTACAGAAATCACTCCTGCATCACTAGCTTTTTTGATTGCTTGTGATTGAGGATCATCAATATCAGTATTAGCTGTGACTGATCCTAAACTCATATTGATAACATCTGCTCCAAGTTTCACCGAATCTTCAATTGCAGCTATGACATCATCACTAAAACATCCTTTATAGTCTGTGTTATTTGAGAATACTTTCATTGCTAATAGTTGAGCCTCTGGCGCAACACCTTTAACATTACCGTTTGATGCTGCAATACCTGCAACGTGTTGACCATGCATACTGCCTGTTGTATCGACAATATCAGTACTTCCATCTGCATAGTTATAACCAAAAGGTACTTTTTCTGTAAAATATTTACCTTTCCCAAGTGCAGCCGCTGAATCTTTATTCAAACGTCCACTACTTTTATCTGATAAGTACAAATCTTTATGGCTTGAGTCTATACCAGTATCAATAATAGAAACAACCATTCCTTCACCCTTAAGTTGATGTTCTTCCCAGACTTTTTGAACTTGTCCAAGGGAATTTGCATCAGCATCAGTCGGATAATAGACTTGTGCAGGTGTAACTGCCAATACTCCATTTAAATCTTTTATTTTATCATAATCCGCTAATTTAATATCAATTGAAAATCCATTTACAAGATATCCAAATGAGCGACGAGCTTTTGCACCCGCAATTTTTTCAACCTCACTCTTAACAGATTTTTGATTCCCTTTCACAGAATCAATTTCTTTCTCAATTTTTTCAATAGACCTTTTATTTCCACTACTTGTTCCAACCTTATCAATAGCAGCATTTTTCCCTAATTGAACAATTACACGGATTTTTTGATTCTGATCAATTTCTGTTTCGGAACCACCTTCTTTAATAATTCCTTCAAGTTTCAGCTGTTCCTTCACTGCATCATAAAATGATTTGGTATTATCTTCATTTTTTAATTGACTCTGATTTTGAAGATACTCTTTTAATGCTTTCTCATCTTTCTCAGATGATACTGAACTTTCTTTATTACTATCCTCAGCATAAACTGTTGCAGCTTGTAGTATGGGGGTTGATAATAGCAAAAAACTTGCAGCAATAATTGCTGACTTCTTAAACTCTTTTTTCAACAAATTTCTCCTATTCCTCTGAAAATTATTTCAACTCACTAAATATTTTAAATATATACAATTATCAGATAATTGTTTCCAGAAATTATAACATATAATTACATAATGTTAAATAGAATCATGATAAAAATATTTTGTTATGTATTATAAATTTTTAATTATAAAATACATTAGGTAATATTTCATCTATTTCTCTCACTTTTTAAATGGTCACTTTTATGCTAAAATATCTATTATGAAAATACAATCGATTTTTGCTGCTTCAGTCGGAAGATCAGCGCATTTTGTACTAAAAAACTTTTTCAAGAGAGGCTCAACTTTCCCAGGAAAGCTGGCCCTTCAACTTGATCCAAATATACTCGATGAACTTGCTAATAACTACGATGAAATTATTGTTGTAACAGGTACTAATGGAAAAACTTTAACTACTGCTTTGACTGTTGGAATTTTAGAACAAGCCTTTGGCTCTGTGACTACTAATCCTACCGGAGCAAATATGATAACAGGGATTGTTTCAACCTTCCTGACTGCTCCTAAGGGGACAAATGGTAGTAAAAAAGTTGCTGTACTTGAAATCGATGAAGCAAGCTTACCTAAAATTACCCAATATATTAAACCAACACTTTTTGTCTTTACAAATATCTTTCGTGATCAAATGGATCGTTATGGAGAAATTTATACAACTTACGATTTAATCCTTAAAGGCGCAGCAAATAGTCCAGAAGCTACGATTCTTATGAATGGCGACAGTCCACTTTTCAGCTCAAAAGAAGTAGATAACAAGGTTCTTTACTACGGCTTTGATACAAAAAAAGGTGAGCCAAAACGAGCTCACTATAATACTGAGGGTGTACTTTGTCCAAGATGTCATCACATACTTAAATACAAGACTAATACATACGCTAATTTGGGGGATTACCTCTGCCCAAACTGCGATTTTAAACGTCCTGAACTTGATTACAAGCTAACTGAACTTGTAAGTATAGATAATGTATCAAGTGATTTTATTATCGACGGTCAAGATTATAGAATCAATGTGGGTGGATTATATAACATCTACAATGCTCTTGCGGCTGTAGCTGTGGCTGAATACCTTGGTGTATCTAGTAATCAAATTAAAGCTGGTTTTGATAATAGTCGTGCTGTTTTTGGTCGTCAAGAAACTTTTAATGTTGGTAATAAAAAATGCACACTTGTTCTTATTAAAAACCCAGTAGGTGCAAATCAAGTTCTTGATATGATAAAAATGGCTCCTTATCCTTTTGCCTTAGTAGCACTTCTCAATGCTAATTATGCTGATGGTATTGATACAAGTTGGATATGGGATGCAAATTTTGAAACAATCACTGATATGGATGTAACAAGCGTTATAACTGGTGGTGTACGTCATTCTGAAATGGCACGCCGTCTACGTGTTGCTGGTTTTGACGAAAATAATCTATCAGAAGTTGAAAGTCTCACTGCCGTACTCGAACAAATTCAAAATCAAGATACTGATCATGTATATATCCTAGCAACTTATACCGCTATGCTTGAAATGCGTGAGCTACTTAAAAATAAGAATATCATCTCTGGTGAGATGAAATAATAAGGAGATAGTATGTATAAATCAATTGAATCAAAAGAAAAAAATTATCCTTATTCGCTTAATGCAGCTCATTTGTATGGAGACTTAATGAATACATATGGGGACAACGGAAATGTTCTCATGCTTAAATACGTTGGTGAAAAGCTCGGTGCACATATGACTTTCAATATTGTTAGTCTTGAAGATGATTTCAAGGCTGATAAATTTGATCTTGCTTTTTTTGGTGGTGGTCAAGATTACGAACAAGTAATTGTAAGTGAAGATTTGCCTAAAAAAGCAGATGGTATTAAAGAGTACATTGAGAATGACGGTGTAATGCTTGCAATCTGTGGTGGTTTTCAACTTTTAGGACAATACTATATGGATGCAAGCGGACAAAAAATTCCGGGTATTTCGGCTATGAACCACTATACTCTTAACCAAAAAGATAACCGCTTCATCGGTGATATTGAAATTCATAATGATGAATTTGATGAAACCTATTATGGTTTCGAAAATCATCAAGGTAGAACATTTTTATCTGAAAAAGAAAAACCGCTTGGTAAAGTAGTTTTTGGTCAAGGAAATAATAGCGAAGATGGCACTGAAGGTGCTCACTATAAAAATGTTTTTTGTAGCTACTTCCACGGTCCAATTCTTTCAAGAAATACAAATCTTGCTTACCGCTTGATTAAGACAGCTCTTGAAAAAAAATATGGAAGTGAAATTGAAATACCTGCATTTGAAGATGTTCTTGCAAATGAAATGCAAGGTCAAGTTGTAAATGATATAAAGCGTAAGGCAGAAAAAAGTAAGTAAATAAGCTTTGACTATATAGTCAAGGCTTATTTTTTATCTCTATATCTTTCATAATTGTTAACATAATCTTTAAGAGAAATCTTTTTCATCAATTCTACTATTAATTCAAAAGGAATATTCTTAGGATTGGAAAACCTTATACAAGATTTTCCAATGTTCAGCTTTGTTGGAACTTCTTTAGCATACTCATCTTCAAACCAAGTTAATAATGCACGATTCCCCATCAATCCCATATGATATAAGGAAATATAATTTTTTTGACTTGCAAGACTGACAAAAGGTAAAGGTTCATCTTTTTGTCCTAAATATCCTTCGGGAAATATTGATAAAGGAACAACATAAGTTGGCATACAATATTAAAAATTCAACTCAAAACCCGATGGAATATTTTCATTTATAACATCTAATAATTTTTCATAAGAAGCTTTCCATTTATCATCAATAACTGAAATATATTTTTCAATATCTTTATTTTTATTAATATTTGACATATAATTTACCATCCTCCTGAGGCACCTCCTCCGCCTGAAGATCCACCACCAAAGCTATCGCCACCAGAATGATTAGCTGGGTTGTAAGTTGAAGAAGAATAGTCATTAGTCATGATATATCCGTCTCCACCATACAAACGATTACCAACAAGAATCCCATTCGACACAATCTTAGCATTTGGATTTTTTTCAATTATTTTCCCATAACCTATATTATCGTGTAGCGCCTTAAGACTTGTAATTGTTCCAATTCCACTCAAAAGTAAATAGTAAAAATCAGTTTTTGTACGATTAAGTGAACTAGTTTTACTATAATTTGTATACATGATCCCTAATTCGTTGGCTACTAAACGATTTTGTTTAATCAAATATGAAAGAATAAAAATGCCAATCACTGAAATTAGAATTATTATTATTGGAATTAATACTCTATAGGTAATTTGTGCATTTAGTTGGTCAATCTGTTCATTTAAATTATTTACTTTGATATTCATAATCTCAGTTACTGTTTTAGAAACTGATAAAATTGCCTTACTATAATGTTTATCCTTAAAATCATCAACGATGTCATCAGCATTAATTATTCGACCAGCTTTACCGTCGTTTAAGACTCCCTCCATTCCGTATCCAACTTCAAGACGGAACTTACGATCATCTATACTTATTAAATAAAGTACACCGTTATCAAGCTTAGAATCACCAATTCCAACCTTACGAAATATTTTATTTGCATAAGACTCAATAGTTTCATTTTCTGGTAATCTATTGATAGTGACAACCATATACTGTGCACCGTCTGTATAGCGAGCTAAATATTTATTCATATCATAGATTTTTGATCTTGTATCACTATCTATGATATTAGCATTATCAGAGACAAAAATATTATTCGAATCAATATTGATATAATTATCACCATCAATTTTTAAGGGAGTATTATTTTTTTCCTCTAATACATACTCCTTCATATTGTCTGCTCTATCTTGGTGAGGTGGATTATTTAAAATATCCTTTTTTTCTTTTTCAATTGTATTAATCCTGTTTTGGATATTATTTATTTTCCTAGGAGCAATAAATACTAAATATGAAATTGACAATACTGTTAAAATAGAAAATATTATTCTAAAAATAGAGTAATACTTCTCGTTTCTAACCAATTTTCCTTCAAAATTATTGAACTTTTTTAATCCATATTTAGGATTAGCTGCCTTATTCAATTTTTTACCAAATTTTTCAAAATCTTTTGTCGAAGTCATTTCTATTTACCTCTCTTTCTGATAATTCTATCAAAATACTATAGATGTTTACAGAAAAATATTATATATATCAAAAAAAATTAGTTAATGACTAAGCATTAACTAATTTTAATATTATTTTTATATAAAATTTTATTTATTATTTTACAGTTCTGATTCTCATTGTGTTAGTACGTCCTTCACCAACTGGAACACCAGCTACGATAACAATATTATCACCTGAATTTACAAAACCATATTTACGAGCAACTTCTTCTGCAACATCATACATATCATCAGTTGAAGCTGGACGTTCTTCAAGAACTGGGAATACACCCCAATTAATCATTAGAGATTTTTGAACAAATTCATCAAATGTAATTGCAAGAATATCAGTATCAGGACGGTATTTAGAAATTAAACGAGCAGTGTTACCTGATTCAGTAATTGCAACAACACACGCGATATCCATATTCTTAGTAGCATCTTTAACTGCTGAAGCAACAACTTCTGTTACACTTGAACGATCAAATTCTTCTTCGTTTAAACGTCCATATTCAGATAACATAGATTGAGCATTCATGTCAATTCTTGCCATCGCAGCTACAGATTCAACTGGATATTTACCATTTGCTGATTCACCTGAAAGCATAGTAGCATCAGTTCCATCAATAACAGCATTAAATACATCTGATACTTCTGAACGAGTAGCACGTGGTTTTTCAGTCATTGTTTCAAGCATGTTAGTTGCAGTAATTACAACTTTACCAGCCTTGTTAACTTTTCTGATAATTTGTTTTTGATAAACTGGAACCATTTCAAATGGAACTTCAATACCCATATCTCCACGAGCAATCATGATACCATCAGAAACTTCAATGATTTCATCTAAATTATCGATACCTTGTTGGTTTTCGATTTTTGGAAGAAGTTGAACATGAGTATTACCTGTTTCTTCAAGAATTGCACGAACTTCATTAACATCTTTAGCAGAACGAACGAATGAAATTGCAATGAAGTTAATTCCTTGTTCAAGACCAAAACGGATATCCGCATTGTCACGGTCAGCAAGAGCTGGGAAAGGAATTTTTGTATTAGGAATATTTACACCTTTTTGTTTAGCAATAACACCATCATTTTGAACTTCTACTTCAAATTCATGATTAGAAGGATCTTTAGCAACAACTGTAAGACCTAATTTACCATCATCGATAAGAATTGTTTGACCAACTGCAACATGGTGATAAATATCAATTCCACCAGCAACGTTCAAAGCAATTTTATCACGAGTTGATTTAAGACCTTGAGTAGTCATAACACGGATTGTTTCACCTGTTTTGTATTCAAACTCTTTATCATCACCTTCGAAAAGTTCAGTACGAATTTCTGGTCCTTTAGTATCTAATAGATAACCAACTTTTTGTCCTGCAATTTCTTCTGCACGACGAACAGTTTTCATACGTTCACCTTGCTCTTCATGATCACCATGTGAGAAATTAAAACGGAATACGTTAGCACCAGCTTGGATTAATTTAGCAATGTTTTTTGCACTTGCTTCAACATCAAGTGACTCTCCCCAATAGCCATCATCACCAAATTTTTTACCACCGCGAATTTCAACTGCTGGTCCAAGGGTTGCTACGATTTTTACACGTTTTTTCATTTTGTGGATACTCCTTCTTTTCTAAAATAATAGTTTATATAAATTTCTTATATATAGTTCTTATGATTATGAAATTTCTTGACTAAGTTTATAAAGATCTAAGTCAGTTTGATGCTTGTGATTTTTTAATGTATCAATAATATCACGCGCTACAAGTTTTTCACCTTCAACACCTACTGCAAGACCACCCTTATTATCTTTAAGTAAATCTACAGCGTATGCACCCATACGGCTAGCTAGAACACGGTCACGAGCAGTTGGTGCACCACCACGTTGCATATGTCCTAAGATAGATACACGTAAGTCACCTACATCACCATGTTTTTTAAGTTCTTGAGCGAATTCTTCTCCACCCATAACACCTTCAGCTACAACAATAAGGTTATGTTTCTTACCTCTCTTGTAACCTTCTTGAATACGGCCAACAATTTCATCGAAATCAAAGTCTACTTCAGGAATGATGATTTCATCAGCACCACCAGAAATACCTGCGTTTAAGGCAATATCTCCAGCACCACGACCCATTACCTCAATTACGAAAGTACGAATGTGACTTTTAGATGTATCACGAAGTTTATCAATTACATCAACTGCAGTATTAACAGCTGTATCAAATCCAATTGTATAATCAGTACCAGGAATATCATTATCAATAGTTCCAGGAACTCCAACAGCTGGGAAACCATGTTCAGTAAGTCTCATTGCTCCATGGTAAGAACCATCCCCACCAATAACAACAACACCTTCAATACCATGTTTCTTCAATTGCTCAATACCAGCCAATTGACCTTCTTTTTCTTTAAATTCTGGATAACGGGCAGAATATAGGAAAGTTCCGCCTTGAGATGCTTTATCAGATACATCTTTAGCTGTAAGTGGGAAGATATCTCCAGCAACCATACCAGCGTATCCGTAGTTAATTCCAAAAACTTCCATGTCTTCATGAAGAGCTTTACGGACAACCGCACGAATAGCAGCGTTCATTCCAGGTGCGTCTCCACCACTGGTTAAAACAGCAATACGTTTCATTAATACATTTCCTCCATCAATATTTTAAACATTAATATTATAGCACGATTTCCTTGTTATGTCTTAGAAATTGTTAATAAATTATCTATAAACCGTTTTCAAGATAAAAGGCTCTAACTTACTTAATAATAAACCGTTTTCTTCAACAGAAATCTCAATTTGTCGTGTCTGACCACTGTCTTGAAAGTGCAAAATAACAGGTATAAAACCTGGAAAATCTCGCAGAATACTGGCAATTCTTTGATTGTTTAAAGAGTTTTCCAGATTAATCCAAAGTTTTACACCATTATCCTCTCTTAAAACAATCCTATCTGCTACCATTTGCAGCCGATCATTACGACTAGATACCTTACCCATCATTAAGTAAATTCCTCCCTCTTGGAGCAAATTACGATATTGACGGAAGCTTTCAGGAAAAAGTGTTATATCCAATGTCCCTTGAGTATCTTGAACAGTAAGGAAAGCCATTTTTTCACCTGTCTTAGTCTTATGTTCTCGAATTCGAATCAACTCAACTAAAATAGTTTGCCTTTTATTTACCTGTAATTTATCTGTTGATGTATATTCTCCCGTATATGAAAGTGTGATATCAGTCAAAGGATGAGGAGTAAGAGCAACAGATAAAAGTTCTAATTCTTTGTTATATTTCTCAGTTTGACTATAATCCTCAAAATCTTGGTAAGAAAAATTAAGGGAATTTAAACCAAATAAATCAAGCTGAATTGTTTGATTGTATTCAATCAATTTTGGAAGATTCTCCACCAATTTCCTTCGATTAGAATCAAAGATTTCAAAGGCACCAACCTCAATTAATGGATTAATATAATTTGGCTTTTGAAAGTTTTCTGGTAATTTTTTAATAAAGTCCGAAAAATCACTATACGGTCTTTCATTGATAATATGTAGGGCCATGTCTTTTGGCAATCCTTTGACATGACTCAAACCTAGATTAATTTTATTTCCTGAAATTTTATCATGGTAAGGCATTGAATTAATAGATAACTTAGCAAAATCAAAGCCATTCTTTTGAGCATCTGTCAAGTAAATTTCTCTTTTCCCATCAGTCAAAAGGGCTTCATAAAAAGCATCTGGATAGTAAGCCTTAAAGAAAGTTAGTTGATAGGCAAGAGCTGCATAGGCATAGGCATGTGATCTGTTAAAACCGTAATTTGCAAATTTCTCAATCAACTCATATATATATATTGCTTGGCTTTCAGTATGACCGTTAGCAACTGAACCACTCACAAATTCCTGTTTTAATGCTTCAATCTCCTTAAGATTCTTTTTTGAGATTGCACGGCGGAGTAAGTCGGCTCTACCTAAACTAAAACCAGCATATCGGTTAGCAATCTGAATAATTTGCTCCTGATAAATCATTATTCCATAGGTTGGTTCTAAAATATCCTTAATAGAATCATCAGGATAAACTGGAACTTCTTGCCCATGACGCCTCTTTATAAAAGAATCAATATTTTGAGATGGCCCTGGTCTAAAAATTGAAGTCGCATTAACTATATCATCAAATTTGTCAGGTTTTAATCTTCTTAACATTTTAAGCATCTGAGGATTTTCAAATTGAAAAATTCCCATTGTATTGCCTTGTCTAAAAATCTCTAATACATTCTGGTCTTCAAGGTCAATAGCTAAAAAGTCAATTTCCTTGTCATATTTCTTCAATACTAACTGCTTCATCTTTTCAATCAAAGAAAGATTTCTTAATCCTAAAAAGTCAATCTTAAGCAATCCAATATCTTCAATTGCATATGCTTCATATTGGGTAATTGCTAAGTTATCTCCAGGAGCCAGTGGCGTATAATTTGTTAATTCATTTTCAGCAAGTACTACTCCTGAAGCATGGATTGATGTTTGACGTGGAAAACCTTCAATTTTAACTGCAGTCTCATAAATTTGCTTTAAGAAAGAATCTTTAAGAATCTCAGATCTAAAACGATTATTGTTGGCATATTCTTCCTTAAGGTTGGTTCTTCCATGAATCATTTTTGTAAGGTTAGTCGCTTCTACATCAGTCATTCCATATACCTTAGCTACATCCCTTAAGCTTTGCTTCATACCAAAAGTTGAATAAGTCAAAATTTGAGCAGAGTGGCTTTGGCCATAACGAGTTTTTACGTAGTTTAAAAGCACATCTCTTTTATCATTAGGAATATCAATATCAATATCGGGCATGCTGTAACGTTCAGGATTTAAAAAACGTTCAAAAAGTAAATTATTTTTAACAGGATCGACATGAGTTATCTCAAGGGCATAAGCCACCAAAGAACCTGCTGCAGAGCCCCTTCCCATACCAGTATAAATATCTTCACTTCTTGCATATCTTAAAAGATCAGCAACAATTAAAAAGTAGTCATCAAATCCCATGTCATGAATTACTGACAATTCATGATTTAGACGCGTTTCATAAATCTCATCTAAATTGCTAATTTGTTTTTCCAAACCAGCAAATGCTAGATCACGGAGCTCTTCAACTGCTGGAATTTTTTTATTGAAAACTGGAAGAGATAAGTTCTCTTCTAAATCGTATTTAATATTAGATACTAAATTTTCAAGATTCTTAACACTCCCAGGAAATCTTCCATCAAAATACGATGCAAATGACTCTGGTGACTGGAGGTACTCACGACTATCATAGACCAAACTCTCATCTAGTTTCGAACCGTCACGTACTGCTTGCAATACGTATAAAGTTTCAGAATCTGTCTTATTTAGATATCTGATAGCAGGTAAAGGCAATATTGGGTAGTCCGACTTCATATTAGAATTACTATCTAAATCAACCCCTGTATAAATATCTAGTCCTTTTTTGTCATTGTGTATCCTAAATCCTTGAGGAAGAGCAATCGCTATATTATCCATATGATTAAGAAAATCCTCAATGTTCCTATGTCCATAATTATATTTTGTTGAAATTTTGAGTAAATTCTTATATCCTGCTGTATTTTTTGCAATAAAGTGAACTGTTGCTGGTACCCCATCCAAAAGCAAACTTGCTTCAAGTCCAATTATTGGATTGAGATCTGACTTATTCGCTAATTTGATAAAGGAATAAGCTGCATGAAGATTAGCCTGGTCCATAATACCAATATTTTTATATCCCATATTTTTAGCAACAGAAATATACCCCTCAAGACTTATGGTACTCGAAAGAAAGCTATAATATGTTTTAACATTTAATGGTGTGAACACTGGTAATACTCCTTAACTAACTATCACTTTTTCAATAGAATTCTTTATGTTATATTTTACCATTTAAGCATAGATAAGTCATTTGAATCAACAAGAACATCCTTTATATAGACTGATTTATACAAAAGAAAGTGATTACACAAACTTTACTCTTGACCTTTTTGTTATTTTATTGCATTATAATATAGCTCTAACTTATTATTTCATGGGAGGGAAGCTCTTTCATAAGGAGCTAGCATTAGGGTAAAAAAAGAGAAAGAATAAAAGAGAGCTACTATCATATCTACAGCTTGCTAAAGCTGTAGTTTTACTTACTTATATATTTAATTTAAAAGCTATTTTTGATTAAATTTTATTCATATTATAAAGTTTGACACTGATAAGTCATTATGTTAGTATTATACTGATTTTGAGGAAAAATGCTGAAAGTCTTTTCCAGTATTTCTAATGTTTTATTTATAGAAAAGAGACGATTATGAAATTTTTTACAGTACTTTTTTGGTCAATGATTTTGGGACAGATTTTAGGTTATATCCTAAGTGCCCTACAAGGAACTCCAGATAATTATTTTATTGCTGCAGGTATTTCAATTTACATGGCAGTATTTGTATATTTCCTTGGAAATGTTATAAAACCTAAAGCAGAAGCTAAATAATCCACTTGATTAGTGGATTTTTTCTTCCCCTACAATATAAAAAAAGGAGAAATATATTGAATATTAAAGGGCCATACTATCATGGAACAAAAGCAGATTTACAAATTGGTGACTTATTAACAGCTGGTTTCAAATCAAATTACGATGACAAGGTTGTCATGAATCACATATATTTTACTGCGATAGCAAAGGGGGCAGGACTTGCTGCTGATATTGCTCAAGGTGAAGGAAAGCCTAGAGTCTATATCGTTGAGCCAACCGGTCAATTTGAGGATGATCCAAATGTTACTGATAAAAAGTTTCCCGGAAACCCTACAAAATCATATAGGAGTCAAGAACCATTAAAAGTTGTTGGAGAAGTCACTGAATGGGAAGAATTCCCTACTGAGTTTGTCCAATCAATTAGGGAAAAAATAGCAAGTGGCAATCCAGGTGAAATAATAAACTAAAAGAAGGTAGACTTGCGCTACCTTCTTTTTCTACATTATAGTTGATTAAAATAGAAATACCCTTCAACATTTGTCGGTTATACTTGAATAAGAATACTTATAAGTATAAATCACAACGATGCATTAGTCTATTTTTAAGTTACTATATTTATTGATTCCATGCGGCTTGGAGTTGTTTAGTTCCATCTTGAATCATTTTTTCCCTATCCCCTTTAGGATTAGAAAGAATGTTTTCCATTATAGACTTCACCTCATTATTAAGTGCTGCATTTGAATTTTCAGTAACAGGGAAATAAACCAAGTCTTTTGTAGACTCAGATAATATACCTGGAATTTGAGTATTCTTAGAATCTAGATATTCTTTATTTTCGAGTACAGATTCAACAACTGGCATATACCCACTTTTTTGTGCCCAATACAATTGAACCTTAGATGATGATAGATATTTCATATATTCAAATGCTGCCGTTTTCTCGGAACCACTAGCATTTTTGAACATATATATATCAGTACCACGTTGAATATTCTTATTTTCTGGACGAACGGCCATACCATATTTATATCCAGCTGCTGTTGCATTTTTGGCAACAAAAGGTTCTGCTGAAATGCTACCTATGAACATAGCAACCTTTTTATTTCCAAATGGGACTGAAACATACTTATCTGACCCTGCTGTCTGAAAATAGCCATCCTTCACTCCATCAGCATAATAATTTACTACTTCTCTTGATTCTTTACTATTAAATGGAACATCTTTATTTACCTCTATACCCTTATTTTCCATTCCAAGGAAATAGTAAATATCTAAAGCATCAAAGCCAGCACCAACTACTTGACCATTGGATTTTTGATAGATGGCCTTAGATACTTCCTTAAGTTCATCTAAAGTTTTAGGAACCTCTACCCCATACTCTTTAAACATATCTTCATTATAGAAAAGTGCCTCAGTTGACTTATTAAAGGGAATTCCGTACTGAACATCTTCAATCTTTGCACCATCTAAGAATGGTTGTCTTATTTTTTCCTGATCTCCCCAACCAATCTTATCATTCTCAATATAAGGCGTTAAATCCTCCATTTGTCCACTTTTTGCTGCATCATAAAACCATCCAGGATGCCCTTGTGTGATCGTCGGTAAGTTTTTAGGAGTTTGCATTGTTGAATTAAGTTTTGCTTGTAAATCCTTATATTCTTGTTGATTTTGAAGTTTAATCTTTATCTTTGGATTTTCCTTTTGAAAGTCCTCCGTAATTTTAGTGAGCGCCTTCTCTTGTTCACCATTCATGGCATGCCAAAAAGTAACTGTAGTATTATCTTTAATCTCAGTAACAATATCACTACTACTTGACTTCTTTCCACTACATGCAGATAGACTAGCAATTGTAGTTATTGCTAATGCAAGTACAACCAATCTTTTGAATTTCATTTTACTCTCCCTATAAAATAATTTTCTATTCTGCCTTACAAAATTTAAACGGTCTACTTTTAGATTTAACCAGTAAATTTTAAAATCATTTATGTAAACGTTTACCGTTATAATATATCATTAATAAAAAAATATCTCCATACAATTATTTCTCTTTCTGTGCACTTTTCATAAAAATATATTTCTATATAAAAAACCCTATCAAAATTTAATTGATAGAGTTAAATTTTTTATTTTGATTCAGCATTTTCCACTGATGCAGTAATAAAAGCCGTATAAAGTTCTTCTGAACGATTTGGACGACTTGAAAGTTCTGGATGATATTGACAAGCTACAAAGAATTTTTTGTCAGATAACTCCACAACTTCAACCAAACGGTTGTCTGGAGAAACTCCTGAGAATACAAAGCCTGCATCTTCAAACTGTTCACGGAACTTATTATTAAATTCATAACGGTGACGGTGACGACGTTGAACCACTTCTTGATTATTATAAGCTTTTGCAGTAACACTATTAGCTTTTAATTTAGCAGGATAAAGTCCCAAACGGAGTGTTCCACCCATATCTTCAACATCAACTTGATCACGCATCAAGTCAATGATTGGATAATTAGTTTCAGGATCTAATTCAGCAGAGTTTGCTCCTTCAAGTCCTAAAACATTACGAGCAAATTCCACACATGTAAGTTGCATACCAAGACAGATTCCTAACATTGGTACATCATTTACACGAGCATATTCAATAGCAACCAACTTACCTTCTGTTCCACGGCTTCCAAATCCACCAGGAACGATGATACCATCAGCATCTCCAAGTAATGTTTGTGCATTTTCCTTAGTCAAATCATTTGCATTGACCCAATCAAGATCAATAGCAGTATCATTTGAATAACCAGCATGTTTCAATGCTTCAACAACTGATAGATAGGCATCAGGAAGTTCTACATATTTACCAACAAGAGCAATTTTTGTAGTCTTCTTAAGATTCATAACATGGTCAACCATGTTAGTCCAGTCAGTCATATCTGCTTTTGGAACATCAAGTTTCAAGTGATCAACTACGATTTGATCCATGTTTTGTGCTTGCAGGTTTAATGGAATTTGATATAAGTGCTCAACGTCCATTGATTCGATTACTGCTTCTGGAGCAACGTCACAGAATTGAGCTAATTTATTTTTAATGCCTTGTTCAACTGGTTCTTCAGTACGAATAACTAGCATATCAGGTTGAATACCTAAACCACGAAGCTCTTTAACAGAGTGTTGAGTTGGCTTAGTTTTCATCTCACCAGCAGCTTTTAGATATGGAAGTAAAGTTGTATGAATGTACATAACATTATCACGACCAACATCAGCCTTCATTTGGCGAAGTGCTTCTAAAAATGGAAGAGATTCAATATCACCGACAGTACCACCAACTTCAGTAATGATAACATCACTATCAGTTGTAGTCGCTGCACGTTTAATTTTTTCTTTAAGTGCATCTGTGATATGTGGAATTACTTGAACTGTTGCCCCTAAATACTCCCCTTTACGTTCCTTACGTAAAACTTCTGAATAAATTTTACCAGTAGTAACGTTTGAGTATTTGTTTAGATTAATGTCGATGAAACGTTCATAGTGGCCAAGGTCTAAGTCAGTTTCAGCTCCATCATCAGTTACATAAACTTCACCATGTTGGTATGGGCTCATTGTACCTGGGTCAATATTGATATAAGGATCAAATTTTTGAATTGTCACCTTTAAACCACGATTCTTCAACAAACGTCCAAGACTCGCTGCTACAATACCTTTACCAATTGATGAAACTACACCACCAGTGACGAAAATATACTTTGTCATTAATTTCCTCTTTCTTTGAATATATAAATAAGGGGATGAACTTTTCATATTTTTACAAAATATTTTCCATAAAAATTATGAATAAAAATAAAAAATGCACCCCTAGGGTGCAACTGTCTGACTTCTTTCGAAGTGCCCGAAAATTATAATACCTTAAATTTGAAAAAAAATCAACACTTAGGCATAAGTATAGTAATTCACAAGAATTAAATTAACAAAATTCAGTCATAAGTATGATATCTTTGTTATTGTTAAATGTTAAAAAAAATACTATCATTATTATATAAAGATTATAGGTTGAAAGGAAGATTATCATGCTTTGGACATTAATAGTAGGGGGCTTTATTGGCTTCTTTGCTGGTAAAATAGCAAAACGCTCAGATTCAATGGGACTTATTTATAAAATTTTCGCTGGTCTTGCTGGTTCATTTATTGGTGAAAGATTATTTAGTAACTTTGGACCTCATTTAGCAGGTATGGCCATCATACCTTCAATAATTGGTGCAGTAATAGTTATTATACTTGTAAGTTACTTTACAGATGGAAATAATAGAAGATAAATTTAAATTGAAAAAAGGAAGTTAAATATTCAAATTGCTGAATATTTAACTTTCTTTTTATTTTTTATATGAATAGTAATCACCATTATCAATTTTTTCAAAACCAAGGCTTTCAAAGAGTCTTTGAGAGCCTTTATTATATTTATAGACTGATTTAACACGAAAGGATTTATTTTTATTTAATTTATTTTCAAAATATTTTACTACCTTCTTGCCAACTCCTCTTCCTTGAAATCTTTTATCAATAACAATGGCAAAGTCTTTGTCGCTAAAACAAACATCACCAATAGTTTGAAATATATTTTTTTCAAGATACTCAATATAAAATAACTCACCGTGCTCATTTTGCCATTCATACATTCTTTCAATATCAGAATAATTGAAAGGAATACTAGTTCCATTAACCAACCATTGAATCTCTAAATCAGAATACCATACCAGCGATTCTTTCCTTACATAGTCATATGATTGTAAAAATAATGTATCAGAAATTTTTATCTTCTTATTCATAATTTCTAGTATTGTGCCCTTTCACCACCTATAAGCTTTGGTCGACTGGTAAGAGCTGTAACATGTGCTGCTCCAATTTCCTTAAGAACTGGTCTTAAGGGTATTTGCACGTGCTTAACATGCATCCCTATTGAAGTATCACCAATATCAATTCCTGCGAATGCTTTAATATGCTCCACTTCGACTGGATCATTAAATAGTTTCAAAGCGGCAACTTGCCCACTTCCTCCCGCATGGAGAGCGGGTATTACAGAAACCTCTTCAAGATTAAATTTTTCAGCAACTTCTCTCTCTACTAATAGTGCACGATTTAAGTGTTCACATGCTTGAACAGCTAGGAAAATATTACGCTTTGTAAGTTCATCATAAATTGTTCCAACTATTACTTGACCGATTTCAGCACTTGAATTTTTACCAATTACACCACCATTTACTTCACTTGAACTCAGACCCAAGACAAAAATTTGTCCTGACTTAATGTTTGATTTTTCAATAACGTCAATTATGTCAATTCGAGTTTGCTTTTCAATTTCTTTTAAATCCATTTTAATTTCAACCCTTCCATCAATTTATTAATTAATAATGCAACCACAATCCCTACAATATTTTGAAGAAGATTAGGAACTATTCCCTCAATTGCTCCAGCCATTCCATACATGAAAAAGGTAACTATGAAATATCCAACAACCATCACGATGGTTGCAAGAGAAAATCCTAGCCAAGTTGGTTTTTTATATGCAAGGTATCCTTGTAATCCATGGATAATAAGTGAGAAGAACATCCACTGTGGGTAACCAGATAATAAATCAAAAATAAATGCTGAACCACCTGCCACTCCAGCAACATAGATAGGATTTGAAAAGTTCAATGCAGCAAGAAATATACCAGCATCAAGCATTGTTACAACTCCAGTAGGTGTTGGGATCTTTAAAAAATATGCAAAAACTACTAAAAGTGCTGTATAAATTGAAAGAAAGGTTAACTTTTTAACATTCATAATTTTGTACTACTCCGTATTCATTTGAATTTTTTATTGCTTGAAAAACAAATTCTTTTGCATTTCTGACAGAGTCATAAACATCCACTCCTTTTGCTAAATTAGAAGCTATGCTTGAAGCAAAAGTACAACCTGCCCCATAGTTATTCTTTCTAAGAATAGCTTTTTCAAGAATTTTAAATTCTTCACCATCGTAAAATAAATCAATTGCCTTATCTTGCTCCAGTCTGTTACCACCTTTTATAACAATATTTTTTGGACCAAATGAATACAATATTTTTGCGACTTCTTTCATATCACTCATATTTTTTATTTTGTGATTTGATAAAATTTCTGCTTCAATTATATTTGGTGTGATGACTGTGGCTTGTGATAGTAATTTTTCTATGAACAGATCGCGTATTTCCGAAACTTCATAGTCGTTATTTTCCTTGAAGACAATAACGGGATCAAGGATAATCGGTGCATTTTTATTTTTCAAAAAGTCAGCCGTCAAATCAAGAATTTGCTTGTTCGGAAGCAAGCCTATTTTAATAGCCGAAACTTCTATATTTTCAAGACTATCCAACTGATCTTTTAAAATTTTTGTATCTACTGGATTGACGAAAAAATTATCTTCTTTTACTGTTACAATGCTGGTCAAAGCCATGAAAGCATATAGATTATAGTGAGCGTAAGTTGCAAGGTCCGCCTGAATCCCACCACCACTTAATATATCACTACCACCAATTGTTAAAATCTTTTTAGTAACCATTCACTTCCTCATCCACATATCTAACTTCTTTTAGATAGAGTCCTTCTGGTACTGCTGTAGGGCCAGCTAGATTACGGTCTTTAGATGCTATTATTTTTTCAACTTGCTCTACTGGCATCCTATTGTTCCCGATTTTCAAAAGTGTACCTACCATATTTCTAATCTGTTTGTACAAAAAGCCATTGCCAGAAAACGTGAACTTTATCGTATTCTCATCAATTTGCTCAATATCTGCTTGAGTTATTGTCCTAACTTTATTTTCAACACTAGTTCCACTTGCAGTAAAACCTGTAAAATCATGCTCTCCAATCAAATACTTTGCTGCCTCTTGCATTCTACTTAGATTCAAGTCATAACGAAAATGCCCTGCATAATTTCTTTTAAAAGGATCACGAGCCTTTGAAGTATCAAGTAAGTATTCATAAGTTTTTTCATGTTTATTATAACGTACATGAAAATCATCAGAAACTTCTTCTACTTCAAGAACAGCTATATCATCAGGACCTTGTGTATCAAGAGCAAATCGTAATTTTTCCTCATCTCTTTTTTGAGGTAAATCAAAATGAATTACCTGGGCAATTGCATGAACACGTGCATCAGTTCTGCCACTTCCTTGAACACCAACAGGATTACCTGAATTTAATTTTTTTAATACTTTTTCTAATTCTCCTTGAATGCTTCTAACATTTTGTTTGGTTTGTATTTGAAAACCCGAAAAGTTAGTGCCATCGTAGGAAATTATTGCTTTATATCTAGTCATAAAGTTATTATATCATGAATATTAAAGTTCAAACTTTTAAAAATATCAGGAGCTTATATAAATATTAAATGATCACAAATTATATAAAAAAAGCAGACTATTAATCTGCTTTTCAAATGGAAATATTATTTCCTATACATTTTAAATTGTAGATATTTATCGTTATAAATGCCTAACCATTCTTTACCTAGGTCTTTATATACCTCAAGGTTCTTCATTGTGTCAGCTTCTGGATAAAATTGTTTATCATTTTTGACATCATCTGGTAAAAGTTCTTTTGCCTTTGCATTAGGTGTTGCATAACCAACATACTCTGCATTTTTCTTAGCATTTTCAGGTTCGAGCATAAAATTAATAAATTCATAGGCAGCCTTTTTATTACCAACTGTCTTAGGCATTACCATATTATCAAACCATAAGTTACTTCCCTCAGTTGGAACTACATAGTGCAAATGATCATTTTCTTCTAGCATTGAAGCTGCAGCGCCTGAGAATGTCATTGCTACTGCTGCTTCATCAGAAATCATATATTGTTTAATTTCATCAGCAACTATCGCTTTAACATTAGGAGTGAGATCCTTCAAATGAACTGTAGCCTCATCAATTTGATTAATATCAGTTGAATTAAGACTATATCCAAGCGTGTTAAGGCCCATTCCAATTACTTCACGGGCACCATCAACTAACATTAAATTGTTAGCATATTTTTTATCCCAGAGATCACTCCAATGAGATGGCACTTTTTCAACTAGCTTGTCATTATATACGATTCCAAGGGTACCCCAAAAATATGGAATAGAGTATTGATTGTTTTTATCGAAATCTAAGTTTAAAAATTGAGGTTCAATATTATTAAGACCTTTAATTTTTGAATGATCAAGTTTTTCAATCAAATTTTCAGAAATAAGCTTTTCAATCATATATTCACTAGGGATGGCTATATCGTAAGATGTTCCACCCTGCTGAATTTTTGTGTACATTGCTTCATTACTGTCATATGTTTCATAGTTAACTTTGTAACCTGTTTTTGTTTCAAAATCCTTTAACAATTCTGGATCAATGTAATCACCCCAATTATATATTGTCAAAGTATTGGCTGCCGTTTTGCCACCACTTTTTCTTTGTAAACTTGATGAACAAATTATCAATACTATCATTATTATGATAATTCCACCAAAGAAGGATAAAAGCTTCTTCATGATTATTTTGAACCGTCGGTACTATTTGAATCAGTATTAAAATCAACTTTTGGAGCTTCTTTAGCAGATTCAGATGCTTTAAACATTTCCTTCTTATGAGCACCACGCATACTAGCAACAATGCTAGTTGGGAAGACAGAAATTGTGTTGTTGTAATCTTTAACTGCACCATTATAGTCTTTTCTAGCAACAGCTATACGATTCTCAGTTCCAGCTAACTCATCTGACAATTGAATAAAGTTTTGATTTGCTTTAAGATCTGGGTAATTTTCTTGTATTGCAAGTAAACGTCCTAAGGCTCCGGTCATTTGATCATTAGCTTTAGATAAATCATCAACATTTCCAGATTCTTTTGCACTTAACATACTAGCTCTTGCATTTGCGATATCAGTATAAATCTTTTCTTCATGTTTAGCATAACCTTTTGTTACTTCAACAAGATTAGGAATTAAGTCATTACGTCTTTGTAATTGAGTATCAAGGTCAGCATATTTTGCATCTACTTCATTACCTGAACGTACAATTGAGTTACTCATTGTAAAGAATCCGATAACAAGTAAAGCAAGTACTGCTAAAATACCAATAAGTCCTTTTGATTTCATCTTTTTTCTCCTTTTAAATTAATTATTTTAGTTTTTTGCTTATAGAAAGTAGCTATCTTGAAGCTCCACCACCACTTGATGAACCTCCACCGAAGCCGCCACCTGAGAAACCGCCGCCACCACTTGAGCCGCCGAATCCTCCACCGAAGCCACTACCACCGGTAAACCAATATCCACCTCTTCCGCCTCGTCCTGATGAACCACCGCCACCAAAAAGATAAATTATGACAATTATCGTAATTATAAGAATTATCCAGTCGGTAATACTACCTTCATCATCTTTATTTGTATTTGATTGTCTATCATCATCTGGTATAACTGTTTCGCCATTGAGATCACGAGACAGAGCATCTACTGTTTTTACAACAGCAGTATCATAATCTCCTTTTTCTCGATATGGAACAAAATACTGATCAAGAATTCTTCCAGCTTTACCGTCGTTTATTTGGCCTTCAAGTCCATCACCGACTTCAACTCGAACTCTATTCTCTTCTTTGGCTATAAGCAATAGTAAAGCCTTACTTTCACCTTTTTGTCCAAAACCAGATTTACGGAATAGTTGATTTGCATACTCTTCAATTGCCATACCATTTAAACTAGGTACAGTAACCACAATTATCTGATCACCAATATTTTTATCAAGTGTTCTTGACTGGTTATTAACTGTTTGCTTAGTTTGATCATTTAGCATATTTGCTTGATCATAAACATAAGTATTATCCTGCCAAACTACCTTTTTAATACCTGAATCTTTTTTTGAAGCTTTGGATGAAACTTGCGATGAAGAAGATCCTGAATTGGGTGAACCCATATATCCAATTGCTCCAAAGATAAGAATTCCAAAAATGGCTAATGCAATTAAAATTATTATATTTGTAGTTTTTCTTTGATTATTAGGAGGTCTATTATTAAATGATGATCTCCTAGGTGTGACATCACGCATCCTTTTTCTCCTTACTTATGAAGTAATATCCTATCACAAGTATAACAGAAAATAGAAAAACAAGGGTACTTAATGCGTTAATCTCAAGGCTTATACCTTGGCGAGCACGTGAGTATATTTCTACTGATAGAGTTGTAAATCCATTACCAGTAATAAAGAAGGTAACTGCAAAATCATCAAGTGAGTATGTAAATGCCATGAAGAATCCTGCAATAATACTTGAAGTCAGATAGGGTAAAGTTACTTCAGTCAATGCTTGAAATGGTGTTGCTCCCAAATCATAAGCTGCCTCAACAAGTGAATTATCCATCTCTTTTAGACTTGGTAGCACCATTAACACAACAATTGGAATTGAAAATGCAATATGACTAAGAAGAACTGAAACAAAACTAAGTTTAAACCCAATCATTGTAAATAAAATCAAGAAACTGGCACCAATCATAACATCAGGAGACACCATCAAGATATTATTAAGACCTAGAAGAGTATTTTGTTTTTTTCTATTAAGACTATCAATATATAAGGCTCCGAAAACTCCAATTATTGTAGAAAGAGTTGCCGATAAAAACGCTAAAAAGAATGTTTGTAAAACAATTATTATCAACCTAGTATCAGAAAATAAATCACGATAATGCTGAAGGGTAAATCCTGTAAAGGAGTTCATATTTCCACCTACATTAAATGAATAGAAAATCAAATAAAATATTGGAATATATAGAACTAAGAAAACAAAAATTAAATAAATTTTAGAAAAATTTTTCATATTATTCTTTTGCCTCCTTATCTCTTGTTAGGAACATGATAGCAAGCATTGTAATTATTAGGACCATACCAATTGTTGCACCCATTCCCCAGTTTTGTGTAACTAAGAAGTTTTGTTCAATTGCAGTATCTAAAGTAATTACCCTATTTCCTCCAATTAACCTAGTTAACATAAAGAGACTCAAACTTGGAATGAATACTGCTTGAAATCCTGCCTTTATCCCATTTGCTGATAAAGGTAAAATAACTTGCATAAAAGTTTGAAACTTTGTTGCACCCAAATCATAGGAAGCATCTATTAAATTTCGGTCTATTTCTTCCAAAGAATTAAAAATTGGTAGAATCATAAATGGAATTTCAATATATGCTGCAACAAAAATGAATGAGAAATCAGTAAAGAGAATTTGCTTAGCACCAATCCCTACAAACTGTAAGAATGAATTTACTGAACCATACTTACCAAAGATCCCTATAAAAGCATATGCTTTAAGCAATAAATTTACCCAGGTTGGTAAAATAATCAGCATCAACCATAATTGTTTATTTTTAAGCTGCGCCAAAATATAGGCTGTCGGATATGAGATTATTAGAGTCGCAATTGTTATAATTCCAGCGTATAAAACGGAATTGGCTGTCATCTTTAGATAGGTTACACTTGTAAAATATGTCTTATAGTTATCAAGTGTCAGATTACCAGATATATCAAAGAATGATTGATAGACAAGAAGAAGTAAAGGAGCAACTACGAAGAGGACAATCCACATCATATAAGGAATGGCGAAAAATCTACGCATTCTGCTCATTTTCTTCCTCCTCTTCTAGACCGATTGCAATTCCTTCTTCCAACTCATCTTCTTCAACATATTCTTCAATACGAGCATCAAATTCTTCTTCTGTTTCGTTGAAACGCATGATATGGATGTCTTCTGGTTCGAAATCTAGACCTATTGTCTCGCCAACAATTGCTTTACGTGTTGAATGAATCATCCACTCATTATTAAGCTCATCATCTGCAAGAATTTCATAATGAACTCCACGGAAGACCTGTGTAGTCACACGAACATTGAACTTACCTTCATCTGGAAGAGTAAGTTGTAAGTCCTCTGGACGTATTACAACCTCAACCGGTTCATTTTTTTTCATACCACCATCTACTGCTTCAAATTTCTTCCCATTAAATTCAACAAGATAGTCATCTATCATACGGCCATGGACAATATTACTTTCTCCAATAAATGTTGCTACAAAGTGGTTGATTGGTTCATCATAAATATCAACTGGAGTACCAGATTGAACGATTTCTCCCTCATTCATAACAAAAATCCAGTCACTCATTGCCAGAGCTTCCTCTTGATCATGCGTTACGAAAATAAAAGTTATTCCAAGTCTTTGTTGCAAGGCACGAAGTTCATATTGCATCTCTGTTCTAAGTTTTAAGTCTAATGCAGAAAGTGGTTCATCCAAAAGGACTACACGAGGTTGGTTTACAATGGCACGCGCAATCGCTACACGTTGCCTTTGTCCACCAGAAAGCTTCTGAATACGTCGATTTTCAAATCCCGTTAAACGTACCATCTTCAAAGCTTCCATAACCCGTTCTTCCGTTTCTTCCTTACTAACTTTTCTAATCTTCAAAGGAAAAGCAACATTGTCAAAAACATTTTTATCTGGAAAAAGCGCATATGATTGAAAGACAGTGTGCACATCACGTTTATTGGTCGGTACATCATTTATGCGTTGACCATCAAGAATTATATCACCTGTTGTAGCATCTAAAAATCCAGCAATTAAGTTTAAAATCGTCGATTTCCCACTACCTGATGCACCAAGAAGAGTATAAAACTTACCCTCTTCCAGTTCAAAATTTATATCTTTTAAAACCACAGTGCCAGTGTCTTCAAATACTTTGCTGACATGTTTAAATTCAATAATATTATTTGTCAATTTACTTTCTTTCTATCAAATCACATGGAAATGAGATTTATTTTTATAATTTTATATCATCACCTAAAATTTTAACTTCTGTTTCAAGGTGAATACCACTTGATTCAAATACTTTTTCTTGAACATAGGCAATTAAATTTACGTAGTCACTTGCAGTTCCACTATCAACATTTACCATAAAACCAGCATGTTTATTACTTACTTCAACTCCACCAATACGATGACCTTGAACTCCAGCATCTTGAATTAATTTACCAGCAAAGTGTCCTTCTGGTCGCTTAAATACAGAACCACATGAAGGATATTCTAGAGGTTGTTTAAGTTCTCTAAGATGAGTTAAGCGTTCCATTTCAGATTTAATTTCCTTGTAATCTCCAGCAGATAAATCAAACTTTGCTGATAAACAAATATAATCTTGGTCTTGAAGAACAGTATGACGGTAGCCAAACTTCATATCTTCAGCTTCTATTGTTAAAATTTCTCCAGCATGAGTCATTACTTTACATGAACTTAAAATGTTTGCAATTTCACCACCGTAGGCACCAGCATTCATATAAACAGCTCCACCGATACTTCCAGGAATCCCACAAGCAAATTCAAATCCCGTTAAAGAGTTTTCAAGAGCAACATAGGTTACATCTTTTAAAATTGCTCCTGCACTTGCTTCAATCGAATATCCATCTACTTCGATAGAATTCATCTCTTCAAGTAAAATTACAAAACCTCTAACACCACCATCTCTGATAATAAGATTACTTGCATTTCCCAAAACAAGGAATGGTTCATCAATTTGGTTAGCAAATTTCACTATTTTTTGTAGTTCATCTTCATTTTTAGGAAAAGCCAAAACATCAGCTGACCCTCCAACTTTAGTGAATGTGTAGTTACTTAATTTTTCATTAAATTTAATATTAATTTCTGGTAAGTTTTTTTCTATTTCAATTTTATTAATCATTATTTATATCTTCCTTTTATATGCAAAAAAATAAAAAGCACAGTCGTACTTTTTATTCTAACATAAATATGATATTTGCTAAAGATTTACAAGTCATTTGTGGCTACTAAATCACATTATTTTTTATAGTAATCAGGTAAGATAAATTTACCTGCATCTTCTAATTCCTTAGCTATTGATAATAGTAAAATTTCGCTATTTTTTGGTCCCATAAATTGAACTCCTAATGGTAATCCGTCAGGACTTACATATGTTGGCAAACTTATTGCTGCTTGTCCAGTTAAATTTACCACAAATGGATATGGTGATAATTCTAAGCTACGTTCAAACATATCGGAAACAATTTTCTTTTGCTCCGTAAAATCAAACTCTGTGATGTTTTCCATCTTTTGACAAGTTTCGCTTGTTTCACGTTCCATTGTTGTTTTTGGAGCAACTGTTGCTGTTGTGGGAGTTAAGAATAAATCAAAATTATTAAAAATCTTAATATTGAATTCATGATTTGCTTTCTCCCAGGTATTAAGGCTATTAATATAATCAGAAACTGGAACATTTCGACCAAACTCGTAAAGGGTGTATGTCATAAGCTCAGTATATTCTTTTATAATTTGTGAACTAGCTCCACCAGCCTCAAACATGGCAAAAGTTTCTGAAGCATTCATCAAATAATAATCTTCAATAAGTGCACGGCCATTTATTGGATAATCGACTTGTTCAACATAGTGGCCTAACTCTTCTAAATACTTGACTGTTTGAAGAACAGCATCCTGCGCTTCTTCCGAGATTTTTGTACCTACTGGAGATCCAATCGAATAAGCAATTTTAAGCCTCTTTTGAGGTGATGTAAGGTTCAAAAGACCTTTTTCATCTAATAAGGGAGCTGGATATGGATTTTCTTCTTGAAGAACTTGAGTTGCTGCTAAAAAGCGAGCAGTATCTCTTACAGAGATTGTTTCTGCAAAGTCAATTGAAGCACCTTGCCAGCCACGATAACCTCCTGGACCTTTTGCAGTTCTACCGCGAGTTGGTTTAAGCCCAATTAAGCCAGACCATGAGGCAGGTATACGAATACTTCCACCGCCATCACTAGCTCCCGCAAGTGGGGCAAGTCCTGAGGCAACAGCACTAGCAGCACCACCACTTGAACCACCTGAATATCTAGATTTATCCCAGGCATTAAGACAATCTCCATACAACTCGCTATCAGTTATATTTTTAAATCCAAATTCAGGACTATTAGTTTTTCCAAAAGGAATAAAGCCAGCTTGAAGAACAGATTGAACAAAGTTATCAGTAATTTGAGCCTTGTTTCCGACAAGAAGTTTACTTGCTCCTGTAGCACTCATTCCTTTATAATCTTGTCCTAGGCACTTAAGTGGGATTGGTACACCATCAAATAGACGACCTTGGTACTCCCATTCATTCAAACATTTTTCAGCTAATTCATAATCGTACTCAACAATTGCATTGAGGTCATCTGATTTATATTTTTCCAACGTGGTATCAAGAAGTTCTAAGGGTGAAACTTCCTTATTTTTAACTTGTTCAGCCCAATAACTTGCATCTTTAAGCATTTAATTTCCTCTTCTTATTAATTATCACTTGTCCTATTGTAAAGACAATAATTGAAAGCCAAATAAACATGAATCCTGATAAGTCTCCTCGACTTAATGGTTCTTTAAATACAAATACTGCGATAATAAGCTGAATTGTAGGACTGACATATTGAACAAATCCAACAATGCTTAACGGTGCACGCTTTAAAGCTTCTGCAAACAATAATAATGGAATGGCAGTTATGGCACCAGATAGAGCTAAGGCGATATTTTCGGTACTCGTATAGTTCCATGGTCCACTTTTTGCAAATAAAGCTAAATAAGTAATAACAAATGGTGAAAGGAATAAACTCTCAACAAACATTGAGACATCACTTGATAAACTAGTATTCTTTTTTGCCATACCATAAAATGCAAATGAAAAAGGTAGTATTATAGATACTAATGGTAATTTTCCATTTTGAACAGTTAGTATCACTACTCCAACAAAGGCCAATAAAATTGAGAGTTTTGTAAATCGATCAAGTTTTTCATGGAAAAATATGACAGCGAGTAATACTGATACTAAGGGATTAATATAATATCCAAGACTGGCAGCTGATGCCTGTCCACTTCCTATCGCATAAATATAAGTTAGCCAGTTTACTGCAATAAAAATACTCGCTAAAACCATATTTAATAATTGCTTTTTATCATTGAATAAACTTTTCAACTCTGTCTTCAATTTACCAAGTCGTCCACTTACTAAGAAGTATACAAACATAGTGATAAGAGTTGAAATAATACGGTAAGAAAAAACTTCGAGCGAGTTTATATTTCCTAAAAACTTCCAAAATAGACTCAGAAGTCCCCAACAAATATGACAAAGAACAGCAAGAAGAATCCCAAGATTCCTCCTGCTATTTTCATTTTCTTTTAAATTTTGGTTAGTAGAACTAGACACAAAGCACTCCTTCTTTATCAACTTTCAAGGACAATACTTTACCATCCAAATCCAAAGATTCTATGCTAGAAACAATTTCTTTTTCTACTGTTTCTGGAGCAATCACCATTACAGTTGGACCTGCACCACTTAAATAAGTGGCATAAGCACCCTTATCATGTCCAATCTGTCTAATTGCTTCAAATTCCTTGACTAGACTTCTACGATATTTTTCATGGAATAAATCTGACTCAATCATTTTTCCAGCCTTGTTCAAATCACCTTCCATTAGGGCAGCAATTGCCACATTAGCAATTGAGCTTGCTCCAACTGCCTCCTTATAAGGTAATTCAGCTGGTAATACACCACGGCTATCAGAAGTTAGCAATTCATAGCTAGGAATAAAAGCTATGAATGTTGCATTTGGAAACTCGGCTTCAATTGCCGTTGTCTCATCAGCCACAGTGGATGCAATAACTAAATCACCCATAATTGCAGGGGCGACATTGTCAGGATGCCCTTCTATCTCTGTAGCAAATTTCAACTTTTCTTCATCAGTAAGATTAAGATTAGCCAGTTTATTTGCTAGTTCAATTCCAGCAACGATAACTGACGAGCTTGAACCGAGACCACGTGCCAAGGGAATATCACTCTTCATAACTATCTTGCGAGCTTTCAGCTCAGGAGAAATCTTTAAGGCAGTTGATATCAGTAGATTTTTTTCATCACTTGCAATTTCATCACCCAAGTCATGCTCAATATGCCAATTGTCACTTTCTTCAAAAACTTCAATTTCTAAATATAAATTTAAAGCTACACCAACTGAATCGAATCCTGGTCCGATATTTGCTGAAGTTGCAGGTACTCGAATCTTCATTTTACGCACCTAAAACCTTGAAACTATTTAATAACTTAAATTCAGGAACACTTTCAATTTTCTCAGTAACTTCATGAAGTTGTTTTTGAGTCATTTCATGTGTGATAATTACAACACGAGCTGTACTTCCATTTGAACCTTGTTGGAAAACTTGTGCAAAAGATATTTCCGTATCATTATAAATTTCAGAAAGTTTAAGAATTTGACCATTCTTATCTGGAACTTCAAGAGCGAAATAATATTTACTTTTTATATCATCAGGGTTAGCAAGTACAGTTTCACGTTTAAATTGATTAAAAGGATGAGCTGGAATTTCAGCCTGAATTTCTTTTCCGATATTAATAATATCTGCTACAACACTAGTTGCTGTTGGACGTTGACCTGCACCAGGACCATAGTACATACTTTCCCCAATACCAATACTTTCAACGTACACTGCATTCATTTCATTATTAACACTAGCAAGCGCATGTCCTTTTGGAATAAAGACCGGGCTAACTTGAGCAAAGAGACCGCTCTCTACTTCTTCAATGCTACCAACTAGCTTGATAACATAACCCAGTTTAGCAGCCATCTCAACATCTTCAGGACTAATATTTCGAATACCAGTCTTAGATACTTGATCAACTTCGATATTCATTCCAAAAGCAAATTGACTCAGAATAACCATCTTGTATGCCGCATCAATACCGTCAACATCGTTTGTTGGGTCACTCTCAGCAAATCCAAGTTCTTGAGCAGTCTTCAATGCTTCCTCATATGACCATCCTTCATCGACCATCTTAGTCATCATAAAGTTACTAGTACCATTTACAATACCAAGAACTTTTGTAATTTTATCGCTATTTAAGCTATTTGCAAGTGTACGAAGAATAGGAATTCCCCCAGCTACTGCTGCTTCATAGTAAAGTGAAACATCGTTCGTTTCAGCAATTGAAATTAATTCCTGACCATGGGTAGCTAGTAAATCCTTGTTAGCAGTAACTACATGCTTACCTGATTTCAAAGCTTTTGTAATATATGTTTTAGCAGGTTCAATTCGACCAATTAATTCTATTACAATATCAATCTCTGAATCGTCTACTATATCTTCAATTCTAGTTACAAAGTTATGGTCAAACTGTTTTTCAAGTCTCTCTTTTGAACTTTCTAATACTAGAATTTTACTAATTTCAACATTAGTACCTACTGCTTGTTCAATTTTTTCTTTATTTTCATTTAATAGAAATGGTACACCCTGTGCTACTGTACCAAATCCTAATAATGCAATATTTAATGTCATATCATTCTCCTACAAGATTTTAATATATTGTATCAAAAAAAAGTGAGATTTTCTCACTTTTTCAGAAAATAGTAGTTATATAATTATAAATTACAATCCTACTCTATCAAAGATTTCATCAACGCGATTCAAATGATAATTATAGTCAAACGCTGCATCAATATCTTTATCAGTTAAGTATTGACGTATTTGTTCATTTTCTTCAACTAAAGGTCGGAACATCACTTGCTCATCCCAAGATTTAGCTGTTAGTGGTTGAACTAAATCATATGCAGCTTCACGAGCCATTCCTTTTTCAATTAATTTAAGCATTACATGCTGACTATAAATCAAACCAAAAGTAGCATCCATATTTCGACGCATATTTTCAGGGAAAACAGTCAAGTTCTTAACAATATTTCCAAAACGATTTAGCATATAATCAACTAAAATAGTTGTATCAGGTGCAATAATTCTTTCAGCTGATGAATGAGAAATATCACGTTCATGCCAAAGTGCAATATCTTCAAATGCTGTTACAGCATGACCGCGAACAACGCGTGCAAGCCCTGTCATATTTTCTGATCCAATAGGATTGCGTTTATGAGGCATTGCTGAAGATCCTTTTTGACCCTTAGCAAAGAATTCTTCAACTTCTCGTTGTTCCGATTTTTGAAGACCACGAATTTCAGTTGCCATTCTTTCAATACTTGTCGCAATAATAGCTAAAGTTGAAAAGTATTCAGCATGTAAATCCCTTGGTAACACTTGAGTTGAAATCTCCTGTGCTCGAATTCCTAACTCGTTACAAACATATTCCTCAACGAATGGAGGAATATTTGCAAAAGTACCCACGGCACCTGAAATTTTACCAGCTTCAACACCTTTTGCTGCTGCCTCAAATCTTTCAATATTACGTTTCATCTCTGAATACCAAGTAGCAAGTTTAAGACCGAATGTTGTTGGTTCGGCATGCACACCATGCGTACGTCCCATCATTACGGTGTACTTATGATCACGAGCCTTATTACCAATAATTTCTAAAAAGTTTTTTAAATCTTGTCTTAAAATGTCATTTGCTTGTTTATATAAATAACCATATGCTGTATCAACAACGTCAGTAGATGTAAGTCCATAATGAACCCATTTTCTTTCATCACCTAGAGTTTCAGATACCGCTCTTGTGAATGCTACAACGTCATGGCGAGTTTCTTTTTCAATTTCTAAAATACGATTAATGTCAAAATCAGCATTTTCACGAATTTTTGCAACGTCTTCAGTTGGAATTTCACCAAGTTCTGCCCATGCCTCATCGGCTAAAATTTCAACTTCAAGCCATGCGCGATATTTATTTTCCTCAGTCCAAATTGCTCCCATTTCAGGGCGAGTATAACGTTCTAACATTTTTTCTCCTATATTATATTGATATTACTATTATTAAGTAATTTTCGTAATTAGTCAAGTCCAAAAAGAAAAAACCACCAAATGATTGGCGATTTACGAACTTTAAGTCATAATTCAATTAGATAGTTAAGAAAATAATGCTTAAATATTAAAAATCGGAATTTTTTCCTGGACTTCCAGACGATCCATTACCAAAGTAATAACCAGTCTTACAATTGATACTAAATAAATATGTTCCATCTGTTTTATACATATTATAGTATCCATTGCCATTTATAATATTTACAGGAGTAACATAATATTCATTCCCTTTGAAGTAACCACGCTGTCTTGATGTATTTACAATACCATCAAGTACACCGTCTTTCCATAACCAAGCAGGATTAGATGTATCGTCAACTGCTGCTTGATTTATAGGTACTCGCGAGAGATTATCAATCCCTCCTTGTGTCTGATTGCTTGCTGCCGACTGTTGTTGCTCTGTTTGAGCAGCTTGAGCTTGCTGAGCAGCTGCTTGTGCCGCTGCATCTTGAGCTTTTTTGTCATCTTCAGCTTTTTTCTTTGCTTCTTCGGCTTTCTTCTTATCTTGTTCAGCTTTTTTCTTTGCTTCTTCAGCCTTCTTTATATCTTCTGCTTGTTGTTTTTTACCCATTGCAACTGCTTCATCAATTGTTTGATCAAGTTCAGGAAGTCCAGATTTATTTACAACAAAATCCACATTCGGTTTCGCGTGAGCATCTTTAATAAGTTTACCATCCACAATTACAGGCTTATTAAACTTTGAATTAATTACATTTAATGAGTCTACTTGTTTCTTAAGATTATCAACTTCACCCTTGAATTCATTGTATTTGTCTGTGTCTTTAGTTTTTTCTAATGCATCTTTTAATTCATCTAAACTGTTAATCATATCGTTTTTAACTGCAGTATGTTTATCGTCAGTATAGTAAGTATTAAATAGTGATTCAAAATTATCTTCTTTTTTCTTTAAATTGGCGGCTTTTAATGCTTGTTCTTCACGTTCCATTGCTGCTTTTTTGTTAGCTTGTGTAACAGCAATGCCTCCGGCAGCAAACAAAGCAAGTAAAGCAAGAAGAACATAAACCCATGTCTTTTTTGACTTAGTTTTTGATTTTTCTAAATCAGAATCTTCATCTGATTTTTTTAAAATATCTTCATCAGTAGAATTATTTTCATCCTTTTTAGTTTCATCTTTGTTAATAACTAAATTAACAACATTATCTGGAACTATTTTTTCATCTGTTTTATTAACTTCAGAAATTAATTGGGGATTTTTTTCAGCTAATTCATTCAAATGGTCAATTATATCTTCTTTACGAATTTTCTTACTTGCCTCAATCTCACCACGATGTTGCCTAATATATGCATCTAAAACTGATTCATTTTCTTTATTTTTATTCTCTTGGGCCTCAGCAATATCTCTGATTTCTTCTATAGTTAAATCAGAAGCTTTTACAAAATCTAAAACTTCTTCTTTATGGATTCTAATTTCCTCAGAATCATCCAAATCATTATTTAATTTATTTTCATTTGCTGAATCAGAATCCTTATTTTCATCATTTAGTTGCTCAGTCTCCAATGTTTCCTTTAAAACATCTCTACTTCCCAATGAATCATCTTTATTTGTTTCTTTATTAGTAGTTGATGAGTCTGCAGTAGATTCAACTTCTTCTTTTTTTATCTTATCTTTCTCTGTCATTTTCTTTTCCCAAAATATTGATATAGGTCAACACGCAATGTACCATTATATAGTTTACGTTTCTTGGTTGCCTTTTGACCATATTTTTCTTCGAACATCAAATCACTTGTTAGAATATATTTACTCCATGTTGTAAGTGGTCTAAAGACCTCTCCCATTTCCTTATATAGAACTTTTACGTCTTCAAATTTAAGAAGTCGTTCTCCATAAGGTGGGTTTGATACTATAACACCATCTTCTTTATCTGTATGAAAATCTTGTAAACGCATTTGTTTAAAGTTGATATCATCATAAACACCCGCAACTTTTGCATTCTCTTTAGCGATTTCAACCATACGTCCATCAATATCAAATCCAGAAATATCTAATTCAATATCTTTATTTATTTTACCTTTAGCTTCAGCTCTAAGTTTATTGAATGTATCTTTTCCAAACCAGTTCCATTCTTCACAAATGAAATTACGTCTTAATCCTGGTGCAATATTTCTTGCAATCATAGCTGCTTCAATTGGAAATGTTCCACTACCACATGTAGGATCAACGAATGGTCGCTTCATATTCACACGCCAATTTGTAAGCATAATGATAGATGCAGCCATATTTTCTTTAATAGGTGCTCCGCCTTTATCAATACGATACCCTCTTTTGAAAAGACTTTCACCACTTGTATCAATCAATATCGTTGCTTTATTTTTATGAATGCTTACTTCAATAGGTACTACAGGACCGTTTTCAATAAGTGGAACTCCATCTGGACGGTGAAAATGAGTTTGTAATTTTTTTACAATTGCTTTCTTTGTAATTGCTTGAATACTTGGTTCATTATGCAATGTTGATTTCACAGATTTTGCTTTTGTAACTGGGAAAGCATATCCAAGTGGTAAGTAATCTTGCCAATTTAATGCTAAAACACCTTGAAAAAGTTCTTCAAAAGTATTTGCCTCAAATTCACCCACAATAATTTTTACACGATCTGCTGTCCTAAGCCAAAGATTGGCTAATGCTATAGTTTCATTGTTACCTGAAAATAAAACACGTGAATTATCATCAATTTTATTTTCAATTCCTAATTCTTTTAACTCTCTTGATACCAATGATTCAATACCTGCAGCACTTGTAGCTACTAATTTATAATTTTCAGTCATATTTATCCTTATTCTTTAAAAAAACGGCTGAGCAAAAACCCAGCCATATCCTGTAAAACAATTTTCTATAAGCCATGTTTTGTTCCAGTGTAACCAGGCCTTACACCTTCGATAATCATCTGTCTGTCATATCGACCTCGTCTCACGTTCAATTCCGCTTGACAAGTGCCCCTACCAAAGTTTGGGTTGCTCGCTTGAGGGGTTTACCACGTTCCACTTTAACCGTTTCCAGCTAAACTCGTCTCTTTGGCACTTTTACAGATACTCTCCGCATATAAAACTACTTAGCGAATTTTTCAGCCGTAACTTACGTCCCTAGGCTTATTGTTTCACCTAGCACAATCACTACAGGCATCGCAGCCTGTGCGAGCATGGACTTTCCTCACCATAAAATAGCGCGATTATCCGAAAATTGCTCTCCCATTATATCAAATATTTATATATAAATCAAAGCTAATTCAATTAATATTTAAACAATTTCATTTGTGTCTTCAAGTTTTTTGTCTTGTGCACCAAATACTGCCAATTCCAAACGTGACAATCTTTTCAAAACATCAAAGTTTGAGCCTTCTTGATATTGCTTTCTTGGTGAAACTTGTTTAGCTTTTTCAGTCGCAGCAATAATTTGAGCAGGTTCAATACGCTTTGTATCACCATCTTCAGCATTATTAGGTTTTTCCTGCATTTTTGATATTTTTGAACGCAGAAATTCATTTTCTTCTCTTAAACTAAGAATCTCGTCTTCATAAGTTTCATAGTCTCTAATAATTTCATCAAGTACTACATCAACTTGTTCTGGATCATATCCTCTCATTTTTTTATCAAAATGCTTCTCATATATATCTTTTGGGGTAAAATTAAAATTCGCCATTAATATCTCCTTGATATTCGTTATACTTTTTCTAAAACAATTCTATCAGAAAGACTATTAGCTTTCAAGATGAATAGTCATCATTTAGCTCTCTAGAAAATTCTTCAAGTTCTTCAAAATCAATTCCAAAACTTTCATAATCTTCTTTTTCTTGAACCATCTTCAATAAATATTTAAAATTTGTCTCATGTTCTTGATCATAAAAATAAAAACATCCATCAGTATGATTTAACAGGAATCTATTATATTCTTTAAATTGACCAGGATTTTCATATTTATCATATGCATACTGTACAAAATCTGCCTTAAGATATTCTGAAATAATCATTTTCCCTTCTTCATTCCAGTTTTCTCCATGGGTCTTGAAATTGAATATAACTGCTAGCTGCAAATTATAATCACCCTTTAATTCATTTGCTACTTCATATGCCCAAAACTCAAAACCTTTATTTCCAGAAAATATTAACCATTCTAATCCTTCATCAATAAATTTTAATAAATGTTTTTTTATATCTTTTTTTATAACTGTAATTCTAGGATCACTACTCTTAAATATAGCTAATTCATAATCTTTATAACCACATATAAGTAAACTTTTCATTTAAATACTCTGCCTCAATTATTTTTTTTATGTTATAATCATTATAGCTATGTCGAATGCATTTTGGCAATAGTAAACAATCACTATCAAAGGAGTACTAAGGTGAAATATCCAAATGGTATTAAAAAAACTACTCCTTCAAATAAGGATAATAATAACAATAAAGTTAATTTTGCTAATCGCGGAATGAGTTTTGAAACAGAAATAAATGCAACTAATGAATATTATTTAGTTCATGATATTGCTGTCATTCATAAAAAACCTACACCAATTCAGATAGTTAAAGTAGATTACCCTAGGAGAAGTCGTGCAAAAATTGTTGAAGCATACTTCAAACAGGCATCTACAACCGATTACTCAGGTGTATACAAAGGAAAATATATAGATTTCGAAGCCAAAGAAACCAATCAAACGACAACCTTTCCTTTGAAAAACTTCCATGAGCATCAAATTAGACATATGGAAAAAGTAAGAAAGCAAGGTGGTATATCCTTTGTGCTATTCCATTTTTCAAAACTTAAGGAAACATATTATTTAGACTCAAAATTCTTAACCAGTTACTATGATTTAAGAGATGGAAAAAAGTCCATTCCACTATCCTACATTAGAGAGAATGGATATAGCATCGAAATGAGTCAAATTCCAAGAATTCCATATTTAGAAATAATTAATAAATTGTATTTAGGGGGACACCAAAATGACAAGTTCTGATAGGAAATCAAAAAATCAGAATAAACTTATGCGTAAAATTATAAAGTATTCATTAATAATATTTTTATCTCTTTTCATCTTAGCATTTTTAATAGGGAGTGGATTATTTATTCATTACGCTACAACTGCTCCAAAGCTCGATGTTTCAAAGCTTGAAAGCAAGCCTTCGTCTATTGTTTATGACAAAGATGGAAATATAATTGCAGATTTAGGTCAAGAAAAAAGAGAAATGGTTGCAACAAATGAGATTCCTTTAACTCTTGTTGATGCAATTACATCAATAGAAGATCATAGATTTTTCAATCACCGCGGTGTCGATCCTGTACGTATAATGGGTAGTGTTCTTCACAACGCAAAAAGCGACACTACACAGGGTGGTTCAACTTTAACTCAGCAACTTATCAAGCTTTCATATTTCTCTACTAATAAGAGTGACCAAAATGTCAAACGTAAAGCCCAAGAAGCATGGCTATCAGTTCAGTTAGAACGTAAAGCATCAAAAGAAGAAATACTTACCTTCTATATAAATAAGGTATATATGGCAAATGGATATTATGGAATGCGTACTGCTGCAAAAGCCTACTATGGTAAAGAATTAAAAGATTTATCGCTTTCTCAACTAGCACTACTAGCAGGTATGCCACAATCTCCTAATGGATATAATCCATATACAAATCCAGAGGCTGCTAAGACAAGACGTAACACAGTACTTTCATCTATGTTACAATATGAAAAAATTTCTAAAGATGATTATGATAAAGCAGTTGCAGCCCCGATTGATGAAGGGCTTCAAAAACTATCACCTTCTATCACTATTCCTGCATACGCAGATAATTTTCTCAAACAAGTAATTGAACAAGTCAAAAATGATACTGGACAAGATGTTACTACCGGTGGATTAAAAGTATATACTACTTTAGATACAAATGCTCAAAAATACTTATATGATATTGTAAATAGCGATGAATATGTTTCTTATCCAGATAACGATATGCAAGTTGCCTCAACAGTTGTTGATGTTAGCACTGGTGCCGTTGCAGCACAAATTGGAGCAAGGAAACAAGATCCTGGAACAATTTTTGGTAATAACCAAGCTGTCAATACAGACCGCGACTGGGGTTCAACAATGAAACCAATTACTGATTATGCTCCAGCATATGAATATGGAGTATATGATTCAACTGGAAAATACTTATCAGATAATCCATACAATTATCCAGGTACAGATATACCTCTATATAACTGGGATCATAAATACCAGGGACAGATCACTGTTAGACGTGCCATTACTCAATCAAGAAATGTACCTGCAGTGAAAACTCTGGAAAGTGTTGGACTTGATAATTCAGCAGAATTCTTAAATAAATTAAATATTAAGTATCAGACAATGGGTTATCCGAATGGTATTTCAAGTAATACAAACGAGAGCGGAAGAGAATGGGGAGCAAGTTCGGAAAAAATGGCTTCTGCTTATGCTGCTTTTGCAAGTGGTGGTATATATACAAAACCTTATTATGTAACTAAAATTATTGATGATGAGGGTAAAGAAACAAACTTAAAACCCGAAAAAATCCGTGCAATGAAAGAAACAACTGCATATATGATGACTGATATGCTCAAAGATGTCATTACTCAAGGTACAATGACGAATGGTTATATTCCGGGACTTATTCAAGCAGGTAAAACTGGTACAAGTAACTATACTGATGAACAGTTCGAACAAGTAGTTGCTGAATATGGAATGCTTGATAATTTGATGGCTCCTGATGAAAACTTTGTCGGTTATACTCCACACTATTCAATGGCTGTATGGACAGGTTATAAAAACAAACTAAATCCTTTATATGGTCCAAAACTCGCTGTATCTTTAGATGTATATAGAGAAATGATGACTTATCTTTCTCAAAATGTTCCTAATGAGGACTGGGTAATGCCCGAAGGTGTCTATCGAAACGGTAGTGAACTTACGGTTTCTAATTAAATATTAAACAAAAGAGTGATAATTAAAACGTTATCATTCTTTTTATATGTCTTTATATGTGATAATTTCTGACACGTTTAATTTTTTTTGGTATAATTTAGAGTATAAAAATTTTTGGAGGAAAAAATGAATAAAAAATTTTTAGTTATTCTAACGTTTTTATTTTCATTTTTCTCAGTTTTTACAGCAAATGCTGATGAGAAAAAAGTTAAAATCGCTAGTGACTCAACCAACGCACCATTTGAATTTCAAGATTCAAATAAGAAGTATGTTGGTATCGACATCGACTTAATTAATAAAGTCGCTGAAATGAATAATTGGGACCTAGATCTTACTAATCCAGGTTTTGATGCAGCAGTTAATTCTCTTCTGTCAGGTCAAGTTGACGGAGTGATTGCTGGTATGTCTATCACCGACGAACGTAAAAAGATTTTCGATTTTTCAGATCAATACTATAAATCTGAGATTGTAATCGCTACTACCAAGGAAAAACCTATTAAATCTTATGAAGAACTTAAAGGTAAAACTGTTGGTGTAAAAAACAGTACTATATCTCAAGAATTCATATTAAAACATGAAAAAGAGTATGGCTATAAAGTCAAAACATTCAACGAAGCATCACAAATGTTAGATAGTTTAAAAATAGGTGATGTTGATGCCGTAATGGATGAAAAACCAGTTTTAGCCTACACTGCCACTCAAGGTAAAGATATCGCTATTAATATGCCTGCTGAGCCAATTGGTGGATACGGTTTTGCTGTTAAAAAAGGAACTCATCCAGAACTTATCAAACAATTTAACGACTCACTTGCTGAATTAAAATCAAATGGTGAATATGATAAAATAGTTGGAAAATATATTGGTAAGTCTGATAATAAGGATTCTAAAAAGGAAAGCCAAAAAGCTACACCTGTGAAAAGTCAATATAACATTTCGAGCGATAGTTTATTTGCACCATTTGAATTCCAAGATTCTAGTAAAAAATATGTCGGTATTGATGTAGATTTGATGAATGCAATTTCTCAAGATCAAGGCTTCAATATTAAAATGAATTTTGTTGGTTTCCAAACTGCAGTTGACCAAACCCTTGCAAATCAGGCGGATGGAATGATTGCTGGTATGTCAATAACTGATGAACGTAAAAAAGTATTTGATTTCTCTGAACCTTACTTTACTGCTAATTCAACAATTGTAGTTAAAGAAGGAAATGATAAAGTAAAATCATATGAGGATCTTAAAGGACTAACAGTCGGAGTAAAAAATGGTACTGCCTCTCAAGATTTTCTTGAAAAAAATAAAGATAAATATGGTTACAAAATAAAAGTATTTGATACTGCTGATACTATGTATGAAAGTTTGAATACTTCAAGTATTGATGCATTCATGGATGACGAGCCAGTTGTTAAATACGCTATTAAACAAGGTAGAAAATTCTCAACACCTATTAAACCTGAAAAAATTGGTGAGTACGGTTTTGCTGTTAAAAAAGGATCTAATCCTGAACTTATTGAAATGTTCAATAACGGTTTAGCTGAACTCAAAGATAATGGTCAATATGATAAAATTGTAGATAAATATGTTGGAGATAATAAATCTTCTAATAATGAAGCAGATGAAACTACAGTAATTGGAATTCTTAAAAATAACTGGCAACAATTATTGAAAGGACTTGGAGTTACAATCCTTCTAGCTGTTGTTTCATTTATTCTTGCGTTAGTTATTGGAGTAATCTTTGGATTATTCTCCGTGAGTCCAAGTGGTTTCCTACGTAAGATTACTGAATTATATGTTGACTTAATCCGTGGTGTTCCATTAATGGTACTTGCAATCTTTATCTTCTATGGAATTCCAAACTTACTTGAAATGCTCACTGGACATGCTAGCCCACTCAATGACTTTGTTGCTGGTGTAATTGCTCTAACACTTAACTCTTCAGCATATGTAGCTGAAATTGTCCGTTCTGGTGTTCAAGCAGTACCAACTGGCCAAATGGAAGCAAGTCGTAGTTTAGGTGTTCCATATGCAAGGACAATGAGAAAAGTAATTTTACCTCAAGCTGTTAAAATTACAATTCCAAGTTTAGTTAACCAATTTATTATTACTTTGAAAGATACAACAATCATTAGTGCAATTGGACTTGTGGAACTTCTTCAAGCAGGTAAAATTATTGTTGCTCGTAATTTCCAATCATTTAAAGTATACGGAATCGTTGGTTTGATTTACTTAATCGTAATCTACATACTTATCCGCTATGCAAGAAGATTAGAAAGGAACATGAAATAATGGCTAAATTAAAAATTGATGTTCAAGATTTACATAAAAAATTTGGTAATAATGAAGTTTTGAAAGGTATTACAACTCAATTCTATGAAGGTGATGTTGTTTGTATTATTGGACCATCTGGCTCTGGTAAATCAACTTTTCTTAGAACCTTGAATGGACTTGAAAAAATTACAAGCGGTTCAGTCTTAGTTAATAATTTTGACCTTGCAGATAAAAATACTGACTTGAACTTAGTAAGACAGAATGTTGGAATGGTTTTCCAACACTTCAACCTTTTCCCAAACATGAGTGTAATTGATAACATTACTTATGCTCCTGTTGAACTAAAGAAAATGACTCCTGATGAAGCTCGTGAGAAAGCTGAAGAACTTCTTGAAACAGTTGGACTTTTAGATAAAAAAGATGCCATGCCTGATTCACTATCAGGTGGTCAAAAACAACGTGTCGCTATCGCTCGTGCCTTAGCAATGGAGCCTGATGTAATGCTCTTCGATGAACCTACAAGTGCACTTGACCCTGAGATGGTTGGTGATGTACTAGACGTTATGCAAAATCTTGCTAAACAAGGTATGACAATGTTAATTGTAACTCACGAAATGGGATTTGCTCGTAAAGTTGCAAATAGAGTACTATTTACCGATGGTGGTGTAATTCTTGAAGATGGAACACCAGAGCAAATCTTTGATAATCCTCAAAATCCGCGTTTACAAGACTTCTTGAATAGAGTACTTCACGCATAAATAAAAAGAGATCTTAGGATCACTTTTTATTTATGAAAAATATTGAATTTTAACAAATTAAAAAAGGTGTACTCTTGAAAATTCAAGAGTACACCTTTTTATTATTATAGTGAATCGCCATTCCAAATAGAATTTTTAACAATTACGTAGTCAACTTTCGTAAGTGATTCTAAATCTTTCCCACCTGCATAAGAAATTGAAGACTGCAAATCTTGCTCCATCTCAGTAAGGGTATCCTGTAAATTACCTTTATGAGGAAGGAGAATTTTTTTACCTTCAACATTTTTATGCTCACCTTTTTGGTACTCGCTTGCAGAACCATAGTATTCTTTAAATAATTGTCCATCAACTTCTACTGTCTTACCTGGTGATTCTTCATGAGCAGCAAATAATGATCCAACCATAACCATACTTGCTCCAAATCTAACAGATTTAGCAATATCACCATGAGTACGGATTCCTCCGTCAGCAATTATTGGTTTACGAGCAGCTTTTGCACATAGACGAACTGCGGCTAATTGCCATCCACCTGTACCAAATCCAGTTTTAACTTTAGTGATACATACTTTACCTGGGCCGATTCCAACTTTTGTTGCATCTGCACCTGCATTTTCAAGTTCACGTACCGCTTCTGGCGTACCAACGTTCCCTGCAATAACGAAAGATTCAGGAAGTTTTTCTTTAATGTATTTAATCATATTGATAACTGAATCAGAATGGCCATGCGCAATATCAATCGTGATATAGTCAGGAACCAAACCTGCTTCTGCAAGTTCATCAATAAATTCATATTCATTATCTTTAACACCAACAGAAATTGAAGAAATTAATCCTTGTGCTTTCATTTTTTCAACAAATGGTCTTCTAGCTGCTTCATCAAAACGATGCATGATGTAAAAATAATCATTTTTAGCTAGATATTCAGCGATTTCTTCATCAATAATAGTTTGCATGTTTGCGGGAACAACTGGTAATCTAAATGTGTGTTTACCAAATTTAACGCTTGTATCTGCCTCAGAACGGCTCTTAATGATGCATTTGTTAGGTACTAGTTGAATGTCCTCGTAATCAAAAACTGGTGTATTGTTCATATTATCTCCTGACTTAGGCTTTATTGTTCAGGGGACCGACCTGGCCAACGCATAAAAGCGAACGGCTTCGCTACTTCACCATCAAATATCCCTGTTTTAATGAAGCTTCCTTATATATTGTATACAAGTTACTCAATATACACAAGAAAAAAACACCAATAATAGTGTTTTTTAATCTTAACGTTCGGTTTTTATTTTTATTCTAAGAATACAGAAAATATTCTTACTAGATATGGTAAGACAATTACAGTGTAAAGTGTTCTGCTTATTTGAATACCAGCAATTTTTGGCATATCCCCACCTAATTCACCTGCAATGAGTGAAATGTCTGTTGCTCCTGCCGGTGATGAAGCAAATAAGGCTGATTGTAAATCAAGGATGTTCCTTTTATAAATTATTCTTGCAAACACTACATTTACTACTAAATAACTTATTAGTAAAAGAATTACAGGGATAATCAATTTTGAAAGTTGTTCCATATTTTCTCTAGTAAAGCTACAGCCAATTATTGAACCAGCAGAAATTTGTGCAATATATCTTATCCAATTTGATAGAGGTTTTGTATCTCTAGTTACCTTTAAGACCAATGAAAATATCAAAGAAAATATTAATGCTCCAACAGGAATTCCAATCCATTTTCCTAACAATCCACCAATAGTTGATACAATTAAAACTAACACATTATTTGAAAATACAGAGGATTTATCATCTGTACTTTCTTGGTCACTTTCTTGATCTAGTATCTCTTCTTCTTCCTTAATCTCTTCAATATTGCTATTCTTTTTCTCAGCCTGACTACCGAATTTATTAATAATAAATTTTGTCCAATATGGCAAGATTAAAAGCATACCAACGAGTCTAGCAAGTTGCATAACTGCTACAACACCTGAATCAGCACCCATATCTATACTAATGAGTGAGACGTCCATTATGCCTCCTGGTAGACAAGACAAGAGGGCTGTTACTGCATCCATCCCGTAAAAATAACTAAAGATAAATCCCATTACAAAGGTATTGATGGTAAAAAATAACATCAGTAGAGCAATTGGCTTTACCAAGCTTGGAAAATTTTTCAAATCACTCTTAGTCACTTGCTGACCAATAAAGGCACCACTTACAATTTGCGCAAACAACTTGATGTTTGTCGGAGCATACATCTGTCCACTAATTACGGAAAAGACTGCTACTGCAAGCATACTACCTATCATAAAAGGGGCTGGAAGTTTTATTTTTTTAGCTAGAAAACCACCAAAGGTTCCCACTAGCATGGTTAATATTACTTTATAAATCATATTAGCTTACTCCTTTGAAATCATTGTAACATAAATAACAAAGATAAAATTACAAAAATCAAAGAAACCAAGTAAAACACAAGAAAGAAAAACCAACATAAGTTGGTCTTAAACTTTTAATGTCATTGCATTTATGGCTACGATAACTGTAGAGAAACTCATTATTATGGCACCTACAATTGGTGATAGAACAATTCCTATCGGTGCCAAGACACCTGCTGCAAGAGGAATGGCAATGATATTGTATCCTGCTCCCCACCACAAATTTTCTTTCATCTTACGATTTGAATTTTTAGCAAGGTCAAGCATTTTTATTATATCTTCAGGATTAGAATTGACTAATATTACATCTGCCGCTGCAATGGCAACACTTGTCCCACTTCCAATTGCAAAGCTTAAATCACTTGTGGCAAGTGCTGGTGAATCATTAACCCCATCTCCGACAAATAGAACATTTCCTTTTTCTTGATATTCCTTAACAATTTTTGCTTTATCTTCTGGCTTTAATTGAGCCCTAAAATCATTTATTCCTAATTCTGATGCAACTTTTTGAGCTGCTTTTTCATTATCACCAGTTAGCATTACAGGTTCAATTCCGCGATTTTTCAGTTCCTTAATAAGAGTTTCAGCCTGTGGTTTAAGTTTATCACCGAGTGTCGCTAAACCAATGACCTCGTTTCCAGATATTAGATAGCTAACTGTCAGATTATCCTCATTATCAATTTTATTATAATTTATTCCATTTTCTTTTAAATATTTTTCATTAACGATTTTATATTCTTTTCCCGAAATATTACCTTCAATGCCTACGCCAGGAATATTTTCAATATTGTTTGCCTTAAGTGAATTATCACTAACCGCTTCAACTAATGCTTGCGCAAGAGGATGAGTACTTCCTTCTTCAAGAGCAGCCATAATTTGCGCTATATCTTTTTGGCTAAATTCCTTAGAAAAAGTCATATAATCATGAACCTTGAAATCTCCATCAGTCAATGTTCCTGTCTTGTCCATTAAGGCGAACTTGAGCTTAGACACATTTTCTAAAGGTTCACGGTTTTGAATCAAAAGACCATTTTTCGCAGCTAGGGTACTCGTTCTTGACACGACCAAAGGTATAGCAAGTCCCAATGCGTGAGGACAGGCAATTACTAACACTGTCACCGCCATCATGATACCATATGAGAGACCGTTGATTGCAGACCAGATGATTAAGGCTAGGATGGCAAATATCAGGGCAGCATAGAATAACCAGCTAGAAACCTTATCAGCCATAGTCTCTGCCTTGCTCTTTTTCCCCTGAGCTTCTTCCACCAGCTTAGCAACTTGAGACAAATAGCTATCCTTACCAACGACAGTAACTTTCAGCTCAAAAGGATAATTTTTGTTTAGTGAGCCAGCAAATACTTCTTGCCCTTTTTTCTTTTGCACGACACTCGATTCACCAGTTATCATACTCTCATCAAGCATGGCCTTATCACTAGTTATCGTCCCGTCAGCAGGTACTCTTTCATTTTCCTTAACTAAAAGAGAATCACCTACTTTTACCTGATTAATGGGAATATCCTTACCACTTGTAAGATGTGCCTCATGAGGTAAAAGTTTAACCATTTCAGTCATACTAGAATTAGCCTGCATTATGGCATTCATTTCAATGATATGACCAAGTAACATGATAACGATTAAGGTAGAAAGTTCCCACCAAAAGTCCATTTGATGTCCACCTGTCATATTAATAATCGTAGAATATACGCTATATAAATATGAAACGGAGATACCTAATGTAACTAAGGTCATCATCTCAGGTTTTTTATTTTTTAGTTCTGATTTTGCTCCCTCAAAAAATGGTTTTCCTCCATAAAAAAAGATGATTGTACCAAATATCAAGACTATTATTTCTTGGTATGGTAAATGAAGTATTGATGACTTCATACCCATCATTGGTGTTAAAAGTAAGATTGGAATCATCAAGAATATACAAATGATTAACCTCTTTTTCATATCACCGTGATTCATGTGTCCCATTGGCATAGAACCATGGTCCATTGAAGACATATCCATATCACTCATATCATCTTTAGACATATTAGACATTTGTTTCTGATTACTATCCATATGATGATCGTGATTTTCCATATTTTTATGATCCATATTTCTTCTCCTTAATTGTTAGCATATATACTAGTGTGGTCTAAATTATTCACGCTGTCAAATTAATGATATTAAAAATACAAAAGCTACCTAGTAAAACCAGATAGCCACCCCAAACCCAACCTCAAGTATAAATTGATGCATAGTCGTAATATGTAATTTGTAAACTTTCCACATGGAAGTGTCTATTGAAATGTCAAATGTAACGATAAACTGTTATTAAAATGACTTCGTTTCAGTCTCCATTGTAGTTTGAATCTTTACCGTAGATACAGGACGGACACATCCATTTTTATACTCGCACACTAAATTCCTAAACTTCCACTTCTACATTCCAATTTTTTTCTTGGATTTTCGCATCAATTTCTCTTAATTTTTTAGCAACTTGATCTTTTTTCTTATGTAGGTCTGCAACATCAACTGTCACGATATCTTTAATTTCTGAATTAGAATATCGATGTACTTTTTCAGATGCTTGATTGATTACTGAGGTATAAAAAAGGTGTTGTCTTCTTAATCCTTCACGTGCAACAAGTACTTGAGCTAAAGTTTGTCCCTTATCCATAAGAGTTTCTTGATTTGCTTTTTCGATGGTTTCTACAACTTTAACTAATCTTTTGTTAGTCTCTTCAAACTGCTTAATTAACACTAAAGGATCAATTTCTGGTGTATCACCTTCCTGTATACGAACTACTGAATTTATTCTTTCTTTAATTTCAGCAAGTTTCATCTGAATATCTTTTCGCTCCATCAAGAGTTCTGCAAGTTTCATAATTCCACCTCTTCACATTTCATATTGTTACTTAAATACTAGTACATGGCCACAAAAAAAGCAAGAAGATTCTTGCTTGGCTGCTTAGAAAAAGTTTATTATTGTAAACCATACTATTGGAATTAATAGTGCTGGAAGTAGGTTCATACTCTTAAATTCTTTGATTTTCAAGATTGATAGTCCTGACGCAAAAATGAGGAATCCTCCTACAATTGAAAGTTCTGCCATAAATTGTGGTGTCATAAATGGCTCTAGATATCTTGCTCCTATGAAAATTGATGTCTGCCATGTAAATAATACAGGTGCTACAAATATCATACCTACTCCATAGGTTGCTGCAAGGGCAATGAATGTTATAAAATCAAGAGTTGAATTTGTAAAGAGGTAAGTTTGATTATTGTTCAATGCACTTTCAATCGGACCAAGGATTGATAGAGATCCCATACACGAAAGTAAGATTCCAGTTGAAATACCTGTTCCTAAATTACCAAGTGAAAATAAATCTAGAAGTTTAGTAAATTTACCATCCAAATTCCAAATTTCTCCAAGTAATGAACCGACAGCAAGTGAAACTACGAACAGAACAGGGTAAACACTTTTAGGCATATTTGAAACAACTGCGTTTATACCTAAACCAAGCGCTGCAAGACCCATAGCTGCCATAAGGCTATCTTGATATTCTTCCTTTACTCCTTTTTTAAAGACTCCCCCAATAACACTCCCCAATGCTATTGCTAAGGTATTAGTGATTATACCTATCATTTTAATTCTCCCATTCCTTAAATATTAAGTTAAAAATATAATAAATGCACATAAAAAATGAAAAAGAGATTTTCGAGAAAAATCAAAATCTCAATTTCATATAATCAAATTATCTTATTTTACTTTATATACACTGTAATATATTTCTTTCAAGTAATCAAGTAGATATTGAGGATTTAATTCCTCACCAGTCGCATCCATGATTAATTGATTTGGCTTACGAGATGCTCCGTATTGATGTATATGTTCAGTTGACCATTTTCTAATTGGTGAATAGTCATCACTTGCAAGTACAGCATCCACATCAACATCATTCTTCATAGCATTATGAAGTTGAGCAGCATACATATAACCTAGGGCATATGATGGGAAGTATCCAAAATCTGCTCCAGACCAATGGACATCTTGTAGGATACCGTCAGCATCATTTTCAGGTCGAATACCTAGATACTCTTCATATTTATCGTTCCAGATTTGAGGAAGATCATCAATATTAATATCTTCATTGATAATCATCTTTTCAATCTCATAACGGATAATAATATGCAGTACATAAGTCAAAGTATCAGCATCTACACGTATTAGGCTTGCTTGAGTTTTCTTGAGCGAATCATAGAAGTCATCAAATGAAATATCATCGAATGTACCTTCAGCACATTCTTGGAAGAATGGATATTGTTTTTTCCAAAATTCACGGTTGCTTCCGATGATAATTTCATTGAAAAGCGATTGTGATTCGTGGATTCCCATTGAAGTTCCTGATAGAGCTGGTGTATATGCATACTTACTATCAATATTTTGCTCATACATACCGTGACCTGCTTCGTGAATTACCCCAAATACCCCTGCTGGGAAAAATTCTTCATCCCAACGAGTTGTAATACGAATATCATTATTGTTAATCCCAGTCATATATGGGTGAACTGTATTATCTAAACGACCACTAGTAAAATCAAATCCTAGATCAGCAACTACTTGTTTTACAAATTTACGTTGTTGTTCTTCAGTCATTTTACGATTTAAGAAATCTGTATTTGGTTCTGTTCCTTCTTTGGCTAAAACTTCACGAATTTCCATAATCCCATCACGGACTTGATTAAAAACTTTATCAAGTTTTTCTGAAGTCATTTTTGGTTCATATTTGTTTAGAAGGACATCATAGTCAGTTGCTTCATCTTTTTTCCAATATGGAAGTAGCTCTTTAACAATACGAATATTTTCAGCTAATTCATCACGATATAGTGAAAAGTCACTTGCTGTACGAGCTTTGTGCCATGCACTGTAAGCTTTTGAAGTCGCACGTGAGAAATCACGCATTAAATCTGCAGGTACTGCATTATTTAATTCATAATCTTCCTTAACTAGTTCAAATGCTGCTAGTCCAACTTCTGACAATTCTTTCTTATGCTCTTCATCAGAAAAATATTCTACTGCTTCTTTGATTTTAGGACCAACTGATTTTTCAAAAGCAAGTCCAGCCAAGTAGCTTTCTACTTCTCCACGATCTTCTGCAGCCTTATCTGGCATTCCAGTTGAACTATCCCAGTTAAGAACAGTCGATGCTTGATTTATTAAATTAATTTCTTTTAATTCTTGTAAAAATTCTTGTTCAGTCATAATACTTCCTTACTAATAATTTATAAAGACTATTTTATCACATATTTAGAAAGTTAAAAATACAATTAATCCTTAAATATTAACCATTTGATATTTATTTTTCTAGTTCAATTCCACGAACTCCGTACTTATCTTATTCCTTTGAATAATAATAATCCATATCATGAGGACTTGCAGATTCTATATCTTTGATACCACATTCTATAATATTAAATGGTTCTGAATTTAAATTCATTTACTTTAGGTAAAGTCGAAAGTGATACTTCTTCACGTTCAAATTTTTTCAAAACAAGATTGACCTGCCATCCATCCCCAAAATCATAGTTGAACACAAATCTGTCACCTACACTGTTTTTCAAACTTGATATCTTTGTATCAGAAGGATCAAGAGTTATAGTATGACTTCCATAGAAATCATCATCTTCAAATTTATACAATTTATCCATAAATAAAAAATTATTCTTATTCAATTCTATATAGTCATCCATAAATTTATTTGGAAATTCATTTTTTATTTTTTCAGAGATGCTTTCAAAATTAAAATGCTTTAGTGAAAATAAGTGATATGCTCGCATTTCAAACATGGTCATTAATGCGTATGAAAGTTCCGCAATAGTTTTCTCACCATTAATCTGGAAAGTGCGTCACATTTTAGGTTCATATTCATCAAGTTCCGCATAAAAAAGTTAATATATCATGTTTAGCCATAATTCAGTCTCCTTATTTATTACTAGTATTATATCATTTTTAATTCATGAAAAATCTCTATGTATATGATATGATGTCCTTATAAAATTTATTTTAATAGGAGGTTATATATTATGAAATTAGGAATGGTAGAAATAATAACAGATGATATTAAAGAGTCACTTAAATTTTATGAATTACTAGGTTTTTCGATTTTACTTAGAGATACTGAATATTGTATCTTCTTAAATAATAAAGGAGTAAAACTTTCGCTTAGTACTCCTAGTTACCATGAGTCAATCTACGGATCTATTCCAATGTCATCTGGAAGCAAAATCGATCTTGCCTTCTTATGTGATTCAGCTCAAGATGTTGATGATCTATGTCATAAACTTACTAATGCAGGTATCAAAATTTTTCAACAACCTGTTACAAATAAGTTGGGTGAGCGTTTTGCGATGGTTGAAGATCCTGATGGTAATCTATTAAGAATATATGCTCAAAGTTAAGATAATATTATACAGCCAATGGCTGTATTTTTTTTTGAAATTATTAAAATATTCCTCTCTTAACTTTCTTTTTCCAATATGGATTTTCGCTTATTTATATAATTCGATAAAAACAATACCATAGATATAAAAAAAAGATATCAGTTCTATGATTGATATCTTTATCTATATAAATTTCTTTTATATTTTTTGAATACTACTGACGGTAATAATATTCATCTGCAGGATAATTTCCACCATTTTGAGCAATAATCAATCTTGGCTTATTAGAATCAGATTGATCTCCATCTGGATTCTTAAAGCCAATTTTAAAAAGCCCGATTGCTGCTCCATTGATACCTACATATGGAATCTTACTTGTTTTATCTGAATCTTTAACAGCGTGTAATGACCCATATTTATTTGTAGTCCCATCAGCATTTATTGTAATTAAATTACCTTTACCATTTTTCCATGTTCCGACTAATGTAGAAAAATCGCCATTGTTGATAGCTGAAATATCTAAATCTGCATTATTTTGTGAAGTATTTTCAGTAGGTGCTTGTACTTCTTCTGAAGAGCGATAGTAATATTCGTCTGCTGGAAAATTATTTGAGCTTTGGGTAATAATTAATCTTGGTTTACTAGAGTCAGATTGATCTCCATCTGGATTTTTAAAACCGATTTTAAAAAGCCCTATTGCTGCCCCAGTCTCGCCATTACTAATGCCTACATATGGAACCTTACTAGTTTTGTCAGAGTCTTTAACAGCTTTAATTGTCATATTGCCGTTTGTAGTTCCATCTGCATTTATTGTAATTATATTCCCTTTTCCATTTTTCCATGTACCAACAAGAGTAGAAAAATCGCCATTATTAATTGCTTGAATATCTAAATCACCATCTGTAATAGTAGGTTGTTGTGCGTTGCTTCCAGTTTCACCATTCTGATCATTTTCAGAATTTTGTACATCTGAACTTTGAACATCTGAATTATTATCAATTTCACTTTCTGGAATAGTTGAGTTGGTAGTTGAAGCTGTACTTGATTTTGTACTTGATATTGAAGTACTTGATGAAGTTGATGTTTTAGCATCTGACTTCTTGTTTGAGCACCCAGCAGCGGCTAATAAAACTACAACTGATAGAAATATAATTTTTTTATTTTTCATTTTAATTTCCAATACCCTCTTACTTATTGATTTTATGCACTACGCATTAAAATTAGCAAATAAATCTCCCCATTTTCATAACAAATACATATAATATGTAATATGTGAATGCTATCTTAAAATTTTCTTTTCGTTACGATAAATAATTTATATTTTTAGTTTAAAAATTTTTATATATAATTAATACTTTTCAGTTATCAAATATTACAAATGTAATATTGAAAAATTTTTCTAATTTCAGGATAATACTTATGAAAAGAAAAATCTTGATTTACCACTAATGTATATTTTGATAGATACAGACTGTTACTCTAGACTTAGTTATAAATAAAATTTAAACTTTAAACTTTAGCCTCCCCCTTTTAACTTTTTATCTTTCTTTATACAATTATTACATTATTACAATCATATGTCAATAATTTTATAAATATTTTTTTATTGTTTAAACATCGATATACACATATATAGAGATTTCACAGCTTCAAAATAAAAGCACCAACTTTATCAGCTGGTACTACCTATATTATTTATTAAAAATCTTTGGACCTTTACGCATGTTTGTACGGTCGTTTTTAGGTGATGGCATAGTTTTTGAACGACCACCGCCTTGTTTATTTTTGATAATTTCCGCCATTTTTTCCTTTGCAGTCATTGGCTTATCATTTGTTTGATTTGTCATGAATCCTTATTACCTACTTCTTAAAATTTAAATCACTCATGGAAATGATGAATATATTCATTATATAGGATAAGCGCTCATATATAAAGAGATTTATTTTTTTATTGGTATCCAAAGCTCCATTTTATAGTTGACATCCATTCGATTTCCACAGTAGTATACTTCGATGTTAGAAGTATAAGCGAGGTCGAAATTTTTTATAGCATAATCCCACGCGCTTGGAATTGTTTCATTCGCTGGTCCTACAAGTCCAAAAATCACATATGTAGCAGCATCAACCACTATTGGCTGAAAATCCTTAACTCTATCTTCTTCAGTAAGTGGAACACAAATCGTATAGGTAAATTCATTATCCATAAAATCTGAACTTACTCCGTAAGTAATACCATCATAATTTTTATTTTTTTCATAAAATTTCATCCAAAAGATAGAAAAATCAGTTTCAGTATTAACTTTTCCACAAGATTTGCCTAAGAATTTTTGTTCCTCTATATTAATGATTTTATAATTCATCTACATCACTCATCTTCAAATTTTATAAATTCTTTATTTTTGATATATTGTCCTTCTTCGTCCCTTAAATAAGGAAGAACATCTACAATAGCATCATTATTAATGAGTCCATAAACATGAGGAAAAAGTTTTCCAGTATTCTCTGTATCTTCATATACAACTTCAGATTCTAATTGATCTTCATCAATGCAAAGAATTACTAACTCATCTTCAACTTCTTCAAAAAACTTAGTTACACGCCAAAATAATTCAATAGTTGAACAGTGAATAAAGCCATCTTTTGCTAGTTCTTCTTCACCCCATGAAGTTTTATTTTTTCGGTCTTCCCAATCGGTTTTCTTTATGCAATGTAAAATCATATAATCTCCATTTTTTCTAATATTAGTTATCTAAAGTCAAATAAATAAATTAATATTGATCAGGCTCAAAACCTGTCTTATCTTCGTTTGTAATTTCCCTAATAAGCCTACACGGAACTCCTGCTGCAATGACGTTTGCAGGAATATCACTTGTGACTACACTTCCTGATCCGATTATTGTGTTACTACCAATATTCACACCTGGATTAATATGAACTCCTGCACCAATCCAAACATTATCTCCAATTGTAACTTTCTTAGCATAACATGCACCTGTAGCACGCTCTCTGGCATCAATAGCATGATTTGTAGTGTAAATACCTACTCGAGGACCAAAAAGTACATTATCACCTACCTCGATTCCTCCACCATCTAGCATTACACAATCAAAGTTGGCATAAAAATTCTTCCCAAGCGAGATATTGTAGCCAAACTCGCAGCGAAAGGTTGGCTCAAAATATGCACCAGTACTAACCTTCCCAAGCAATCTTTTTAGGATACCTTCTCTTATTTCTGGGCCTTGTCCGAAAGAAGCATTGTATTCATTTGTCAATAAAACTGTTCTCTCGCGTGCCTTAATAAGCTCTGGTGTTAAATCATTGTAGATTTGTCCGGATAAAATATGTTGTCTTTGTTCTTCTAAATTCATGAATATCTCAATCTTTTCTAGGTGTAAAAAATGCGTTACTAATATTTTTCAGACCAACTTTTGGGTAGTATTCCATTGCACTCGGAGCAGATAAGAGAAGAAAGGCAACAGTAGATCCAAGATCCTCTTTAGTTTTATCTATTAACTTTTTCCCGATACCTTGCTTTTGGTAATCACTGGCAACAGCTAAGTCAGACATATAGCAGACAAAGGAAAAATCCGTAAGACTCCTTGCTACTGCAACTAGCCTATCACCATCCCATGCAGTCCAGATAAGATTTGAATTATCTAGCATTGCCTGAAGTCTTGGGATATCATTTACAGGTCGATTAATGCCTGAACTAATCAAGACCTGACGAAAAGCTTCAACAGAAATTTTTTCGTTTCTTTTATATTCAATCATATTGATGGCTCCTTATTCTTTTTGTTAATTATACAATAAAAACCCTTAACTTTCGTTGCTAAAATTAAAGGTTACATTTTCAGTTAAAACTTTTTAGTTTCACGATCTAAGATTTCGAACATTTGATTTTTATGAATTTGTGACAGCTCCTTCGTCCACTCCATATTGTTCTTTTCCATCATAATATACATTATTTTAAGCTTCCAACTTTGGTTAATAACACTACTGTATGTACTTACTTTACCTGCAGGCATCGTATTACTAAATTTTGAATTTCCAGAAACTGTTATTAAAGCAAGATTACCAAATGAATTCAAACTTTCATAATCCCATTTTTCATTCTCTGATGGATTTTGCGGATAGAAATGCTCAATAGAATTCCTAAACTGGAATTGCCAATTGCCTTCTAATTCTATTTTTTTCCCTTGATATGTGTAGCTGTCTCTATATATCAAATAATCTAAATACGTGAAAATAATTCTATCAAATTTGAATCCAGTTGCATTTTTATAATCAGAATTTATCACCTTCTCAATAGCATATTTTTCTAAAATATTTATGAGATTAATTTCAGTTCCATCTACTAACTTTTTCAATATATAAGAGATCCAATGCATGGTCTTAGGAGAAGTATAAGTTACGCGCAATGCAGACTGAAGAGTTCTCAATTGACTATTATCTCCATTTATGGTTGCTTTGTAAATAGCTTTTAAACTTCGGTTATTTGTATTTTTTTCTATTTTTTTAAGTGACCACTTCCCCGAATCTTCATAAGATGACAAAAATTCTCTCTTAATAATATATTTATCAAACAAAACTCTAAGCTTTAACAAATTAAAAATAAAGTTTTTAGCAGAATTTTCATCCCTCCAATTTTCTTCTAAATTTGACAGAAAATTAATATCATCAAGTGATGAATCCTGCTCGTCTAAACTTGCTATCACAGCATTTACTTGGAGCAAAAAATTAGGAAAAGATATAATTGATTCAAATCTTTCATTCTCTGAATTCTCCGAATCTAAAGAGTTCTCCTCATAAGCATTAAATTTAGTAGTATGATTCTTTATAATTTCTGATAGTTTTTGTCTATTAATTCCACTAACATCATTATTTTCATTATTAAATAAAGAACTCAAGGAGTCAAAATCACGTATTTCTTCCTTTAAATTAGACCATGAATCATCAAATAATTTTCCTCTTATAAGTGGAGTGAAGTTCATCTGAATATATGAATCCATATCTGCACAACTATCCCATATTTCTGAAGCAACTCGCATATCATTTTGTTGTAAGTTCCCTAGAATACTAGCTTTAGCGATTTCATGGAGTTCTAACTGTTCACCTCGGGTATTCATAATTTCAAAATAATGATTCAAATCAATTTTTTCAGGAACTTGTATCCTTACTAACTTAATATCTTCTAGTTTTTTAATAAAATTATCTTTATCTATACTAGGATTGCTTAGAAAATAATTTTCTATGATTCTATATCCATCAACAATTTCTGTAGACATAAATTTCTCATCAAAATCCTCATCACATAAATGTCTAAGTGTTTTATTTGATTTTTCTCTTGCTTCAAACTTCAAACTATCAACCGAAAAAGGCACTTTTAAATATTTTTCAAGCAAATACAATGTAGTCAATCTTTGCTGACCATCAATTACCTCATATAAAAAATTGTCTTTTTTGTTTACAATTAGATTGCCTAAAAAATAAATATCCTCTGCTGATTCTATATCATAAATAAGCTGTTCAATATGTTCAACTTTCCAAGCATAATTTCTTTGATAAATAGGTATTTCATAGAAATCATTCCTAAATATTTCTGATACTGAAATAAGTTTTAAATTATCAACCATTTTTACCATCCGTTTATTTTCTTAATTTTATTAAATATTTCTTCATATTTTTTATTAGATATATCAGTAACTTCTTCAAATATTATTGCAGTTAATTCTCTTGGACAATTCATTTCATTGATCATATTAAACATGTCTATTTCTTTATTAATTCGATCATGCTTTCCTTGTGCATACTTGTTTATTGTCTCCTTATAAACTGCTTGCATCTTTAACCTAATGGAATAACTCCAAGTATAAAAGAAGTCCATCACATTGATATCCATATTTTCAATACCAAATCGATCTGCAAAAAATTGCAAAACAGATAAAAATAACTGGTAAACATACCTATCTCCACTATTTTTTGTTGGAATTTCTTCTTGTGAATAATTATTTTTAACTCTATCTTCAATCTTTTTTAAAAGTTCTAAATAATGAACAGTCCATTTGAAAAATCTATCTCCTGCAACAATAGGTTGATTTAGTTGAAATTGATTAATTTGTTCACTTTCAAATAATTCATTTATTCCTGTTGAATTTAATTGTTCAATAAATAAATTACTTGATTTATGATAAATTGAATAATTAAAATTATTATTTTTCTTTATTCCTTTAAAATTTGAAATATCTTTTATTGAATAATTTAAACCATTTTTGTTTTTATACCACTGAGTAATTGGAAATAAAAAAATTCTAAACAGTTTATCAAGTTTATTTTGATCTATATTTTCCCACTTAGAAATTACATTTATTTTTTTCTCCTCAGAATCGCTATTCATTTCTCTCAAATGGTATGATTTTAACAAATCGTGAGGATTTAATGCTTTCCCTCTTGTATTTTGAGAATCAAAAAACTGAAATGCCTCTTGCTGTTCATCAGTAACGATCTTTACAAGTGTACAATTACCTAACAAGTAATTTTTAAACTCACTTTTATTTACTTCTTTTACTAATTTCTTTAACAAACTTGAATTTCTATTTATATTTTCAACCGAAAGATTAGAATATTCCTCATCTAATAATTTGTTATTTTCATTTAAATAATAAAGTAAAATTGACAACGTTGTAATACGTTGTTGCCCGTCCACAATATTGTAATATTCACCGACTTTATGAAGAATGATTGTACCTAATCTGTATTCTTCAATATTCTTACTAAAAGCATTTTTAATATCTGAAAACATCGTACTGACTGACTCCGTTGACCAAGTATACGGTCTTTGGTATTCTGGGATTTTCAAATTCATATCAAAAAGCTCACTAATATTACATATATTCAGTTCTTCTTCTAATAATGCCAAACTTCTCACCACCTATTTTTTATACAATTTATAATATTATTTTCAATTTTTAGTCCATTTATTTCATAATTAACAACAGTTTTTGTAAGTAGCCAATTTCCTTTTCCATCTCCTAACTGATTTATATAAATCATATCACTTGCCGTAGATTTTCTCCTTCATAATTTTAAATTATCAATTGATAAATATATTATACATCATTACATAGACATATATTGTCTACCCAAAGAAAAAAGACTGCTTAGCAATCATTTTCTTCATACTTATTAACGAATTTTTGAAAAAATTCTCTAATTTCATTAACTAAAAAATCAGGATATAAAACTTTTAATCCTTCTGACTGACTAAAAATCCATCGCATTAAGCCAGGAGTGTATTGAGTTTCAAAATCTAATATTGTTTTATCATTATTTTGAGAAAGTATTCTAGCATTAGGAAATTGGTCTTGAACAATCGTTGGATCGTAATTAAACTCTACTTTTACTGTGATTTTTTTCCCCGAAAATGCGTCAACTTTTAGATTTCTATTATCTCCATCGCGATATTTATTACCATATGAAATATTTGGTTTGATATCATTAACTTTTTCAAAAGATATTATTCTATCAATTTTAAGAGTTGGATGTCGTTCACGATTGATACTTAATGCCTCTATATAAAAATAATGAGAATCATAATAAAGTGCCATAGGAAAAATTTTATAAGTTTGTTCTTCTCTATAAGGGCTCTTATAAGTAACATTTATCACTTCCTCTTTTATTATAGATTCAGATAAAGCCCATATCTTATCAATTCTATCTTCCTCACAAGTTATTGGAACATAGTTCAGTTTTTCACTTCCAATAATATCAGTTATTTCTTTTTTCTCATCCTTAGTAACCAATGAAAGTAAATTATCTATTAACTTATCATTTTCTTTTTTATTAAAAGCACGATTTTCTAACAATATTTTAATAATAACAAGGATATCTTCTTTTTTTAATACAGATTTATCTGAAATAAAGTATGAGTTATTCTTTCGTTCTAGTTTTGAAGAATAATTTGATTCTTCTTCAATAAACTGCTCAATTAAACTAAAATCTCTTTGAATTGTCCTCTCATCTTTTTTGAATTCTCTACATAGTTCTTTTTTACTTAACTGAATTCCTTTATTGAGTCTTGTATATATTTTTAAAATTCTTTCTTGACTATTCATTTCTTATTTCAATCTCTTTCCCAATCAAAATTGCTTTTGAGTCTCTTGCATGGCCGATTTCACAAGTCTTTGCTATTGGCATATTGGGACCCACAAATTCTTGAACAAGTTCATTCATATTAGGACTACAATTTTCCTTTTCCATTTCTGTGAATGTTCCAAGGATTATTCCGTTAATCTTTTCAAAAACTCCCATTGAACGCAGCTGAGATAGATAAGTAATCATCTGAGGGACTCTCCCTCCTAATGATTCCAATAATAAAATTTTACCATTCATATCTGGAAAGTATTTTGTACCTGTAAGTTTTAGGAAGCAACGAATATTACCACCAACAACGGTTCCTTCAATACCTTGACCTTGAATAATTTCAAATTTGGGTTTAAAAAGGCTATCAGGTTCACCATGCAAAATATTCTTTATTTGATATAGAACGCTTGATTTGCCAGTCTGACTGTAAATTGCATTTATTACTGTAGTCAGATCACTGTATCCCCAAAAGACTGCCTGACTTTTCCTAATAATTTCAAAATCCAGGTAATCAAGAAGTTCATTTGCCATATCACCACCAGAAATATCATAAATATTAGTAACATCTGGATTAGAAAAGAATTTCATGAGTTCATATGCACGTTCTTTTCCACTACTAGAAAATCTATTTTTCTCTTCATAAATACATTTACTAATCAGTAAATTTCTACCATCATTTCTTAAAAGCTCAAAATGTTTTTCATTTGACTCTCCAGATGAAAGACTTAGTGGATTTGAACATGCTACAATTGCTATTGATTTCATTGGACTCCTTTCAAGTAATTTTCTTCATTATACTATTTTTAGAAATTATCAGCTAGAATGATTATGTATTGAAAATAAAATTATATTTTCTCTTGTAGCAAGAATATGTAAATGATATCATTATTTAAATTAATCATGTTTGATGGGAGTTTTATGGACAATTTCAATTGTAAATATTGTGGTAGTAGTCAATTTAAGAAAACCAAGATAGGTCAGGAGTGCTTATATTGCCATGCCGTTTACGAAAAGGATAATGATAGTACCGAATTATTTATAAAGAATCACAAAAGTAAAAAAATAAATAAAATATTCCTTTTCATTGCTGGATTGTTTGTCTTTATTTCAATTACTGCTTTTGTATTTAGTAAGTTAACGAATTTTAATTCACATAAAGATAAAGTAACTTCAAGCTCAACATCTTATTATAAAAATACAACTAGTAATAGTTCTAGAACGGATATTATAAAAAACACTTACGATGATAATCTGCTTAAAAATCCTGATCATAGTGTTAAGGTAGCTGAACTTTCTTTAGTACAATCTGAAATTGATTTAGCACGGGCGTCAGTAAAAAAATATGGTGGCGACGATACTAAAAAATTTGAAAAATTATTGGATGAAGCTCAAAAAGAGCATGACGAACAAATAAAAAATAGAGTTGTAACTCCACCTAAACCTGATATGATCATTGATAACCCCGACTCTGAATTTTCAATTACAACCTATTATAGGGAAGGAGGATCATTTTTAGCATATAATGGTGACTACAACCAATATACTAGTCAAGATATAATTAATTTATGGGGACATCCGGATAAAGTAATTACGGATCCAGATAAGATAAAAAAAAGTTTATCAATAGATTTTGGAGAAAATAAACATCCCAACAACTATGAAACTAAAGTACTCCAAGAGCAATGGAAAGGTGGGAAGATTACTTGGAGAGAACTTAGATCATTTATCGCTCAGGTAAACGATAGCACATATGGTACTTACTCTAAAGAGTTCATATACGAAAGTCAGGGAAAACCAAATGTATATTTTGAAAATGATAATGTTTCATATGTAACTCCGATTTTAAGATATGTATTCTTCCCACGACTTCCTGAAAAATATCCCAAAGAGGGACTCGGAAAATATCCTGATGATTTTCCTTCAAACTATGGAATGGATGGATATTATCATGAAAAATAAGGAATGTAGAAATTGTGGAAGTACTCAATTTCACGAAAAAAATAGAATATGGTACTGTGATTATTGCAAAACACCGTACCCGACTCCAATAATTGAGGAATCTAAAGCAGTTGAATTTTCTCCTATAAAAAATAAAGTATTCATTCCCAAATCTATCGCAATATTTCTTTTAACAACTATCTTCGTTTCATTCTTTATTCTAGAAAAAAAATATAATTTGAAGGATACTGAAACAATAGAGACGACTCCATCAACTCGTATTAACTTTGGTATTGGAGAGTCCAATGAAAGAAAATTTCCCAGAAAATGGACACAAGAAATATATGACGATATCAGAATAGCTAGACAAAAATATGATTCAAAAACAGGAAAATATATTTTTGATGGTGGAGATAATTACAAAGATTAAAAAAAAATTGTCGGTGCTCCATCAAATAAAGAAGTACAAAGAGCCGACTATGGTTATCCTGAAAGGATATATGCTACTTGGAATAAATCTGAAGATAATACTTTAAGTAAAGCAATATATATAACTTATGATGCAAAAACATTTATGATTTTAGATAAAAGCATTTTCTAAAAACAACCCCAGTTCCCTTAATTGTTTAATCTTGGGAATTAGGGTTGCTTTATTTTTTAATCATGGTTAATTTTTAGTTTACAACATTAAATTTCTACTAATTTTACTATTTATAAAATTAAATATATTGACTAAAACATATGTTTGCGGATATCATTTTCTTATTTATATATTTTTTCACCTGTGAATTTTTTAATTTCCTCACTAATATTTGGAAATCTTTTTAACATTTCTTTTTGTTCACCCAATATAAAATCTTTTTCCATATAAGAAGGCGACATTGTTGTTCCCATCAATGTATATCCAAAGGCCCCACCATTTTTTATTCGAGCACCTTGCCATGTATTTTTTCTGATTAAAACTTGAGGAGTTTCCCCATCCAATAGATTAGTTCCTAGCTTACTGATTTTATGTTGACCAGTTTTATCATCAATTTGAAGAATTTCCACGGTATCACCATAATAATAATGCCATATTTCATCCGCCGAAAGTTTATGCAAATGTGAAAATGAATCTTTTGTTAAAAAATAATATATTGCTGAACCACATCTTCTATTTTCATAAGTTTCTTCGCTAAGATATGTTTGAGCAACTAAACCTCCCTCATTTACTAAAGGAACTAAGTTTAGTGTAAAAATAATCTCGTCAATTGTCATTTTATCCATTAAAATTCTCCTAAATACTGTTAACTAAATCTTAATATATTAAAGTTATTAATACAATGAAATTTTAAAACTAATATTTTTTCACAAAAAAAGGAATGCTGTAATGCACTCCTTCTATTAATTATATTTTTAGGTATTATAAACCGTAGGTTTCTTCAAATCATACTTCGCTTGTGCTCGCATTCTTTGGAAACTCTGCCACGGCTAGCACTTGCTATTTACTTCGTAAATAGAGAGACTAGCTCGGCCGTAGCTTTATTCCAATCAGTCTTCGTTCTTAGTCTCGACTTCTTGGTAAAACCTGCCATGGTTGGTATCTATCATTTACTTTGTCGCTTAGCTCCTTGTAAATAATGATACTAATTCAGCCGTAAGTTTCTTCAAATCATACTTCGCTTATGCTCGTATTCTTTGGAAACTCTGCCACGGCTAGCTCTTGCTATTTACTTCGTAAATAGAGAGACTAGCTCGACATGATGGGTTTGTGGGAATAGGTCTACTGGTTGTACTTTTTGGAGTTTATAGCCTTCTTCTTCGAATCGTAATACATCACGCGCGAATGTTGATGGGTTACATGATACATAGACGATGCTACGTGCTCCTGTTTTTGTAGCTGACTTGATGAATTCTTCGTCTAGTCCTTTTCTTGGTGGATCAACAAAAATTACATCTGGCTCTATTCCTTCTTCAAGCCATCTTGCCATTGTAGTTTCAGCTTTTCCAACTGTAAAGTCAACGTTCTTGATGTCATTTAGTTCAGCGTTTTTACCAGCGTTAATTACTGCAGATTCAACCGTTTCTACACCATATACTTTTTTAACCTTGTCAGCAACTGAAAGTGCAATTGACCCAATACCAGAATAAGCATCAATTACCACGTCATCTTCTTTTAAATCAGCGAAATCGATAGCCTTTTGGTAAAGTTTTTCGGCCATTTCAGTATTTACTTGATAAAATGATGGTCCTGAAATTTGATATGTATTACCAAGCATTTGGTCTTCAATATATTCCTTACCATAGAGAACAAACCAATCTGGTCCAAATAAGGCATTCCCATGACTTTCATTAACATTTTGCATAATAGACACGATGTTAGGGAATTTCTCAGTCAAGGCATCAACAATCTGGTCGATTCTAAAAATCTTTTTCTTAGTAGTGATAAGCGTCACCATGATCTCACCAGAATGATGTCCACGTCTTACCATAATATTGCGGATAAGACCTGTCTTGTTGATTTCATGGTATGGTTTGATATCAAAGCGACGTAGCAAGTCACGAGTATAGAGAACCACTTGGTCGATTTCTTTATCTTGGATCAAAAAGTCTTCTACTGGTACTAGATCATGAGAATTTTTTCTGAAGAATCCAGTTTCAGTTTGTCCATTAACTCGACGAACTGGAATCTGTGCCTTATTGCGGTATCCAGTGTTATTTTCAGTTCCAAGAGTATCCATCACTTTGATATCGTTCTTCTTAGCAACTTTTGAAAGTACTGTTTCAACTTGCTTTTTCTTGAAATCAAGCTGTGCTGGATAAGTTAGATGGCTAATATCCGCAATACCTGTACGTAGGTATTGACTATTAACATCGCCTACACGATCATCAGATTCTTTTACATATTCTTCTACTTTACCATATCCAAAGTTTTTGCCAGTTTTCATAACTCGCATTTTAATCACTTCACCTGGAAGGGCATTTTCTACAAAGAAGGGATAGTTGTCAATTTTGGCAACTCCTGCGCCTTCATGTGTTAAATCAATTACTTCTACTTCGACAATGTCGTTTTTATTAAAATTATTCATAACTATATTGTACCACAGAATAAAACAAAAAAGTTTCTTACTGTCTTATATAAGAACTCTATTTATCACTATTGTTTTTCACCATCATTTTTATAGACACGTTTTTCATTTATTGCCATCTTTTTTTAAACTTCAGCTTCTAAATCAACATCTAACATTTCAGAAATTCCTAGTAAAAAGATAGCAACATCTGCTAGTTCTTCTTTAATATTTTCCTCATCATCCTTAAGCCATGCTTTGAAAAGTTCATTTGTCTCCCCATATAAACAAAGAAGTTCAAATTTTATATCACTTGTGTTAAATCCATGTGATTTATCTTATTTTGTAAAACTCTTTTTTGTAATTCTTTCATACAATCTCCTTTTCTCTTAGAAAAATTATATCAAAAAAAACTTGCAAATAGATTTTTACATCTATGTACAAGTTTCAATTTTCTAGAGTTATTATCTAACTTGATAAAAGTATATAATTACTCACCAAATGTATCTTTTAATTTTGCTTTATATTTATCAAAATCGACTAATAATGCTGCTCCACCATACTGGTCTTCAACATCTTGCCAATCACCTAATTCCGGAACAGTATAACTTTCTATGCCCTTACTAGCATTAAGAATTGCTGGAATTCCTTTGGTAATTACAGTAGTGTTTGGTACATTAGTAGATGTTAAAGCTTTAATTGTCCCAATAGCACTTGGTCCAGTGAATAGAGTTGCTGGATTTTTAGCTTGAGATATTATTGCTTCAAGAACTTGTTGTTGACGTTTTGTACGGCCAAAGTCTCCTTCATCATCCTTGCGGAAACGTGCATAGTTAAGAAGTGTTCTTCCATCCATACGTTGCTTCCCTACTTTAATAGTTTGTTTTGGATCCAAATTATTCGGCCCATATCGAAGATCATCTGGTACTTCAACCTGCTTAACTTTTTCTCCGTCAACAGTAGAAAATTGTGCATCAATTTTTACACCTGCTGGGAAAAGTGAATCTATTACTTCTGCAAAACTGCTGAAATTAACCATTGCATAGTACTCAGCATCAATGCCAAAGTTCTTTTTAATCGTTTCTCTTGTTAGATCAGCACCTTTATGATTATCTTGTTCACCTAAATTATAGGCAAGATTTAACTTGCTATCTGGATAACCTTCGTAACTGAATCCAGGTATTTCAACAAGTGTATCACGCATGAAACTGACAATCTTAACTTTCTTGTCAGGTCCACCAATCTGTAACATCATCATACTGTCACTTCTAGCATCATCTGTAGTTTGATAGTCACGTTGGTCAGTACCAAGAATTAAGATATTTGTTGCACCATTCTTAGCCTTTTTACCATTAAATTTTTCAACGCTAAAATTTGCAGTAGGAAGATTTTTTACACGAAAGTACCCATAAGCAAAGAATCCAATGATTAGAACTAATACAATAATTAAAAAATTTCTTAATCTTCGTAAAAAAGATTTCTTTTTCTTTGGCTTCTTAGATTTTTTTTCTTTAGGAATCTTTTCGTTTTCTAAATCCTTGTCATCTACTGAAGTATCTTCATCATAATTTGTTTCTATGTTAGATGTCTCTTCATATTTAGGTTCTGATTTACTGATAGTTTTTCGAATATTTGACTGAGCATTGCCTCTTCTATCATATTTGTGGAGTTCTTCAGTTTTATTTCCTTGATTTTCCAGCTCTTTTGCTTCAAGTCTTTTTAGTCTCTCCAGCTCAATTTTTTCATTTGCAGTAAGATATTTGAAATTTTTTTCTAAATAATCCTTCCGTCTTTTAAATTTTTGTTCCATTATTTCTTATAACCTCTAATCATTGTAAGTCTTACTTCTGTTCGTCAGTCAGTACTCCGTTTACAAAGTTTCCTTTTAAAACTTGACCATCAATTGCACTATATTCTCCATGACCATTTGGAATTCCTAGAGAAAACTCTCCCTTATATTTAGCATCATTTACAAATTTCAAATCGCCTTTATAAGTCAAACCATGTATATCCCATGCACCATTGTATGAATATTTTTCCGATTTACTTTTGTACTTTTCGTTTGAATAAGAGATTTTTTGATTCGATGGTAATATTATATCTGCCTTAATATGATTGCTAATTTCTCCATCAACTTTTGTTTTTGAACTTGCATCAACAAATTTAAATTTACCAGCTAATCTTCCGCCAGTGAAATTAGCATTTAATACATTACCGTTCTTAAATGTTATTTTAGCTGGTCCATTATAAGTTCCATTTTTAATCCTACCCTCATAGGTAAAATCATCATTTACAATTTTTTTAGCGGAGTTTCCAATAGAAAAGACATCTAAAGATATTACCGCAAAAGCTACCATTAAAACTGCACTTACTACCATAAAGATATTTGTATAGAAATTTAACTTAGTTGATTTATTTTTTGATATATATTTCTTTGCTGACTCGGTTTGAGTAATTAAACTCTCATCTTCATCTTGCTCGTTTATATAATTATCAGTTTCGTCTAATACATTATCTTGCCCTAATACCTTAGTATCATTATTTAAGTTTTTGTCTTCTACAAAAGATTCGCTCATTGATTGAAATTCGAACTCTTTATCATCTTTTTCAAATGAAATTTCTGCCCAATCTACTGAATCATTTACTTCTTCACTACGTTTATTAAGTGCTTCCTCTTGAATCTGAGCAAGCTTCTCTCTTAAATTATCACTCATATCATCTATCTCTTATATCTTACTCGTATTTTTTTGTTTTATATCCTAACCTTCTTAGTCAGTATTTTAAATTATATCATAATATTATTCAAAAATAAAAGATAGACCAAAGTTCTATCTTTTTTAAAAATATTCTCTAAGAATCACATTTTCTTGTTTCAACATTTCTTGTGTGAATTTACCAATTGATAATTTCCTAATTTCCCCATCACCAATTCCATAAATTCCATTATTTTCAGGTAATTGTTCATCTACAATTTCTACTCTACCTTTAATGATAGGTGATGTTTTCATAAATTCCTCCATATTGACAATTCTTGCCATCATATATGGATTTAACGAAATTCTTGCTTGGGATGGTTCAGACATTTCCCATTCTATTATTTCTTTTTCTGATGCTTTATATTTTACGCTTTCAAAAGCACTTGCATGGCTTGAAACGAAGAAATAAAGTGCATCTTTAGCTTCATCAGTTAAAAAAGTGAGCTCACGAATTACAAAGTTATTGCTTGAAAATTCATAAATTATATAACCAACTGGTAGATCATTTTCATAATATACAGCAAAGTTTGGTTTACTTTTATATTCAAAATAATATGACCACTGATCCTGTGTACGATTCACGCTTCCATTCTCACCAACTAACTTATGAATTTTGTTCATTTGTGGAAGTGCTTCTTTAAAATTGTGGCGAGCAACCTTACCACTTCCCTTTAGCCCCCTAGGAAAATACTGGAACGGTATTTCATATGTTTTTTGATTAAACACATACTCATAACCAAATTTACGGTAAAAACTATAAGAAAAAGGGGCTAAATACGAAAATACTGTTCCTTGTTTATAGTTATCCTTCAAAATTTCAAGCATTAAATCAGAAACGTAACTCTTGCCTCTAAACTCTGGATAACTTGCTACATAGCCAATTCCAGACATTGATACATTTTTTCCCCCATAAAAAATGTTAAATTGAGAATCAATAATAGCACTTGTTAATTGCCCGTCTTGTTCATTCGTATATGCTTTTGAAAATGTTAATAGTTTATAAAACGCTTCATCACCACCCGTTGGTGTTTTATGAAAAGCATATTTCATTAAATCTAATAATTTTTCCTGACTCATAGTGATTCTAATTTCTCCATATTTTCTGTCCAAATTTCAAGCATATGAGCCTGATTCTCTTCAATTTTATCCAGATTATTTTGCAATTCAGCTAGCTTAACATGATCTTTTTCAATTAACATCATGTCATTTATTTTTTGAAGCTCTAAATCATTATTTTCCATTTGTTCTTCAGCACTAGCGATCTCACGCTCTATTTTTCTACGTTGTCTTTGAGATTCCTTTTGCAACTGATAATCATTTTCTTCAATTACAGTATTAGACTTTGTATTATTTTCTTGCTCAGCAAGCTCTCTTAATGCTTCTTCCTCAGCTTTTTTCTCAATATAATAATCGTAGTCACCTAGATACATTTTCCCACCATCATGACTCAATTCAAGTACCTTACTTGCCACCTTATTAATAAAGTATCTATCATGACTTACAAATAATAGTGTTCCATCGAAATCAATTAAAGCATTTTCTAAAACCTCACGACTATCTATATCTAAGTGGTTAGTTGGTTCATCTAAAATCAAAAAGTTATCATTTTGCATTGATAGTTTAGCCAAAAGTAATCTTGCTTTTTCCCCTCCACTTAACATTCCGACAGTTTTCTCAACATCTGAGCCAGAAAAAAGAAATGATCCTAGACGTGTCCTAATATCTGCTTCCGGAGTTAAACGGTTCTCACTCCAAAGCTCTTCTAATACTGTGTTATTTGGATTTAAATCTTTTTGTTCTTGGTCATAATACCCAAGAGAAACATTTGCACCTAATTTTGAATTTCCTTCAATAAAAGGGATTTGACCAATTATTGACTTAATTAGTGTAGTTTTACCAATACCATTTTCACCAACAATAGCGATCGAATCAAATTTTCTCTCTTCAAAATCTATTGGTTTACTCATAATTGAATCATAACCAATAGCAGCATCATCGACTGTTAAAACTACATTTCCACTTTCTTTATCAGGAACAAATGAAAAATGAACTGATTTTTCATAAGTAATAGGCTTATCAAGTACATTCATTTTTTCAAGTTGTTTACGTCTTGATTGTGCACGTTTTGTAGTACTAGCTCGTGCAATATTTTTATTCACAAAATCTTCAAGACCAGCTATTTCTTTTTGTTGTTTTTCAAATTGCTTAAGTTGACTTGCAAGTTTTTCAGCCCTCAATTCAACATATCTTGAATAGTTTCCAGCATAACGGCTCAATTCACCGCGTGATAACTCAAACGTTTCTGTAACAACCTTATCTAAGAAATATCGATCATGACTGACAATTAATAATGCTCCTCGATAATTCTTCAAATAATTTTCTAACCAAGAAAGTGTGTCAATATCCAAGTGATTGGTTGGTTCGTCAAGAATCAATAAGTCAGGACGTTCAACTAGCATTTTAGCTAGAGCAAGACGAGTTTTTTGTCCACCTGAAAGACTAGAAATAGGCATACTCCATGTTTCTTCTGGAAATTTAAATCCATTTAGTACACTTCTTATATCAGATTCATAAGTGAAACCATTAAGAGATCTAAATTTTTCTGTTAAAGAGTCGTAACGGGACATCAAAGAGTCCAATTCTTCGCCACTGACCTCTGACATTTGTAATTCCATATTACGGAGTTCTTTTTCCATGTTTATTAGATCATTAAATGATGATAGCATTTCATCATAAATATTTTTGTCTGATGAAAAATTACTATCTTGAGCTAAGTAACTCATTGATAAATTTTTAGCCTTAGAAATTTCCCCTTTATTAGGAGACTCCTCACCAGCAATTATTTTAAGCAGGGTTGATTTTCCTGCACCGTTTTTCCCAACAAGTGCAATTTTACTATTATCACTAATTGAAAAATTTATATTTTCAAAAAGGACATCTCCCCCAAAGTTTCGTTCTATATTATTTCCTTGTAGTAGTATCATTTTTTACCTCTTTAAAAAATATTATAACATATAAGACATTATATATTGAATAATTATTAACAATAATATAGCTTAAATATCTATTCTAAAAGTAAAATTCACAATAAAATTATATGAGAGTAATATTGTTAAAAAACTAATCTTATATGTGCTAATGTTTGAACAAATTACAAACTTTTGTTATTATTATTACAAGGATTATAGGAGGAAAATATGCAAACAAAAACTAAAAATAATGAAGCTTTGCCAAAAGCAACCGCAAAACGTTTGCCAGCCTACTATCGATTATTTAAGAAATTATATAATGATAATGTAGAGCGTACTAATTCTCAACAAATCGCAGAAAATTTAGGAGTTGACTCAGCAACAGTCCGTAGAGATTTTTCTTATTTTGGAGAGCTGGGACGTCGTGGCTACGGTTATGAAACAAAAACATTAAGAGATTTCTTCTCTGAGCTACTTAATGACGGTCAAGAAACTAATATTGCATTAGTTGGAGTAGGTAATTTGGGTCGTGCTCTTATTCATTATCGTTTCCACGAAAGAAATAAGATGAGAATTACTCAGGCATATGATGTAGCTGGAAACCCTCTCGTTGGTACAACTACAGATGATAATATACCAATTTACAATATTTCAGATATTAAAAAGAATCTTGCTAACGATGATATTGAAACGGCAATTTTATCTGTTCAAAGTCAACACGCACAAGAAGCTACTGATATATTAGTGGATGCAGGTATCAAGGGTATTCTTAACTTTACTCCTCAAAGACTTTCAGTTCCTGATGACGTTGTTATTCAATCAGTAGACTTAACAAGTGAATTACAAACACTTCTATTCTTCATGAAGAATAAAGATTAAAAAATTATTTTTTGACAGGCCAGTTGGCCTTTTTTATTTAGATTAAATCATTTTCTCTAAAACTATAGTATCCATTTTTCCCAACCACTATGTGATCTAAAAAATTTATACCCATAATATCACAAGCTTCCATTATTTTATTTGTAAACTCTTTATCATTTTTACTTGGTCTACTATCACCTGAAGGATGGTTGTGTGCAACGATGATACTTGTTGCCATATATTTTACTGCAAAATGTAATATCTCTCTTGGATTAGCAGTAGATGAGTTAACAGTTCCAATAAAAATGACTTTTTTTCTAATTATTTTATTTTTAGTATCAAGATACAATGCTACAAGATGCTCCTGCAAAAGATCACCTAAATCATGTATTAGCATATTTCCTAACCCTTCACTCGACACGACGGAGCCGAACTTCTTTGGTGCTGAAAGTTGCACCCTTTTTCCTAACTCGATCATTGCCTTAATTTCAATTGCTTTAGCCTTGCCAATACCTTTTATTGTCTGCAGCTCCTCTATAGTTGCTTTTTTTAATAGATCTAGTGTCTCAAATGTTTCTAAAACTTCGAGAGAGAGCTGACCGACTGATAGTTCTTTTGTTCCTGTCCTTAGAAGAATTGATAAAAGTTCTTGCTCGCTCAGATATTCTGCACCATTTATCAATAATCTCTCCCTGGGCATTAAAGCAATATTTTCTTCTTTAATCTCATACATAATACTAGATTCTCCTTATAATTCATATTAATTATAAATACGAAAAAAAAGAAAAATATTATTTTCCTTTTTTAAATATTTTTATGTTTTTCAATCCTAGGATAATTAATGCAAACCATGATAATATTGTAGTAAATAAAGCAGCAAAGTAGAGTTTGGGAACTTTATAGGATATCTCAAATTGATTTTTCTCTTTCCCTACTTCAAATTGTGGAGCACCTATATTATTTAAATTCAAATCTTTATGATAAACTTCTTTACCATTATATTTGACCACAGTATCTTTATATACAACGAAAGGTAGTAAAACTTCTTCCTTATCATCACTATTAAAAGAAATCAATAATTTCCCATCCTTCTGTTCCTTTTCTACGACTTTTAATAATGGATTTGAAATCGCCACATTCTCATACTCTTTGTAAGAATAAAAATCATCCTCATCCATCAATGATGCGTATTTTAACGGTAGATAGTCTGGTGTACTCTTATTCATTAATTCAAACGGAGCATACAAATCTGAGGTAGAATCAAAACTCGCTCTAAGCTCATCTGGATCAGTGGTTGAAAAAGTTGTTTTATTCTTTGATTGTACTACTCGATCACTAGACCAAATATCACTTGCTTGTCTTGATAAAGCAAGTGAAGGACCCGTACTTCCTATCAACAGTAGCGTTAAAATTATGGGCATTGAAATTTTTTTGAGGTTTTTTTTACCATTTAGCCCCTCACTGAGTGTATTTTCCCATGTAAAAGCAAATGCAAGCATAAGTAAACAAACTGCTGGGGTTAGCAACCTCCATGGAAACTGAATTATAGTCACGAAAGGGACTCTCTCAGCCAAGCCAGTCCAGTCTATAATTTTAGAAGATAGAATTAATAAAATAAAGGATATAATAGTAAGCAATCGTGGTATTGTACTTTTTATTTTATTAAATACCACTAAAAGAAGCTGTAATCCAAAAAGAAGTAACAATGACATAGGTAAAAAACTAACTGTTTGTCCTGCTGAAAGCAAGTTTTCAAATTGCAATCCTACCGCATCAGATGACATGTCCATATTCACAAATGGTCTAAGTAAATTATTTTTGCTATACAAATCAATTAGTGGATACCAGACATTTGCTGTTAATAGTATAGTAAAAAGTGCTGAAATGACAACTCTTTTAAACATATCAAGGCGATCTTCTCTTATAAACAGTGCAATAATAAAAAATATTGCGAATAAAATTACTAATAATAATGCTGTCAACATATGAACTTGAACAGCAACTGAAATGACGAAAGTCAATAAAAAGATATTTATTTTTTTTCTATTTTCGAGTAATTGTATGCCTGAAATTATACCAATCGGAATAATAAAGCTTCCCCAACTGTTAAAATATTCTTTGATAGCCCATGCTTGAACGATATACAAGCTAGAATACATCAATGATAACGGAAGAGAGATACTAGTTCTTATAGCAAACCGCTTAAGTAGTAAATACATACTTGATGCCGAGAGAAATGTTATTAAGAAATTTGTAAATAATTGATACTTATACCAACTTCCTAAAATAATTAATAAAAATCCATTTAAATAAGCAAATACTGGCCCATAAATGACATTTATTATTCTTCCAGATTGTTGAAATCCATATATAGATATATAAGGTTGGAAATCAAAATTCTTTATCTGCATTGCTGTATCGTAAAATCGGTTATAGTGAAAAAGCCAATCAATTCCCAACTGCATTGACTGAGTTTTTAATTGGTAGAACTGCAATGCAATTGAAAAAATGATAATTATTAATACAGAAAATATCTCTGAAAAATATCTCTTATTATAAAAAGATGACATTCAATATGAATCTCCTTTATTAGACTAAAAATTGTAAATAAATCTACTAATTAATTAGTCTACTAAATTTATGTAAATAATTCAAATTTTATCATTATCGCATATTGAAAATATACTCTATTCTATACTAGTTTTTTGCCCCTTTTCTCAAAAATACAAATTAAAAAGCCTTACGAACCTTGCGGTTGTAGGGCTTTTGTAAAGAAATTATTTAACTGCATCCTTTTATTATTAAGAATGTTTTCATCTTATTATTACTGTAATTCCTTTAAAATAGACAGTTTTCAACATTTATATACATGCTTATTTATATGCAAAATGCACGTTTCTGTACAGTTTTACACATTTTTTGCTACCTTTTCGCTACCTATTTTATTATAATATTTTCATCTTTCTTCTATTATATATGCGTATTTATGTTTATTACTGTTTTCAAAACTTACCAACAAATAATATTTCCCCATTACTTTCTGCCACGCACATCAGTTTATAATTTTTAGTAAACTCATCTGAACCAATATTTTCTTCAATGTAATCAGCTACTTCATAAATGCTTTCAAATGATTTAACTAGTTCATTATCTTTAAAAATTCCATACATTTCATTCATTTTACTTCCTCCTAAATTCATATACGAAAAATAAGAAAGAATATATCAAAAAAAGTTGAAATTAATCAACTTCTTCAATACTTATAATCTTATCAATTGAAATCTTTTGCATCTCACTTGTCTTAAAATAGATAATTCTATTCATAGTTACTTCAATTACTTTTCCTATGAAAATTTCAATGTCATCATCAGATTTTCTTATAACTAATTTTATTTGTAGTTCATTTAAGAACGCTTGATTAAGCAATAGCATTATTTCATCTTCTTCAGCTTGAATAAACTCGTCAGGATTTACTTTTAATTTATCTTGCTTCATTGCAGTATTATGCTCTGATATGAAGAATCCTTGCCACTTTTTCATTCCTCTATCGCGGTAATCACGTATTTCTGGGAACTTACTATATGAACGGTCAACCATAAATTACACCTCTTAATGATAATAGAAGCATTATATACGATTTAAAGCGTATTTGCAACGATAAAAAAGCAGATAATTAGTCTGCTTTCACATTTTTGTCTAATTGCTCGTTGATTAGCTCTTGCAGTTCTTTTAAATCTTCAATAGTTGCTTTATTTCTGATAAATCCACGAGTACGAGAACGCTCGTTCAAATATCTTGTTCTTTCCTTATTTTTTTCTTGCCATTTTTTGTTTGCTTCAGTTTGTGGTTGTGCCATACTTATACCTCCAATTAAATGAATTTATTTATTAACATTAAAATTATAACTAATACCCACACTATAACCACTGCTTTTATTAGTTTGTTATTATTTTTCATCAGTTTATCCTTTCATTTTCTAATAATCTATGATAAACTACAATAAAGGTTGGGGCTTTCGCCCCTCGCTTCATTTAAGTTTCAAGATTAATTCTAGTAGTTGATTGATTAGTTCTATTATTCCAGTAACTAAACTAATTATCAGTAACGCTGTTTTAATTCTTGAAGCTTTTTCTTTTTTGTTTCTTTCCGATCGCTTCATTTCTTACTCCTTTCTATATTTATATTATACTATGCAATAGTATAATTGTCAAGAGAAAAGTGTTAAATTTTTAATTAATTTTTAACCAATAAAAAATAACCCTCCATTTAAGGGTTATTCTTCTTTAGCTTCAGATTCTTCTCTATTCATTTTTTCAAGTCCTTCGTTAATTTTCTTATCGTTCTTGTCTAATTGTTTCTTTAAATCATCGTTTTTTTGTTTCGTATATTCACTTTGCCCATTATCTGTGTTTTGATTATTAGGACTTTGATTAGTAGTCTGATTAGCTTTTTGTGGCTCAGAACCTTTCCAAATTATCTTCAAAGGTGATAATGGGTCTGACATACCTATTTGGGTTTGACTAAGGGCATTACCAGTCTTAATGTATACCGGTACGATATTTCCTGGACTCAGAACGCTAGTAATTATTTCACTCTTAGTGTTATCATCTAGTGCAACAAAGTCATCAGAAACAAAGATAACAATAGACTCATTAGAAATATCAGATGATAATATATAATTACTATCTGCAACTAGTCCATCCAATCTTTTTGATTGTGTAGTCTCAGGAATAGCTTCTTCACTTGTTGACTGAGGTACACTCTCTATAGGCTGTTCAGTTGAAATCGTAGTGCTTGAGCTTGACGATTTTTCTGAAGAACTAGATATCTTAGTTGTGCTTGATGATTGGCTATTCTTTTCTTTTTCTTTTGATAATTCAGTCCTGTATCTTTCAGCTTGTTTATGATTATCGCTATTACTTTTCAAAGCATATGCACCAATTCCAACAATAAAAACAGAAAGTACAACAACTAATGCAATTAACTTCTTTTGTTTTTTCATAATTACACCTTTATCATTTTTTATTTTATTATACTATACAATTAGCAAAATATATAATAATTGTATTTTTAAGCATCAAAAAAAGCCCTAGCATAAGCTAGAGCTTTTTAACATTTTATATCTTGTGGCTTTATATATTTATACGCAATTATTTTACATATGAATATTCCGTTATTCTCCCATCTGAAAATTTTACCTTGCTCAGTATCAATTTTTGTATGCATTTTATCAATTGACAAGACATTTCCATTTTCTAATCTGGTGAATGCTTCATAAGTATAGTCTTCATCAATTTCATCATTCATATTACCTACATATAAGTGAGCATTATCACTTTTTAAACTTTCAATAGCAAACTTTTGAATGCCTCTTGATGAACCACTACGCCACTCAATTTCCACGCTATCAAAATCATCATAGTTTGGAAAAGAGTAGCTATTCTGAGCTACTCCGTCCAAGCCACCATCAAAAATCGTTGTCGGAGTTGGTAATCCTTTTTCTCCAAACGACTGAATAATTAGATCAATTTTCTTATTTTGACAAGCTATTGTACCAATTGTTCCGCAAATAAAACAAATCATAGCTTTATTCATATTCCAAAGCCATGAAATCAATTTAACAAAAATACATTTCCAAGAATTTATATCGCATAGACTTAAAGAATTTAAGTCATTCATCACAGTACCTAGTCCATAATCGTTCAATGCATTCATATCGTCGCATGAACTATTTGATTTCCCTTTATACGGATGAATTCCATTATCTGCAGCGATATTTTTACAAATTTCTTCATTTATTTCATTTAAACAGAAACTTGAATCTCCATTTGATATTTGTTGCCACGCCTTATTTGTATCAATGGAGATTTTATCTGAATTATCACTTGCTACACTTATACTAGCATTAGATGTATATGTTGATACATTATTATTTTGCCCACACGAACTACATCCCATATTTGTCTCCTATTCTATATATGCTGGTGGATTACCTTTATTATTATTTTTGAATTCAATCTTTACATTTGCTCTATCATCTAGCGAAGTTTGCAAATTATCATTGTACAATTCTAAGAATTGAATCCAACCACTTGATTCGCCTTTTTTTACAGTACCTTTTTTATCAATTTTTATTGTTTTATTGATATTTTCTGAGAAACTGCTATTTGAATTATGTGCTTTAGTATAGATTTCTTGTTCAGAAGAATCTTTAACATACAGATGTATAACGAAATCAATATTTGCATTTTTGCCATCTGAAATATATTCAATTTTTTTAACTAAAACATCTCTAATCTGCCAATCGAACGCTCCATTGTCTGCAGAACGCATACCAAAATTTACAGTACCTGTGATAATCCCTTGCCCAATCCTAGACGTAGGGTCGCTTGGTTTAATCCAATCTGAATACTTGAACTCAAAATCTCCAGTCGTTCTGTCAATTGTTACTGACATTCCTGGTGTTTCTTCAGTAATTTCATACTTAGTATTGATTTCCCAATTCTGCTTATCTAGAGCATCCCATAAACCACAAATAGCACAAATCATAGCTTTGTTGATATTCCAAATCCAAGTAACTAAGCTAAATAACCAACACTTCCATGCTTCTACATCACACATATCTAGAAATTTCAACGAATTATGTACATCTCCCATTCCTAAATCGTTTAAAGCTTTCAAATCTTCACAATCGGAATGTTTGCTTTTTTCGGTTGGATTAATTCCTTCGTTGTTCGCTAACGACTTGCAAATATCATCATCTACTTCTGAAAAACAAAAATTTGAATTACCGTTTTGAATTACTTTTTTTGCTTTTTCAGTATCAACTAACTTTCTGTCGCTACAATCACCAGTTGTATTCACGCCGTTGATACTTCCTCCACTACTTCCACAACTACTACATCCCATACTTGATACCTCCTATTTAAACGTTCCCCACCATGTTGAGCGTTTGCAATTTTTACTATTTCCAGTTGCTATATAGCCATAATTATTGCCTCGAGGTTGTCTAATCCATACATAGCCATTAGCATCAACTTTATAAGCATCATACTTAATCTTGTTTCCACCTTTGATGGTTGAAATAGCACTATCAGAGGTGCTAGCACCTTTTCTAAGCACAACATTTGAGTAAGGGGTATAAATACCCTCTTCTTTAACCCAAGAGCTTTCTGTAGGCTTTTGTGGGGTTGTAGGTGTGCTGTTTTCATTTCTATAAACATAAAAATACGGTTCTCCATCCCATCCATAATATTGATCAAATACATATTCTTGAATAGCACTTCCTACTGCTCCACCAGTCGAATAATCGCATGATATTTCTTTAGCATTCGGGTCATTTGTTGAAATAACTCCTGTATGTCCTGCTGCACCTCCAGATTGTCCGCGTTTCCCAAAGATATAGACATCTCCAGCTTTTGCATTCCATTCAGTATTTTCAGCAACCAACTTATAACCATTGTCTAGCAAGTATTGGTGCATACTATCAGTATTATATAAGTATGCATAAGGCTTCCCTCCTGAATCTCTAATTGCTTGAACAACACATCCTGAACAATCACCAGTACCATCAGTGCCATTTCTACTACCATACATCGAGTAAGTTATTTTACCAACTTGATTTCTAAACCATTGCACTACTTTATTATTATCTACTGCCATAATCTTTACCTCCTAAGTATGACTTTCCTAAGTCATAAAAGCCTCCTGCACTTAGACCAGCAATAAAACCAGCCCATCCATAAATTGCGAATTCTCCACGCACGATTGTTAATGCATAGATTAAGCCCAAAGAAATACCAGTCACGCAATTGATGACTGGTAAGTGTTTATTGTTAGGTAATTCTTTTTTAATCAAACTTGTAACTGCAAAGACCAATGTGCCAATTACAGGTACAACTGCAATAATTTTATCCATTTTCTACTCCTTTAATAGGCAGATTAGGTAAAGCAAGAACTTTTTTATAAATAGTCTCGCCAGTACCATTACCTCCCAAATTCTTATATCCTTTCCAAAGATATTCAAGGTTTTCTAAATCATCAACTGATATCCATCCGTCTCGCAAAGCTTCATTGCATCGACTGTAAATCTTATCATGCAAGATTGCAACATTTGCATATTCAAGATTCTTAAACTTGGATTTCAAAGCTTTAATTTGACTGATTACCCACTTAAATCCTGCTCCAATGCCTCCAAACCCTAACATCAAAACTAAACTATTTACTTCTAGTATTTTATTCCAAAACTCCATCTTCCCTTCTTTCTAACCAATCAATTTAAGTAAAACATCAATTATTTTTTGTAACAAAGTTATATCTTTTGATTCTTGAACTAGTTTAATGTACTTTTCTTTATCCTTATCAGATAGACTAGATTCATTAATCTTAATGATTTGAGATTCTTTTGCATCTTCAAGTTCTTCACGCTTGCGTGCTTCTGCTAAATCTTCTTCAAGCTGAGCGATTTCAGACTCTAGTTTAACCTTTTCATCTTTATAAGCCTGCTCCATTTTATTTAGATTTTTCTCTCCTAAAATTTTAGTTTGATACTTTCTAAAAGTAGGAAATGTGTCAAGGACATAATTAACTTTTTCCAATTCTTTTTTCTTCTTGCCTAAATAAAATTCTATTTCTAACGAGTGCATATTTTTTCTCCTTTAATTTCCAATTAAACTAATATTTAAAATTTTAGTTTGTCTAATAATTAGTGAATTTGCAGAATAACGTTCTACTGCCGCTAAATAACTATTTATATGATAATCATATATTGGATATGACAATGTTATTTCAAATACAGAACCCATTTGACTGTTTGAATTAACAAAATCTTTAGCTTGTTCTTTTGTAATCCCGCTATAATTAACTTCTGCTTGATATATACCATCATTAATAGTTTCGTCATTTAATAATATAGTAGCCGTAAATGCTATTGCACCATCTCCTTCACTTCCCCAAACAACATCAGTAAATCTAAAGTTCCTTATTTTAGAATCATCTTCGCTAACTCTAGTCCAGTTGATTTGGACTTTACCAGTTGCTTCATCTTCATTATTGCCAATCCATCTAGCTTTTTTCCCAACATGAGTAACGATTCCATTTTTTACAGCAAATAAAGTTTCAAATTGTTCAATAGCCCATAAATAAAATGGCCTTGAAGTGTCATAAGAAATAGTATTGCTTTTACTAGTCTTCTGATTTAACCTAATTAAATCATCTCCTGGTGTCCCTTCAACTCCATTACCTAAACTATCAGCAGAGCCTATTCTTGTTTTAATATCATTAACTAAAATGACATCTTCTGGAACATTTCCTGTATAGTCGTACCAAGGTAAGAATGCACCTTCGCCTGTGAAGCTATCTCTACCTTCTTTATAGTATTTAATTGGATTTGTATTATATTCAGCTGGTCTTACAACTTTATCTAAAGAACCTTTTTCAACTTCAAGATGATAACCTTTGTCATCTTTTTTTATATCTACTGATTTATTTGGACTATCAATTTTTACTTCTGTACAGTTGCAAACTTCTTCTACGACTATCTTTTCACCCGTGCCTGGGCATTGTACAATTCTCATTTTGTCTCCTTTAAATCAATGTCATTTTCGCATACTTCTCTGTAATGCTTGTGTTATTGATAGTCCACGAAGCTATATAATCTCCACCGAGAACACCAGAAGTTGAATACATAACAGGACTGATAATGATCGTTCCATCATTTTGCTTAAATGCTGGCATATCTTGACCTAGAGTATTAGCACTCATATAGTATAAATTTTTAGAAGTACCGGTTACTCCACTAAAAGTTTTTACACCATCATAATAAATATCATATTTTCCAGTTGATACTAACACTACCCTAGCTGAATGAGCAGTTGGATGTGGTAAGCTACTAGGATTTACTTTCAAATCAACTATTCCGAGTGGCGAAGTAGTCACGTTCAAAGAGCCATTAGTGCTTACAACTGCACCAACAAAGTTTGAATTAACAAAAAATATACTATTCGATGACAAAATATACATAATTTGTGTTACGCCGTTAATTTCATTTGATGAAGCAATGTAACTGCCTTCAAAATTAATCGCAGGTATGTCAGCATTCAAATAGCCTTCAAAACTCTTTTGAGGATTAGTTGCATTAGTTAAGGTAGCATTTTCAGAAACATTTTTACCATTTACGATAACTTTATAAGTATCTTCTGCTGATTTTTCAAAACGTATTTGATCTGCATATTCAATTGGTGTTGGCAAAGGTGTATTTACAGTTTTACTCCAGTCGGTCCACTTGTCTTGCTCTTTACGATATACACGACTGTAATTATCATTAGCGATATCATAGAAATATTCTTGAAGAATCCTACTACTATCTCCCATTGGATTTGATACATATAAGTACGCCCACCCAGAACGAGGAGCATTTAGCTTGGTAGCATTTGTTTGTAAAAAATATTTACCGTCTTTTGTAATCTTATTGAGGTCTACATTTCCAGTAAGGATTGTCCAAGCTTTTTGCTTAAGATGATTCAAGAAGTCTATTTCAAGCTTTTCAATACTTTGATTTTGAATATTATCGCTTTTTTCGAGTTCTCCAATTCTATTCAATAAGTCAATTGGCATACTATCATTTTTCTCAATAGTAACTTTATCTTTAGTAGCTATGAACTGAACAATAGTTTTGACACCATCAATATCTCTGATAAGAGGTTGCAGATAGATTGTCCCATCAGTACCAACTTCACTGCTTGGATAGTCTTTATTTAGATATTCTTGTATAGGAACTCCTGCTTCATTATCATCGTAAGGAGTTGAAGCATAAAGAACCTTATCATCGTAAATGGTCTTGTAAGTTCCGTCCCCATTATCTTCAAAACGTACTTTGTGAGCAAAGCGGCTATTGAGCACAGTTAAATCCTCAGTATTTTTATTCGTTTGCTCAGTTAAATCAATGATATCAATTGTATTTTTCCCAACTTTATCTCTGATTTTATCAATATCATCAGAATTCTTTTTAGAAGCCGCTTTATTGCTTTCAATTTGGTCTTGAATTTCTTTGCTAACCTCGAAGTTGACTTCAAGAGTATCGTTTCCTGTTATTATTACTGATTCATCTTTGCTGACATGTTTATGGTCTTCAATAACCATTTTACAATTGTCAGGGCATGTTAAAATTTTCATTCAGTTACCGCCTTTTCTATTTTATTTTTCTCGAATAAGCAAGCCATACAAGATTCAACTTCAAGGCCAAGAAATTCAGCAATTGAAATACTTGCATTAGTTACAGTCAAGTCGTAAGCTTCTTCAGCAACTACAAGTAAATTATCATCATCAATAACTGCTAGGCTATCACGCATTTCTGCCATTGATAATAATTGATGCTTGAATATACATGAATATTTATCTTTTGCTTTTACTCCTGCTACTTTATTCGCTAGAGCTAATGCAATATTTGTTTTCGAATACCTCGCTTGTCTTACTGACTGCTTATATTGTTCTGCCTTTGATATTTCATTTGCATGATATTCTTGTTCTTGTTCATCAGGAGTAGCTTTTAAATCACGCTTAAATGACTGAATTAATCTATCATAATGTGCTTCAGTTTCAGCATCATTCATGATAGACCAAACCAAATCCTCTAAAGCTCCTGTTTGTGCTAAATAATTAACTGGTTTACTCACTTTTTCTCCTCTTTCTTTGAATTGCTTGAAGTCTTTCTTGCTTCTTTTTTGTATTTAATTCGATTTTATTGAATATATTATCTGACTTTATTTTCAATAATGAGATTTGTGCCTGTGCATCTTTTGGATGTTCTACTAGATGCTTTTCAAGTTTTGTAGTATCTTTCATAATTATTCCTCGAATTTCTTATAAATTATGTTCAGACTAAAGTCACAATCAATATCATCGATACCTCTTATTTCGAATTCTTTTCGACCAGAAGAGATGATTGCTGACTTTTGCCACGGATATAGATAATCAAGGATATCAAGAACTTCAAAATCAACATTAGCTGGTAAATATCCATTCATCATCTCAAACTTATCTTCATATTCAATTTTCAAGGCATCAGTAATATCAATATCTGCAAATATGATTCTTAGTTCACTGATATCTACATCACTTCTGAAATGCAAACTAAAAGCATACTTTAGAATAGTTAATATATTCTTCGGTATGCTGTAGCCTGTATAAACCTTATTACGGTCTTTTAATAGCTCTTTGAACTGAATATCAATTGATGACGAAACTACCTTACTACGCCTCTTAGATTCACGCTCATTATCAATTATAGATATCACAGAGTCAATTAACTTCTTACTTGTTGTTTGTATAGAAATCGCCATCTTTATACACCTCCTTACTCAATGTAATAGTATTTGTCTCAACTAGATTTTGATCAAAGGTAGTATCAATTTGAGTAATATAAAACCAACCAGACTTCCTTGAAGTCCAGTTACTTTTAGATCTGCAATCTTCTTCAATACAAATAACATTATTGTGGTCAAACCATACCTTATCCATGACATTTATGTTGCATGGAAGTTTACCCACTTTAAATTGATTAATTGATAATCTTTTTCCTTTTTGTTTCATAGAACTGATTATTCTCTTATAAGCTTGAATTGAGGCACTTTTTTGAATTTCTTCTGGTACTGTATCGTCACCTTTATATACAAAATACTGTGAAATATCGCTGATACTGACTGCTTTTTCTATTAGAACACCATGCTCTTCAATGATACTTTTTTCGTTAAGTACTGCAAATTCTAATGTAGTATCTGCGGCAATATTTGATATGTTTTGCCAAGTTTCTTTATCTTTTTTTACTGGATCAAGAATAACAATTGGAAATCCTTCTTCAATCGGATATCCTAGTTTTTGTTGTTCTAGATAGGCCCATTTAAGACTTAAACCATCAACACTATCATCTGATTTATCATTGAATACTGTTGCTACATTATAAACATTGGCCGCAGATTGAGTAATCTTAACATCGCTTAAAATCGGAATATGGTATTTTGAATTGCCATATTTTGAAAATACATAATTTTTCTTCTCACCAAATTCTCCGATTTCAAGATACCTTTCGTAACGAGTTCCTACTCGCCACCAGTTATACCATGTCAATTCGACTGCCTTATTTAGTGCAGATAAATGGCTCATTTTAGGAAAATTATAATCCCATATTTTTTCTTGATAATCATTGACATTACTATCAATGTACCATTCTGCAGAATAAACAAAAGGTGATTGCTTCATAAGTTCATAAGGGCTTATTTCACTTACGAAATAGTTATTAGGGATTTGCCTATATTCCCACTCAGCAATTTTATGATCTATTTTTACATTGGATGTCTGATTATCTTCACTAGCATCTATATCAATAATAATTCCATCGAACATTTTATCGTTAATGATAATTTTAATATCGTCATGATATTCGAATTCATGCTGATAAAACGAAGGAATTTTAATCGTGCATGACGGAACGTTATTTGGCTTCAATGTCCAACTTACGCCTCCAAGTAGTTCGCCTTTATAGTATCTTTGACTTTTCCCTTTTCCTAAAACAATAGATACGCCACAGAAATCACTACAATAATCAACGCCTTTATTTTCTCTTGAATATGAATGCGGGAAGAATATTTGCTGTAAGTTTAAATCTCCTTCGCTACAATCTTCCATGACTCTATGGAATTTTACATAAAAAGGTTTTGTATACTCAAAATCTATACAAATATCGAAACCTGAACTTTCAATTCCCTTTAGATCAGTATATTTATCTTTTAAGTCATATCTAGTTTCTTTAGAATCTACAAATACTTCTTTGAGTAGTTTATCTGTCTCAGCATCGAATATTTGAATTCTTTCTGTTTGAGTACATTTCTTGATTGGTGGTTTTGGATCGGATGGATTAGGAGTTGTACCCGTTCCATCAAAAGGGTCAGCTCCTGCCTCTTTAATTACATCAATTATTTTGTCGTATGGATTTCCAAAATAAACTGCTGGTGGTCGTGGTCCTTGGTGAGCTAGCGACCATTTTTCTCCGAATGACCAAGAATTACCAGCCATTGTAGACGGAATGAAGTAAGCACCAATAGATTTATTTGGCACAATATCGTAAACTCTTTGAGTTGTTCCTGCAACATCTTCTACGTATCTTCCAGCGACTTCTGGCGCTTCCATTGCAGGTTCGTTTGCTTTAGATAATCCTTGAATGTATGCAATATCATCATTCATACAATTTAGTCCACCGACACTCGTATCAGAACTAAAATGGTTTATCCAATTTCCTGCTCCACCACCTTCTCCGGCAGCAATAGCTAGAAAGACAAAATATCCACCGTCAAAAGCTTGTTTTAAACGAGGAATGTAGGTACTTAACAGATTAGCTTTAGTAACTCCATAACTTTTTCTGATTTGATAAGACCCAGCTTCATTCATAAACCAGTCAGCAACTTGCTCCTCACTCATTCCAAAATTCTTAGAAAATGGTTGTTTCAGAAATGCTGTATATTCATCTACCGAATATTTTTTGTAACTTGGCATAAATTTCCTTTCTAGAACTTAATAACATCACGAGGGTTAATACGTTGTGCATTTTCCCAAGTTGTACCAACTCGAACTTCGAAATGAAGATGCACACCATCTGCTAATCCTGTTTGTCCCATCGGTCCAAGTGCAGAATTAGTAGTAACATCGTCCCCAGCTTTCACAAATAAAGACATTAAGTGTCCATAATACGTCCAATAATTGTCAGAATGTTGAACTATCACATAATTACCTTCTATGTTCCCAGTTGCTGCTCTGTAAACTTTACCAGCTCTTGCTGCATAAATAGGCTGGCTTTCGCTAGCTAAATCAATTCCTCCGTGAACTTCCCCAGGTGTTCCCCACCCTTCTTGGTCCCACTCTTGAGTGACAGTGACAGGTAGATGCACGGGACTTCTCCATGTTTCATCACCAGGGTTTGGATTAGGGTCGGGTGTTGGGTCAACTGGTTTCTCATTATTGACTACATAATGCCAACCTTTGAAGCAAAGTTTATTACCGATGTAAGAGTATTGCTCAATCTCTCCCATATTGTCAGTTTTTGGAGTTTCTTCTTCATCTTTAGAAGTTTCATCAGCATATGTACTATACTTAACTAAATCAAAATTTGTGACTGGTGGATAACCGTATTTTTTTTTGATGTTTTCAATATCATCTACAATCATCTTACCTTCTTCATAGTCCATTGTAATAACATTGTTTTCGTCTAAAAATACGCCTGTCTGACCTGCTAAACCATTGGCTTGAACTTTTATCCCAAGTATAAAAATAGTTCCATATGAAGGCTTAGAATCGCTTTGAGCAAATCCTAAATCAAGCAAGTCATCAAATAGTTTATTGCAGTCTCCAATCTTCAAGTTAGCTCCTGCTTTAATTAATGAACCATAAATCGCACCGGAGTTATCAGCAGTCATTCCGCTTCCGTCACGGCTATCTGATATTCCGTATTTAACTCCTTTACCTTGCAACATTTTCATATTTGAAACTACAGTATCAATATCTATCAAACTGCTATACCTCCCACATAAATCTTCACTTCTTGAATATCATCTTCAGCAAATCCATAAAATAGAATATTAGACGTTCCTTTTGGTAAAGACCATTTAACCATGCCATGAATTTTTTCTTTTACATTTATAGCCAATGGATTACCATCGCAACTATCGACTGGGCTACAATCTGTTGAACAAATACTGTAAAACTTATCAATATCGATAGCTTTGCAGTTATTTTCAACTACTCCGCTATTAATAAATGTCTTGCCTTTGTAATTACCTTCGATTTTTGACTTTTGCCCATTGAAATCAATAACTAAATCCGTGAATTCTCCATTAATCTCAATGACTACATCATCAGTAGGATACATTGTTCCAGAATTAAAAGATAAGACTGCCGTTGAGTCATTATATGCTGATTTAGCAACTGCAGTAGGTTCTTGGCAATGACAAGAATATGATATTTTCTTCGTATCCCCACAATTTCCAATTATTGAGATCAGTTGGTCTTTTGGTATATCGCATAATCTTTGACCACGGCATGGGGGGCAAAACTTTCTAGGAGCTAATCCAATATTGCACATTGAACAATCGCATAGAGGCCTATTTAAAGCTTCATAGCAGTCTGTAACTTCACATGTATGATAATCATTAAAGTATGTCGCCGTTGGCTCAGCGATATGCCAAATACCCTCTTGTAGGTAAAAGGTAGCTACATAAGTTATATGATTTGGCTTTTCATTAAATTTTTCGGATATCGAATCAACTTTGGCAAGTGACCACATCAATAAATCACCTTGTATAGCCCAAAGCCTTCCAGTTTTATAAAGATTATCGAGAACAAATTGCTCAATGATATTCCTGTCCTCACAAGGGAATTTACTCTTATCGATTGTCATTTCTACATCGAATGTTTTTGAATTTACTGTTCTTGCTCTACACGACTCTGGACTGTAATCTCCATTGCGGTATGAGTACTGCTCTCTAGTAGTTCTAAATTCCGTTTTAAAGTCAGGATAAGCGGCTACAAATGCAGTATGATTAAAAACTAATTCGTTAAATTGCACTAACTTTTTCATACCATGCCTCCTGCATATCTACTATCTATCATTTGCTCACTCATAGAATTTCCATTATAAATATTCACATTCTTCTCTTCATTGTAATTATTGTAGTAGTTATTATTAATTATGCTTGATGTAGCATTAGAAATACTTTGTCCTAGACCTTGGAAAGTTCTTGAAATTGTTCCTTGATTTAATCTAGTTAGAAATCCAGTTCCTAACTTGTCAACAATCTTTTTAGGTACAACCCATTCGCCATTTGCAATCATTGGATGTTCAGGACTATCGTTAAGAATTACATCTCTTGTTGCTAATCCACCACTTGCCATCGTAGCTCTTGGAGTTCCATCAGATGCTGAGAAACTGAATTTAGTACCCTTTGTCGCATTGTTGATACTACTACCAATCTTCAAATTCTTAGAGAATGAATTATTTAGCATTCTAGCTAATTTCGAGCCTAAATCTTCAATTTGATTTGTTCCCACTCTCATAATGCTATTTTTGATTGCATTATTAAGATTTAAGTTCTGCGAGAATCCTTGGTTGACTTTATCAGCAAGTTTTTTACCTAAATCTAAGAATTTAGGCGGTGAGTCTTTGCTTATTTTTTGAATCATTGCATCTAAAGCATTGCTTACACCCTGTAAGTCACTTGTAATATCAGTTGTATTAATAGTTGAGATACTTTCAATAGCATCTTTTAGTATTTTTATTTTGGCAGGTAGCTCTTTTTCATCTAGATTGGCAGATTGAATAGCTTGTAAGCTTACTGCAATCTCGTTTAACTTAGCAAAGCTTTCAGCTAGTTCTCCGTAATTTCCTTCATCAAGTTTCCCTCCAAATAAACTACCTAGCTTATCCCAAATGCTTTCGTCATCACTACCCATTGATTCTATAGCAGTATTTATTGCATTGAATGTAGAAGAGATAGCTTTACTGTCTAGTTCTAGTTCTTGCAATTTAGCTAATTCTTCACCCATGGACATTATTTGATCTAATAATTTAGCATCCATGAAATTGCTAATTAGGTTTGCGACGTCTTCAAAGAATGAATTAAAGTCATATCCTGTAAATCCTGCATGCATAATATCCAACGAATCAGTAATTGCAATAATTGTCGACTTTATAGATGCAGAATCAAGTTGTAATTCAGCCAGTTTTTGTAAGTTATTTCCGATGCCAATCAATTGATCGATTATCAACGAGTCCATAAAGTTGCTTATCATATGTTTTATGTCATCAAAGAATTCTCCTAATCCGTAACCAGTGAAACTATCTCGCAATACATCGAGCGAATCTGTGATAGCAATTATAGCTGTCTTAATTGATTCTTTATCAAGATTCATATTCACTAAAGAACTAAAAGCTTTACCAACTAGCCAAATAGTGCCTACGATACCTAATATACCAAGCAAGCCAGCAATAAGAATGCCTGTTCCGATACCAGTCGACATTATTGCTCCAACAACTAGTGCTAACCCACCAATGGCAATAATACCGAGCGTCATAGCACCAATTTTACCTGCAATACTTCCAAAGTCTCCATCAATGTTTGCGACTTCTTGGAATGCTTTCGCTACTATCCAAATTGTTCCAGCGATCCCAGCTATAACTAATAAACCTGTACCAACTTTTTTAAGCATTCCTAAATCAATTTTGCCTACTGATCCAATACCACCTTCTTTATCCTTACCAAAGCTAGAAAATAGACTGCCAATACCAGGCATTTTGAAATTCCCTAAGAAATTTAAAGTTTTCAATATACCACTAACAACTTTTAGACCAATAACCAACTTGAGCAAAGCAGGTATAGCAGTCCCTATCCATGCAAAATTCTTGTCTCCACTACCAAAGGTCTTGCTACCTACGTCAAACAGCCATTTTATTCCATTAAAAAAAGGCTTCATGCCATTTACAAAATTATCTGTAAAACCTTCACCTAGCACACTGTCCAAAATCTCTTTTAATGCACTTCCCATTTTTTCTAAAATAGGTTTTATCTTTTCAGGTAATTCTTTAGCTAATTTTTTAAAACTTTCAATAATTTTAGGAGTTAACTCTTCTAATTTTTTATCTAGATTTGTCAAATAAGTTGGAATAGCATCCAAAAGCTTACTTGCATCCCCAGTAGCTAAGAAATCTTGCCACGCAGACTTCATCATCTTCATAGAGCCTTCGTATGTTTCGGCAGCTTCTTTAGCAGTTGTGCCTGTAATTTTCATAGCTTCTTGTGCATTATGAATAGACTCTATCATCAAAGGCATCGTAACTTGCCCTATGCTAGTAACTTCGTGGTCTAAACCACCATATGCATTTACAAGCTCTATTGCACCTTCTTGTGATCCTGCAAATCCTAACTTTAAATTATCTAGCATTGTAAAATTATTCTTCGCAAATCCATTATAAGCATTTTGAATTTCAGACATATTAGTTCCAAAAACATTCGCATTGTCTGACATGTCAATTATCGCTTGATTAGCATATTTGGCCGCTTCACTTTGAGCATCCTCTTTTGAAAGTTTGCCTGTCGTTTTAGTTGATTTACCAGGCAAGTTATTTATTTGCTCATCTATTTGTTCTTTTTGTTTCTTTAAATCTAAAGCTTGTTGCTTATAGTCTTTTAAAGTAGCCTTTTTATCAGTATCATCAACTTTTTTCTTTTTCCCATTTTTATAAATATACTTTGGTTCGGAATCGATATTTAGTTGAGTTCCTTTATTATTGAGTTCTTTAATTTCTTTCTCAATATCTGCTTTTTTCTTTTTTAAAGCTTCTTTTTCACCTTTGCTATCAATTGTTTCAGTTGAACCGTTTTCGAACGCTTTAATTAAACTAGCAGAGAAAGTTGTTGATTGTTCTAAATACTCATTCTGACTTATTCCAGCCTCTTTATAGGCTTTTTTTGAATCTTCAAGAACCTTTTGAGATGAAGCTCCAAAAAGTTTTTCAACTCCACCAGTATTTTGTTCAAGATCACTAGCAGCATTAACACTATCCTTCAGAAAAGATGCAGTCGCTGCTGCTCCTGCTGAAGCAATACCAGCTAAAGCCTTAGTAACTTCCATTATTTTGCCTGAAATAGCATCTAAACCACTAGCCATACTACCAAAATCAACCTTAACCTTTGAATTATTTATTCTGTCGATTTCTTGGTCAACTTTATATAATTCAGCATTTGCGGTACGAATTGGTTGTATATCTGCTTCAATCTTTAACTTCTCACCATTTTTACTAGCGATACTTTTATCAAGCTCATTCAATTTCTTCTGAGCCTCATCAATATTTACAGTATTCATCAAAATGCTATGTCTTTTATTAGATAAAGCATTCAATTCTTTATCAATCATCCCGACTTGCTTAGATGCATCTTTGACTTTTGAAGGGTCTAGATTAATACTATTTTTTTCATCTCTAAGTTTAGAGATTTTAATATCAATTTTTTCAATTTCTTTTTGAGCAATTTTAGTATCTTTAATACCGATTCGAATTTCAGTCTTTTGTTGTCTTAAATCTCGCATTTCGGCAGCGATTCTTTGAGACTTATCTCTTAATTCATCGAGCTTCTTGCTATCAATTTGCAATTGATGTTTTTTCTTAGTCAACTCATCCATAGTCTGACTTGTTTTGTAAAGAGTTCCGTAGAAATCTTTTAAATTTGATTTAACATTAATTGAAAATTGACCAATTCCACTTGCTGCCATCAATACCTCCTTTCTTTAAAAAGATAATTATTTAATACTATTCACCACATATTCAAAACTTGACATTGTGCTTTCTATATCTAGTTGAAGCCAATCTTTGTTGTTTTCAAGAATAATAGCTAACATATCAATATTTGAAAGGCCTGTGACTGACCTGTCGTCTTCTACGTTCAATGCAGCGTTAAGCATTTTTTTGATTGGTCTATCTAGTAGATAAGTTACTTTCAGAATGTATCCAAAAGTCATATCTTCGTTTTTCCCATCTTCCAATTGTTGTTTTATCTGACCAACTCGTAACGAAAAATCTCCAGCACCAGAAAGTAAATCTGCTTTATCATCTTCAGTCATGTCTTTTAGACGTGCTTTAGCGTCTGCTAACGTTCCTTTGTCTTCAACTAGAACTGAGTAAGGTTTGTTTTTTGCTTCGATTTCATCTAAAGCTTTTAATTTCGCTTCAATTTCTTCTCTTGTTTCTGCCATTTCATCTCCTATTTCATTTTATTTAGTGTTTCTTGTAGAAAATTGTGAGGATCAGTACCAGGGTGTTTTACCATTTTTGCATAATGATCACGACCTTGCTTATCAACCCAATGTAGCATTTCGTTGTTCAATGGAAAGATATAGTGAGGTCTAGTTCCGTAATAATAAAAAGCAGTGTAATCGATATTATATTTATTCCTAATATCATTTCTCAGCTTTTCTTGATTAATACCGACAATCCAACTACCGTCTGGTAATTTAGCACGTTCTACAGCATCCTTTAGCGCTCCTGTATCTTCATTGATAACCTTTTTCATTATCTTTTCGCACTCTTTAGCTCGTTCTTCGACATTTTCTTCCACAGCCTCCCACATTTCTCCGAAAACGTTTCCACCAAAAGGATTAACTGCCATTAAAAATACCTCTAATACGTTTGATAAAACTCACATTTTTGTCGTTAAGTTCAGACTCAAGCATTTTAAATTCTGTATCAAAGGAATCTAAAGCTTTATTTCTTGTTGCTTTCGCTGGTCTAGGTCTGATTATTATCATCTTCTACCTCACCTTCGACTTCTTTAAAGAAAAATACCTGTTTCTTAGGTTGTTTGGGTTTATATTCTTTCTGACTACTTGACCAACTTCGATAATTACTAAGTGATGCATCATTTGATATCTTCGCATAAGCTACTACTAATTCACTTGTAGACCATTCTGCTATCAGCTCATATGGTCTTTTTTTATAGTGATTAGCTAACTCATAGGCCATAGAAATATATGGATCATTAAATTGTTCTCCATCTAATCCATTGACTATCGAATCATAATCTCTTTTGGTTTCTTTGCTATCACTTACAAGATTATATATAGCTTCGTTAACAATTTGTGGATTGTCAGTTAATATTTTTAAAGCTGTAACCTTATGGAAAGTTTGGGGTTCTCCGAAGTAAGCTCTAAGTACCTTTTCAAATAGTCGTTCCATAAATTTAACAACTTCCTTATCACTCAAATCAAGTAATTCATGATCATCTAATTCATCAGCAGTTGCAATAAACTTCATAAGCGATAGAAGCGTGTTCGTATGATTATTAGCAGTCAGCTTCATTTTTCCGCATTCATACTCGAAAACTTCTCCTGTCGCTAAATCAGAACGACCCTGCAATACATAATTACCTTTGTCATCTTGCCCAATGAATGGAGGAGCTTCGTTATGCAATGTTATATATTTAATTATTTCATCCACTTTTTCTCCAATCAAAAAAGGCAGTCCGTTATAGACTGCCAAAGCTTTAAGAATTGATTCTAAGAGCCGTAGCAATGACTTTCTGATGATTTCGGATAATTGTACAAGAAAACAAAAAAATTGTCACAGCCCCCTTAAAATCTATTCTAGTTATATGTTATTTGCTACTATCAACTTTTATAAGTTGACCAAGAACTCCATTGTCATCTTCGCTCATAGTATAAGGAATTGTCATAGCACCTGCTGCATTAGTCCACGTCATCGGAACTGCAGTTAAGAATACGTTATAAGCCTTGAGGATATATAAATCATTACAAATTGGAAGCTCCATTTCCATGTAGTAATGATATTTGTTCATATCTTCGGTAATTAAATCCCAAGCAGTACCTTCGTACATTACTGGATAAGCAATAACAAATTTTACACCTTCCCAATCAGATTTCATGTAAATCTTATTGTCTTCTAAGAAGTAATCATCTGCAGTTAATCCAAGTTTTTGAACATTTCCACCAATACCTAAGTCAGAAAGCACTCCATTCGCACAATTTTGAGGTTGAACGATAATTTTTGGACAAGTAATTTCAGCTAAGTCAGGTAAAGTAACTACTGCATACTCAATACCATTTTTAGTTTCAAGTTTAGCAGTAAATTCTTGCGAAGTCATGATATCAAAGTCAGTCGTATCATTTTTACTAGCTAATGGATTCATTTCAGCAAATTCACCAATAAACTTGTTAGCTGTAATAGATCGTTCAATTTTAGTAGCTTTTTCATCGTAAGATTTAGAACCACATAGTTCTTCAGTAATCGTTAAAGCTGGATCACCAGAAAAATCAGTAATACAAGTGAAACCAAAAGTTGAATTTCTGATTAAATCAGTTCTACGTGTAAATAATTCAATTGTAGATAGCCTAAACTCTTTACTTTCTTGAGCCTCAACTTCTAATTGATAACTACGTTCGTCAGCTATCCATCCAGTCCCAAGAGTTGAATCAGGACTAAATAATTCTACAATGACTGCATTCCAACCATCTTGAGTAAGCGTAACGTTATAGATGTTTCCATTTGTGCTGTCACCTTTATTCTTGATAGTTAATTTGAATTTATCTCCTTTCTTACCATTTATAAGAATACGTTGATATCCAAATTGGAACTTTTCACCAGCAACTAGAACACCTGTGGTAACCTTAGCATTTTTACCAGTTTCAGGCTTAACTATAAGAGTTCCAGTCATATCACATTTATTTAGACCGCAAATCTTTTCTTCAGGTCTATCAGTATATTGATTAGAATACAAACCTCGACCATTTTCAGTCTTCGAGTGTTTAAAGCCAAAGATATTACAATCGTCTACTGCACGAATTCTGGTAAACCAAACAACTGAATCAGGTTTCAATTCACCAATCGCACAAGATTGTAATTTATCTCTACAATTTGCAAGTAATGCCATTTATTATTCTTCCTCCTTAGCTTGTAATGCAGCTATTGCAAGTTTCTTTTGGTGTGTCATACCTCCTCGTTGTGCACGAGCTTCAAGTAGTTCTGCATAGCTTAATTTATTCTTAGTAGTAGGAGTTTCTTTCACTTCTTCTACAACTTTTTCTTCAGTTTCTTCAACTGCTTTTCTTACTGCCATATTCACCTCTCTAGACGATTCTGAACAATTCAGTCGCCATATATTTATCGAAAACTAAAAGAGATACTTGTTTAGGTCTCCCAACCTCCCAAATATCTCCAAATATTTTCTTTTTAGTTATCACGGTTTGCCCTACACGGCTAGCACAGTTGCAGTGCGGTGTGCCGTCTAGGTACTCTCCGATATACTCAAGTGTTATCAAACTACCACACTCCAATCCTTGTAGCCTTTTAAGAAGCATAATGAATACTCATCAATAACTCCTTGAAAATACTTCATGGCCATATATTTGATTGATGCTGATAAATCTTTCATTCCATCAACTTCAATAATTTTTAAACTTTCCATTGATCCACAACTTGCACATTCGACTTCCTCAAGTTCCATGTAAAGTTTTGCGATTGCACAGAACCATCTACACAGCTCAGGAGGAATCTCATCAGTACCAACTGTGTAATCAACAATCAAGTCATAAGTCTCACAGCAATTACAACAATTCATAGCATTAGTTAAGTCAATAGATAAAGTATGCGTATATTCGTCATAAATGCTTTCTACATCAATCTCACGAACCTTAATACCTTCCCAAGCTCTGACTTTCACTCGAATTGTGTCAACTTGTACAAATTCTTCAGGTAAATTAACTCTAAAAATATTAGGACAACAACCCCCACATTGCTTAGATAGCTCGATTTGTAGGTTAATATCATGATTGTCTATCCAATTTCCACAAGTTAAGTCACCCCAGTTTTGAAGTGCCGAGATAATAGCTTGTCGCCATTGTTCATCACTAGCACATTCAAAACATCTACAGCATTCACGTACTTGTTGAACGAATGAATCAATTTGTATCGCATATGCTTCAGCATTTTTAAAGTTACTTACCATAGTTTATTTTGCTCTACCAATGTAAGGAGCAAGTGAATTTGGATTGATTAGACCTTCAACACCTTTATATGCATCTACACCACATACTGACTTGATAGCTGTAATAACCATCAAATGATTTGGATTAGCGTTAAACACCCCACCGAAGTTAGTAATGGCCACACACTCTGACCAACAAGTTGGATATGCGACTTTATTTCTATCCCAATGGATAAACGCAGTATCTTTTTCAGATTTTTTCCATTCATTCATGATGAATTGTTCAGGGAAATCAAGCGGAATTGCAGAGAAGACACCCTCAGTTGGTGGTACAAAATAAATATTACCAACCATAGTATCAGGTACAGTAATATTTCTTGACTCTAAAACTGGAATTCCATTGAAGTAATAATAATTTTTCGGATATGTTACACCGTTTTTAGTTTCTGTTCCTTCAACAACTTTCCAACCAACTGGATACTCTCCATTATCTTTTTTAACAATTTCTTGTTGAAGAGCTTGAAAAGCAATAAAATCAGCTGCAAAGAATCCTTGTTGGAAACCTTCCCAACCAACGATGTTAATACGGCATAAAGATTGTTTAAATGCTTCTAGAATTCCTAGAGAACCATCAATAGTATAAATATCGGGATCAGCATATTGTTGCATCAATCCATTAAATCGACGAATAATGTTTCCGTTTTGCTCAACGTCTAATAGTCCATTTAAAAATGTAAGCATGTTAAGTAATACAAATTGTGCAATAAGACTTAGTTGATCAAACGCTTCTTGTGTAGGTAAATCAGTATTAACTCCTGTTTCTTTTAATAGAGCTAAATATGCTGCATAAGCGACCGAGTTTCTAGGCATACCCATTTGACGAGCCATTAGAGTAATTCCTTCTTCACATTGCTCAATACACAAAGGTTTAAGGATTGTAATATCTTGACATACTTGTAATTCACCTGGAACCACACAACAGTCGTCAGGCTTAGCAGTCATTGGACTAAAGGACATAGTTGGGATGTTTTTAAGAGCTAAATCTTTAGTGCCATCTTCATTAACGACTTCTTCCCAAATCATCGGTAAAGTTCCTTCGTTTGCTGAAGCGTTACGCATTGCACGTAGCATACGTGACATTGGAGTATTAAGCAATGCTTTAAATACATCGTCCGACTCAATCAAAGTCGCAAAAACTGACTGGTCAAAATTAGTGCCTAATTGTCCACCAGTAAAAAAGTCGTTGATTTTAATATCTTGCAAATCCGACTTCACGAATGGTAGACCGTTTTTCATTTCAATTTTATTTTGTAATTTCATTTTTACCTCGCTTAATATTTAGAAGCAGATGCATAACCAGTTGGTTTTACAATTTTACTGTCTTCTACTTCTTTTGTTTCGGCAGCCAAGATCGCTTCTGAATGTTCTTTTTTGAAATCAGCAATCATTTTATCAGCGATTTCTTTCGCTTTGATTTCTACAGAAATATCACCAGCGGTTGAAGGGTTTTCAACTGCTTTAGGTTCTTGAACTACTTTTGCAGCGTTTTCGATATCTTCATTTGTTTTCTTTAAATCAGCAATTTGTTTTTCAAGTTCTGCCTTTTCATTTTCTTCTGTTAGAGTTTGATTTTTTATTTTTTCGGCCTCTAACTGCGCTCTTAGTTCTTCAATTGTTGCCAAATCTTCTTCCTTTCTTTCTTCTTCATCAAGTTTGAATTCAACGTGTTTATCAGAGTTAGCAATGCCCTTATCAGTCATTTCTGATACTCCCCACCACGTCTCATTATTTATGTAGTCCGATATATCAGATATACCAGCACGTTCTTTATAGATAGCCTCTAAGCTTTCTTGGACTTTATCAAGCACTTCAGCGCTTTTCTTCAAATCGTTTGCATCGCCCCAAGCCATGGAGCTAGGCTTATGAACCATATAAAGCGAACCTGTCATAGCGATTCGTTCATCTCCAGCTAAGAAGATTATTGATCCCATACTTGCGCTTAAACCAGTTAAGACAGTTGTAACTTTCTTACCGCTTGCTCTCAAAAGGTTATAGACTTCTAGTCCTTCAAATACATCTCCACCAGGGGAGTTGATATAAACAGTAATTTCATCATCTTTATTGTCTTTCAAGAAACTATCTACTTTATCAGCAGTAATTTCCCATCCAACAACACCCGATAACCTCAAGTCAGCCATTTAAACCTCCTCGAGAACAGAAATATGTTCCCAGCGAGCACGACCGCAGCATAAGTTAACAGTATCTTTTGTTTTAACTTGCATGGTTTCATTTTTAGCGACCTTATAATCTTCTTCAGACATTGTATAAACTTTATCTACTAATAATCTCGCTCGTTGCTTACCAGCAATATCAACTACTCGATATCCAGTTGTAGCTCTATCAGATATACGAACATCAATACCGTTTTCAACACTTTGATATTCTGCGGAATCCATACCTGCTTTAGCTAATAAAATGAGTTGAGGATTAGTCAAAGGCTTACTTGTAGTCTTTTCGTGTTCCTTAACTTTGTAAACTAGTGGAGTTTCTTTTTGAGGAGTTGCTTCTTCAGGTAGCTTAATAGCTCCTTTGATTTTATCAACTACACTAGTAGATTTAGGGATCACCTCTTTTTCTAACTCTTCATGGGCTGAGTCTGCCACTTCATCTTCAAGAACAAAGTTTTCTTGTGACTTTTCATGCTGGTTTAACAAATCTAAAAGCTCTTGTTTTTTTGCACGATCATTAAAAGGAACCCCTAGATTATCTAAGCGTTCCTTAATTTCTTTAATAGTTAGTTCGTCCATTATTCACCAGCTTTCTTTTCTGTTGTTGGTGGACATTCAAAGGCATTGTTGCATTGTGGCTTTTCACCCAACTTATCTGATTCAGGATTAATATCCAAAAGCAAAAACGCATCGCCATTCACTGAGTGAACGAGTAATTTTGTACCATCTTCATTTTCCGATTCACCATTTTTAGGGAAAACATTATAAACACGTTCTGCCCAAGTAGGCGTATCAAGCGCTAGAGTTTCAGCATTTGAATGCAATTCACCTTTTAAAAATTTGTATTTAGCCAAAATAATTAACTCCTTTCTTAATAGATTCTTCCAAGATTTCTCGCATTTCATCAGTCGTTAAACTCATATTGAATTCAGCTAAGATATCTTTACTCGGAACAGTAATAATTGAATATTTATATTTTGAACCGATCGGAAGTTTCTTCTTATCAATTGGTGCAACTCTTAGAGCTTTATATGCTCTTTTTACGAAAGAACCTGTCGGTAATTCATCTACGACTTCTGCGCTGATAATATAGTCTTTACTACCATCTGCATTTTCGCGAAAAATATTTTTAAATCTAACTGATTCATCATAAGTAGCTAGATTTCTAACATCTTCTATCTCCATTTTGTAATGTTTGATAGATTCTAAATTCTTTCGTTGGATTTTATCCATTTCAGTATTTGGGATAGCCATACGACCACCCGAAGTTCTAAAAACTAAAGACATTTATCTCCTTTCATGAAGTTTAACGACTTTTCGGTCATAGCGTGTTTTCTTCCTCAGTTCCAGTTAAGTCCTCTGGATAATCTTTAAAACGCAAGTAACAATCTTTGTCATTTAAAAGAAGTTTAGCCGCAGGAGTTACAGCTACAGCCAGTTCTTTCTTTTGAGGTGTAAGCCATCCAGCTCTAGCGCTAGATAATAAGTTCTTATTACTTACATTTCTTCCAATGTCTCCTCTATCTACTAGAATCGAAGGAAAATTTGTAACACTGGATAAAATATTGTCCAAATCATCGTAAATAAATTGAAAATCTTTTATTGGTGTTACTGGTGCAATTTGTTTAATGTCTTTGTATTGCTCATCAAAGATAACGACATTACTGTCGTCTGTCTTGTTTTGCTTTATAAATTCAGCAAGCTTGACTCTCATTGATTCTACAGCATTTGCTACCGCATCTTTTGTTCTTTTAGCTACTGCTGATAGAAGCTTTTCTTTTGGTTGCTCTGTAAATACAAATAAATCACCATAATCTCTATCAGTCGTTGCACATAATATCTTGAGAAGCATACTTAACAAGATTTGTAGTCTCAATAAATCTGAGTTAAGAATAAAGCTATCATCATGGATTTTAATAATATTACTTGGTGCTACTGCATATCCACCAGAATAAGGGAAATACTCGAAACCTTGATTTTTTCTTAATGAATAAGAATCGTTTATCTCTGGACTTCCAAGTTTATACCAAACTATTTCTGTTCCCAAAATATCATTATCAGTTTTAAGAGCCATTTCAGATACTAAATTTGGTTTAACTAATCTAAATTGTTCTTCTTTATCATCAATGAATAAATAAGATGTTCCAAACACTTCTTTATATCTATAAAACTTTTTAATCTCAGCTAAATTAGTGCTTCCTTGCCTATTCGTTTTATAAAGTATCTCGTCCCACCTATTGGATAATTCTTCATCACGTTCACCATTCTTGGCAACCTCTAAATCCGTACCGAAAACAGCGTTGATTTTTCCGTCCAAACGATAGTTGAAATCGGGTATCTGCATGAATATCCTATTGAATTCATCCATATTGCTTTCTTTACTGAGTTGTTCCACCATCTCAATAAGATAATTCATACATTCGCCATGGCAATTAACTTTATTACATATATCGCATTGTTTACCTCGTACCATTTTCCCTCCTTTTCTTTAATTTAAGTTCCTAGTCGGATTCGAACCGACGGTCAAGCTTTTGCAGAGCCATGCCTTACCTCTTGGCTATAGGAACATCAAAAATCCCCTTCGATGAGGGGCTGTTAATTATAAAATTAAGTCGTATATTCCTTGTGTAGCCAACACGAAACTATCTGCTTCATCTGGCGACTTTCCTATACGAGCTTTTATCGTGTCTTTAGAAATTACTTTGTATTCTTTACTTGTAATTTCAAATTCAGTTGCGCCTAATTGTCTTTCTAATTCTTCACAATCAGCATATGCAACTACTCTTTTGCTTTGAAGTTGATCACTAGCATTCAGATACATCACTGCACGATTATTTAGTGCCAATTCTGCACGTCCACTTGACTTAGCTATTAAATCCTTGCCACCGAAGTTAATCGCTCTACATGGTATTTCTGGCGCTTGTATAATCATTGCATCTATCAAGTGCTGTCCATATCCTCTATCAATATAAACTGCAGCAGCATTAACTGAACGAACTAAATTAACCAAATGACTACCTGCTTCAATCGAGCTATACCCATCTACCCAAACATTGTCTAAATATTCATAACCAATGAACTTAATCAGTTTACTCTTATCGTTATATGCCAATATACAAGCGACTGTGCTATCTTTACCAGTCGTCGAGCTATCAACACCAATAAAGATATAATCGTTACCAGTAAGCTCTAAATCGTTCTTAGCATGTGTTAAGTTAGGGAAGTCTATAGCAGTATCTTCTAATACTTCTCCGAGATACTCCCATTTATACCATGCGTAATCTCGCTCTTTCAACTCGTTTATTTCATCAAGTTGCTGAGGAGTGATTAAATCTTTTCCAGTATCATCATCTAAATATGTTGTATGTATCTTCTTAGCATTTAGATTATTCGTATAAGAAAAAACCCAATGTTTTGGGCTTCTAGGTGGATTAAAAGAGAATACTTGTTTAATGCGTTCTCCAGGTATGTTGTGTCGTAGAAATGTTGCTAATGTAGTTCCTACGCTTTCAGCACTATCGAATTGGTCAAACTCTTCAAACCAAAGCCAAGCTATATTATCAATCGCATTAGCTTTTTTCCCTTGTTGTTTATTTAGACCATAGAACTTAATTACTGATCCTGTAGCATTTAGTTTTAACTCGAATGGACTGACTTTAATTGAAAATAAACTTCTTAAATCAAGATTATCAATCACTGCTTCAAATTGCTTAAATACACCGTCACGAATTTCTTCACGCTTTTGCATAAAGATAATTGCATTAGCTTGCTTTCCTTTCTCAGCATGTACAAGCATATCTATTAGTATGGCCAAGCAAGTGTCGTAAGACTTAAACGATGAACGGCCACCGCTTAATACAAATTTATCAATGTCGTTCTTATTAGCTATCCTATCAAACAGTGGCTTGTGCTTGCTTATCACATCAGTATTGCTATCAAACTTCATAGCTTAATATTGATATTCAAGTCCTCGCCATCTTTACCTTCAAGCGATACATCTCGTTTATCTCTCCATTCTTTAGGCATGCGATTCTTAAGCCAAAAAATAGTTGCGGTCGTATCTGGCGGCATATGCTTATCATTTTCAAAAAGAACAATTCGTTCAGTCGTTGGAATAGCTTCAATAGATGCATCGATTATCTCTTGTTGAGTAGCTTCTGGATTATCTAACTTAAACTTGTTTTGAAACTTTCTGCGTTCGACATCAACTACATCCTTATCTCTATTAACTATCTTAACCTGTCGTTCAGTATAGTCATAACCAAATGCACGTTTCAACAACGCATTTTCAACTTGTCTGTCAATTACTTCTTTCCCCCTTTTTAGGGTGTCTAAAATGTCTACATGTTTAACTTTCCAATTATTCAATGTAGCTCTAGATATTCCCATGTTGTGTGCTATCTGTTCATCGGTGAGACCATCTCTAGCCCAACCTTCTATTTTCAAAAGTCCTTCTTCTGTCAGCCATTCTTCATATTTTGGTTTTGCCATGCAGTCTCCTTTCCGACTTATGTTTTTGAGTACAATAAAAGGAAGTGATTTTTCACCTCCTTCATGTTTTATTTTATTTGCTCATGTATTAAACTACTTTTTTAGTTCTTCTTTCAAGGTTTTGATTAATTCTTTTATTTCTTTACCATAAATCTCTTCGAATTCTGATAGTTTCTCTCTTCCTTTTTTAACTGCATCTTTAGTAGATTGCATTATCAAATCATTATCATTTTCTTTGTTTTTATATAAATTTACTATTTCTATTGACAATCTATCAATTTCATTGATAAACAAAACAAAAGAATTATAGCTCTCATCTGAAAAATAATTTAAATATAACTTTATTGTACTTATATTGTTATTGAAATCAATTATTCTTTTTGAAACCTCTATATGTCCTAAATCAGGTTCTATCATTTGAGAATAGGTTATGTAATGTATCAAGTTTTCTCTTATATAGGAAATGCTTTCGTTTATTTTTTCGGCAGGTTGGTTTATAGTATCTATAATAAATTTTTGACTTTCTGACGCTATAACTTGATTTTGCAATCCTTTTTTAAATTCATTATTACCTTTTTCAATTTTTTCTTGAAATTTTTGTTGCTTACCTTGAAGCTCTTCATTTACTTTTTTTTGTTTATTGTAAACTATCCACGAATTTAATAAACTTATTATTACACCCGACACAGCTATTAAAGCTGCGATAATAGTTGCCGTCGATTGGTCAATTTTCATAATTTATTTCTCCTAATTTTTAATATAATTATTATACAACAAAAAGCCCAACTTTCGTCAGACTTTTTAACCTTTATATTACATAAGGAGGTGACCCGAATATTTGCACCAATCACGAGACACTACTCTCGCTACAAATATTTACAATATCATAATACCACTTAATTCTAGTGTTTTGTGCTACTCTTTATGCTACGGCAAATGACACACTAAATGCTACTTACATCAACATACAACTAATAGCAATTTGACTATTCTTATAGCTATCTGCAAACATCAATTGAGCCTTTCTTAATATCTTAGTATATCCACTTTTTGAGTAATTGATCTGTTCTTCGAGCAGATCTCTTTTTTTATCACTACTTTGAATATCATAGTTGACTTGTAAAACCAAACTATATTGCATCCCATAGCCTGACAAACTATCAATCGCTCGTTCTATCTCTTTTATCTCACGACCTGCATCAGCCCAATCAGCAATTCTATCTTGCTTAATACCACCTTTTACTCTTTCTCCAAAATGAGGGGACTTAATCACAGGTTCTAATTTTTGATATCTTTCTTTTTGGACTCGATAATTTTTTAAAACTTTACGAGCTTCACGTAAGGCTCGTTCTTCATCAAACTCTATCACTAGCCCCTCCTTTCCTACTTGCTACCGTAATAGATCACGACAGCGACTAATACTATTCCAATAACTATTTTTAACATTTGATCCTCTCTATTATCCTTTATATTTTAGAAGTGATACTGATAGTACATATCCCTGTCTACTAAATAGAAAATATATACAAATGAAAGTACTACTGAAGCGCCCAACAATATTCCAACTATGCTTGGAGCATTACCAAGAGTTAATATTTCAATCATTACCATTGAGCTAAATATGGATTGCAAAGTTGTAGGAGCTACAATATATTCGATAATTATTCTTTTCATTTCTGGTTTATCTTTATATTTTTTTGAAAGTTTCTCCAAGTTTTTGACATATGATTTAACACATGATATTCCGAATGATAGCACGAGGAATGCTAAAGCTAAAACCACTCCAATTGCAATACTATCCATATCACATCTCCACAGGCACAGCTTCTGCACCCTCGATTTTGTTCACTTCAATGTAAAGTTTAGCTTCTTCTTTTGTGTCCCACTTATAAGCATCTTCTACTGTTGCGTTGTAACAAATAGCTAGACAACTTAGTGTAGAATATTTCATATTTCTATTTTCCACAACTCTATGAATATCTTTTTCATCATCTAACACTTCAACAGTCCATTTAACAACTTTCTCGACTTCATATTCAAGGTCTCCTAAAATGATACGGATAAGGTCTAGCTTGTGTGTATCAATATATAAATATTTATCTGAAAATTGTTTAGGTGAGTACATACCGCATTTTTCATATAATTTTTTTAAATTACCGATAACGGTAAACATATTGCCTGTTAAAATTCTATTATCAATTCCATCTTCTTTTAACTGCTCTTTATACCACTTATCAAACCATTTTGGCACTACGATTTTTGGTTTGGCTAGTTCCAAATCATTCTCATAAAACCATATGGTACCAATAGGTAATTCAACCTTATAAGGAGCAGAAGCACTATTGATCTCTTTAATAACTCCCACTCTTCCAAAACTGAATCTTTCTTTATTGATTACTTTTACAATATCTCCAACTTTAAATTCCCTCATAACTCACCTTTCTGATTTTCTCAATTTCTTCTTGCGTCAATCTAACACCTTTTACTTTATATCTATCTTTGAACTCCCCCAACGGCATTGAATGCTTAATCGTATGATGTTCTCTACATAGTGCAGCGTAGTCGTATTTCTCACCATCTACTTTGTTGCGATTGTTCCCCATTCCAACAGGTTCACTGAAATGGTCTATGTCTGCATTTTGCTTACCACAGATGCAACATACTCGATTCATCACACATTTGTAGAAATAATAATCAAGATGTCCTGGTAATATCTCATACCCATCCTTGAAAGGTATGTCATTCTCGAATATAAAATCTATTACTAAATCTGTTAACACTACAACATCAGAGACACTTGCGTTAGACGTATTTTTCAAGCTTATTTCTCTTCCAGTCTCCTGTTCATAAAGGAAGTAAAACATTTCTTTCAAAGAAATCTCACGGTTGCCCAGTAAATGCATTAATATCATTTACTAAGGCAAAGAAGAAGTATCTCTGCTGTTTAGTGAACTTTCTCGGATCAGTAAATCTTATCTCTACTTCTCGTGGACCGACATATCCGTCATAGATTGTCTTAAGTCGTTCAAGGTTAATCTGTTCATTTATTTCTACAGCTAGTTTATTTCCGTCTACGTTTCTGACTCTAGCTGAGTATGTGTCAGTTTGATATTTCACTCATATTTTTCTCCTCCCATCTCATATATGAGATTTTGTCTCCTAGCCTAGGAGTCATATTACCGTTATAAATAAAATACTCCATTCCTGTTTCGCTATCTTTGACTAACTGCACTGGCTTATCACTATCTCCTACAGGCACTAATGTTACTAGCTCCAAAGTTAATCGTTTCTTTTCTTCAACTTTTCGTTCTTGCTTACTGCAACCTGCTAGCATTATTCCTGACGTCACGAAAATTGTCAGTAGCAAGATTTTAATTAGTTTTTTCATGCTTCCTCCATTTGGCATTTCAGAACTCGTTTGAGCTCCTTAGCCGTTTTTTTAGTAAAACGAGGACTATCTTCTTTATTGCTATTAATCATCCAATTAAGGTCTTGACCACTGTCCCAACATGTAGTCTTTATATAATATACATCTTCTTTATTTTTCAACACATACATCTTTTTCGGTGCTTTGAAACGGACGATTTTATCATTATAATTTTTAAGACCATATTCATAATCAGACCTAGCAATTCCTTTATCTTTTTCTAAATAAATACAAATGTTTTCGCAAAAATATTCATCATTTTCAAATATTTTTTCTCCATTAGACCACATATACCCTTCTTCTTTCAATGCCTTCATCAAAGCTTTATAATCACTCTTTTTCTTGCACCGGTAAACTACACTTGTATCAATTACTTCTTCTGTTTTCTTAATTAATTTACTTAATGCCATTGTTTTCTCCTTTATTCAACTCATTTGCTATTTCAATTATTGCTGAGCGCAATATATCTTTAGCATGCCAATAGTCCTTCATATCAATATCATCTATTGCAGAATCAATTGCACCTAGCGCTATATGCAATTTCTTTTCAAATGGCTTATTTACAACAATTGTTTCCCAGGCATTTTCATATTCACTTACTGCCATTTCATCCTCCTTGCTCATATAAGCCGTTTTAAGCGAGTAAAATATTTTAGGTATAAATACCTTATTTATCATTTAATCGCTCAATTTGGCTTGTTTCTGTGGTCACAGTTCATCAATTTCTACTACCAATCGGTAAGCATCAGTTCCTGACAACCCACCAAACTGATGTTTTGTATATTTCACTACGTCATGATTGTCATCTGCCCATAGTTCCGCTTCAGTAAATCCGTCCATAATAGCTTTTAACGTTGGCTGTAAGTTATCTGGGTCACTTCTGCGTTTAGTTGGTGTATAGACTGTTAAAGTAACTCCACATGGCTTATTCTTACTGAATTTCTCATATGTTCTTCCGAAACTCACTTCATAAGCTTGAAGTTTAGCCATATGTCGTAATTTCTTGGTGACTTTAGCCTTTTGTTGATAATGCATTCTGTCGTTAGAGTTGATAATCAACTTCTGCCATGTTGGTACTTTAGCTTTTGAAGTAGCTCTATATAGCTCGAATTCAAATTTCATTATTTATGCTCCAGAAGTTCTGGGTTCTCGTAAATATTTCCTATTACAGTAAAATCTTCAATCATCTTAGGAAGCATAATATACTTGAAACCCTTAAAAACTATCATTGATAGTCCATCTATATAACGTACTTCAAAATGATTATCTGAATCATTTTTTATAATATCTCCCTCGTAGATTTCAACTCGGTTTTTGTCTTTAAATCCTGTATATTGCATTACTTTATATTTCTCAGGACTCATTTCTGCAAAAGTTAATATTGAACCTGCGCTGCCATATTTCATTTCTTGACCGATATTGTGATTCTTAAATGGTGTATACCATGCTCTGAATTTAATCTCTCTCATCTTCAATCTCCTTCAACTGCTCCAACCTAGCACTCACAACCCTATATCCTAAATCAACTTCAAAAGGAAATAGAGAATTGAAGTACACTCGTGTTATTGTTCCAACTTCATCTGTCGGTGTGTAAATGACTTTATCGTTTACTTTCATTCCTCTACCTCAAATCCATTTATCTTCATAGCTTCTTGAATGCTTATTTTATGGACGAATGCATAGAACCTAATAGGACTCTGCACTGTCTCTTCACTTTGCATCCATTCTAGAAAGTCTTTTTTAGTCGCCCCAGGAACTTCACTCAAGAAGAAATCTATTATCATTGGATTAGCATTTTTCCCTGTCAATTTCATAATGCATCCTCTCCGAATAATTCTTTAATCTCTTCAGGAGTTAGCTCTCTATTGCTGTCATCGTCCTTTTGAGTTTCTTGATGCCAATCAGGTACTTTGGCACTTGATTTAGTATTTGCATCTTTTTGAGAAACGTTTTGCTGATTGCTATTTCTTTTCAATGTAGTCTCAACGTCCTCTAAAGTCTTGTAGTTTTTACTCTTCCAATCTCTTAAGATTGCTTGAGAATATTTATAGCTCGTTTTAGAATTTAAAACTGTACGCCTTAAAGCTTCTTGAACAAGTTCATATCCAAAGTCTTTACAATCAAATTCAATTTCTTCTCTGACAAAGGGAGTAACAGGAGAAATGTTTTCGTTGTAGAAAGTTAATATCTGCTGAAGAGGATTTTGTTTACTCTCCTTTACTTTACTTTCCTTTCCTTTACTTTCCTTTACTTTACTTTGTGTACTTATCGGAGAATTAACCCCAGTTATTTCCTCATTAACCCTAGTTTTCGGAGAATTAACTCCCTTAAATTCATCTTCAAGTGTAGTTATTGGAGAATTAAGTTCCATAAACTCCCTTTGTGCTGTATATTTTGCGTCAATAACTATACCTTTACTTTTTTTCTTTGCTTCTAAATATCTCTCTTGAATCCCTTTTGAAGTGAGAATATTTTCTTCATCAAAAAGATATTTGCTGAAAAATCCAACTTGCAAAGATTTATTAACAACTTCCTTGACCACTTCTTCTTTTAAGCCAATTTCATCAGAAATTAAGAATGCAGTATCTTCATCCCAATTAATGTAATACCCCTCGTCTCTATATATATTGCCTAGTAAACAAAGCAGTACCTTGATAGATTCACTACCACATTCTTTTTCTATCTTCCTAATTTTTATATCTCTTAGAAAATCAACATCCATAGGAAAGTAATCAAGACCTATTTTCTTTGGTCTAGCCATGTCCCCTCTTTTCTAATTAAAATGGCAAATCATCATCATCAATGTTGACTGGACTTCCACCACTGAATGGATCGTTATTATTTGATTGTTGTGTAGGTTGCTGACTTTGACCATTTTCTCTTACTGCTTTGCTTTCAAGGAAAGTCACATTATCAGCAACAACCTCAGTAATATACACACGTTGTCCTTGTTGGTTTTCGTAATTACGAGTCTGAATACGTCCTGTAACACCAAGTAGATTGCCTTTCCTAGCACCGAAACGAGATAAGAACTCTGCAGTTTGTCTCCAAGCTACTACTTGAACAAAATCACTTTCATACTCACCATTTTGGTTCTTGAAGTTACGAGTTACTGCTAAAGTGAAACTTGTGTTTGATTGTCCACTAGCCGTCTGTTTAAGTTCAATATCTTTAGTCAGTCTACCGACTAATACAACATTATTTATCATTTACTTCTTCCTTCTCTACTGTGTATTTCAAATCTAAAGGTAGCTCTTCTTGAGTTTCGCTTGTCACCTCTTTTGCAACTTCTTCAGGAGTTTTCAATGGCTTAACATTTTTCTCATGTAAGTCTATAAACGCTTGTTTAAATTCATCAAAAGTTGAGCCTTCTTTTGGCATATTTTTATCTATTACTAGCGGACTGATTCCCATGTCTAATAACTTTTGCCTCAATTTACTTAATATTCCATTTTCTTTATCAGTAAAGCCGTTATCATTCTTCTTAGGCTTCGATTGTTTCTTTGGTGGAATTGTATTACCTTTAGCAGCGTTGCCATCGTCATCAACGTTGCTAGTGATACCAAATGCCATAGAAAGACTGTATCTACGAGCATAAGTTAATGCACTTCCCATTGCTTGAGCTTCATTTGTCCCACGATTGCCAAGATTTGTTGCAACTGGACTTCCTTCAATAACTACTTGATCTCCATAACCTCGAATATCTGTGACCATTACATTATCAACAATGTAATTAGTCCAAAATATTTTTGCTTGAGCTTCTTTTATCGCATCATTTATAGCCATTACAACGCCATCTAAGGTCACATAATCAGATTTGAACATTGGGTTGCTACCATCTTTTGACGGCTGTACAATAGCTTGTTGAACTGCTGAGAGAGCCTCATAGATATCGCCGTACTCTTTTGTTTCTTTAGCCATTACTAACCTCACTTATCCCATTGAATAGCTGGGTTTTTTGGAACATTTACTATGTATGGTTCAAGATCTTCGGTAATTTTTTCTCCAAATTTCTTTTCTAATTTAGCAATCGTTAATGGTTCAACACTTTCCCAACCATATTTTTTTATTAATGCTTTTTTAGCAGATTCGTCTAATATAAGATTTCTTGTTACTTGAGGATTTCCGTATGAGACTCTCGTGAACTTTTCACCTTTATCAAGACGCTCCTTGATTTCCTTATCTGCAGCTTTACCAATTGCTTCAATTTTCTTTGTATCTACTCGTAAATTTGCTACATCATCATTGGACAAATCTTTAATTATGCTTAAATCAAAATCTGCAAATTCGCCAGTTTCTCTATCTATTGCTGTTATCATTAAATTCATTTATTTATCCTTTCATTTATAAATATTATTTATTTGTATACATTCTTTATAGTTAAAACTTAATGGTATTTTAATGTGATATAATGTTGATATTAAAGGAGGGTACATTGATGGATTTTTGGGATTCGCTAGATAAATTCAATTCACTTACTGGAGTTATAGGATTCATATCTACATTGCTCACACTATATTTATCCTTTAAAACTAAAAGAAAATTAGACATTGCTAAAGAAGAAACTAATTTTGCACATAGTAAAGATGAATACTATGGAACCCTTTCAGCAATAGATACAACCTTAAAAAATGCAACAAGTCAGAATGAAGTAATTAAGGAAAACTCGGTAGTTATACTTTTTAAGACAACGGCTAAATTTAAAGGTAACTACCCTATAACTTCTAAAAGGAAAGATATAGCTAAAATAGTTAAAAATATAGAAAAGTTTAAAGGGAAACAAAATATAAAGTATATTGACTTCATAGAACCATTTGAACAATTCTTTGCAATTTTTAAATAACGAAAGGCAATTATGAAAAATACTCCACTAATTAATGAACTTCGAACAGAGACTCTTAATCACAAAATTCAATGGAAAACTATAAATGATCCAAATGTTAAGTTAATGATTAATGGTACTCCTCTCGCGGAACAATACCAGCATATAAATCCTAATAACTCTTACTTCGGTGTATATAAAAACCAAACATATGTATTACTATATGGAGAAATATTAGATCTTTTCTCCAACTCCCTTCATTCACAAATATTTTTAAATACTGTTATCAACATTGAGGACAATCAGTCATTGAAAACTGTTGAAGATGTTTCTCAAAAAGAACTGTTCGAACTTAAAGCTTTGATTGAAATGGGATATCCTTTATCATCAGTTCCTAATCTCTCAACTCTTTAAGTTTTTTTATAATTAATATATTAATTACTATGGTAGATATGCCAATTACTGTCTTCATTAAAATTAATATTTTTTCGAATATACTCATGTTTTCTCCTTTAAAATGTTAAATCGCCATACTTGTCTTCAAGCATTTTGTATACGATTTTATATAGCTGATAAAATCCATTGTTATCGTAATCAATACTATCTACGTCAATTCCAAATAGCTGACTATATACGATTAATGTGTCTTCCCAATCGTTCAAGCTTAGAGTTGATATATCTTCTTCAATTGCTGCATAAGCGACATTATAGTTTGCTAATATTTGTTCCTCAGTTAATTTCATATGAATCTCCCTTAGATTTGTTTAAATTATCTAAAGCAAGCTTGAGTATCGAACTTCTATGTTTACATCTATCCTCATAAGTTAGAATCCTGCTTTCGTCATCAAGTTCGATTCTGCAACTGCCTGGACTAGTAATTAGTTTCCCATTCTCGTCGTATACACGAGGTATGAGGTTTAGTGTATTATCTATTACAATCTCATATGAATAACCATTTTTAATACATAGTTTTTCAAATTTATCAGCCTGTTTCTTTAAGGCTCTTGATCTGTTTTTTATTTTTATTGTTCTGAAAGGCATGACACTCCTTCCAATATGCAAATTTCTTTTTTCATGTTATACTTTACCTATAAACTTTCCTAAGCCACTTTATGGATTGCCGTCCGTGTGGCTTTTTTTGCGTTCTTTTTTCTTTCTTTTTCGTACTCTCTACTCACTTGTAACGCTGAGAAGAATACGCAGAATAGAAAGATTGTTAATAATACTGCTAATGTTCCGAATAGGTCACTCATTTTCATCTCCTTTTGCCCTTTTCCACGCACTAAATCTTTTAGTAAAAGTTAACTCAGGTTTTCTAGGAACATTTTTATATCGTTGATACCAATCATAAAATTCATCATATGCATCAATATGGCAAGTTCTAACTTCTCCAGTTCTTACCCAGTGACTAGCAGTTGGATGATTCTGCATAGCTCTTGCAACTTCTTGAATTTTCCTGAGCTTCTTCTTCTTATATAGTTTCCTTAATTCCTCATCAGTCATCCAAGGAGACTCTATATCTACTTCTACTACTCTACCAATTACTGTTTTATTCATAATTACCTCACTTATAATTCTTTCAATTTTGCATTAGTCACAGAAGATGGTTCCCAACCTCTAATAAAATCAAGAACTTTTTCAAAATCTTTATCTTTTATACGGCCACGATTTGGAACATTGAATACTTGCTTGATGCTAGAGTTCAAATCCTTGAATAAAAGTTTTCTTGCTTCAACCTCCAAATGTCGTTCAGAAATTATTTTATGAACTTTCTTAGAAACATTTCTACCAATAGTTCCATAATCTTCAGTATTGATAGGTTTATTTTCTTCAATTTCAGTTAGTCGAGTATCAATCTTATCAACTCGTTCGTTTACTTCTTCATTTGCTGCAAGAGCTAATTTTGCTAATTCTCTTGGACTAGTTGGGATAGCTTTTAAATCTTCTTCCATTTTGTTAAATCTACTAACATACATTGCTGTAAACTGAACACCTTTCGCTCCAGTCAATTTATTAGAAACCATTTCGCAACCTTGCTTTGTTAGTAAATAATTTGGTCTAGTTTCATTTTTTGAATCCTGGTATGTAGAATCAATAAAGAAATCAACCGAGCCAATTTTGGCTTCGTCTAAATATGTTATATAAGTACGAATATCTCTCATTAGTTTCGAATGCTCTTTACCAATCATTTTAGAAACTTCATTGCTTGTTAAAGTTCTTTCTAAATTTAACGTATTCATTTATTCTCCTTTCAATTATCATCTTCAATATTCAAAGCTTTTTTGATAAGTTCTATCTGTTTTTCAGATTTTCTACGACCATTTAAGATATCAGATAAATACGCTCCTGATATACCTAAAATTTTCGCTAAATCAGACTGAGTCATATTCTTTCTAACTAGTGCGACTCTTACTTTAATAGCTAAATTTTCTCTCATTTAATCTCCTTTCTATATAAGCTAATATTTTTAACAAAAATAATTGACAATAACTAATAAATATATTAGTATAAATACATAGTTAAATAAGACATAAAACGACCACATAAATTAACATTCTTAGTTTGCCGACCTTGAATTGATTTAGAGATAGTTTTTATGCTTTTTGTTAGCTCATTACATTAGCTTATGGGTATATTGTACTAATAAAAATATTAGTTGTCAATACTTTTAACTAATATTTTTATTAGTTAAAATCCATAAGGATTTAGAGGGATTTTTATGGATATATTACTTGAAAGAATTAAAGAACTTTGTAAAAAAAGAGGAATAACTATTTCAGCATTAGAAGACAAATTGGGAATTCCTTCAAATACTATTTACCAATGGAAAAAAAGAGTTCCTAAAACTGAACGACTACAATTAGTAGCTGATTATTTTGGTGTATCTACAGACTATTTGCTAGGACGAGATGAGAATACAGCACCTACCGAAGAAGATTTAGAAAGAATGACAGATAATGCGATGAGCTTTGGTGGTAAGCCTTTATCAGATAATGATAGAAAGGTAGTAAAAGATTTTCTAAAAGCATATTTTGCTAATAAGTAAATTTAAGGTTTTTTATGGATATACAAAAAGAATTAAAGGAAAAGGGCATTTCTATTATTTATTCTTACGATTTAGATACTCATGGATTATACATTCCTGAGGTTAATTCGATAATGATAAACGGATATCTTAAAGGTGTAGAAATAGAGAATGCTATACTTCATGAGCTAGGGCATTTAGTTAATGGTCATGAGTTCACATCACTTTCAGCTCCAACAATACATATTAAACAGGAAGCCGAAGCTGATAAGTATTGGATTAATGAAAGAGTTAAAGATTTTCTTTCACTATATGACTCAATGCCAGAATACGTTGATATATATCGTTTTCTGAATGTTTATCACATCAAAAGCTGTTATTATGATATTGCTGAAGAATTATTCAAGGAGTATCTAACATATGAAAAATAAAGAAATTGAAGAAAAAATAAAATCCTTATCTGAAGAAGATAAGGAAGAAATTAAAAGTAAAATTTTGGAAGTTTTGAAAAAATAAAACCACATGGACTGTGGTAAGGAATGAATCTTGAAAGGAGAAGGAACTGAAAACTAGCAAACTAAAAGATGTTAGCATATGGTTTTTTAATATTTCTACAGTTGCATTTATAGGCTCGCTATTCAAAGACGGTTGGAAATTAGTATATTTAATAATATATTTGGTTTGTATCATTATTTGTTCGATCCTATATATAGCGTTTTTATCAATAGAAAACAACTCTTTACAGAAAAAAATTCTGCAAAAAAAATCAAACGCTAAAGGTCTCAAGGAAATGGTCACAGGATATCAGAAAGACTTAGCAACTACACAATCAGAGTTAACAAGTACAAGAGAAAAAGTTTTTATATTATTAGCGCTATATGATAGAGCATTCTCGCTTTTATCAAGCAAAGATAAAAAAATACTTGAAGAATCACAACAAAAATTAGAAAAAGATGCAAAAATTCTTATCGGAGGAATAAATAATGGTGAAAAAACAAATAAAAATAGCTAAGATAATCAATGATTATTCTTTTGTAATTACAGCTGGAGCTGACAACGGGATAGAACTTGGTGATAAATTCAAGATAATTCAACCCGATGAATTCAACATTGTAGATCCTGATACTGGAGAAAGCTTAGGATCTTACGATTTGGATAAGGGTACGATAATCGCGAAAAAAATATATGATAAATTTACTATTTGTGAAACAGAATTAGTGAAAAAAGAAGGTGGTATTTTAAATGTTGCAAATGCTCTAAGTGGGTCAACGACAGACTACAAAAGGTTAGATGTTGATTTAGATCAAGTTACCGGTGGTTCATATACTGACCCTATTGTTATCGGAGATGTTGTTGAAAAGATCACTACTTGAAATTTTAAATAATGCATTTAAATTATTTTCTAATTCAGTATCAATAATTTCATAGTTTAAAACGCTGAATTCATAAGCTTCTTTAGTGTTGCTGCTTAATTTTAAAAATGTTCGCAGCATAGTATTTAAGTTGATTTGCTCATTATATGTCATTGAATTAATTGTATGTTTAATTTTTTTCATATGGTTATATCGCCTTTCTAATATGTCATATATATTGTACATTTATTATAACATATCTATTTAAATAGAAAAACACAAAAAAACGCCACCCTTACTTTGGCGAGCGAGGCGACGTTTAAATTGAAAAACCACTTGAATAGGGTAGTTTTCTTGTACCCTATTTTATCATAAAATAGGAGGAATTAACAATGGCAATGTGGCCGGTAGAACAACCTAACGGAAAAACAAAATTTGTCATGGATTATAAAGATCCTTATACAGGCAGAAAAAAATATGTAGCCGTGACAATGAATAAGAATACTAAACAAACTGAGAATCAAGCTTCAACTATTCTCAAAGATAAGGTCAAAGAAAAGTTAAAGGACTCTCCTGTAACTGAAAATATTAAATTTATAGATTTATTAGAAGATTGGTGGAAATTTTATAAAAAAGGTATTAAACAATCTTCGATATCTAGTTTAAATAGTTCAGTAAAAAAATTGAGGTTGTTATTTGATAAAGAAACAATTATCTCTAATATAACAACTAAGTATATACAAAAAAGATTAATAAATTTCGATACAACTCATGGAAGTAAAGAAAGAATGAAATCTATGCTAAATTTAATGTTTGATTATGCAGTCGATAATAATCTTTTGCAAATTAATCCATCAAGAAATGTAAAACTACCTAGAAAAATAATAACTATAAAAGAATATGAATCAGTAACAAAGAAATACTTAGAACGTGAAGAGTTAGAATTGCTTATTGGGGAACTACGCCAAACAAAAAAAACGTATCGAATAGCATTGCTTGCTGAATTCATGTCTTTGAACGGCTGTCGAATTGGGGAAGCAATAGCAATCAAAAAAGAAAATTATAATAAAAAAGAAAAAACTGTTGATATCCACGGGACTCTTGATAAAACTGTAGGATATAGGCTTGGAAGTAAAACTACACCAAAAACAATTGCGAGCTATAGAACTGTCTCTCTTTCAAAAAGAGAAATCGAGATACTAGATGAGTTTATAGAACTGAACGAATATACTAAAATGACAAATTCAAAATATCAAGATATGAATTTCATATTCGTATCAAAGAATGGAATCCCCCTAGCAAATAATTCATTTAACCTCGCTATTCAAAAAGCTAATTCAAGATTAAACAATCCAATTAATAAGAATTTATCTAGCCATATATTCAGACACTCTTTAATAAGTTACTTATCTGAAAAAGGAATTCCACTGGAAGCAATTAAAGCAAGAGTTGGTCATAGTGATGGTTCTAAGACCACTGAAAAAATATATACGCATGTTACTAAATCAATGAAGCAAGATATTACTAAATTGTTAGATGAAATTGATAATAAACACTCAAGAAAAGTTAAGTAATGTTTTAAATATTTGCTACCTTTTTGCTACTTTTCTCAAAAATTCAAATTAAAAAGCCTTACGAACCTTGCGGTTGTAGGGCTTTTGTAAAGAAATTATTTAACTGCATCCTTAAGAGCTTTACCAGCTTTAAATGCAGGTACTGTAGTTGCAGCGATTTCTAGTGTTTTACCAGTTTGAGGGTTACGACCTGTACGTGCTGCACGTTCGCGAGTTTCAAAAGTACCAAATCCGATAAGTTGTACTTTTTCACCTTCAGCTAAGAATTCTGAAACTGATGAGAATACTGCGTTTACTGCAAGTTCTGCATCTTTTTTAGTAAGTTCAGCTTTTTCTGCAACTTTTGCAACTAAATCCTGCTTATTAGCCATTATTAATTTCCTCCGAAATTGTATATTTGTTTACCCTAAGGCATTTTAATTTTATCAAATAAATCCTTGTAAAGCAAGCTTTTATAAGGTTTTTTGGGCTTTTTATTATTTTTGTAACAAGTTAAATGACAATTTTTCGTTCTTTAAGTCAATTTGATCAACTTCAACTAAAAAATTATTAGGTAATTCCATCTGTGCTAGGGCAATAGTTACTTTTTCTTTTTGTCCATTGATACTTACAAAACTTGGAAAGTCATATGTTGACTTAATATAGTCCAAAGCCTTATCTTTTGGTAAGTTTATACTTCCTGCAGAAATATTTTCAACCTTTAATTCTATATCTCCATTATCCATGGCAAGGGGTGTAAAGGTTATACTTAATGGTATATTCATAAATAAAAATTTATAAGTACCAGTAAACGTTGCTACATCCCCAAGATAAAAATTATATTTCATTTTAGAAGTTTGAAAATCTTTCAAATATGAATTCACTAAGTTATTAACTTGTGAGGAAGTCATTTCAATTTTTGCAACTTTGTTTGCTACATCTAACTCATGTTTTTCTTCAATTTTAGGATTAACATTACTGTTATATCCCATAAATATTTTTCCAGCGATACTACCTACAAAAATTATATTAATTGTTAACAAAGCAATAAAGAGATATTTCCACCAATTTATTTTTTTATCTTTACTTATAAAACGACTTTTTTTATTTTTTGAGCTATTTTTATTCTTGATTGAATCTTGATTATCTTGCTCGTTTAAATTGCTATCTTTATTTTCTTCCATTGAACCTCCACTATTGATATAGAAAATTGCTATCATAAGATAGCAATTTACAATAATAATTATTATTCAAATTCTGTCATTACAGCAAATGCGCCCATTCCCGCATGAGTTGCAATTGTTGAATTAGTTGGTAATGAAATAATTTCTTTTTCAACATAAGGCTGTAACTTTTCTTTAGCATAATCAGCAATTGGAGGATATCCTGCATGTGATATACTAATCTCCTTAACGTTTCGTCCTTCAAGACTCTTTGCGTACTCATCTACCCATTTAGTAAAAGTCTTATTTCCTCTTCCTTTTGCAACTTGTGCAAGCTCTTCTGAGGTTAACTGCAAAATAATTTTAAAGTTTAATAAGTTACCAACCATACCAGTAGCACGACCAATACGTCCACCTTTAACTAAATTTTCTAAAGTAGCAACACCAATAAATAATTCAGTGTTGTTCTTAACATTTTCAATACTAGCAAGAATCTCTTCTTTTGTTGCACCATCTTTAGCTAAACGAGCAGCTTCTACTACTTGATATTTGAGCGCCTGATCAATAAATTCACTATCAATGACAGTAACATCAGTATTTGTTAAATTAGAGGCCTGTCTTGCTGCCTCAACAGTACCACTCAAAATCTTTGTTAAATGAATTGATATAACTTGACTTCCATCTGCGCCTAAATCATCATATACTTCCGCAAAAACTCCAACTGGAGGTTGACTTGTTTTTGGTAAATTTTTACTAGATTGCATTTTTTCTATAAACTCTTCTGAGTCTAAGTCAGTATCTTTATATAAAACACCATCGATTAGGATAGTAAGGGGAACCACTGTAATATCTAATTCTTCTACGAGACCTGGTTCAATAGTAATCGTTGAATCTGTTACAATCTTTATTGACATTTTACATCACATTCCTATACATATTATATGATTAATTATAACAAAAAATTCATAGACTGTCGCCTATGAATTCTGTCAAATAATCATATTTGTGAATATGATTATTATCTATAAATTAGTCTACGCTATTAAAGCTGGTATCAAATGCCTTAGTAACATCTTGACTTGCTTTACTAGTATCGTATTCTTTAACATACTTTCCAAACACTATTCTTCTATCAGAAGCAGCCAAATCAGAGCAAGTTACTAATGTTATAGTTTTTTCTCCATCAACATCTTCAATCAAATCAACTCTTGAAGGATCAAAAACTCCCATGTCGCTAACCTCATATTCATAAATTTTATTCATATCAGTTAGATAAATCTTCATACCTACTTTGGCACGCTCTAGTGGTGAGAAAAGTAAATTAGAACCGTTAGAAATATATCCGCTAACATAGTGGCTAGCTAAAGCATAATTTCCTTGACCCATAACTTGATCTTCCTTCATAGTTCCAGCACCGTAAAATAATGCTACATTATCAACACCTTTAAAGATTGGTAAATTAAGTGAAAGATCTGGAATTGCAATTCCACCAACTACTGGTAGGTTATCAACTACTGTACGATCAAACTGTGAATTCATTACATCTTGTATATTAACTGATTTTACTTTATCAAAATCAAAAGACACATCAGCCTTTTGATTTTTTTTAACTTCATCATTTGAAATATTCTTAACTTGATACTGAGTTGTAGTATTATTCATGAAAACATTTCGTATGTCCTTATTAAAAACTAAGGCAATTCCAACAACAAATAATAGAAAAATTAAAATATTAATAACAATATTTTTTAAATTTCTTTTTTTCTTTTTTTCTTTTCCCATGTACTATTCCTCGTTGGTACCACTTTCAGTAACTTCACCAGTACTGTTTGTACTCTCTTCTAAATCATCAACTTCAGGATTTACTAAAGCAAAAGTTACAATTTTAGCATCATCATCAAGCCTCATTACCTTAACACCTTGAGCAGAACGACCAGTTTGAGAAATATTCTCAACACTCGTACGGATTATAACACCAGTATCAGTAATAACCATTATATCTTCATCACCATTTATGGTAGCAAGACCGGCTAATTTACCAGTCCTTTCAGTAACATTCATTACCTTAATTCCTTTACCACCACGGCCCTTAGTTGGATATTGCTCTGCATCTGTACGCTTACCAAGACCATTTTCTGAAATAACCAGTACCTCTTGGTCATTTGAAATAATACTTGTACCAACTACAAAATCACCTGGTCGAAGATTTACACCTTTGACACCTGCTGCTCCACGACCCATATCTCGTACAACTTCTTCTTTGAATCGCACAGAATATCCATCATGTGTACCAATGATAATTTCTTGCTTACCATCAGTTAATAAAACATTAATTAAATCATCACCTTCACGGAGATTAATTGCTTTTAATCCATTTTGTCGAATATTAGCAAAAGCTTTAGCATCTGTTCTTTTAACAAGACCATTTCTAGTCGTAAAGAATAAGTATCTTTCTTCATCAGATTGCGAAACATTAATTACTGTTTCAACATTTTCACCTTCTTCTAGTTTAATCAAATTAACAAGAGGAAGCCCTTTAGCAGTTCGACCATATTCGGGAATTTCATATCCTTTCAGTTGATATACTCGCCCCATATTTGTGAAGAATAGTAGATGATCATGGGTACTTGTTGAAACCAAGTGACTAATAAAATCATTATCATTCAACCCAGTTCCCTGAACACCACGCCCTCCTCTTTTTTGAGCCCTGAACTCATCCTGAGTGAGACGTTTAATATATCCTTCATTTGATAAAGTTATAAGAACTTCTTCTTTTTCAATCAAATCTTCATCTTCAATTGAAATTACTTCACCAACCAACAATTCAGTACGACGTGGATCTGAGTATTTTTTCTTAACCTCTTCAAGTTCTTCCTCAATGATGATACGAACACGCTCTGGTTTTGCTAAAATATCTGTTAAATCAGCGATTAATTCTAATAATTCATTGTATTCTTTTTCAATCTTATCACGTTCTAAACCAGTCAAGCGACGGAGACGCATATCTAATATAGCTTGACTCTGACGCTCAGAAAGACCAAAACGTTGCATCAATTCATCTTGAGCAATTGCATCGGTATCACTGTCACGTATTACTTTTATGACTTCATCAATGTTATCAAGTGCAATACGCAATCCTTCTAAGATATGTGCTCTTGCCTCAGCTTTTTCTTTATCGAATCTTGTACGACGTTCTACAACCTCAATTTGATGTGCTATATAGTGCGTAAGTATTTCTTTCAAGCTGAGAATTTTTGGCTCACCTTTAACGATAGCGAGCATATTAAAACCGAAGCTTGTTTGAAGACTAGTCATCTTAAATAGGTTATTTAAAATGACATTCGCACTCGCATCACGGCGTACCTCCATAACAATTCGAATACCATTACGATTTGATTCGTCACGAAGTGCTGTAAGTCCTTCAATTCTCTTTTCGCGACTAAGCTCACCAATTCTTTCAACAAGTTTAGCCTTATTGACCATATAAGGAATTTCAGTTATAACAATTCTTTCTCTTCCTGTAGAAGTTAATTCAATGTGACTTTTTGCTCTAAGAGTAATTGATCCTTTACCAGTTTCATAGGCACGATGGATACCTGAACGACCCATAACAAGGGCTCCAGTTGGAAAATCAGGTCCTGGAATAACATCCATCAATTCTTTTGTTGTTACTTCAGGGTTATCTAGAACTAATTTCACAGCATCAATAGTCTCACCCAAATTATGTGGTGGGATATTTGTAGCCATACCAACCGCAATTCCTGTAGTACCGTTTACTAATAAGTTGGGGAAACGTGCAGGAAGTACAACCGGTTCTCTTTCAGTACCATCATAATTATCAACGAAATCAACAGTTTTTTTATTAATATCACGAAGCATTTCAAGAGCAATTTTACTCATTCGAGCTTCAGTATAACGCATGGCAGCGGCTCCATCTCCATCCATAGAACCAAAGTTACCATGTCCATCAACAAGCATATAACGATAGCTCCACCACTGAGCCATACGAACCATAGAATCATAGATGGCTGAGTCCCCATGTGGGTGATATTTACCCATTACATCCCCAGTAATACGAGCTGACTTTTTATGGGGCTTGTCAGGGGTTACTCCCAACTCGTTCATACCATACAAGATACGTCGGTGAACTGGCTTTAAACCATCACGTACATCTGGCAGAGCACGCGCTACAATTACACTCATTGCGTAATCGATAAAGCTTGTCTTCATCTCACTGGCTAAATTTACATCTTTTAAGTGCTTATCTTGCATTTTTTTGGCCTCATTCTAGAAATTATAATTGTTCAAAATTAAATATTATTTAGTTTGAAAAATAAATAATTCATTTTTCTTTGCAATAATTATGTTTTCTAAACATATATTTTTCTAATATTTGAACTAACAATATAGTTACTTTATTATAACATATTTAAGGCCTTTTTTCACTTAAAGCTTGTGAATATATCCTTTGATAGACTGACAATTTCTAGAAAGAAATTGCTTACCAAAAATCCAATGGCAACACTTAAAAAAATTACAAAATATTGGATAATTCTATAATTTGTGTTTGCTTTAAAAATTTTATTAAAATCTAGTGCAGATAAAAAATTAAACGATATGTATATAAAAATAAAATGTGATACTATTCTAGTTACTTCAAAAATAATGTTCATTATCTTCTCCTTTTTTTGATTTTCAAATAAAATTAATCTAAGAAAAAACACCTTTTTAGGTGTCTTTCTTTTAACTATTTTACTTTGGTAATTTTCACTTGGATTTCTCCGACTGGTAATGTTACTTTAACAACATCACCTTTCTTTTGTCCAACTAAAGCTTGAGCAATTGGAGATTCATTTGAAATTTTACCTTCAAAAGGATTAGCCTCAGCGCTACCAACGATAGTATAAGTTTCAACTTCACCATCAGGTAATTCTTGGAAAGTAACTGTTTTACCGATAGCAACTTCATTTTTATCAACAGCATCGCTATCAATAATTTCAGCATTTCTAATCATTGTTTCTACAGTTGAAATACGACCTTCGATAAAGGCTTGTTCATCCTTTGCTGCATCATATTCACTGTTCTCTGACAAGTCGCCATAGCCGCGAGCAATTTTAATTCTCTCAACGACTTCTGGACGTTTAATTAATTTTAAATCTTCTAATTCTTGTTCTAATTTTTCCTTACCCTCTTGGGTCATAGGATATGTCTTTTCAGCCATCTTTTCTTCTTTCTTTAGTTTAATTTATTTGATCATTTACATACTTTTGTACTTGTTCTTCGTGCTCTGCAAGTGTCCTTGAGTAGTAAACTTTACCTGTGGAAACATCAGCTACAAAGAATAAATAATCATTTGCTTTTGGATTCATAACTGCTTTAATTGCAGCAATACCTGGATTAGCCACCGGCCCAGGCCCAAAGCCAGTATGAACATATAAATTATAAGGCGAATCAATGTTGGTGTCAATAGCTGCATCCTCTTTAAGGCTAGTTTTTTGACCTGATTTTCCTTCAGCGTATAAAATTGCTATATTACTCTGTAAAGGCATACCAGCATTAAGTCTATTATAAAAGACTTGAGCAATCATCCTTCTATCTTCATCATTTGCTCCCTCTTTTTCAACAAGAGCTGACAAACTCAATACTTCATTGACAGTTAAACTTTTAGATTTTATCTCATCATAATATGGACTAAGATTCGTATTCATTGTAAAAAGCATATCTTCAGCAAGTGATTCTACTGTAGTATTTTTAGTGTAATCATATGTAGCTGGGAATAAATATCCTTCTAACTGATACTTGACATCTTTTTTGTCGGGTAATGATTCCATCATTAAAGGATATTTCTCTTTCATTTTATTAATGAAGTTATCATCAGTTAATACTTTGATAAATTCATCTTTAGAAAATGGAGTTTTACCTTTTTTATTTTTTGAGTTAGCGTTTTTAGTAATTGCTTCCGCTATCTGTTCCAATGTATATCCTTCAGGAATTACTACTTTACCAAGCACTGGTTCTTGTGGCTTCTCAGTACCACCCTCAACTAACTTATCTGAAATTTCGTCAAGATTCATACTTGGACTGAAGTTATAATAGCCACTCTTGAAATTTCCGCTACTTTTGAATTTTGTATAGTATTGAAAAACAGTCGCACTTTTGATAATTCCATTTTTTTCTAAAATATTACCAATTAGTTTATTTCCAGAACCTTCAGGTATCTCTACACTTTTATATGTTGTACTTTTTGAATCTAAAGGCATTGTTGATGTACTCCAGAAACGATATCCCAAAAATCCTGCAACTGCAACTAAAATTAATAATATAACTGAAATTGTAGCAATAATTTTACCAGCAATAGATTTTTGTTTTCTTTTCTGTGCACGTCTTGAATGAGATTTTATTGACTCGTCAGTCTCATCATGCCCTTTTTCTGATTTATCATCTAGTTCGTTTCCAAAAGATAAATTCTTATCTTCAGATTCATTATCCATATCTTTCGAACCTGATAAGTTATTTAACTCTTTAGTGTCCTCGTCTGTACTGCTATTATTATTTCTTTTAGCGTATGTTTTTAATGCTTCATCTTTTTTCTTAAGTGCAGGCTCAGTTAACTCAGGAATTGCAGATTTTTCTTCTAACTCTTGCTCTTGCACTGAATCATTTTCAACTTTTAATGATGTATCATCAGATGAATTAGAATCATTTCTTATATCAGAAACATTTTCTTGACTTGTTTCCTCTTCATTTTCTTTTTTAATGACCGACTCTTCATTGGGGGAAGATTCAAAAATCGGAACATCTTCAACTGGCACATCTTCACTAACAACAACAATTTCTTCATTACTATTTGTTGTATCCTTATTAGCCTTCATCTGTTCTAATAATTTATTTTTAAAGCTCTCCTGGGAAAGCTGTTCATTTTCTTTATTTTTATCCAAAACTAACCTCTCAACTTAATATTAAACATAACATTAGTAATTATACCTAAAAATACCATTTTTTCAATAAAAGCACAAGTTCTATAAAGCAAAACACTAAGATATTGGTATATAGTTCACAAATATTTTATAAATACTTAGCTTTTGTAATATCACAAATAAACTTTAATGTTATACAGTTATACGAAAAAACATTGCATTAAAAAGAATTATTGCTTTAATTTAAAAAGAAAAGAATCGCTTGCGCGATTACCTTATTCCTAAGGCAATACGTGCGTAGCGACTCATTTTATCAACAGTCCAAGCTGGATACCAAACTAGTTTAACTTCACTTTCTGTAACTTCAGGTACTTCTTTTAAAGCATCATGAATTTGATCAGTTAATATATCTGCCAATGGACATCCCATTGTAGTCAATGTCATTTTTATTTCAGTATACCCATTGTCTTCGAAACTGATTTCATAAACTAATCCTAGATTAATGATATCGATTCCAAGTTCAGGGTCAATTACTGATTCAAGAGCAGTTAGAATTCTATCTTTTATTTCTTCGACTTCTTCTGCAGTGTATTTATCAGCCATATAATCTCCTTTTATAGGATACTATTACATATCATTTCTTAAAATGTTTAAAAAGTATCTCATATATTTTTATGTATAAATTCAGAATAGCAAATTTGTGAAAGTATTACAATTATAAGAAATCCTTAAGTTGTTTGCTTCTACTTGGATGACGGAGTTTTCTTAATGCTTTTGCTTCAATTTGTCTAATACGTTCACGCGTTACATCAAAAACTTTTCCAACTTCCTCAAGAGTACGCATTTTACCATCATCAATACCAAAACGTAAACGAAGGACATTTTCTTCACGATCTGTTAAGGTATCTAGAACTTCATCTAACTGCTCACGTAAAATTACACGAGTAGTGTGATCAACTGGGTTTTCAATTACCTCATCCTCTATAAAATCACCAAGGCGACTATCATCTTCTTCTCCGATAGGTGTTTCTAGACTTACTGGTTCTTGAGCAATCTTTAATATTTCACGTACTTTATCTGGAGCCATGTCCATTTCTTTACCAATTTCCTCTGGAGTAGGTTCGCGGCCTAAATCTTGAAGTAATTGACGTTGAATACGAATTAACTTATTAATAGTTTCAACCATATGCACTGGAATACGGATTGTTCTTGCTTGGTCAGCTATTGCACGTGTAATTGCTTGACGAATCCACCAAGTAGCATATGTAGAGAATTTGAATCCTTTTGTATGATCAAATTTTTCTACTGCTTTCATTAGACCCATATTACCTTCTTGGATAAGATCTAAGAACTGCATACCACGACCAACGTATCGTTTTGCAATACTTACAACTAAACGTAAATTTGCTTCAGCTAAGTGTTGTTTGGCTTGTTCATCACCTGCAGCAATTGCTTCTGCAAGTGCAGTTTCTTCTTCCATTGTAAGTAGAGGTACACGACCAATTTCTTTAAGGTACATACGAACTGGATCGTCAATTTTAACACCAGCTGCAGCTGTTAAATCTTCGTCGTCTTCCTCAAGACTTGGATCATCTTTAAGTGCCATTGCACTTGGATTACCTTCTTTATCGACAATAGAGATACCTGCATCTTGAATTTTTTGTAGAACGTCATCTATTTGGTCTGCTTCAAGTTCAAGTTTAGCAATCAGTTCTGTTGTAAGTTCATCATCAATAACAGTTCCTTCTGCTTTGTGACTACGAATATACTCTGCTACCGCTACATCAACACTTGTTACTTCTTTTTTGTTATTTTTAGTTGTCAAATTTATCTCCTCAGTCTAAAAGTCTCTTTTGATTTATAATTTCTAAGGTCAGCTCAGTCTCTTTTTCTTTATTACCAACTTTGCGAGCTGAATCAAGTTGCTTTTTCAAATCTTCAAGCTTTAATATGTTTATTTGCTTTTCAAAAGAATTTAGTAAATCACTCATCTCTTCCTTATCTAGTTCATCGGGTAAATTCAAAGATTTAATTTGATACCATAGATTTGATAAATCATCAGATAAACTATGCACTAATTGTATTTCATCAATATTATCAAGAGCCATATATTGTAAAAGTATGGCTTCAAATAAATTTTGATATTTTTTATGTTTAAAGGCAAATTTTTCGTCATCCATAATATCTTTCAATAAATATGGATTAGAAATAATCCTTTGTAGTAAATACTGCTCTGTCCTCTCTAATGCAGATAATTTAATAACAGGATTTGCAAAATCATCATAATTAAAATTTTGCTCAACTTGTACTGGACTGAAAAAATCTTCATCAGTTGGTGGTTGATAACCCCAATCATCTTGCACAGAAATTTGATTATTTGGACGTAATCTATTTACTTGATTTTCAATACTTTGATAGTCAAAATCTTTTACAGTCTCACTTAACTTTTTAATATAGGCGTCTTGTGCTGTCAAACTTGCAACATTAGCTATTATTGGAATCATTTGATCCAAAAAGTTAGTTTGATCTTGAAGACTTGCAAGATTATCTGGTTTTAGATAATCAATTAAAAATTCTACTTCACTTATCCTACCCTGAATCATTAAATTCTTCAGCGCACCTGGATACTGCTTTTCATACTCATCTGGATCAAGTCGATCAGGAACAGTTACAATTTGAACCTTTTTTCCTCTTAGTAAATCCAGAGATTTATAGGTTGCATTTTGACCCGCTTTGTCTCCATCATAGAGTAGAACAAAACTTTTTGCCAAACGTGAGAGTTTACTTACATGATTTTCAGTAAGTGCTGTACCCATTGTAGCTACTACATTTGTTATTCCAACTTTATAGGCAGCAATTACGTCCATAAATCCTTCCATCAAATATACTTCTTTCGATTTATTGATTAATGGTTTTGCAATATTCAAGTTATATAATTCATAACTCTTATTGAATATTGGAGTTGTTGTTGAATTTTTGTATTTTGCTTCTTTTCGGTTAATCTGATTTTCTTGCCAAATTCTTCCAGAAAATGCAATCACCTGACCATACTCATTCATGAGAGGAAACATAATCCTATTTTGGAAGGAATCATAAATATTATTCTCTGTAAAAGTAAAAAGACCTGACTCGGATAAGACCTTTTCTTCAAACTTATTTGCTAATGACTTGTATAACACATTAGGCTCATTTGGAGCTAAACCAATACCAAAGCGGTTAATAATCTCATCATCAATTCCACGGTCATACAAATATTTTTTGGCCTCTTGGCCCAGTTCCGTTGACGTAAGAATCATATGATAGACTCTACTTGCTTGAGTATGAATTTCAAATAATGCTTGATTAGGATTTTCCCTTTGTGGTGCATCATCGATATCAAGTTCTATTCCGGCATAATCAGCAACCTCTTTAACGCTATCAATAAAACTAACTTGTTTATAATCTTCAATGAATTTTATAACATCTCCAGATTTACCACACCCAAAACAATGGAAAAATTGTTTATCAGCATTTACATTAAAACTTGGAGTTTTTTCACCATGAAAAGGACATAAGCCAAGATAATTTTTACCAGTTTTAGAAAGTGCTACATACTGTGAAATAACATCAACAATATTGACACTTTGCTTAATTTCAGTGATTTTTTCACGATCGAGTTTTGCCATGTCATCACCTCCAAACTAAAAAAAGAGCGCAAACTACCAAGTTTTATTTTACCACAAAATTTTAAGATGTAAAGGGAATAGTTTCTAGCAAAGTAATAAATATGAATGACTATATTAACGAATTAATAATAAAAGGAGGAATCCTTTCCTCCTTTTATCTTATAAACTTTGTTCCCTAAGTTTTTCTAACCTTCTTTGACGTTTTCTAGTTAGGTCACGTGCGGCACCTCTAGGTAAAATATCTTCAGGTAAGACATGGCTTTCAGACGTTTTTCCATCAAATGATTCTAAATATGAAATAACTTCTCTGACAACTGCTGTCGGTGTAGATGCACCTGCCGTTACCGCAATCTTTTCGACTCCAACAAGCCATTCCGGTTTAATTTCACTTACATCAGCAACACGGTATGATTTAACACCTGCCTGTTCTTCTGAGACTTGAGCAAGTCGATTACTATTATTACTTTTGGGATCACCAACTACAATCGTTAGATCACAACCTACTGCTTGTTCCGCTACTGCTTGCTGTCTTTCATTTGTTGCCTGGCAAATATCACTATGAATTTCTGCATGTGGGTATTTATCCAAGACAGCATCCATTATATCACCAACATCCCACATACTCATAGTTGTCTGGTTGGTTACAAATATTTTTCCATCTATATCCAATTTTTCTACATCATCAATATTTGAAATCAAATATATATTTTCTGGGTCAATACCAAGCACACCCTCGGGTTCGGGATGTCCTTTTTTCCCAATATAAATCACCGTATTTCCATCAGTAATTTTTTTCCTAACTATTTCATGTGTTATTAGTACATCTGGACACGATGCATCAATCGTAATAAGTCCTTTTTCCTGAGCTTTTATTCGAACTTGATCACTCACTCCATGTGCCGTAAAAATAACAGTACCACTATCAATTTTATCAAGTATTTCAAGGCGGTTTTCACCATCTATTGTTTCTATTCCAACGCTTTCGAAAGCTTCTGTTACGTGTGCATTATGAACAATCATACCTAATATATATATAGGCCTTGGAAGGCTCTCATCCATGGCAACATTTTTCGCAATAACCATAGCATCAATTACACCATAACAATATCCCATAGGCGTTATATGCTTTATTTTCATGATAACCTCCAACTTTTGTTTCAAAAGTATATTCTAACCATTATTTTAGCAAAATACAAGAAATTTTACTTCTTTTTTAGAAAAAAATAAACCCTTTCTAAGTATAGGATTTATATTTTCTATATTAAATCATTTCAGTCTCTAATTCGGCTTTGAATGCATTTTGCTCTGACAACTCAACCATCTCTCTTCTTTTCTCATCGGCACTGATATTTAATACGAAACCAATACCAATGGAAAGTATTAAGAGACTATTTCCTCCCTGAGAAAGGAATGGGAAAGTTACTCCAGTTTCAGGAATTAATCCTGAAAGTCCTCCAATATTTACAAAAACCTGCATTAAGAACAGTCCTGCAACACCAATACACATAATTGAATTAAACGGATCTTTTGCCTTTATCCCAACCACCATAATTCTTAAAATTAAGAAAAATAGCAAAGCAAGAATGAGTAAGGACATGATTAGTCCAAGTTCTTCGATAACAATAGAAAACACAAAGTCAGTATGTGCTTCAGGAAGATAGCCTTTCTTCTGAATACTATTACCAAGGCCTCGACCAAACCATCCACCATTACTAATGGCATAGTAACTGTTTGCCATTTGATGCCCGTCTCCAGTTACATCGGTAAACGGATTAATATAAGCTACAAATCGCTTATTTATATAGTTAAAACGTGAAAGTGGTCCACCAAAAATTTTTCCACCAGTTACGTTGATAATTAAATCAAGTACAATAAATACTATCGCTCCAACACCCACAGCAGTATTGAACCAACCCCGACTAACCCCACTTGAAAAAATCATTATTGCTACTACACCAAGAATAATCAATAAATTACCCAAATCTGGCATTGCAGCAACTAATGCGGCAGAAATAATAAATTGACCACTCCAACCATAGAAGGAACCCTGCAAATCATTTTGTCTGATTCTATCTTGATTTTTTGCAAGCGCTGCTGCAAGTTGCCAAATAATTAAGATTTTCAAGTACTCTACTGGTTGAACTGTAAAGCTACCAATTCCAATCCAACCATGTGCTCCATTTCTTGTAGGTGCTAAGAATCGAGCAACAAATAAAAGACCTATTTCCATCCACATTATCCACTTTATCAGTCTTCGATTTCTAAGAAAACTCAGCTTCATATGGTATAGGATCCAAATAACTATCAAACTTAAAATCCAAAAAATTGTTTGATTTTTAACATAACCCATAGGATTTTCGTTTAATTCTATCTGAATTGGTGTCGTTGTTGAATAAACTATTACCAATCCTAAAACAGATAATACTAAATACGGAATTAAAATAGTATAATCAAGAAAATTTATTTTTTTTAGTACGGTTTTCATATTAACCTCAAATTATATTTCATAGTAAAATTGCTAAATACCATTTTAACATTTTTTAAAGTCAATATAAAGGTAAGTTTTTTACAATTTTATTATCAAAAATATAAAAAAAGTTCATTAAATAAATAATGAACCAAATTTTTATAATATTACTCATGATCAATTTCTACTAATAACGCTTTGAATTTTTTTTATTTTTCTCCTGGAAACATAGCACTCACAACCATTAATGAATTTAATGCTCAAATTACTTTTATTCAATTCAATAGCATTGGACAGATTTACAAGAAATGATTTATGACTCCTAATTAATTGATCGTATTTTTCTTCAATCTCAGATAATCTTCCATAAAATTCAAATTTATTCGTGCTTGTAGTCAATATCAGCCTATGTGGTTGTGGTGAAGTTTCAAAATAAAGTATCTCATCGAGAGGAACACATATATCCTTAAATTTTGTACTTATAAATATCATATCACTACTATCTTTAATATTTTGATTACTCATAAACTTATCCTTTATATAATTAAACTAGTACTAAATAACAAACATTATTATTTAGCCTTTGATTTCACAATTGAAAATTTAGGTAATATATAAATAGACACAATTATTGAAGCTAGTATTATTAGAAAAGTAATCAACAAATATATTGGTTCTGTCATTCCACCAAATTCTGCAGAAAATCCTTCCATTGATATGTCATGAGATAAAATTGCAACTGGTATAAATAAAGGTACCAATAATTTTAAAGGTGCAAGAATTATTGCCACTAACAGAATTACAGTTATGTACTTCCAAGCTATATATCTGCTTACAATTGAGTTTATGCAAGTAAATAGATTCTCATAGCTGAATATCAAAAGCATTTGAAGAATAAATAGAAGAAAGAAATCAATTTTCAATATATTATACCCAGGTTGAAAGATTAGGATAAAAACTGCTGGTACAAAGTACAAAAATACTAGCGAATCAATCAGATATCCAATCATGGACCCTGTAACTAAATCAAAAATTTTGAAATTTGTTAATCGATATTTTTCAACGGTCAGTAGATTTCTCTGATTCTTTGAAATTCTTACAAGCACTACAATAATATAGATAACTAATATCATTATAAAGGTATATATTAACAGCATTTCCTTAAACTCATCAAAAGATTGTCCATTAAGGTCTCCTGCATTTTCAATCGTTAGATACCGATTAATTAAATATGAAATAGCAAATTCCATTACTAAAAAAATTAATGCTATCAAGGATAAATCTGTCTTATTATCAGTTACAATATTTTTTATTACTTTAAGCATCTATATCTCCCCCTTTTTCGTAATAAACTTCCTTAAAATAATCATTAGCGGTCATTCCACTTTCCAAAAGGTCTTCTGTATTTTCATGACCAACTACCGTCTGTCTATCAATTACCACTATCTCATCTAGTATAGGAAATATTTCATCAATATGATGACTAGAAATTATGACTGTTGATTCTTCATTAAACCAGCTCATCAAAGCTTTGATTATGCTTTCACGGGCAAAAATATCAATCCCACTAAGCGGTTCATCTAATAGATACAAGTTAACTTTTCTTGCCATTGTAAACATGATAATGGCTTTTTCTTTTGTACCCTTAGACATTTGAGAAATTTTCAAATTTAAATCCAGCTTCAAAAACTGTCTTAGCTCTTCAGCTTTTTTCTCATCATAATTCTCATACCATTTTTTATAGAATTTCATCAAGTCTTTAATCTTCATTGACTTAGAAAATCCATCCAAATCTGAAATATATGAAACATATTCATTAGTCAATTGATTCCTCTTTTCACCATGAAGATAAATTTCACCCGAATTTATTGGTAAACAATTAGCAATCAAAGAGATTAGTGTCGTTTTTCCTGAGGCATTTTCTCCCATTAACCCTACAATTTTACCTGAATCTAAGCAAAGATTTACATCACGCAAAATTGTTTTTCTATCTCTTTTGAATGTTAGATCATTTATTTTTAATATTTCAGTCATCTCTTATTCCCCCTTGAAATATTCTTCAACCAAACTTGTAGTTTCCTCTAAGTCAAAGCCTAGTGATTTAATTGTTTTCGTAAAATTTTCAACTAAATCTTTTACCTCTTCTTTTTTCATATTTTTTATTATCCCCTCATCATCAGTTACAAATCTTCCAAGTCCACGCTTACTTTTTAAAATATTTTCTCGTTCTAACTCACTTAATGCATGTTGAACTGTATTAGGATTAACACTAAGTTCAACTGCCAATTCCCTTACTGAAGGGATTTTTTCGTCTTTTTCTAGTTTACCAGCAACTATATCATGTTTGATATATTCCATAATCTGCTGATATATAGGACTATTTTTTGTAAATTCTATGATCTTTTCCTCCTCTACTAGTGTTCTAGATAAATAATACACCGATACTTAATTTATGTCAACAATTAATATAAAAAAATAAAATAAAAAAAGCATGGAAGATTTCCACACTTAATTAAATTATATTTTTTCTAAGAACTATAAAAATAGCTAGACTTCTTCATGCATAGTAACTTTACGTTCTTTAGGACAATATTTCAATACTCTTACCTTATCCGGATGAGTTGATTTATTCTTACTGCTTATATAATTTTTGCTTTTGCACTCCGTACAACGCAAATTTATTTTAACCCGCATTAGTTATATCCTTTACTTTCAAATATTTTTTAAAACTAATCAATACAACTAAGAGATTTATCAATATTGTGACACTAGTTATAATGAATACTTGTGAATAACCACCTAAGTATGCTACAAGACTTCCAAGCATTGGACCTGCAACTTGACCAAAGTAATTGAAGGCTTGATTAAAGCTGAATATTCTTCCAATTCCTTCTGACGGAGTTATCTTAGTAAGTAGTGAGTTTACACTTGGTAGAATTGCCCCCGTACCGAATCCAAGAAGGAATCTTAAAATTCCAAGTTGAAGTGGTGTTGTTGCAAAAGCCATCGGGAAAACTGTAGCAAAACTATAGATTAATCCTGCAATCATCAACCTATGACTACCAATCTTATCACCAATTCTTCCTAACCAACTTGAGGACATTATTGCACTAAGACCTGGGGCTGAAACGATTAGACCTGCAATAAACATAAGATTTGCTGAGTTTCCCGATAATTCCCTAATATAAAGGGTCATAATTGGTACCACACTTTGGAAAGCAACCGGAACTAAGAAACTTGTCAAAAATAGAGCAAATAAAATTGATTTATTTGGAATTTCATCTAAGACTTCTTTAGTTGACATAAGTTGTTCTGAGCTTACTGGTTTAAAATTCTCTTTGACTAAGGCAACCGTCAAAATAGTAACTATGAGTAAAAATACACTTGATATTAGGAATACTTCCCTCATACCAAACAATTGTGCAAGAGTACCACCAAGTGTTGGTCCAATCAAACTTCCAGCTACTGCACCCGTAGATAAGGTTCCAAGAGCATAACCACTCTTTTCTTTTGGTACCTGACTTGCAATTAGGGCTATGGAGTTCGGAATATATCCTGAAAATAATCCATTTAATAGACGCATAGCAAGTAACCACCAAACATTTGGTACAAATGCAAGAGCTGCCATGGTAAAGGTCATAACAAAGCTTGCACGGACAAGCATAACCTTCCTACCTTTTTGGTCAGCAAGTCTCCCCCATACTGGGGCAATAAGACCACTAGCTAAAGGTGAGATACTGACCGCAATACCAGACATTAATTCTAGAGATCCTCTTGAGACTCCTAACTCCTCAATATATAGAGATATAAAAGGCATGACAAGCGAAATACTTGCTGCCGTAAAAAATGACCCTAACCAGGTCACATAAAGATTTTTCTTCCAGTATAAACTACTGTCTTCTTCAGAAATTGTCACCACTCCCTTTCAAAAGTTTTTTAATTTGTTCTTTTGTATTTTCAATACTTGTAGAATTATCAATAATTTTATCTGTCAAAAGTTTCTTTTCCTCAATTGACATCTGACTTTCTATTCTACTCCTTGCTTGCTCATCTGACAAGTCATTTCGAGTCATTAATCTCTTTAATTGAATTTCAAAAGGAACATAGACTAACCAAACCTCATCAAAATAAGTGAAATTCCCTTCAAAAAGTAAAGGAATATCCATAAATACTATCCCTTTACCACCATTATTTTTTTGATCAAATGCGACTGCTTGGTTTCTCCTATTCTCCAACTCTTCGTTTATCACTCTGTTTTGAATGTCTGAAAGTTTAGCCAGATTTTCTGGATTCGAGAACACAAAATCAGATAATTTTTTACGGTTTATACTTTTATCATCGTTAAAAAAAGCAGGACCAAAATTTTCATTTATTGCATTATAAAGAGATTGCCCTGGTTCTTGCAGCTCATGTACCATCTCGTCAGCATCAATTACCTGATAGCCATTTTCCTTTAAAAAATTACTTACCGTAGACTTGCCTGTCGCAATACCACCTGTAATTCCGATAACTTTTGTCATAATAAGCTCCTATTTAGTTCTTTTAGGTTGGCACTTTGGACAAAAATGGGTACCACGACCTGACACCTTCATCTTTTCAATAGTAGTTCCACATCTTGGACAAGGTGTTCCCTGTTTTCCATAAACTTTTAAGTGATTTTGAAATTTTCCTTCTTCACCTAAAGCATTTTTATAGGTCCTAATGCTACTTCCACCAAGTTCAACAGATTGCTGTAAAACCTCAATAATTGCATCATGCAATTTTTCAATATTCGCTATAGGAATAATATTAGCAGGATCAGCTGGATAAATTTTTGCTCGCCACAATACCTCATCAACATAGATGTTCCCCAACCCTGCAACAAGAGACTGATCTAAAAGATAGGGTTTAATTATTTTTTTTGATTTATGCAGTGACTTATAAAATTCCTTACTGTCAAAATCTTCAAAAGTAGGTTCAGGTCCTATTTTTTTCCTAGAAAAATAATCATCTAGTTCTGACTCTTTCATGAGCTCCATAGTTCCAAACTTTCTTACATCTTGATAAACGAGTGTAGAACCATCTTCAAAGTTGAAGAATATGTGATAATGTTTGTTCTCTGGAATTTCATCTTGATAGAGATTGTATTTACCTTCCATTCGCAAATGACTTACAAATACATCCTCATCTAATTTAAAAATTAAATATTTTCCACGGCGTTCTACTGAATTAATAGTCTGATTTTTCAAGGCTTTTTCAAACTCCTCAGCTCCAGTTAGAACCATGCGAGGATATCTCGCTTCAACTGAGGAAATCTTTTTACCCTTAACGAGATTTGTAAGACCACGCCTTACATTTTCAACTTCTGGTAATTCAGGCATTATATATCTTCTTTCTTTACTTTTCTTGGATGTTATATGTTCTAATTTTAACATAAAATAAAAGCATAAAGTATATTCATGCTTTTACTTATAATAAAAATTAATCTTCTATTCCTAATAATCTTCTTGAGTAGATAACTTGTCCTGAATGCATGTCCAAATCATCAATAATTGAAACTAATCTCGCTCCTCTTGTAACTGGCGGATTCCAATTTTTATCCACTATATCATCAAGCTGATTTTCATTTATTGATTTTAAATATTCTTTAGTTAGATTTGCTGCATCTTCTAAATATCCTCTTAATAAATCAACATCTGAGACTTTAACTTTTGCTGCTTGCTCAGGTGTATGATGCCAATCTTCAGTATTATCAGGAAGATCTAAATTAAATTTTCCCTTCCATCCATTTGCTAGCCATAATGGATTTGTACCTTTTAATTCAGAAATTTGATAGTCCATTTCTCTTGCAGTGTGCCATGAAAGCCATGCTACTGATTTAATACTAGGCGCGATATTTTTGGCTGGGAAATCATTTACTTGCTCAGCAGTTAAACCTTCTAATACACTCAAAAACCTTTCATGTCCTCTGTCTACAGCTTCAACAATCATGTCTAAATATTCCATAAGCCACCTCTTTTCTAATTATATTCTATCAAATTAAAAACCAAAGATATAATAATTAATATTTTTTTTAAAAGAAAAAATGACTTCAAATAGAAGCCATCTAATCATTAATAATCATCTTTACGATAACCAAAGTCTTGAAGATCAAAACGTTTATCACGCCAGTCTTTCTTAACTTTAACCCATAGTTCTAGGTAAACTTTTTCACCTAGCATTGCTTCGATATCTTTACGGGCAAGTGTTCCAATTTTTTTAAGCATTGACCCACCTTTACCGATAATGATACCTTTTTGACTCGCACGTTCTACAACGATAGTCGCCATAATATGCATTTTACCAGTGTCCTCATCTCGCTTCATAGAATCTGTAACAACTGCTACTGAATGCGGTACTTCTTCACGAGTGAGTTGAAGCACTTTTTCACGAATCATTTCACTAACTAAAAAGCGTTCTGGGTGATCTGTTATTACATCTTCAGGGAAATACTGTGGTCCTTCATCTATATGTTCAACTAAAGTATCAACTAAATGGCTAGTATTATTTCCTTGAAGGGCAGAAATTGGTACAACTTCTTCAAAATCCATTTGTGAAGAGTAGTCTTCAATGACTGCTAATAAATCGTCTGGACGAACTTTATCAATTTTGTTGATTACTAGAAAAACTGGAACGCTTGCATTCTTAAGTCTTTCAATAATCATATCATCACCTTTACCACGTGCCTCATCAGCTGCAACCATAAAGATAATTGCATCTACTTCACGTATAGCGCTATAGGCTGCTTCGACCATATAATCGCCAAGAGCTGTTTTAGGTTTATGAATACCTGGTGTATCAACAAATACGATTTGTTCGTTCTCAGTTGTATAAACACCTTGAATTTTATTTCTTGTTGTTTGAGCTTTATCACTCATGATAGCAATTTTTTGTCCCATAACATGATTAAGAAAAGTTGATTTCCCTACATTTGGACGTCCGACAATTGCTACAAAGCCTGATTTAAATGCCATAGTTCTTCTTTCTATTTTTATATTATCTACTAAATCTAAAATAATTGCAGCAATAGTTCAAATATTTTTGGTAGGAAGACAAATAATCCTACAATAACTGCGAATCCCGATAAAACTAATACTGCTCCTGCAGCCATATCTTTTGCTTTCTTAGCAAGAAGATGGAAATGATAATCACTTGCTAAATCAACTACATTTTCAATTGCTGAATTTATTAATTCAGCAGCTATCACCAAAAAAACACTTAGTAATACGAAAAGCCAGTCAAATTTTGAAATTCTAAAAATTAAGCCAGCAAATATAACTGCGATAGTAGTTAAAAGATGGTTTCGCAAATTTCTCTCTTCTTTATATGCTGTTTTAATACCCGATAAAGCAAACTCTAAAGAATTGATGAAAGTTATATTTTTCCAGCGCCTATTATCTCTTGAGGCCATAGGCCGTTAATATTTCTTCCTGAAGACCAAACATTTCTTTTTCTTCTTCAGGAGTATAATGGTCGTAACCATTTATATGCAAGAAGCCATGAACTGCTAGAAAACCCATCTCACGTTCAAAACTATGTCCATATTCTTCTGCTTGCTCATGAGCTTTATCAACTGATATGTAAAGCTCTCCAATATATGAATCAAATTCATTCATTAATTCTGAAGCATCAAATCCTTCAAAATCAATATCTTCATCAAAAGATATTTCTTCTGGTTTATACTCTAAACTTACAACATCTGTAGGTGCATCTTTATCTCTGTAATATAGATTAATTTCTTGAATTTTTTCATTATCAACAAAAGTAATCATCATCTCTTTTTCACTAGATAAGTTTAATTTCTGAGCAGCTGTCCCCAGTAATTTCACAATATCTTCTTGCATGTCTTTTGAAACTTCACCCGTTTCATCGTGCATTTCTACATACATTTTCATTTTCTCACTATCTCATCTAATTTTGATTTTATCATTTGTTTGAGTTGACCATACTTTTCTTCAGAATAAAGAGTCTCTTCATTTGACCAATTTGATTTATCATAGGTCCAAACAGGCATTTTCTGTCTTTCCTTATCTTCCCATATGTATCTTGGAAAAATATGAGCATGTAAAAATTTATCTGTATTACCTAAAATATCGTAATTAACCCTAGAAGGATTACAAACTTTTATGATTGCATCACCTACCAAACTCATATCTTGAAGAAACTGTGTCCTCTCCTCAAGTTCTAAATCATTCAAACTTGAGACTTCATGTTTTGGAAGTAAAACACAATAGCCTGGTAAAAATTGTACATCACCAAAAACTGCATAACCAGCATTTGTTTCTAAAATCAACATTGGATTTGTACCATTTTGTGCTGATAGTATTCTATCTTCCCACCATTCCATTTTATTTAATCCTCACGTGATTCTTCATATGCCTCAATAATTCTTGCAACTACTGGATGACGTACAACATCTTTAGCAGTAAAATAAACAAAATCAATCGCTTTGATATTTTTTAATTTATGTTCGGCATCTATTAAACCACTCTTAGCGTTACGTGGAAGATCAATTTGACTGACATCACCATTAACTATCATCTTAGAATTAAAGCCAAGACGTGTTAAAAACATTTTCATCTGCATAACAGTGGTATTTTGCGCTTCATCTAAAATAACAAAAGCATCATCTAACGTACGTCCTCTCATATACGCAAGTGGAGCAATTTCAATTGTGCCACGATCCATCATACGAGTAGTTGTCTCTTTACCTAAAACTTGATATAAAGCATCATATACTGGACGCAAATATGGATCTACTTTTTCCTGTAAATCACCAGGAAGAAAGCCTAAATTCTCTCCTGCTTCTACTGCCGGACGAGTTAAGATAATTCGTTTTACATGACCACGCTTTAAAGCTTGTACTGCAAGAACTACTGCAAGAAATGTTTTACCAGTTCCTGCAGGACCAATACCAAATGTTATATCATGATTTTTTACAGCCTCAACATAGATTTTCTGTCCAATATTTTTAACACGGATAGCTTTTCCTTGTGAGTCACGAATAATCTCCTCTTCATATAAAGAAACGAAATTATTAATCTCACCATTTTTTGCCATGGTGTAGGCGGTAATGATATCAGGTGTATGAACTTGCATACCACGTCTTACTAAAACAAGCAAGGCGTCAATTGCAAGTCGAACATTTTCAACATCTTTAGCTTGTCCAATAATTTGAATTTTTTCACTGCGATAATGTATCTTCACACTTGCAGCATCTTCAAGATATTTAAGATGTTTATCATGTGCACCTGATAAAACTTCTCCTTCATCAGGATGATTTAGGATGATTTCATAAGAAACTTCTTCCAAATTTTCACCTCTAATATTTATTATATTAATTATTTTTTTCTTGATTTTTTTCTTTTGCTAATTTCTCTCGTTCAATACGAAATTTTCTGTTGGGATTGTATTTATTGAAAAGTTCTTCAATTTTTTCTTTTGTCCAAGCATCACTACTTGCTACAAAATTCCCATCCTTATCTCTATTTGAAATAATTTTAAAACCCATATTAACCTCTTTAAAATACTCTTATCAATCAACAAATTCGAATACAAAATTACCAATTCGAACTATATCACCGTCACGAGCTCCTCTTTCTCGTAGAGCCTCATCGACTCCCAAACCACGTAATTGACGTGCGAACTTCATAGCTGATTCATCATGGTCAAGATTTGTCATATTAAATAATTTTTCAAGTTTTTCACCTGATAAAATCCATGAAGCATCATCATCACGCGCAATTTCAAATCCTGGTCCTTCTTCATTGAAGCCATAGTATGCTTCTTCTGCTTCTTGAAGAAATTCTTCTTCATCATATACAGGAAATTCTGGTGTTGTTTCTAATAGTTCTGCTGTGGCTTCAAGCATTGGTTGCAATCCTTGACGTGTAATACCACTAACAGGGAAAATTAAAGGTTTATCTTCAAACTCATCGTAATTTGCATAAAGTTTTTCCTTAAATTCTTTAAGGTTTTCTTCAGAATCAGGCATATCCATTTTATTTGCCACAATGATTTGTGGACGTTCTAATAGTCTAAGGTTGTATGTTTCTAATTCGTCGTTAATAGCCTTATAGTCTTCGTATGGGTCACGTCCTTCCATACCACTCATATCTATTACGTGTAAAAGAACACGTGTTCTTTCAATATGACGGAGGAATTGTGTACCCAATCCAACACCTTGGCTAGCTCCTTCAATAAGCCCAGGCATATCTGCTACTACGAAACTTTCTCCATCCCCTACACGGACCATTCCGATATTTGGTACGAGAGTTGTAAAGTGGTAAGCACCGATTTTTGGTCTAGCATTTGAAATAACACTTAATAGTGTTGATTTTCCAACTGATGGGAATCCTACTAAACCAACATCAGCTAAGACACGAAGTTCTAATAAAAGACTTCTATCTTGACCTGGTTCACCATTTTCTGCAATTTCTGGTGCAGGATTTCTAGGTGTCGCAAAACGAATATTACCTCGTCCACCACGTCCGCCTTTAGCCGCTACATACTCTTGACCGTTCGTAAGCAAATCAGCAAGGATTTTCCCTGTATCAGGATCTTTTACAGTTGTACCTTGAGGAACTGAAACAATTAAATCAGCCGATCCACGTCCGTGCATCCCCTTATTCATTCCATTTTCACCTGGTTTTGCTTTAAAATTACGGTTATAGCGAAAATCCATAAGGGTTCTTAAGCCTTCATCAACTTTGAAGATGACATTACCACCTTTTCCGCCATCACCACCGGCAGGACCACCATCTGGAACATATTTTTCACGACGGAAGGCAACCATTCCGTTACCACCATTTCCGCCTTTAACATCTACTTTTGCTGTATCTAAAAACATTGACATGTATATTTTTCCTCTAAATCTTATAGTTAACTAATTATAACATAAAAGCTGAAACTTCTCATCTCTTGGGATATAATGACTTTTTATTTATTGTGAAATTAAAAACTTTCCGCTTAATACAGAAAGTTTTTAAATATATTTATTACTTAAATTCCAATTTCATTTTTGACAACTTCCACAATTGTATCAACATAGTGGTCTACTTCTTCATCAGTTGGCGCTTCTGCCATTACTCGAAGTAATGGTTCTGTACCACTTGGACGTACAAGTATACGTCCATTACCAGCCATTTTCTCTTCCATTTGACCAATAATTTCAGCAATAGCAGGAACATCCATTGCTTTTGATTTCATAGAGTTTTCAACTCGAACATTAACAAGTTTTTGTGGGTAAATCTTAACCTCTCCAGCAAGTTCGCTAAGTGTTTTCCCAGATTCACGCATTACTTTCATTAATTGAATTGCAGAAAGCATACCATCTCCAGTTGTATTATAATCTAGGAAGATCATGTGACCACTTTGTTCTCCTCCGAAATTATAATTATTTTTCTTCATTTCTTCAACAACATAGCGATCTCCTACAGCAGTGATAACACTTGTAATTTTTTTATTGTCTAATGCTTTATGGAAGCCTAGATTACTCATAACAGTAGTTACGACCGTATTTTGGGCAAGCTTTCCTGACTCAGATAAATACTTACCAACAATATACATTATTCTATCACCATCAACAATTTGACCATTTTCGTCAACAGCAATTAAGCGATCTCCGTCACCATCAAAAGCAAGACCTAAATCTGAATTATTTTTAAGCACTTCTTTTGCTAAATTTTCTGGATGAGTTGAACCAACTCCATCATTAATATTTAGACCATCTGGTGTTTCACCGATAACATCAAAATCCGTAGCTAAATCTGAAAATACATCTCGTACACTAGTACTTGTAGCCCCATTTGCTGCGTCAAGAGTTACATTATAATCTTCAAATAATCCATCAGCAGTTGATACAAGAAATTCATTGTACTTGCGAACTGCCTCACTGTAATCATGAGCTTTTCCCAATCCTTTTGCAGAAGGACGAGGTAGTCTATCTTCTTCAGCATCAAGCAATGCTTCAATTTCAAGTTCTTGATCATCTTCAAGCTTAAATCCATCACCACCAAAGAATTTAATACCATTATCTAGGGCAGGATTATGACTTGCTGAAATCATCACACCAGCACTTGCACCTTCTTTTTTAACAAGATAAGCTACACCTGGAGTCGCAATTACTCCAAGCGTGTAAACTTCAATACCAACACTCAAAAGACCTGCTACTAAAGCACTTTCTAACATTTGCCCAGAAATCCTTGTATCTCTAGCAACATATACCTTTGGAGTTCCAGTCTCATGTTGGCTCAACACATAGCCACCGAATCTTCCAAGTTTAAAAGCTAACTCTGGTGTTAATTCAATATTTGCCTCTCCACGAACTCCGTCTGTTCCAAAATATTTTCCCATACTAAACCTCTTCTAATCTATACTTTTCTTCTTATTTTTTTATTGGTGTAACTTTAACTTTTACAACTGATGGTTCTACTAATACATTATCCGCTGATACTGGTATTTCAATCGTCTTTTCTTTTGTAACATCTGTTACGTCAACAGGAAGAGATATTTGTGAAATAGCATTTAAATACGTAGGATCACCAGATATTGTAACATTTTTAGTTTCAATATCAAAATTAAAACCAGAGAATTTACCATCAACTTCTCCTGTTATTTTCCCAACTAAAGGTACTTCCTTTTCAGGTTTTTTTATTTTAACATCGATATTTACTGATTCTGGTTTAATAGTCGCAGGTAATATTTTTCCAGCCTTATCGACTGCCTGCAGAGTAACCTTACCTTTGTAATTATCATCTAAAATAACATCACTAGGAACGGAAGCTTGAACATGGTCAATTTTAGATATTATGTCAGCTCCTGATATAATAGTTGCTTTATCTTTATCTATTGAAACACTTGATAATTTATAACCATCTGGTATTAACTTTTCATCAACTCTAGTGGTAATTGGAAATGTCTTGGAAGATTTCTTTTCAATTGTAATTGTAATTGAGCTAGGATCAACTTGGCCATTAACTCCTGAGGCTAGTTCTTGAATACGAACTGGAACATCCATAGTTCCTTCTTTTGCATTACTTAAATCTGCTATAAGGGTAAAGCTTCTTGTGTCCTTTGACTTTTCAGCATCTAATCTGACTTGATTATAACTTGACAGGTAAACAGTAGCTAAATTATCAAATCCACTAATAAAATATTTATCTGAATCATATTTCACTTGTATAGGGACATCTTGCAGTGTGACACTATATGTCTGCATATTTTGTGTACTTTTTCCACTGTTTTTCAACTGAATAGAGTTAGCATTAAAGAATAATATCAATGCAAAAAGCAAGGAAACTAAAATATAGAATGTCTTACTATAAGAAAAATTTTTTATTTGTCTCATTTTTTAAGCCATCCCTTCTTAATCTTCTCTAAGAAACTATCTTTCTCCTCTGTTTTTTCACCAAGCTCTAAAGTTAAAACCTCATGAAGTTTTTCTTTGGATACTTCTGAATAGAATTCTCCATTTTTTGTAATACTAATACCACCTGTTTCTTCAGAAACAACTAATGTAAGGGCGTCAGTAGCTTCACTCATACCAATGGCTGCTCTATGTCGTGTTCCAAATGCCTTTGGAATACTTGATTTATCCGTTAAAGGTAAATATGCACATGCAGAAATAATTTTATTTCCTTCAACAATTACTGCTCCATCGTGAAGAGGTGTATTTGGAATAAATATATTTATTAATAATTCAGCAGAAATATCTGAATTTAATGGGATTCCCGTGTTAGAAAATTCTTCTAAACTTTGGGTTTTAGCAATTGAAATTAAGGCACCAATTTTTCTTTTAGCCATGTAATCAAGTGCCTTTTCATATGCTTGAACATAGTCTTTTGAATCTACTCTTTTAACTGCCGGTCGTAAAATATTTGTTGTTCTACCAAGTTGCTCTAAAGCTCTCCTAATCTCAGGTTGAAAGATAATAACACCCGCAATTACACCGTATGTAATAACTTGGTTTAGGAGCCAAGTTACTGTTGTAAGACCTAGTATTTCACTTATTATTCTTATTAAAACGAAAAGCAAAACTCCTCTAACAAGGGTAACAACTTTACTACCTTGAACATAACGCATAATTCGGTAAATAAAGTAGGTCACTACCGCAATATCAACAATTGAAATAAACAATCGCCAAGGCGTGAGATTGAGTTGAATTATTTCACTCCAGAATTGCGGATTAAATATTTGATTAATGTCATTCATAATATACTCCGAGATTTCAAATTGATTTATTAAGACAAACAGATTATTTTATTCGTCCTTAGTTGCTCTTTTTGCTGCACGTTCAGCACGTCTAGCTGCCCTTCTTGCTTCTGCCTCTGGGTCAACAACTCGCTCACGTTTTTCACGTCTCACTGGTTTTTCAACCTTCTCAGTCTCTTCTTTGACTATCCCTTTGGCTTTTTCTTCTTTAGCAAGGAATTTCTCAGCATCACCAGACATTCTTGCATAACGTAAAAACTTGCGTCTTGCATCTTGTTTAGTCTTTTCAAATAATAGCTCTGCTTTGGAAGGGCTAAGTGATTTTAGACTTGAAAAGCGAACTTGCTGTAACATGAAATCTGTCATTTGATCAAAGTTTGGTTTTTTGAAATCTAAAGTTAGAGGATTTTTACCTTTTTCTTCTAAGTCTGGATTATATCTATAAAGTTGCCAATATCCTGAATCAACTGCTTCTTTAGCTTCAGTTAATGTCTTACTCATTCCTCCGCGTAAACCGTGAGAAATACAAGGGGTATAAGCAATAATTAGTGAAGGACCATTATGTCTTTCTGCTTCTTCAAATGCTTTTATAGTTTGCATTTGATTTGCGCCACTTGCAATTTGAGCCACATATACATTTCCATATGTCATTGCCATGAAGCCTAAGTCTTTTTTAGCTGCTTCTTTACCAGCTGCTGAGAATTTTTCTATCGCACTAGCAGGAGTGGCTTTTGAAACTTGACCTCCAGTATTAGCATAAACCTCATTATCCATAACTAGTAGGTTTACATCTGCACCACTTGCAATTACATGGTCAATACCACCATAACCAATATCATATGCCCAACCATCTCCACCAATCATCCATTGACTCGGTTTAACGAATTGATCCTGGTGTTTGATAATTTCTTTAAATGCATCATTATCTGAAACATCTTTCAATGCTGCTTTTAATTTTTCAGCTCTTTGTCTTGTTCCTTGTGACTCAAAACGATGCTCAATCCAGTCCTTCATCAAATTAGCGAGTTCTTCAGATGCAAAAGGAATCAAATCTTCCATTTGAGAGGCTAATTTATCTCTACGTGCTACACTTGCAAGCCACATCCCGTAACCAAATTCCGCATTATCCTCTAATAAAGAATTTGACCATGCTGGACCTTGTCCATCTTCATTTGTGGTATATGGAGTTGCAGGAGCAGCTCCTCCCCATATTGATGAACATCCAGTAGCATTGGCAATCATCATCCTATCACCAAACATTTGTGTTAGTAATTTTACATATGGTGTTTCTCCACAACCTGAACATGCACCTGAAAATTCTAACAATGGTTTATTAAACTGACTTCCAAGTACTGTATTTTCCCTTGCTGGATTCTCTTTTTGTTTTAGAGTCATTGAAAATGCCCAATTTACGGTTTGGTCATTAACTTCTTCATATGGCTTCATAACTAAAGCACCTTTTTCTTTGGCTGGACAAGCTTCTACACAAAGTCCACAACCCGTACAGTCCTCAACAGATACTTGTATTCGATACATGAGTCCGTCTTTACCTTTAAAATCTTTTACATGGTAACCATCAGGTGCTTGATTCATTTCATCTTCATCAATTAAGAAGGGACGAATTGCAGCATGGGGGCATACGAACGAGCATTGGTTACATGCCGTACATGCTTCAGCATTCCAGACAGGCACTTCGAGAGCTACACCGCGTTTTTCAAATGCTGCGGTACCAACAGGTATGCGACCATCAGTCATATTATTTGCAACTAAATCACCAACAGAAAGCTCATCACCTTCTTGTGAATTCACACTGTTAACAATTTGGAAAACATATTTGTTCTCCCCTTTGTTTCCTTTTTTCTTTTCCGGAGCTTGTGCATCTTTCCAAGATTCAGGAACTTCAACCTTATGTAGTCTTTCAGCAGCTATGTCCATTGCTAAGTGGTTACTCTCAACAATTTTCATTGATTTTCTTGCATAAGAATCTAGTGCATCTTGTTTTAAAATACTCATTGCCTGATCAAATGGCATGATATTTGTTAATTTAAAGAAGGCAACTTGCATTGCAGTATTTATTCTTCTTCCAAGGCCTACCTCGCGAGCAATATTTACAGCATCAAGGGTATAAAATTCAATATTGTTTTCAGCAATATATTTTTTAAACTTACTTGGTAAATGCTTATCTAATTGTTCATCGTTCCATAAAGTATTTAGCAAGAATGTCCCACCAGGTTTAAGACCTTTTAAAACGTCATACTGATGAAGGTAATTTGATGCATGAACAGCAACAAAATCAGCACTTTGTATCAGATATGTTGATTTTATAGGTGTACTTCCAAATCTTAAATGACTGACAGTTAGTCCGCCTGATTTCTTAGAATCATATGAAAATGCGCCTTGTATATATTTATCGGTATTGTTTCCAATAATCTTTATAGCTGATTTATTTGCACCAACTGTACCATCACTACCAAATCCCCAGAATTTAGCTTGATACGTTGTAGATGGAGTCAAGTCAATTTCTTCACCTAAGTCAAGTGATAAATTAGTCACATCATCCTTAATACCTACTGTAAATAAAGTTTTAGATTTTTCTTTTAATAGCTCATCATACACAGCAATTATTTGTTGAGGTGTTGTATCCTTACTTCCAATTCCATATCGACCTCCAATTACCTTAACATCATGGTTGAACAATGCACTTTTGACATCTAAATAAAGTGGCTCACCATTGCTTCCAGGTTCTTTTGTTCTATCTAATACAGCAATATTTTTTGCAGTTTTAGGTAGATGTTCTATGAAATTTTCAACAGGGAATGGACGATATAGATGAATATTAATAAAACCGACCTTGCGTCCATTTGCATTTAAATAATCTACAACCTGCTCAACTGTTTGTCCAACACTGCCTAATGATACAATAACCTCAGTTGCTTCTGGATCACCATAGTAATTAACTAAATCATAGTTTGTTCCACGAAGTTCATTAATTTTTCTCATATATTTTTGAACTATAGCTGGAGTTGCTTCGTAATATGAGTTTACTGTTTCTCTTTGTTGAAAATGAATGTCGGGATTTTGATTACTTCCAGATACTGAAGGATGATCCGGGTTCATTGCTCGATTTCTAAACTCTTCAAGCTTTTCTTGATTAATCATTTCTGCCAGGTCTTCATAGTTAATTACATCAATTTTTTGTAATTCATGACTTGTCCTAAATCCATCAAAAAAATTGAGGAAGGGTACACTAGCCTCAATTGTTGCCAAATGAGCAACAGCTGATAAGTCCATAACTTCCTGAACACTCGCCTCTGCAAGCATTGCATAACCAGTTGTTCTTGCAGTCATAATGTCGCTTTGATCACCAAAGATATTCAAAGCATTTGTGGTAACAGCTCTTGCTGCAACATGTATTACACTTGGTAATAATTCACCAGCAATTTTAAATAAACTTGGAATCATTAGAAGTAAGCCTTGACTTGCTGTGTAAGTAGTCGCTAAAGCTCCTGCTTTTAAAGCTCCATGTACTGCTCCAGCAGCTCCAGCTTCACTCTGCATCTCAGTTATTTTTACTGGTTGACCCCAAATATTTTTTTTACCCTGGCTTGACCATTCGTCAGTGTACTCAGCCATCGGAGAACTTGGTGTGATAGGGTATATTGCTGATATTTCTGAAAATGCGTAGGCAATATGAGCTGCAGCCATATTCCCATCCATTGTTTTTTTCATCTTATTCTTTCCTCCTCTAGAGGGTCTTTGATATTATATGTTGGTATTTTGCTGAGTAAAATCAGCATTCTCATCTATTTTAACACTTTTTAATCAAAAATTGTGCGATAATGCAAAAAAGTCTATAGTTTTATGGCATATTTCAGCATATATGGTAAAATCAAAATTTTAAAATTTCCATAAAAATATTTTAATATAAAAAAAAACTATCCAAGAATTTGGATAGCTAGTCTATAGATTTTTTTATTCATTACCTGCTGTTTCATCTGCTGCAGCAGCTTCAGCTAACTTATTATCAATAGCTTGTGCTGCTGTAATAAGAGCAAGTTTGTATACTTCTTCTTCATTACATCCACGAGATAAATCCGAAACCGGTTTGTTTAATCCTTGAAGGATTGGTCCAACAGCGTCAAAGTTACCTAAACGTTGTGCAATCTTATAGCCGATGTTACCTGATTGTAAATCTGGGAATACAAATACTGTTGCTTTACCAGCAACTTCACTTCCTGGAGCTTTGAGTGCACCAACATTTGAGTCATAAGCTGCATCAAATTGGAACTCACCATCAAGAGCTAAGTCAGGACGTGCTTCTTGAGCAAGTTTAGTAGCTTCTACAACTTTATCAACATCTGGAGATTTACCACTTCCTTTTGTAGAGAAGCTTAACATTGCTACTTTTGGATCAATATCAAATAGTTCAGCAGTTTCAGCAGAAGCAATTGCAATATCAGCTAATGCTTGAGCATCAGGTTCAATATTAATCGCACAGTCACTGAAAATGTATCTTTCTTGATCGCGACCACGAAGTAATAGGAAAGCTCCACTTGTACGAGAAATTCCAGGTTTTGTTTTAATAATTTGTAGTGCTGGACGAACTGTATCAGCTGTTGAGTGAATAGCTCCACTAACAAAACCATCAGCAATTCCCATTTGAACTAACATAATTCCAAAGTAATTTTCGTCTAAAAGTAATTCACGCGCTTGTTCAGGAGTAACTTTACCTTTACGAATTTTAACTAATTCTTCTACAAAGAGTTCAGTACGCCCACAATTTTTAGGGTCATAACTTTCGTATCCTTCAGAAACAATCCCTGTATCTTGAAAGTTAGCAGCGATTTGTTCTTTATTACCAACTAGAACTGGGATGATATGTCCCTCTGCTCTTAGACGGTTTACGGCACCAAGTACACGTGGGTCAGTTGCTTCAGGGAAAACAATCTTAATGCCTTTTCCTGAAATTTTGCTTTTTAGTGATTCAAATAAATCCATTGGTATTCTCCTCTTTTTTTCTAAGAAATTCATTTTAATTATAGCTCAATGCTTGTGAAATGTAAACGATTACGAATACTTAATAGGACTTTTCTCCTGTACTATTAGTGTATTGTTTATTTGTGAAAAAGGTTTGCTACCAAAAAAACCACGATTCGCAGAAAACGGACTCGGATGCGCTGATTTAATCACCTTACCACTTATTAAATGTTCATAAGATTGTGCATGTTTCCCCCACAATACCCATATAATATCAGGCCGCTTTTCACTTAAATATGAAATAGTATTTTCAATAAAAGTCGACCAACCAATTTTTGCATGACTTGCTGGTTGATGAGCAACCACTGTTAATGCCGTATTAAGCAAAAATATTCCTTGTTCCGCCCAATCAGTCAGATCACCATTTGTTCGCTTGATTCCAAGATCAGATTCAAGTTCCTTAAAAATGTTTCGAAGACTCGCAGGTAATTTATCTCCTTCACGCACTGAAAATGCTAAACCTGTGGCTTGACCGTTATGATATGGATCTTGACCAATGATTACAACTTTTATCTTATCTAAAGGTGTAATATCATATGCTCTGAAAACATCTTTCAATGCAGGGTATACATCATCTGTTTCATAGGATAATTTCACCTTTTCTTGTAATTCGTGATAGTAATCTTTTTTTCTTTCAATTTCAAAAAAAGGTTCCCAAGAAGAATGGTTCTTCATTATACATTCTCTTTCTCGTCAGAATGGTTATCAATATCTAGAATACTTGCAATCTTTGTATTAATAATATCTACACCAACTGTATTACTTACACCTTCAGGAATAATAACATCTGCATATCGTTTCGTAGGTTCAATGAATTGGTGATACATTGGTTTTACAGCTGTAAGGTATTGGCTAACCACACTGTCAAGAGTCCTACCACGCTCATCCATGTCGCGCTTTATACGTCGTAAAATTCTTACATCATCATCTGTATCAACAAATATTTTGATATCCATCATATCACGAAGTCTCTTATCATCAAGAACCAAAATTCCTTCAACAATAATTACATCTTGAGGATCCTGTCTATAAGTCTTATCACTCCTTGTATGATTTTCATAATCGTAAATCGGAATATCAACAGCTCTGCCTTCTGAAAGCTCTTTTAATTGTTCAATCAGAAAATCTGTATCGAATGCAAACGGATGATCGTAATTAGTTTTTAAACGCTCTGAAAAGTCTAAATGACTTTGATCTTTATAATATGAATCATGCTCAATCATGGCAATCTTTTCATTTTTAAAATTATCTAAAATTGCTCTAGATACACTTGTTTTTCCACTGGCACTACCACCAGTAACTCCAATAATTATAGGTTTTTTAGACATTGACAATATACTCCATAATATTTATTATTCATCTATTTTAACACACATTTAAAAAATTTATGGTTCAATTAAAAAAATTTATGTCTATCTGTTCTAATTTTTGCTAAACTTATGGGATATCAATGTTTATTTAGGATTTATATTTAAGGAGAAAAAATGAGTAACTTTTTAGTTTTACAAACCGACTTCGGTTTAGGAGATGGTGCAGTTAGCGCAATGCACGGTGTAGCACATACCGTTAGTGATACTATTACAGTATCGGACTTGACACACGATATACCTCCATATGATATTTGGGTAGCTAGTTACCGTCTATATCAAACTGTAAAATATTGGAAGGAAGGAACTGTTTTTGTAAGCGTTGTTGACCCAGGAGTTGGAAGCGACCGTCGCAGTATAGCTATCAAGACAGTAAGCGGCCATTATATTCTAACACCCGATAACGGATCAATCACTCATATCGCCCACTATGACGGCATAGCTGAAGTTCGAGCTATTGATGAGGTGAAAAGCCGCTTGCCACATTCTGAAGAAAGTCACACATTCCATGGACGTGACATTTATGCGTATAATGGTGCTCGATTAGCAAGTAATGAAATTAAGTTCGAAGATTTAGGTGATGTTATCGAGCTAGTTGAAATTGAAAAGCTTAAAATCGTTGAAGCAACAAAAGATAATCATATTTTACGTGGATCAATTGATGTGCTGGATGTCAGATTCGGTTCTCTGTGGACAAATATCCCGCTAGATTTTGCTAAAGATGAAAATATCGATCAAAACGACCAATTGCAGGTTACAATTTATCACGAGGACAAAAAAGTTTATCAGAATACTATGGTATTTGCCCGTAGCTTTGCGGACGTTAATATTGGTGAACCATTAGCTTATGTGAATTCACTTGTTAACATCGGAATTGCTATTAACCAAGACTCATTTAGCAAGCTATATCATATTGGAACAGGTACTGATTGGATTATTGAAATTCGTAAAGCACCAAAAATTATTTTTGAATATTAAGGAGAATATTACTAATGAAAAAACTTTCTGTAAAAAGCGTTGTAGCAACAGGTATTGGAGCTGCATTATTTGTTATTGTTGGATTATTTATTCGTATTCCACTTTTCCCAAATACTGATATTCAATTACAATATGCAGTACTTTCACTCTTCGCAGGCTTATTTGGACCAATTCCTGGCTTCTTAATCGGCTTCATCGGTCATACTTTAAAGGATTCAATAGCTTATGGTGCTCCTTGGTGGACTTGGTCAATTGCGAGTGGTCTTTTAGGTGTCGTCCTTGCTTATGCTGTTAATTCAACTGACCTTGAAAATGGAATCTTTGGCAAATCTCAAATTATTCGCTTTAATATCATTCAAATTATTGGTAATATAGTTATTTGGAGTGTACTCGCTCCAATCGGAGATATACTTATTTACAGTGAACCTAGTAACAAAGTTTTTACTCAAGGTATGATTGCTAGTGTTTCAAATATAATTACTGTTGGTATTGGTGGTACTGCATTACTTGTTTTATATGCAAAAACTCGTACTAAAGAAGGTAGTTTAACAAAAGATTAGGAAATCTTATGCAAGAAAAAATTATTGAAATTGAAAATTTTTCCTTTCGCTATAATAGCCAAAGTGAACCAACTCTTAAAAATATTAATTTAGATATTTTTGAAGGTGAAAAAATACTTATAATTGGACCAAGTGGATCTGGAAAATCTACATTGGGTCAAGCATTGAATGGAATCATTCCAAATTTACATAAAGGTGAATCAGAGGGCAAATTGTTAGTAAACAGCTTGCCTTTTGGTTCTTCTATATTTGATTTATCTAAATCAATTAGTACAGTCCTTCAAGATACTGATGATCAATTTATTGGATTAACAGTTGCTGAAGATATTGCCTTTGCACTTGAAAATGATGAAGTTGGGCAAGAAGAAATGCAAAAAGCTGTTGAATTTTGGGCAAATACAGTAGAAATTGGAAATTACCTAAATAAAAAACCTCAAGAATTATCTGGTGGTCAAAAGCAGAGAGTTTCTCTTGCAGGAGTTTTGATTGATGAGTCACCAATTTTACTTTTTGATGAACCTCTGGCAAACCTTGATCCCAAGTCTGGACGAGATACAATTGAACTTATCGACAAAATTCATAAGGAAACAAAGGCAACTTGTATCATCATTGAGCACCGCTTAGAAGACGTACTTCATGCTGACATTGATCGAATTGTTTTGATTAATGATGGGCAAGTTCTTTACAATGATTCTGCGGAAATGTTATTATCATCTAATCTTCTTCAAGAAAATGGATTGCGAGAACCACTATATGTCTCAGCCCTTAAATATGCTGGTATAGATGTTTCAAATGTAAAAGGAATCGCAAATATAAACAAACTTCAATTAACAGAAGATCAAAGGAAACAATTGCTAACATGGTCAAATGAAATTAAGAACACCAGTCAGTTAACCAAGAAAGATGAACTTTTAAGACTTGCTGATTTTTCTGTTTCATATGGTGATGATTCAATTCTGGAAAATGTCAACTTAGCAGTCGATTCTGGTCAACGTGTTTCCATTGTTGGACAAAATGGTGCTGGTAAATCTACCTTAGTCAAGGCTATCTGCAATTTTATTTCTTCCCAAGGAAAGATTTATTGGAAGGGACAAGATATTAGCGACGAGAACATAGCTGAAAGAGCAAGTAAGATTGGATTCGTTATGCAGAATCCTAATCATATGATTAGTCAATCAATGATTTTTGATGAGGTGGCACTTGGTTTACGTCTTAGAAATGTTGATGAAGATACTGTTAAATCTCAAGTTGAAAAAACCTTAAAAACTTGTGGACTTTACGAATTTCGTAACTGGCCTATTTCAGCTTTAAGTTATGGGCAAAAGAAACGTGTTACTATCGCTTCTATCCTTGTTCTTGAACCTGAACTTATTATTTTAGATGAGCCTACTGCGGGTCAAGACTTCAAGCATTATTCGGAATTTATGGATTTTCTTGATCAATTGAATGCCAATGGCAATACAATAATTTCTATCACCCATGATATGCATCAAATGATGGAGTATAGTGACCGAACTCTTGTCCTCGGAAACAAGACCGTCTTAGCTGATAAGTTACCCGCTGATGTTTTAACAAATGAAGAATTAATTAAGGAAGCTCATTTGAAGAAAACAAGTCTCTTCTCCTTAGCTCAAAATGTGGGTATTAAGGATGAGGAAGCCTTTATTGCAAACTTTATTAAATATGAGCAAGAAAGGAGGGAGATTAATGAATGATTCATCTCAAATTATCGGTTACAAACCTGGAAATACTTTTATCTATAAAATAAATGCTACTGCAAAAATGTTGTTCTTCATTCTTGTAACGGTAGCTTGTATGATTTCTTATGATACAAGATTTTTAGTAGCCATAAGTATCTTCTCCTTAGTACTTTTTAAAATATCAGATATCAAGTGGAAACAAATATCTTTTGTTATGAAATTTATAGTTGTCTTTTCCCTCTTAAATCTCTTGGTAGTCTTTCTTTTTGACCCAAGTTACGGAGTAAGACTCTATGGTTCAAAGACAGTTATCTTTGGTTTCCTTACATGGGAAGAACTATTTTATTTATTTAATCTAGCACTTAAATATTTCTGTACAGTACCACTTGCACTACTATTTTTACTTACTACTAATCCTAGCCAATTTGCTAGTTCACTTAATAGTTTAGGTGTTAGCTACCGTATATCATATGCTGTAAGTCTTGCACTTCGTTATATTCCTGATGTTCAAAATGATTTTAATAATATCAAGATTAGCCAACAAGCGCGTGGAATTGACCTTTCATCCAAAGGAAATTTAATTACAAGAATTAAGAAAAATGTGCAACTAATACTACCCCTAATTTTTTCAAGTCTTGAAAGAATTGAAAAAGTATCGACTGCCATGGAACTTAGACGATTTGGCAGTCGTAAAAAAAGAACATGGTATTCTTACAAGCCATTTAAAAGAAATGATTATTTAGTTCTTGCATTAGCAATATCGATAGTATTAATCACAATTTCTCTTTTCTGGGTTAATAATGGACGTTTCTACAATCCATTCATTTAACTAATAACAACTATAAAAAATCTCCCAAATTTGAGAGATTTTTTTGCTATTTAAGAATCAAACTAGTGTACTTGGGAATTGTTAGCTTACCATTTTCAAGTTTAGCTTCTCCCTTAAAGGCAGATAAAGTTTCTTTTATCTTATATTTGGAAATTTCTTTTGGTAGATCTATTGTTAAATCTTCCTTATCACTAAAGTTATGAATAACAGCAACTTTTTCATCTTCGTATTCATAAGATAAGATTGCAATGTTTTTTTCATCTGATTCAAGGTTTGTAATTTCCCCACGCGCTATTTCTGGATAATTTGACTTAGCACGAAGAACTTTTTTGTACCAACTTAATACTGAATCTGGATTTTTTTCTTGCACTTCAACTGATCCACCATCAGTTTCAGCCTTCATGCTTGAATTTTCAAATGGTTTTGGTTGACCTTTACCATCATTATTAAATATCATAGGTTGACGTTTATTCTCATCAGCACCTTTGCCAGTCATTCCAATTTCTTCACCATAGTAAATAAAAGGATTTCCAGGCATCAAAAGATAGGTATTAGCTGCCATCTTCTTTTGTTCAAGGGTATTAAATGTATTAGCGGAGCGATCTCCATCATGATTACTAAGGAAGGGTGCATCTATAGCACCTTTATTTTTTTCCTTAATTGCCATATCCCAAGTTACAAGTTTATCAGCAAAATTTTGACCATTGCCTAGTTGAACAGTTTCAGCTATGACACCATATTTTTTAGCCTGTGCAAATGGAAAATTGAAGAGACTATCTATTCCACTTTCGTAATGACTTTCAATATTATAAGCATCATTCCATACCTCACCAACTACATAGACATCCTTATTTTGCTTTTGCACTGTCTCCATAAACCATTTGGTGAACTCATTATCTTTTTCAGTTTCACCAGTGTAATACTCGCCAACAGCATCAAGTCTAAAACCAGCAATTCCTTTTTTAATCCAGAAATCAGTAATTTTTTTTATCTCTGTTCTTACATCTTCATTCTTAAGATTCAAATCAGGCATCCCTTCCCAGAAACGTGCCTCATAGTACCAGCCTTCTCCCAAAGATACATACCCTTCTTTTTGTTCACGCGAAAAATTATAGAAATCCTTGTATTTTTGATCTTCCTTTGAGCCAGTTCCTAAAACAGCTCTTTTAGCAGCCTTAAACCACTCATTTTCACTTGATGTATGATTCAACACTAAATCAATTATCACCTTAATATTGTGATTTTTTGATTCTTTGACTAGGTTTTCAAAGTCTTCCATACTTCCAAAGGATGGATCAACTTGATAGTAGTCAATTACATCATATTTATGGTAGCTTGGAGACTTCATTATAGGAGTCAACCATACACCATCAACCTTTAAGTCATCTGTAGTATCTTTTTTTCCAGTATTTAAGTAGTCAAGCTTTTCAGTAATTCCTTTTAAATCACCTTTACCATCCCCATCACTATCATAAAAACTTCCTGTGAAGATTTCATAATAATTTCCATATAAATCGTTGGTAGATTTTGTCGGCTTAGCACTACTTTCCGTGCTACAAGCTGATAAACCTAATAAAGTTAATGCTGCCATAGTAATATAAAAATGTTTTTTCATTTATTCTCCTCATTCAATGCAACCGTTTTCATCATCTATATAATAACATGAAAATTCATTTTTTCAATATTAATTTTTAGGTATGTTATAATTAATATAGTTTTATTAACATGGAGGTATTATGTATGCTAAAACTCGCAATAATAGGTACAGGCTGGATTTCTCGTGCTTTCATAGATGCAGCCCTATCTACAGAAAAATATGAACTCACTGCTGTCTATTCACGTAGACTGTCAAGCGCTGAAGACTTTACAAGAGATTTTGATAACGTAAAATTATTCGATAATCTGGATAATTTTTTCCAAGATGATTTTGACCTTGTCTATATAGCAAGTCCAAATTCGCTTCACTTCGCTCATGCTCAGCTTGCTCTTAAAAACAAGAAAAATGTTATCGTAGAAAAACCAGCATTTTCAAATCCGACTGAATTAGCTGAAATCATTAAAACTGCAGAAGAAAAAAATGTTTTAATTTTTGAAGCTGCCAGAAATATTCATGAAAAATCATTTACTACAATCAAGAATTTCTTAGATGATAAAACAATTACTGGAGCTGACTTTACTTATGCAAAGTATTCTTCTAAAATGAAAGCTTTGCTTGCAGGAGATATTCCAAATACTTTTTCTGCTAAATTTTCTGGCGGAGCTCTTGCTGATTTAGGTGTTTATGCTCTTTATGCAGCAGCTTATTTATTTGGCAAGTCAAATCGAGCTTTATATCAAGGAATTATTCTTAATAGTGGAGTTGATATAAATGGTGTTGGTTGCCTAGAATATGATAATTTTAATTTAGCTCTAAAGACTGGGAAAAACCTTACAAGTAACCTTCCATCTGAAATCTACACAACTGATGGAACTTTGACATTAGATGGAATTAATGCTGTTTCATCTGCCGTGTTTGAAACTTTCGATGGACAAGTTATTGAGTTAGACGTCTCTGCACTTGAAAATCCGATGGCTGAGGAAGCTTGGGATTTTGCTGAAATCTTGTTGGACCCAACAAGTGAGAAGAATATGAAAGAATATGAAGAACTTTTGCATCTTGCTCAAATCGTGGCTAACACTAGCTTTGAGATGAGGAAGAATGCTGGAATTAAATTTGAGGCTGATAAAAATGATTGATAAAAATACGTTGCCAGAAGTATGGCAAACACAACTTGAAGAACTTGGTTTTAATGAATTCACTGCGGTTCAGGAAGAAAGTTTTGAACCTTTGAAAGATGGAATGAATGTTATTGCAACAAGTCCTACAGGAACTGGTAAAACTCTTGCCTATCTTCTACCGCTACTACTTAACGTAAAAAAAGGAGCTGGTCAACAGCTTCTGATTCTTGCACCAAACAGCGAACTTGCTGGACAAATTCATGATGTTACAAAAACATGGGCTGAACCTCTTGGTTTAAAAGCTAGTCTTGTTATTGCTGGTGCTAGTCTTAAACGACAAATTGAACGTTTGAAAAAAGCTCCAGAAATTGTAATTGCAACTCCTGGTCGTGCATTGGAACTTGTAAAAGATAAGAAAATCAAGATGACTGCCATTAACACTATTGTTCTTGATGAAGTTGACCAACTAGTTGAAGATGGCCAGTTTAATTTTGTTAAACCTATCATTAACCGCACACCTAAAGATTATCAATTTGCCTTTTACTCTGCTACTGCTGACAGTCAGTTGGAAAAAATCCAACAAATTGCTGAAAATAAATTATCTAATCTTGTAGAAATTAATGTTACTGAAACTGATTCAAATGTTGAACACATCTTTGTTGAAGTTGAAAAACGTAAGAAAGTTGACTTTTTACGTCAGCTAGCTCACCTACCTAATATGCGTGGTCTCGTCTTCTTCAATAAACTTGATGATTTGGGTAATGCAGAACAAAAATTACAATATCAAGGTATTGATGCACAATCTCTTGCAAGTGATGTTGGCGGACGTTTTAGAAAAGTTTTATTAGATAAGTTCAAAAATGGAGAAATCACCCTCTTACTCGCTACTGACTTACTTGCGCGTGGAATCGATATTGAAAATTTAGATTATGTTATTAATTTTGATGTTCCTGTAACTGAAGAAAGCTATCTTCACCGAGCTGGTCGTACTGGTCGTATGGGCAAAGATGGTACTGTTCTATCAATCATCTCTTCTCCTATTGAAAAGAAAAATTTGAAAAAACTAGCTAATGACCCTCAAGAAAAGATTCTAAAAGCCCAAAAATTTGTGGATAAAAAGTAATTATGAATAATAAAGAAAAATGGATATTTAGGATTGTAACCTTAGTTTACTGCCTCTATATGTATTACTATGGTGGACCATTTTACTTTATGATTCTAAATGTCTTTCTAGCTTACATTCCAATTGAAATAAGTTTCCATTTAAATATTAAAAATGGTTGGAAATTCTGGTTACCTGCAGCTTTTTGGCTCCTATTTTATCCAAACGCTCCTTATCTCTTAACTGATTTTATTCATTTAGTACATATACCCATCTATGATGGTCGCTCTATCTACATCAGTCCCAATATGGATTATTGGTGGAAATATTCAATTTTGGCGCTTGGAATTATTGGTTTCACAATAGTTGGAATGGATTCAATAAATACGATCAGTAGGCAATTGCTATATAAATTCAAAGAATGGAAAGTTATTACATTTCAAATAATTGTTCAATTTCTTTCATCTCTTGCAATTTATGTAGGTCGCTTCGACCGATTGCATAGTGTCTATATTTTTACAGAACCTGTTAACACCATTAAATTAATATTCTTTACCTGGTCACAAAATAAAATTCAATTCATTCTCATAATGACTTTTTTACAAATAGGATTATTCTATTTCATAAATTTTGTGCGAAAAAATACAGAAAAGAACCTCTCAACTAATAACTGAGAGGTTTTCTTTATATAGTTGATTAAAAATAGAAATACCTTCGTTTTACTACGATGTCGATTACACTTAAATAAGCGAGCTCATTAGTATAAATCGCAACGATGTATCAGTCTATTTTTAAGTGACCATAAATGGAAAAAGACCCGAAGGTCTTTTATATAGGTTTGGCACCTAATGGCCCCTGACGGAATCGAACCATCAACTAATTCTTAGGAGGAACTTGTTATATCCATTTAACTAAGGAGCCACTTCTATTACGAATAATAATTATAACATAATTTATAGGATTTTCTATACCTTATGATAACTATTTATATGTATAAATATAAAAAGCAGGAATTTCTTCCTACTTCTCAAATAATTTTACGATATCTTTTTCAATGTCTTTTGGTTCTGTTGTTGGTGCGTAGCGTTTTACAACGTTACCTTCTGAATCAACTAAGAATTTTGTGAAATTCCATTTGATTTTTTTACCTGCTAGTCCACCTTTTTCATTTTTTAAATATGCATAAAGTGGATCTTCATTTTCTCCATTTACGTCAATTTTTGCGAAAGTCTTAAAGCTAGTATCATATTTTAACTGACAGAATTCTTGAATTTCTTCATTACTTCCTGGTGCTTGATGACCAAATTGGTTACAAGGAAAGTCTAAAATTTCTAATCCTTTGTCAGAATACTTTTTATAAAGTTCTTCTAGACCCTCATATTGTGGAGTAAAACCACATCCAGTAGCAGTATTTACAATCAAAAGAACTTTTCCCTTATAATCAGCTAATGAAACATCTTCATTTTTAATATCTTTTACTTTTAAGTCATATATAGCCATCTGAATACCTCTTTTTTCTAACTATAGATATTCTACTCTTTAGAACTTTTGGAATCAACTAAATAGACCTTTTACGACTTCATTGACTGGTTTGCCATGAAGTCCTTTTGCGTCCATTGTCCAATTTACCCATCCAACTACACTATTGAGTAAGTATACCCAGTACATGATGACGATTTCAAATGATTGTCCCCACCATAGATAGATTGAGAAGATATTTGTTAATCCCCAGAAAATCCATTGTTCTGCATAACCACCACTCATCAAAACTTGTCCTGTAACGTTTGTTCCGTCCGTAACACTGTCACGGAAGGGGCGGTTGGCACCAATAGACTTGTAGGCGTATCCCATACCAAGCCAGACAATTGCAGTAAGTACGATGTTTTCAATCCATCCTGAAAGAGTGAGTCTATTAGTTAGTATGTCTTCTTCGTCTTGTCGAGGTTGAAGTGCAGCAACTAGCCACATGTAAAGACCGATAGGTTGCATAATTGTAAAGAATGTTGTTGTTGCTACTTCCCCATAGAAACCAGATTGTAGGCTCAAATGCAAGTATATTAAAGAATTAATTAGTCCAAAAATGTAGTTACTAGCACGTTTTTCATTTACAAATATTACACAAATTATACCAGTTAAACCTGCAATCATCCCAATCATTGAGTCAGGATTTAAGATGTAGGCAATTATCTGAATTGAACATAATGCAATCAAGTAAATCCATCCTAGTAAACTTCTTCCTAAGAATATATCAGCAAAAGTTAATTTTAGTACTCCCCCAAGTCCTAATTCCTTTGCTTTGTCCCATAATATTTTCAAATTTTTAGGTAAATCCTTGAAGTTTGAAATAATACTTCTTGTCTTGTTATGTAAAAAGTCTTTTATTCTTTTTACAATTGATTTTAAATAATTAATCATCTTATCTCCTCCATAAAGATTTTATTAAAAAACATAGAAAATAATTTTCAAGGGTATTTCAACGATTGATTAAAATTTTCTATGTGTGTGGTTAACATTTGAATATCGAATGATGCTCTTTCTCAATATCTCTTTCAAGTATTTTTATTAAATATTATTTAACGTATTCTTCTGTTAATTCCATGAACTCATTAATGTCAGCTAAAACCATGTCAATTCCTGCTTGCCAGAAATCAGGTTTAGTCAAATCAACTTGCAAATGCTTTTCTGCTAACTCTTCGGATGTCATTGAAGCTGTGTCGCGAAGAAGTGCTATATACTCATCTTCAAAGTTTGAACCTTTTTTATTTGCGTAAGCGTAAATTCCCATGCTAAATAGATATCCAAATGTATATGGGAAATTATAAAACGGAACATCATCAATAAAGAAATGTAATTTAGCAGCCCAGAAGTGTGGGTGATATGATGCTAGTCCATCAAGATATGCTTCTTTTTGTGCCTCCACCATCATTGAAGTAATTTCATCTGCTGAAACAAGTCCTTTTTGGCGTGCTTGATAAAAAGCATTTTCAAAGATGTAACGAGCATGAATATTCATGAACATAGCGATTGCATTTTGCATTTTAACATCAAGAAGGTTAATTTTCTCTTCCTTAGTCTTTGCGCTCTTAAGAGTAGCATCAGCAACAATTAGTTCTGCAAATGTACTAGCAGTTTCTGCTACATTCATTGCATAATCTTGGTTAAGACTTGGCATATCCCACATAACGCTACTATGGAAGGCATGTCCCAACTCATGAGCAAGAGTTGCTACCTCATTAACAGAATTGCTATAAGTCATGAAGATGCGAGACTCTTGTGTTTCTGGTAAACCTGTACAATATCCACCAGGTCGTTTACCAGGTCGGTCTTCAGCTTCAATCCAAGATTTATCAAATGCTTCCTGAGCAAACTTCGACATTTTAGGAGAGAATTTTTCAAAATTTTCTACAATAAATTCTGCAGCCTGATCAAATGTATAAGTTCTTTCTTCCATATCACCTAAAACGATAGGTGCGTCTTGGTCTTGCCACTCCATCTTATCTTTTCCAAAAAGTTGAGCTTTACGAGTTAAATAATCAACGATTGGTTGCTTGTTAGCTTGAATAGTAGACCACATAGCATCAACTGTTTCTTCTTTTAGACGATTATATTCTAATGGTTGTTTTAGGTAATCATCAACACCGTGGAGTTTTTGAGTTGATAAACGGAATCCATCTAGATGGTTCAATGTGTCAGCAAATACATCAACCTTGTCTGACCATGCTTTTTCCCATTTTTCAAATAAATCAGCTCTCACACTCGCATCCGCATCACCCATCATTTTATTAAAAGCTTGACCTGCAGAAAGTGAAACTTCTTTACCTTCTTCATCAATATACGGAATTTCGATACTTGCAACGATTGTATCGTAGTGACTACTCCATGCATTTAGACCATCCAAGTTAAGAGTGCTAATAATATTTTCTTCTGCTTCTGAAAGTAATTCATTACCATCACGACGAATTTCAGAAAGTCTAAATGATAGGTCTTTAAGTTCTGGAGTTAACATTAACTCAGTCCATTTTTCATCATCAATCTCGCTTAATTTCTTAGAAAAAATTGTTTGAGCAAGTTGAACTGCTGGATATTTTTTACTAAAGTCTCCATATACAAGTTTTGCTTTATCATCATTGATATCACTAGATAAAAGAGCACCGATAAAGCTACCACACTGACTAAATCCTTTAGAAATAACCTCTTGCAAATCTAAAATTTCAACAAATTTATCAACTGAATCAGATTCTGGCTTCCAGTCTATAACCTTATCATGATACTCTTTAATTTGGTTATCAAGTTCCACCATTCTATTTTGCAATTCTTGCGAATTACTTCCCCCAGGAAAAATTGAATCTAGATCCCAGTTAATTGCGTATTTCATTAACATTCTCCTTTATTTTTAACTAAATATAAGTATATCATAAATTTTTTGAATTATTAAAATTCAAGATGAGTTGTTGAAAATTACATAAAATTTCAGTAATATTTGCAATCCATCAAAAATATCGCAATTATCTGAATATTTATTGATTTGAATATATTATTTTGTTATACTGATTAAAATATGAAAAAAGAAATGAGTTTACAATGTTTTCTCTTAAAAAAGTTTTTAGAAGTGGATATTTTTGGTTGTCCATTCTTTCTATAACTGTGGGTTGCTATAGCGGCAGCATTGGTTCCATTAGAAACAGCTAATATCTTGAATTATGCACTTGCTAAGGATATAAATACACTTGTCATGTGGAGTTTTATTCTTTTAGCTACTATTGCTATTTTGCTAATATTTGAATCATTTAGTCAATATTTTTCTGTTAAATATAGTAATAAGTTTAAAGCAGATATGGTAAACCACTTAACTATCTCCATTAGCAAAAAAGACTGGTACACTTTTCAAAAGAAAGGAACAGTTGACTATTTATCCTATTATAATAATGATATTGAAGTATTAGAGGAGGAGTATTTCCAATCTATTCTCAAAAGCTACCAGGGATTTATCGCATTGATTGCAAATGTATCTGTCCTCTTTACATTAGATAAATTGTTAATGGTAGTGGTTGTAATATCAAGTTTAATTCCAATGCTTATACCTTTCATTTTTCAAAAGCATCTTGCTAAGCTTAAGAGTGAAAATATGTCTCAAATCACCAACTTTAACAATAAATTAAGTGACTTTCTCGATGGTTTTCAATTGATGAAAGGTTTTAAGAAAGAAGATAAATTTTTAAACCGTTTAAATTTGGCAACAGAAAACATGAATGAAAGTAAAGAAAAACATGAAAAGGCGGACGTTACTTCAAATCTTATTACTGGTGTAGCTTTTTATATTTCTTTTATTGCAAGTTTAATTATTGGTGCCTATCGTATTGCAACAGGTACTACTAGCGTTGGAGCTGTAACTGGTATCTTGCAAATTTCTGATAATCTTATCTATCCAATTAATTTGATTTCTAGTCAGACTAAAACTCTTATGGCAACAAAAACGATTAGAAATGATTTCGAAAAGCTATGTAGTTTTGATGATAAAACGAGTAATTATGAATACTTAGATGATACACAAAATGCCATTATTATCGAAAACCTAAGTTTCGGATATAATGACACTAAAATTCTAAAAAATGTTAACTTTATTTTTGAAAAAGATAAAAAATATTTGTTGGTAGGTCCTAGTTGTCAAGGAAAATCAACATTACTTCATCTGATAAGTGGGGATATTTCTGATTTTTCTGGTAAAGTTTTGATAAATAAAGACATTAAAAATGGAGTTCGTCTGATTCCACAGAAATCCTTGTTAATTCTCGATAGCATTTTAAACAACCTTACAATCTTCAGTGATAAACCACTGGAAAATGTGAAAAATACTCTTGAGAAATTTAAGCTTGAAGTTTTTCAAGCAATGAAAAACTTCAAGCTGAATTTCCAAATAATATCAGCCCGTCAGGTGGCGAGGTTCAAAGAATTAGTATAAGTCGAACTCTTCTTGATCAACCACAGCTACTTCTTCTTGATGAAGTTACTTCAGCCCTTGATAAAGGAAATCAAAAATTTGTTGAAGTAGAATTATTAAAGAATTTTAAAGGAACTGTTATTAGTGTATCTCACAACTATTCAGATGAGAGTCTTAATTATTATGACTATATAGTTGAAATTAACAACTCAAATATATCCGTAATAAACAAAACTGACTTACAAAAAAACAAGCCTCATAATAATTGAGACTTGTTTTATTTATTAAATTTTTAGATATCTTCTCATAGAAATTACTGAACCCAGTGATCCAATCACCATACCAATAGCAACTATTAAAATTGAAATTACTGGTAAAAACTCAGTAGGTTTAATTATACTTAAACCTTGTGTAATTAGAGAAGGTGTAAAGCTCCTATAAGCTACGTTATATAGATAATTAACCAATAGAACTGGAATAATTGATCCTATAAGTCCAACCCATGCTCCTTCAAGGAAGAATGGCCAACGAATGTATCCTTTTTTCGCACCAACCAAACTCATAATTTGAATCTCACGGCTTCGAGACATAATTGTAATTCTTATAGTGTTAGAAATCAAGAATATAGCTACAAATATTAATAGTGCTGAACCAGCTAATCCCCAAGTTTTAATTGTATTAGCTACTTTAAAGATTCTATCAGTATTTTTGCCACCATATTCTGCTTTTTGAACTCCATCAATTTCAGAAAGCTTTTTAGCTAGTGGTTTAACATTTTCAGGTTTATCAGCCTCAACAACGTAAACGTCATAAAGCGGATTTGCATCCCCTTTAAACAACTCCCAAGTATCACCTAAATTATCAGTAAGTTTTTTAAGTTGATCGTCTTTACTTGAAAAAGTTACATTAGTAACATGATCTAGCTTCTTAATTTGATCATAAATTACATGGTAATCTTTATTATCAATTACCTTAGTTTTATCTTTTGGATCAGTATATTGTTTATCATTATCATGTCGATCAAGCTTGGTATAAGTCATGATGCGAACATTGTTCTCAATATCAGTTGCAAGTTTTGCAGTATTCAATATCACTGATAAAAAGATTCCTAGTAAAGCCAGAGTAATTGTAACTGAGCTGACTGCTGCAATTGTCATCCAACCATTACGTCGTAGGTTCTTAAATGAGTCTAGAATATGTCTAAAGAAATTTCTAATCATCGTATCCATACTCTCCTTCCACTTGGTCTCGTACAATTCGTCCATTTTCAATGGCGATTACACGGTGTCGCAGAGTATTAACGATTTGGCTGTTATGGGTCGCCATAAGAACTGTTGTCCCTTGTAAGTTAATACGTTCTAGAAGTTCCATAATCCCCCAAGAATTTTCGGGATCTAAATTTCCTGTAGGTTCATCAGCGATTAAAACCTTAGGTGCATTGGCAATTGATCTTGCAATTGCTACACGTTGCTGCTCTCCACCTGATAACTCATTAGGAAATGCACGTACCTTATGCTTTAATCCAACAAGATCAAGTACTTCCATTACACGTTTTTTAATTTCACGTGGAGGACGTCCTACAACTTGCATTGCATATGCTACATTTTCGTAAACATTCTTCTTAGGTAAAAGTTTATAATCTTGGAATACTACTCCAATTGAGCGTCGTAAGTATGGCACTTGCTTCGATTTAATTTTTGTTAAGTCAAATCCTGCAACATTTGCTGATCCTTTATCAACTGATATTTCTCGATATAAAATTTTAATAAAGGTTGACTTACCAGCTCCAGAAGGACCTACTATATAGGCAAATTCCCCTGGTTCAATACTTACAGAAATGTCTCTTAAAGCAGTCGTACCATTGCTATATTTTTTTGTAACATTCTTTAATTCAATAATATTTGTCATAGATGTTTTCTGGTTAAACAGATACTCCTTTCAATTCTATATTATTATACCATTTATATAAGTAAAGGTTGTGAATTTCTATTACTTTTCATTACAGATAGATGAAAATAACCTTACGCTTAGATAAAGTGGGTATTTTACATGCTCCATTTAAGGTATGCATCTATAAAACCATCAATATCCCCATCCATTACTGCTTGAATGGCTCCAGTTTCATAGTTAGTTCGGTGATCTTTAACCATATTATATGGATGAAAAACATATGATCTAATTTGACTTCCCCAGCCAATTTCCTTTTGATCTCCCTTAAGTTCATCAACCTCTGCTTGTTTTTTCTGCATTTCTAAAGTATAAAGTTTTGACTTAAGCATACCCATAGCTTCTTCTCGGTTTTTCAACTGACTTCTTTGTGTTTGACTAGCTACAACAGTACCTGTTGGAATGTGGGTAATACGAACAGCAGATTCCGTTTTATTAATATGTTGCCCACCAGCACCACTAGCTCGGTAAGTATCAATTTTCAAATCATCAGAATTTATTTCAACATCAATTGAATCATCAAGTTCTGGTAATACTTCGACAGAACAAAATGATGTATGCCTACGTTTCGCTGAATCAAAGGGTGAAATACGGACAAGCCTATGTACACCCATCTCACTTCTCAAGAATCCATAAGCATTGTGACCGATGAATTTTATGGTCACACTTTTAATTCCTGCTTCATCTCCATCTTGATAATCAACAATCTCAACCTTAAAATTATGCGCATTTCCCCATCGTTCATACATACGCATAAGCATACTTCCCCAGTCTTGCGACTCTGTACCACCAGCACCTGGGTGAATTTCTAAAATTGCATTCATATGGTCGTATGGTTGGTTAAGTAACATCTCTAGCTCATAAGACTGCATCTTAGAATTTAGTGTTTCAAGACCTTCTTCAAGCTCTTCTTGCATTGAAGGATCTGGTTCTTCAATAACCATTTCGTACATTACTTCAAGTTCATCAAATGAATTTTGTAAATCCATAAAGGTATCATATTTGGCCTTCAACTCATTACTTTCGTTGATAACCTTTTGAGCTGCTATATTGTCATCCCAAAAACCTGGGGCAGCCATGTCATTTTCTAACATAGCAATCTCTTCTTCCAGTCTTTCTAAATCTAGATTTTTCTGGAAGCTTGCAATTTTTTCACGATTCTCATCTAATTGCTTTTTTATCTCAAATAATTCCATTATTTATTATTACTCCTTAGATTTCCTTATCTACTATACCATAAAAGAAGAAGCTTTTCACGTTCTTGCATAGCCTGCTCGTCTTCAGTAATTCTGTGTTCAACTAAATTAATCATCTCTCGGTTAGGTTCTTTCACCAAACGTCCTAGTGCCCAAAAAGCTGAACCTAATAGTACCTGATTTTGAGTGCTGTCAACTATTTCTAATAATTTAGGTATGGCTGATTTGTCATTTGCATTAGCTAATGCATAAATAGCATTACGCTGAAGAACATTCCGTCCTCTCCAACTACCAGCAAGATGTCCGTATTTATCCTTGAACTGTCGATTAGTAAGATCCAAAAAAGGAATAAGTTCCGGTTGAACTAACTCTGGATCTCCTTCCATCTCGGGATGAAAATGACTATCTATTCCTTTATTGTAAGGACAGACCATCTGACAAATATCACAACCATATATAATGGTTTTCATTTTTTGACGGTATTCTTCCTGAAGAATTCCTTTATTTTGAGTTTGAAATGATAAGCATTTTTTAGCATTCATTTTGCCATCACCAATAAGTGCATCAGTTGGACAAAAATCAATACATCTATTACAATCCCCACACCCGTAATCAACAGGTTTATCTGCTTCAATTTCAAGGCTTGTAATTATTTCGCCCAGATATACATATGAACCAAATTCTTTAGTAACTAAAAGACCATTTTTCCCTATGAATCCAAGACCTGCACGCGCTGCAACAGCAACATCAATAAGTGGCCCTGTGTCAACAAAACCTTCATATTCAAGACCATCAATTATTTCATTTATTCCTTGGATAAGTGCATCTAGCTTTTTCTGCATGATATGATGATAATCAATACCCCAGCTTGCACGTGCAAAAGAACCTCTACGAAATTCTGTTTTATCTGGTCTTCCTTGAAGTTTGTTAGGATATGCTAAGGCAACTGAAATTATTGTTTTAGCAGATGGTAAAGTAAGCTTGGGATCAAGTCTTTCATCTAGATTTTTATGCTCAAAGCCAGAGGTATGGCCCTTTTCTTTTTGATATACTAAACTTTTTCTCATATACTCAAAATCATCTGCTTTAGTAAAGCCGATTTTTTGTATATTCAATTCTTCTGCTAATTTTATAATTTGACTCTTAATATCCATGATTTTGCCTGACTGTTTGTGATTACTTAATTTTATTATAAATACTTGCTTCAAACAAGTATTTTTCACGACAAAATACAGACAATTCTGTTACTTTATGCTATAATGTAAAGCGAGATCTTTGAATTTTAGAAAGTTGGTATTAACTATGAAAGCTCTACGTGAGGGCGACTTTATTACGATTCAAAGCTATAAACATGACGGAAGCTTGCATCGTACCTGGCGTGATACGATGGTGCTAAAAACAAATGAGAATTCTATAATTGGAGTTAACGATCATACTCTTGTTACAGAATCAGATGAGCGTAGATGGGTTACTCGTGAACCTGCTATTGTTTACTTTCACAAAAAATACTGGTTCAATATCATAGCCATGATTCGAGATAATGGTGTCTCTTACTATTGTAACCTTGCTAGTCCGTATACTATTGACGACGAGGCCTTGAAATATATTGACTATGATTTGGATGTAAAAGTATTTCCTGATGGTGAAAAACGCTTGCTTGATGCTGAAGAATATGAGCGTCACAAGGAACAAATGAACTATTCACCCCAAATTGATTACATTCTTAAGGAAAATGTTAAGATTCTAGTCGATTGGATAAAAAATGAGCGTGGTCCCTTCTCTGAGGAATATATCAAAATTTGGTACGATCGATATCATCAGTTGAAACAAAATTAGATTTATATCTATTTTTGTTTTTTTATTACCACAAATTAAAACAGAAATCAAAAAAACTCCGAATTAACGAAGTTTTTTGTTTATTATTTTTCTATATAAAATTACAGTATTGCAAGAATTGCAAAGTTTGCAATAAATAGAATATCGACAATCCAAATTACAATATGAATTTCTGAGAACTTACCACGAATGATTTTAACAAGAGTGAACATGATGAATCCTGCTGCAATACCATAAGAGATACTATAGGCAAATCCCATAAATACACTTGTAAAGAAAGCTGGAATTGCTTCATCAAGATTAGTCCATTCGATATCAGCAAAACTTGAAAGCATCATCATACCAACAATGATAAGTACTGGCGCTGTTGCTTGAGTTGGGACTAAGGCAAGAACAGGTGAAAATAAACTAGAAATTAAGAACATGATTGCTACTACAACTGAAGTTAAACCTGTACGTCCACCTGCGCCGATACCTGCTGCTGACTCAACATAAGTTGTTGTGTTTGAAGTACCAAATACTGCACCGATTGAAGTTGCAACAGCATCAGCAATAAGAGCTCTATCCATCTTAGATGATACTCCATCACCTTCTTCAAGTGCTTTTTCGTCTTCTTCTGAAAAAATTCCAGTTTTACGACCAGTACCAATGAATGTACCTAAAGTATCAAATGTATCTGAAAGGCTGAACGCTAGAATTGTCATACATACTTGAGGTATTTTAGCTGGATCAGAAAACAATGTACCCATTCCTTCTTTACCAAATGCTGCGCCAAAAGTTGTACCCAATTCTTTAAAAGCTACCCCTATATTATTCTCTTTTAAAAGTGTTGCAAAATCAACTTTTACTACACCAGTAAGAAGCGCAATGATAGTTGTCGCAAGTATTGAAAGTAATATGCCACCACGAATATTTCTAAGGACGAAAAACATAGTAATTACAATACCTACAAGCGCTAATAATACACCAGGATTATTAAATTTAACAAGTTCAGGTACAGCACTACTATTTGCAATAATACTTGATTGTCCAACAGGAGCCTTGTCATCTAAAACAACATATGATCCACCATCACTTAAAAATTGTAAAAGTCCTGCATTTTTTATACCAACATAGGCAATGAAGATACCGATACCACCACCAATTGCATGTTGTAAACTAAGTGGTATAGCTTTCATAATTGCTTTTCGGATACGAGTAACTGTAATAATAATATTGATAATCCCACAAATAAATACCATTGCGAGTGCTTGTTGCCATGTATATCCAAGAGCAAATACAACCGTAAATGTAAAGAAAGCATTTAATCCCATACCAGGTGCTTGAGCGTAAGGTACGTTAGCATAAAGCCCCATAATAAGTGTTCCAATAACACTTGCAATAATTGTTGCTAAAAATACTGCCTGAGTCGGCATTCCTGTTTGTCCCAAAATACTTGGGTTAACAAATAAAATATAAGACATAGCAAAGAATGTAGTTAATCCCGCCATTACTTCAGTACCGACTGTGGTACCATTTTCTTTTAGTTTGAAAAATTTTTCTAACATGACTCTCCTTAAAAATAACAATTTATAATCTACATTCATTATTTTACGTTAAATTAAAAAAAGTTCAAGCAATTTCTTAAAATTAATATGTATTTTTTTGCTTAACGTTCGCTTTTTCCTAAAATATTCCCAGTAAAACTTAAATATGATACAATAGCAACATATTAACAAATAGAGAATAGGTATAAAAAATGAATAAAAAACTAATTGCAATTGATCTTGATGGTACTACATTAAGATCAGATAATACAATCAGCGAATATACGAAGAAAACCTTTAAGAAATTACAAGATGATGGACATTCTATTGTCATTACAACAGGTAGACCCTATAGAATGTCAATTGATATTTACAAAGAACTCGGTTTTGCTTCACCTATGATTAACTTCAATGGTGCTATGGTCTCAAAACCAAGTGATAAAAATTGGAATTTTAAAGACGAAAAACAAGTTGATAAAGATATTGTTAGAGATTTATTGAAAAACCAAAACAGCTTTAAACTAGATTTTCTAGCAGCTGAATATCGTAGAAAATTCTTCATCAATAATTTCAATGCTGTCTCTCCTCAACTATTTGGTGTTAATGAATTCAAATTATATAATAAACTTGAAGAAAATAAATTAACTGCCAATCCAAATGCACTTCTTCTCCAAACAACTTCATCAAATAAACATACCATAGCAAAAAATATAAATGAATACTATGAAAATCAAGTTAGCGTTGCTGCATGGGGTGGTCCAAACCAGATTTTAGAAATCGTTCCTAAAAATGTTAGTAAAGCAAGCGGATTACAACATTTGCTCAACGTTATGAATATTGATAAAAACGATTTACTTGCTTTCGGTGATGAACAAAATGATGTTGAAATGTTTAAATTTGCACCCGAAAGTTATGCTATGAAAAATGCAAATCCCATTCTATTAGAATATGCTAAGAATCAAACAAAATGGACTAATGATGAAGATGGTGTGGCAAAAACATTAGAAAATTTACTTCTATAAACAAAACAAAAAAGTTGGAAATCCAACTTTTTTTGTTTTCAAAAATCATTATTGTTAATGTATTAAGTATTTCAGGTTTTAAACAAATTTTGTTAAAATATAAATCAAAAATTAGAAATTTGAATCCATACAAATTCTATACTATCGATAGCAATATTTCTTGATAACCTTTAAATTCCGTATTGTCAATGATTATAAAGTTTTCAATAACAAATAATAGCCCATCACTATTCAAATTTAAACTATTACTTCTATAAGTTTCTATGAGAAAATCCTTTAAAATCTGTTAAATTTCAAAGGATTTGTCAAATATTATTTAATTAAGTCTTTTGCTTTATCTTCAATGAAGTTCACAACTTCATTAATCGACATACCAGTCGTATCAAGATATATTGCATCTTCAGCCTGAACAAGCGGAGATGTTTTTCTAGTACTATCTTTATAGTCGCGCTCGGCAATCTCTACTTTTAATATTTCAAGATCTGATTCAATATTCATCTCTTGATTTTGTTTATGACGTCGTTCAGCTCGTTCATCAACACTTGCAACTAGGAAAATCTTTAATTCAGCATCCGGAAGAACAACCGTACCTATATCACGACCATCCATTACAATTCCGCCATGGCTTGCTATAAATCTTTGGGCATCTACTAAATATTCACGTATCTTAGGCATTGCTGATATGCGTGAAACATTGGATGTAACATCTTTCTGACGAATGGCTCCTGATACATCAACTTCACCAAGGTAGACAAGTTGCTTACCGTCTGAATCAATTCCAAAAGAAATTGGATTTTCTTGTGCAAGTTCGATGATATCTTCTTCTTTATCCAAACTATTATTTAGTGCTAAATACGTTACTGCACGATACATGGCACCAGTATCTAAATAAATCAAGCCCATATCTTGCGCAATTATCTTCGCTACTGTACTTTTACCACTTGAAGCAGGACCATCAATTGCAATTCTTATGTCAGTCATTGAGTTATCTCCTTATTTAAGTTTTACAACTTGACCTGGGTATGCAAACCATGAATCAACAGTCATACCATTTGCAGCAGCAATTTGACTAGCAGGAACTCCAGTTCTGGCAGCAATTTGGTTAACTCCTTCTCCTGCTTCTACAGTAGTTGAATCTCCTACGTTCGCTTCTTTATCTTCTGCTTCTTTTTTAGCTTTGTCTTCAGCTTCTTTTTTTGCCTTATCTTCAGCTTCTTTTTTAGCTTTGTCTTCAGCATCTTTTTTTGCCTTATCTTCAGCTTCTTTTTTAGCTTTATCTGAATCACTATCAGATTTCTTTTCCTCAGCTGTGTTATTTTTTGACTTATCGTCTTTCGAATTTTTATCTTTAGATTTTTTACTAGAATCTACTTTTTTAGCCGAAGATTCACCTGTAGTGTAAAAAGAATCAGAAATCTTAGCATTGTCAGTTAGTTGATTACTCCAAAGTAATGTCGTAATAATTACTCCCAGTACCGCAAATAGACCAATTACTAATGCTGTAAGAAATGTTGTACTTGCTGGTCTTTTTTCACCATTTTTATTATTTTTTGGTGCTTGATTTTCTGCCACTTTTTTACCTCTTCTACCTTTAATTTGACTTTTTATCTTATTACTATTACTATTTTCTTATGAAAATTAAAATTATTCCTGAAAAATGCATCGCATGTGGTCTTTGTCACAGCTATGCACCAAATGTATTTGATTATTATGATGATGGAATCGTAAAATTTTACGATACAACTTTAGATACACTTGAAGTTTCAAATAACTACGAACAACAAGTCAATCAATCAATCAAAGATTGCCCTACACATGCAATTATTAGGCTTTAAAGCCTTTTTTTCTATCTTTTTCATCCTTATAGATGTCAAAATAATCATTAACATTACCAATTAGTTCAGCTTCACCCTTAAAATACTTATTAGATACCAAAGCATCTAAAAAATATTTTTTTGTCCATTTTTTCATATAAAAGATTTTACCATTTGGCCAGTTCGTTGAAAATATTTTTAAGGCATGCTTTGAAATATCAATTCTAGTTATACCACTAATTGGATGCTTCCTAGGCAATCCAGGTATACTTGAATATACGAGCAACTCATCCTTATCATCACTTATAACAAAATATCTATGGATTCCAATTCCAAAAAGAACAATGAATACAAAGAAAAATGTGAGCGATGATTTTGAAATTTTTGTGTTTTCAAGCAAAAGAGCCATACTTATAAATATTGGAATAAATGCAAGACTCCAATATATCACGAAAAAACTCAGCTCTGGTTGCCAATGGTATCTTAATTTTCCAAATACCTTTATCATTAATAAACGAAATCCCCCAGTCTGTTATTTTCAATATTATCATACCACAATTTATTATCAATAGTTATTGATAATAAATTATTTAGCATTTAATTTTACAATTTCAATAATAGTATCAACTGCTTTTTCCATTGTTTGTAGACTTACAAACTCAAAACGTCCATGCATATTTTCGCCACCTGCAAAAATATTTGGCGTAGGAGTTCCTAAGAATGAAATTTTGCTGCCATCAGTTCCACCACGTACTGCTTCAATAACTGGTGTAATATCAAGATTTTTCATTGCTTCTTCAGCAAGTTCAATAATTGACATATCTTTTTCAATAATTTCAGCCATGTTGTAGTATTGATCGTTAATCTCAGCAGTAACACGTGGAGATTCAAAAGCTTTGTTCATTTCATCTGCAATTTGGATCATTTTAGCTTTCATATCTTCAAAGGTTTTACGGTCATGATCGCGAATGATATAAACTGAATCTGCTTCTTCTGGAACACCTGATAAATCAAGTAAGTGGTAGAAACCATCTCTACCTTCAGTCAACTCTGGACGTGCATTTTCAGGTAGTGCATTATGGAAATCAATAGCAAGTTGTAAAGCATTAACCATTTGATCTTTAGCAGTTCCCGGGTGAACATTTTTCCCTTGGAAATGAAGTTTAGCAGAAGCAGCATTGAAAGTTTCATATTGAAGCTCACCTAAAGGACCACCATCCATGGTATAAGCAAAATCAACATCAAAATCTGCAACATCAAATTTATCAGCTCCAATTCCAATTTCTTCATCTGGACCAAATCCAACACGAATTTCACCATGATTAATTTCAGGATGTTTTACTAGGTAATCAATTGCCGTCATTATTTCCGCAATACCACTCTTATCATCAGAACCTAAAAGAGTAGTACCATCAGTAGTTATCAAAGTTTGACCGTGGTAGTTATTTAAATTAGGGAAATCTTTTGGATCTAGTGTAAATTCAGTATCACCAAGTTTAAGCACACCACCATCATAGTTCTCTACGATTTGAGGATTTACATTTTCAGCATTGAAGTCTGCTGTATCCATGTGAGCAAGAAAACCGATTTTACGAACATCTTTATCTATATTAGCTGGAAGACTACCAATTACATATCCATTGCTTTCAAGATAATGAACATCTTGTAATCCAACTGCTTCCATTTCCTTAGCAAGTTCATGAGCAAAAGCAACCTGGCTTTGAGTACTAGGCGTAGTTGTACTATTTTCGTCTGAACGTGTATTAACTTTAACGTATTTAACAAAACGGTTTAATAATTCTTCGTATTTCATATGTATTTACTTCCTTCTCTTATACTTAGTGGGCTTAGCCCTGCTCGATTTTCTTTGATAAAATTGGTAACCCATTTTGGATTTGTCTTACTGTAATCCCTCAGGCTCCAACCTATTGCCTTATTAATGAAAAATTCAGTCTGATTAAGGTTATTTTTTATTATTTGACCTAGTAAATCTGGCTTAGTTTTTTCTTTTCTAGTTAATTGATGGTCTATTGCTAATCGTCGAAGCCAAAAGTCACTATCTTTGCTCCACTCTAGCATTAATTTATCCTGTTCAGGGTTTCTGAGAACAATATCTCCGATTATCCTATCAAAAATATCAATTGAATCCCACCATGATTTTTTAAGTGCTAACTCTTTTAATTTTGGAATGTCCTGTGCTTGCAGATACTTTTTATTAGCCTTTAAGTAATCTAGTGCTAGGTATTGAAATTCACGCTCTGACATATTCCATGCTTTTTCGATAAATTCCCAATCTATATCAGGACCTTTGATTGACTTAAGAAAATCTTTTGAAATTTCCCGTCTTTTAGGACTTTTTATTCCTAAAAAAGGAAAATTGTTTTTCATATAAGCTGACATTTTTAGTGCATCTTCTAAATTTGCATTCTTATAAAATTCATCAAATATTTCCATTTTTTACCACCAATATTTTCGTGAATTTATCAACTATTTCATTTTCATATTCTATCAAAAATTTATTAATTTTAATAGATAGACTTTCGAATTATTTATCTAATTCAAAGTGTAATGAATGGATTGGTATTAGCTTTACTTTCTATAATCTCAACACCACTAGTTAGCTGCCTTAATTTTTCAGCTACTAAAGGAATAAAATCTTTTTCTATATAATGACCTGGATCTAAAACAATTAATCCTGAGCTTATCATATCATGGGCAGAGTGATAGTATACATCTCCAGTTATAAATAAATCAGCTTTTTTATCAAGAGCATCTTTGAAGAAGCTACCACCTGTTCCTCCACAAATTGCAACACGTGAGATTTCTCTATTCAAGTCTTTTTCATAAGAAACTAAACGAATATCATCTAAATCAAATGCTTTTTTCGTTTTAACAATGAATTCACCCAGGGTTTGCTTTTCAATATTTCCTATACGGCCAATTCCATTACTGTCAGAAGTTTGTGATAAGAACTCAGTATCATTAATATCTAAAAGCTGACAGAAGTAATCATTTATCCCACCATCTACAATATCAATATTTGTGTGACTGATATAGACAGAAATTCCTGCTTGAATCAAATCAAGAATTAATTTTTGTTGAGTATCTTCTTCAACTAAAGTTGACACTGGTCTGAAAATTAAAGCATGTTTTGCTAAAATACAATCTACATTGTTTTCAATTGCTTCAGCAACCGTGTCTTCTCTTATATCCAAAGTAACTAATACTTTTTTGAATTCTTTATCTAAAGTCCCTACTTGTAAACCAACTGCATCATCTTTCATCGAAAGTTCTTTGGGACAAAAACTTTCATATGCTTTGAAAAATTCATTACCGTCCATTTATAAATTCTCCTCTATAAATTGAATTTTAGCTTCGATTTCTTTTACTCTATGAGAGTCTTGACTGTTTTCTCTTAAGTTTTTCAAGATTTTATTTTGTTTTTCAAGCTCTCTTGTCCATTTTTTCTTAAATACTGGAGATTTTTCTTGATTTAAAAATGGACCAAATTCTATTTGGGTTTCATTAAGGTTACTTTCCCCATGCTTTGAAAAAATAACTTCATAAATTTTTTCATTTTCTTCAAGGATTACTTCATCCACAATTAAAAAACCATTTTCCTGTAACCAAATACGTAAATTTCTTTCACTATTATTAGGTTGGAGTACAAGATTATCGATACTATGTAGTTTTTCTTTTCCAGCATCTAAAATTTGAGATATTAGGCTCCCACCCATTCCAGCAATTGTTATAGTGTCAATATCATCTTCTTCTGTGAAAGCTTCAAGACCATTTGCAAGTCTCACATCTATTTTATCTGACAGTCCTTGACTTTTTACATTGGCAACTGCACTTTGGTATGGTCCATCAACTACTTCACCAGCAATTGCATAAGAAATTTTTCCATTTTTTAGAAGATTAATTGGTAAATATGCATGGTCACTTCCTACGTCAAGTATGCGAGAATTTTGGGATACAAAGTCACCTACTATTTTAAGTCTATTAGATAATTTATCGTTGTTCATTTAAATTTTTCTTTCCGTATGCGCAATATGAATATACTGGACAAATATCACATTTAGGGCTTCTCGCCGTGCAATGATAACGCCCAAAAAATATTAATCTATGATGTGAGTCAACCCATTGATCTTCAGGCAACCACTTCATAAGTTTCTCTTCTACTTCTGTCACACTCGCTGATTGCTTAACAATTGGCCAGCGCTTAGAGATACGTTCCACATGGGTATCAACCGCAATTCCTGGTATACCAAAGGCATCTCCCAAGACAACATTTGCTGTTTTTCTACCAACACCAGGTAGGGTTTGTAACTCTTTTTTATCTAAGGGAATTTTCCCATCATATCTTTCAATTAACTGTTGAGCTGCTTTTACGATATTTTTTGACTTAGTTCGATACAAACCAATGGTTCTTATTAAATTTTCAACATCTGCAACATCAGCATTTGCAAGTGATTTTGCATCTGGATATTTAGCAAATAATCCTGGTGTAGCCTTGTTTACTCCCTTGTCTGTTGCTTGAGCTGATAGTATTGTTGCAATTAAAAGTTGAAAGGGAGTATCAGCAACAAGCTCTCCATGTGCATCTGGAAACATTTCAGCAATGATGTCCATTACTTCTAAGAATTGCTTTTTAGTTAACATTTTTGCCATGAATCTCTACCACCTTTCTCTTAATTTTTCTTCCACTGACCTGTTGGAATATGGAAACTTGGTCCACTAAGATTTGAATTTCTAGTATCTGCCAAATTCCTTTCCTCTCTTTTTCGGTTAATATCGCTTTCCGACTTAATTCCTTCACCACGCCAGTTACGTAGGATAGCTCTAATATAGTTGAGACTTACCTTGCGATTAAGTACAGCTTCACGTAGGGCTAATTTAATCAGAGGAATTTCAAAGTCATCTTCCTCAACCCAATTTCGTATTTCTTCAGCCTGAAAGGGGGTAATCGTGCCCATTTCCTGCTCAAAACTCTGCATTAGGTCTCTGAACTGATCTTCCGACACAGTTTTTTCATCAAGCACAAGTGGTATATTTTTTTCTTTTGCTTTTTGAATTTCATCTAGCTTAGAAAAAGCATAATTTGCATCAAAGATTGTGTCAACGGAACCTGCGACTTCAAGAATTGTAACCTTTAGGCTTCCTGAAGATTGTAAATTCTTAATGGCTGTATTTATTTCAACTAGATCACGATTAAGTGCTGAGGCAATTGTACTTGGTGCGACATCAGAATTTTCATAGAAGAAAAGCCAAACGACAAAATCAAGCTCACTTGTAAATAATATATGAAAATTGCTTAATAATTCATGTGGAAGGACAACATGTCCTGCCTTATATTCTTCAAAATATGACATTTTATCTCCATTTAGCAACTCTATAAAATTGGCATATAAGCCCAATTATCTATAACATTCATTATACCAAAATTCAAAGCAAAAAATCGCCCAAATAGACGATTTTTAAACTTATTTATTATTAATAATGCATTAGAACTTTATAGTCATAATCTCCAATCGCTTCACGACCTTTAAGTTCGTCAAGTTCGATTAGGAAGGCACAACCTGCTACTACTCCACCAAGTGCTTCAATCATTTCAATTGTAGCCTTAACAGTACCACCTGTTGCAAGTAAGTCATCAACGATAAGTACACGTTGACCTGGTTTGATGGCATCTTTGTGCATTGTAAGTGTATCTAGACCATACTCTTTTTCGTAATCAGCTGAAATTACTTCGCGAGGAAGTTTTCCTGGTTTACGAACTGGTGCGAAACCAATACCTAATTCAAAGGCAACTGGACATCCAACAATAAATCCACGCGCTTCAGGTCCTACGATCATGTCGATTTCTTTATCAGTTGCATACTGAACAATCTCACGTATTGCATAGCTATAAGCATTTCCATCAGCCATTAGAGGTGAGATATCACGGAAAGTAACACCTTCTTGTGGATAATTAGGGATACTAGCAACATAGTCTTTAAGATTCATTTTTTTCTTCCTTTAATCTATTATAAATTTCTTTTACAGGAGCAAGTGCAAAGAACTCCTGTATTTCTATCTTCTCTTTTAAATCCTGATAAATCTTACTCTCAGAGATTTCACGCTTTGGCGCTTCCTTATTGACAGTCATTACACCATCTTCAATATTTACAAATTCTAATTCAGCAAATACTTGAACCATTTTTACAAGCAGTTCATTTGGTATTCTCAAATATTGAGCAAGCGAAGGTAGCTTATAACGTACATCAAACTCTGGGTACTGATATATTGTTTTATAGAGTCTTGCATATTGTTCTCTTGAACCAGGACCAGTCAAATAATATTCTACTTTCATCTGATTTTCAAAATAAATAGCTGAAAAATTATGAGTCTGGATTAAATTCTTCAAGTTATCCAAAGAGTTTGGAATTTCTTTAAGGTACAATACCGAACCTATTATATCATTATTATCAATATTTTCCTCAAATATATATGCATTTGATGGAATTTCCGCTTTTTTAGATCTAATATCTATTAATTGTACGCCTTCTGCTCTAGCATCACAGACCATTAATTGGACATTTGTTGCACCGTTCCATCTGTTGATTGAAAGATTGACTGCTAGTTGACTTTCTACCTGTTGAAACTCTATTGCTTCAGCTCCGTGACCAAAGTACAAAGCATCAACTTTTTTATCACCTTGTTCAATTCTCAATTTTAAATGAGCATTATTTTGTCCAAGTGTGCGAACGTTTGTCACTTGATAATTTTCAACCAAAAAGCGTGGTCTTGGGTTATCCATTCCAAAAGGAGCAAGACGATCAAGATTTTTCACTAGATCTAAGTCAATTTCACTCAAATCAAGCCTTCCATCAAGAATTAATTGACCTTTTTTAGTCATATCAATATCATTTTCTGTAATGAAATTGACCATGACTTCTTTTATGGCAGGTAAGTTTTCAAGCTTAAAGGTCATCCCTGCTGCTTGAGCATGTCCTCCAAAAGCAACAAATAAATCACGATGAGGATTTAAAGCATCAAAAATATTATATGCTTCAATAGATCTAGCACTACCCTTCAAAACTCCATTATCATTATTTAACATAATGACTGGCTTATTTGTTTTTTCAAGAAGTCGTCCTGCAACAATTCCAAGAACACCTGGGTGCCAATCTTCCTTATAAAGAATTTGAACTGGACTATCATCAAGCATAGCTTGGGCTTCTTCTGTTATCTTTTCAACGATAGCCTTTCGTTCATTATTCTTTTCATCGATCATGCTGGCAATTTCTTGTGCCAACTCATCATCCCAGCCAATTAATAGCTCCACAGCAGGGTTTGGATCATCAAGACGTCCAAGTGCATTAAGTCTTGGTGCAATTTGAAAACCAACTGTTTCTTCATTAATATCTTGAAAATCAACAGTTGCTAATTTCATCAGTTCAAGCAGACCAACTCGCTCAGTATTAGCTAAAATTTGTAGACCATATTTTACTAAAATCCTATTTTCGCCGGTCAAACTAACCATGTCTGCTATGGTTCCAATAGCTACAAGATCTAACATTTCTGTTGGAACATATTCAAGTAAAGCACAGGCTAACTTGAAGGCAACACCGACCCCAGCTAGATGCTTAAATGGATAATTAGCGTCAGGGTGTTCTGGGTGGACGATGGCATATGCATCGGGTAAAATATCTGGCATGCTATGATGGTCAGTTACAATCACATCAACCCCACGAGACTGGGCATACTCAATTGCATCTTTACCTGCCACACCATTATCAACAGTGATGATTAAATTAATATTTTCGTTATCAATATAGTATTGGTAGACATCTTTATTCGGCCCATAACCATCTGTAAAACGATTGGGTAAATAAACACTAGCTTCAGCTCCCAACTCGTCTAAAGCTGTCTTTAAAACACTTGACGAAGTCATACCATCAGCATCGTAGTCACCATAAATGAGGATATTTTCTCCTTGTTGAATGGCATAAAGAATACGATTAACAGCACGTTCCATATCATGAAGTAAAAACGGATCATGAAGATCTTCAAGATTGGGATTTAAAAATTCTTCCACTTCCTCTTGATTATGAAACCCACGATTCCATAAAATACTTCCAGTTAAATCATCAAGTTTATTATCTTTTATTATTTTTTCGAACTCTGGACCATAAGATTTCTCATTAATAATCCATTCATTACTTGCTTGTATCATCGAAGACACCTCATTTGTCAAAACTACTTGAGATTGAATAATCCACCAGCTAACATGTCACCAATGCGTGGAAAAAGTTGATAACTTTTAGCAGCAAATGTCATAGCTAGGGGTAAATTTACTTCTCTCTTCTTCTTACCGATTACATTTACGATCTTTTGTGCAACTTTATCAGGACTTAAAACAATGAAATCAACCTTTTTTAAATACTCACCTGACGGGTCAGCTTTTGCAAAAAAATCAGTTTTTATTGGTCCTGGATTGACTGTTGTTACAAAAATATTTGAATCTTTCAGCTCTAGGCGAAGTGCATCTGAAAAACCTACAACTGCATATTTTGTTGCTGAATATATTGAAGATTGAGCAGTCGCCATCTTCCCAGCCATCGAAGCGATATTAATAATTTGACCAGATTTTTGTTCAATCATACCAGGTAGAAATTGTTTTGTAATGTTCATTAGTCCTAAAACATTTACATCAAACATTGCAACAATCTCTTCGTATGAAAAATTGATAAAATTCTTAAACTCTCCGAAACCTGCATTATTTATTAATAGGTTAAGAGCTCCAAATCGTTTGGAGATATTTTGACAGATTATCTTTACCTGTTCATTATCAGTAATGTCACATTCATATAGATGAATAGCACTATTACCTTCATATTTCTCTACTAGTGGTTCAATATTTCTTGATAATAAAATAATGTTTTCAGCTTCTATCTTATCAACTAACTGACTTGCTAAACCACCACTTGCTCCAGTTATTAATACGTTTTTTAGCTTCATTTTATTTCAACCTCTTCAAAATCACGCACTACATGACTATTTGGAAATATCTTTTTAGCTTCTTCCTCTAATCTCCAAGCCTCAGGTCCAACATAACGAGCGCTGATATGTGTTAAAAGCAACATTTTAACTTGGGCAGCAATAGCAATTTCAGCTGCTTGTTTAGTAGTTGAATGGGCATGATTTCGAGCTATCTTGGCTTCCTTTGCTTCATAAGTCGCCTCATGAACTAGCACATCGCTTCCGATTGCCAAACGAATAGTATTATCAGTTCGACGTGTATCTCCAAGAATTGTTACTACTTTACCTGGCTTATCTGAGCCAATAAAGTCACTTGCAACTATTACTCGTCCATCATCAAGTGTTACATCTTGTCCATTCTTTATTTTTCCAAATAATGGTCCAAAAGGTACACCTGCATCTCTTAAAGCTTGTGCATCTAACTCACCAACTTTATCTTTTTCCACAACTCGGTATCCGTATGATGTAATTCCATGGTCAAGCACATCCATATAAACTTGGAAAGTATCGTCTTCAAATATCATACCGCTATCTTCAACTGTCAATTCGTGGAAATTAATACGATATGGTAAACGAGTTGCTGAAAGCTTTAGACTTGTCATAACATAATCTTTAATCCCCACTGGACCATACAAATCTAATTCCACTTGTTCTTCACCACTTAGAAAGCCTCGACTTGATAAAAATCCTGGTAATCCATAAATATGATCACCATGCATGTGGGTAATAAAAATTTTATTTATTTTTCGAGGTTTAATCGTCGTATTAAGAATTTGGTGTTGAGTTGCTTCGCCACAATCAAACATCCAAATTTCATTTCTTTCATCCAAAAGTTTAAGCACAATACTTGTGACATTCCTCTGCCTTGAAGGCATACCTGCACCAGTACCTAAAAATTGTAATTCCATATTTTCCTCAAATTTTCTATCTGCCCTAGCGGAGTCGAACCGCTATCTCAAGAACCGGAATCTTACGTGATATCCATTACACTAAAGGCAGATTATTTTTTTGTCGTACTCTTAATTCTACTAAAAAGACCATTTAAAAGCAAGATTGTAAGACTGAAAAAAGGCCTTACTATTTATAATGGCCTTCATTTTATTGTAGTTTATAACTGCTTAGTATTTTTCTTATTTTTATCAAATTCTGCAAATCCTGGATTTGATTTTTGAGAATTTCCACAGTATTTGATGAATTCGTTATAAGTATCTTTTTTTTGATCAGCAGGTATATTCATCCAAGCGATATAGTCAACCTCTTCATTTTTGACTATATCTAGATAGCGTCCACTTGCTTCCTCATCACGTTCAAAATCATTTTCACTTTTCCAATAACGTGTTGCCTTGCGTCTTATTTCAGGATCTCTCGGATGATTTATATCTAAAGTACGGTGACTTGACCTAAAAAGTGTAGGTATGTCGCGGTAACCACCCCAGGGAATACCATAATTATAAGACTCAGTATTAGCTACTCCTTCTAGTTCCTCTGGCAAATAGTGATCTGGATTTGAATCAATCTTCCCGTCTATACCATATTTGAAGGTGTCCCACTGGCTAACAAATTTTCCAGTATCCATATCAACTATAAACTCAGACATTCGAGCATTGTTTAATTTTCTTTTCTTTGAAGTATTTATTTTCGGCACTTGTACCTTCATATTATGTGGATATTCAAATAACTCCATATATCTATTATGATAATTTGCACCTGTTGTATAGTCAAAAGGTAATTTGAATTTTCTACCATAGGCAAGTAACTTTTGATAGTCATTTTCACCAGAAAAATTATTTCGGATAAATTCGATATTTTGCTTATCAATATATGATCTAAATAAATGAATCTCCCTTCCTAATTCATTTACATTTAAACCTTCTTTTGTTGGAAAAGATAAAAGCACATCATACCTGAACATTGTGAAAAATTCTGAATGCGGTGGAATCTCAGAAAAAATTGTATGACTTCCATTCAAATGTTGAAAACCAAATTCATCAACTTTAGTGCCTAGATGGTGTAGAACCAAAGTTATTTTTTGAATAGGGGGCATTTTTGAAGCTCCATATAAAATAATATAAGGTCTGGATCCAACTTGTTTTGTTAATGCATATATATCGCGAATCATAACTTCAGCTTCTGATGGGCTAAGCCCTACTAACTTCTTATTAAGATATTTGATATAGGCTGATATTGCTGAATTATCCCATCCATATTTTTTCAGTAGTTTCTGAGTTTGAACATTAATATCACTAACAAAAGATTCATAGTCAAAAAAACTTTGCCCTCTAATTCTACGAATTTTAGTCTTTCGGCTAGCAAACCATATTCTAATATTTTCTTTTAATCTTTCAACCCATTTCATGGCATTTCTCCGATTTTTTTCTCATATTCAGTATATTTTAATTAGCTAATTTAGTCAAAGAGATACCCCTTTCATATAATTTATTCAAGAAAAAAACGAGGCGTTAACCTCGTTTTTCTGTAGGGATTTTTAGGGAGTTTTTACGAGTCAAACTCGTCTATGAAAAAATTTATACTTTTATACTATGGAGTATATTATTGTTTGTTAATTCTTTGAATCGATTTGATTTATAGAAAGACTGTTTTCTTCCTATGTATCCATAATATAAAATATTCTTATTTAAATCATCAGACCAAAGTATGAAATTTTAATTTAATACTAGTTCTAAAAAAACTTTATTTAATTCTTCCCATGAATTTTTTTCATCAAATAACATTTGGGCTTTAACTTCTAAAGTTAAAAGATTTTTAGCAATATAATCATTTAATTTATCTATTCTTGGAACATAATCAAGCTCATCTAAATTAGCTTTTTTTTCCAACAACTCTTGAACATAGGGTAACATACTATCATCGAGTTCTGCCGCTACTAATTCATTAAACCTCATGGGAGGAAAGGTATTCCTATCAATAACCCATTTACCTGCTAGTAGAGGACGCAAAGTATAAAAATATTTCTTTATTTTCACATCTTTTCCTTGGAGAAATTGATTATAATTGGTTGAAGCCATATGCCAATAGTGATATAAATTCTTTTTACCAGAAAAATAATTAACAAGTATTTTCTTGAGTATTTCAATTTTTTCAGTCTGATAATAGACTATTGGTGAAGTACACCATTCTAATAGTGTGGAATTTGATTTATATAATAGACGAAGTGCCTTTTGTAAATCCCATCCATTAATATCCAATGTCTCATCAAGTTGCCACTCAATCACATCTCTAGTTTCATCCAAGCGTAAATAATATTCTGGTTTTCTTATGTATATAAAGCGCACGTCATAATCACTATCTGGTGATTCAAATCCCCATGCACGACTACCAGACTCGACTGCTAATATTATTTCAACCTGCTCTTTTTTCTCTATTTCTTTTAACTTTTCACGAATAATAGCTTCCATTTTTTTCTCCTGATAATTTTCTGTATTAATTATATCATAGAAGAGTTTTTAATTTTAGAAAGTTATGAATAGTATGCAGTTAAAAACTGACCATATAGGATTTACTTGAGTTTAATTTTTTATACGATAAACATCTTATTGTATAAAAAATATGTTTTTAGTATAATTAAGTGTACACTTTAAGGAGGAGATTTTATGAGTGGAAAGATTAATTGGAAACTAATTATAATATTAGTATGTTTAGGCATCTTATTATCTATGTGCTTTGTCTATTCACAAGGTAAATTATTTAATATGAACAAAATAGCTTCTAAAAGTGAAGTAAAAGTTGAGAACAGTCTAACTTCTACTAGCGAAACAGGAACTGAAAACAAGGAAATTACAGATAGTAAAGTTACTGATGTAAAAACAGCAAAGATTACAGCAAGTGGTGATATGCTTTATCATGATATCGTATATGGAAGTGCTTGGGATGGTCAACATTATGATTTTGACAACGATTATGAACTTGTTAAACCACTTGTATCTTCTGCCGACCTTGCTTTAGGAGATTTCGAGGGAACAATCAACCCAAATAGTGAATTAGCTGGATACCCAATATTTAATGCACCTGAAGAAGTTCTTGGAAGTATTAAGTCAGCTGGTTTTGATGTTTTAGATCTAGGTCATAATCATATATTAGATACTGGGATTGATGGTCTTGTTTACACAGCTAAGGCAATAAAAAAAGCTGGTATGGACTATATAGGTGTCGATATTAATAATGATGGAATTTTAGTCAAAGAAGTAAATGGTATTAAAATCGCCCTTTTATCTTATGCTTATGGATTTAATGGACTTGAGGAAGGTATAAGCAAGGAAGACTATGACAAATACCTTAAGGATATGAATCCCGATAAGATGAAAAAAGAAATAGAGGAGGCTGAAAAAATTGCAGATATTACTGTGATTATGCCCCAAATGGGAGAAGAATATAGACTAACACCCACTGAAGATCAGGTTAAGACATATCACCAGATGATTGATTGGGGTGCAGACATAATATTTGGCGGACATCCTCATGTTGCGGAACCAACAGAAACGGTTGAGAAAGATGGGGATAAAAAATTCATAATCTACTCAATGGGAAACCTCCTTTCAAATCAAAGGTATGAAACATTAGAAAATATATGGACTGAACGTGGTGTAATCATGGATGTTGATATCGAAAAGAAAGATGATAAAACAACTATTAAAAATGTTAAAGCTCATCCAACTTGGGTTTCAAGAACTCCAATTGAACGGACGACACCTCAAGGCTATGAAGCATTTGATTACCAAGTTTTGCTTGCAGAGGATTATCTTGATGGTGGACGACATGCAGACTCGGTATCAGAGGAAACACGCAAGAGAATCGAAACTGCCTACAATGAAATGATGGAACTTTTGAACATTAAGTGGTAACTATAATATCTTCCAAAATTACTTAATCAGTTTGATTGAGTAATTTTTTATATAATATATTTTAAATGATTTATTTAAAATATATGTTTTTTATATAAATTACTTTACAAATGTTTCTTTTATGTTACAATAATTACAGAATTAATACGTGAGTTTATCACTAAATAAATAAAGGAAAGATTAAATGTTCACTTATAAAGTAGGAATAAAAAAAGATGAGCACGACAGTTTTGTTGAATCGTCATCACTAGTATGTCTTCTACAGTCAAGCACTTGGGGGAAAGTAAAAAATAACTGGGAAAATGAATTAATAGGCTTTTATTCAAATGATAAAATGGTAGGAACCGCTAGTGTACTAATAAAAAAATTACCACTAAATTTTTCTGTGATTTACATTCCTAGAGGACCAATTCTCGATTATAGCAATCGTAAATTGCTCAAATTTGTTATAGATTCATTGAAAGAATATGGAAAAAGAAAAAACGCTTTATTTATAAAGATTGATCCATTAATTTTAAGAAGCTCCTTTAAACTTGGAGATGAACAAGTTATAAACCAAGAATCTGAAAACATAATTTCTGATATAAAAAAATTTGGTGGAATTTGGCATGGTCTTACAAAAGAAATGTCCGCAACTATTCAACCAAGATTTCAAGCAAACGTCTATACTCAAGCAGATATTGAAAGTACATTTCCTAAACATACTAAGCGTCTAATGAATGATGCACGTAAGCGTGGAGTATATACTGAAAGAGCAGATATTACTCAAATTGAAGAATTTTCGAATGTTGTTGCTTTGACAGAAACTAGAAAGAATATTTCATTAAGAAATAAAGAATACTTTAAAAATTTAATGGAAATGTATGGTAACGATGCTTACCTACATCTTGCAAAAGTAAATGTACCGCAAAAACTAAAAGAATATAAAAAAAATCTTGAAGAAATTAATAAACAACTTCTAGAAACTCAAGATCATCAGAAAAAAATGTTAACTAAACTTGAACAACAAAAAAACTCAACAACTAAATATATTAAAGAATTGGAGTCATTAAATATAATTAGTGATGAGGACATGGTGATTGCAGGAATTTTGTCAATTCAATTTGGCGATACTATGGAAATGTTATACGCTGGAATGGATGATCTTTTTAAAACCTTTTATCCACAATATTTACTAAATCCAAAAGTATTTTCTGATGCTTACGATAATGGGATAAGATGGTCAAATATCGGCGGAATTCAGGGGAACTTGGATGATGGCTTGACAAAATTTAAAAGCAATTTTAATCCGACAATTGAAGAAACCATCGGCGAATTTGACATTCCAGTTAATAAGATATTCTTTTCTTTGAGTCAACTTGCTTATAAATTAAAAAAACAGAAAAAACTTAAATTTAAAAAGAAATAAATTCAAAAAACTATAGATTGAATCAATATAAAATTGACAATCTATAGTTTTGTTTTTCTTAAAACTCTACTATTTAATATTATCATGAAGATAACTTACAAGATTATTCGCAGTACTTATGGCAGTTACACCATTCTTACTTCCTTCAAATAAGGTAACTACCAAGTATTTTTGATCCTGTGCATCATATACTAGAAGAAAACTATTTTCTTTTCCTTTTTCATCTTGCTTCATTTTTATTTCAGCAGTACCAGTTTTTGCTGCAAGAGGATAGCCCAAAATATCAAGTGGGTATCCATATGCACTTGGTTCTTTCACAACTGACTGTAAATCTTGATTGATAATAGCAACAGACTTTTCACTTGCTACATTTGCTTTTGTTTTCGTTTTTGCATCAAGCAAAAGTTTAGGATAAACCAAAGTACCATTATTGGGGAAAATAGAATACATTGTTGCCTGTTCAATTGGACTAATCAGTAACTGACCTTGCCCATATGCAGTATCTGCAAAAAGTATTTCAGAGTCAAATTTATCTCCATTGGAAATTTGAGCTGGATTCATAGCAATTGGTAAATCTAGCTCCTCACCAAAAATAAATTTATTCAATCCTGCCCTAAATTTATCTTCTCCCATTTTAAGTCCCGCTTTTGCAAAATAAATATTATCCGAATACATGTAAGCTTGTTTAAGATCAACCGGACTATGATCTTGCACTCTTGTTACTTGATATGAACCCCAAGAATTATCTTTCTGCCATTTCAATCCGTCAATTTCGATAGCTTCATCAGGATTAATAGTGCCATTATCAAGTCCAATTACTCCAGTAATTGTTTTAAATGTTGAACCTGGTGCATAACCTGTTGCAAATCGACTAATGAACGGTAAATCTTCATTTTCAGAGTACTTTTTGTAATCTTCACTTGATATGCCAGTCGCAAACTTATTAGGATCAAAACTTGGAGAACTTACTAGGGCTAGAAGATCACCTGTTTTAGGCTCTGTGACAACTGAAGAACCCGGACTATTATCTAAAGTTTTAAAAGCAGTTTCTTGAACACCAGAGTCAATAGTTAACTTAAAATCTTGACCATTTTCCCTTTTATTTTCAATAAGAATTTCTTTCTCTTCGCCATTTTCGTCTAAAATAGAAATCTTACCACCATCTTTACCTCGAAGCTCCTTGTCATAAGTCATTTCAAGTCCAGTACGTCCTATAACTCCTTCAGAACTCAATGCAGGGTTCTTATCAATATCTTCTTTAGTAATCTGCCCAACATAACCGATTAGCTGTGCTGCTGCTTCCTTAAGTGGATAATATCTTCCATCAACCTTTGTTATCGTAGCACCTTTTGGTACATCTGTTGGTTCTACGGAATAAGTTTTCAAAGGAACAAAATATTGAGGCTGAACCCAGGATTGTCCAATTGCACTCTCAATATTTTTTACAGGAATATCATACTTACTAGAAATTTCTGCAATCTTTTTAGATTTCTCTTCGCCTTCTCCCAAAGACTCAGGAACGACTCCAAGTTGGTAAAGAGTACTATTAACTGCTAAGGGCTGATTATTTCGATCATAAATTGTCCCCCGCTCAGCCTGGTTAATTGAAATGGAAACCTTATCTTTACCAGACATTTTTGGGAAAATAAGAGATGGTGTCCAATTTATTTTAGCATGCTTACCATCTGTAACCGTCACTTGACCTGAATACTTTAAATCTTTTATTTGCCCTAAAGATGTACTCATTTTCAAATTATAAGTAAAGCTGTCCTTATTTTTTTTATCAAACTTAAGATCATTAATTTTGACATTGCTAGCTGAAATTCCAACATAAACATTTTTATATTTTTCAGCAACTTCATCAGCAGAAAAGTCAATTTTTTTAAGACTATCTTTATCCAGAATTCCTGATAGATCTTCAAAATCTTGTTTATTTAAAATGCTTGCAAATTTATTGATAACATCTTCTCTTGCATTTTGTGCCTTAACTTCACGCTGATGTTGATAAAATAAATAACCACCAACAGCCAGTACAACAATAGCAATACCCGAAGCTATTGCTAAATTTTTTTTATTTTTCATTTGAATCTCCTCTTATGATACCAATATGGTAATTATAACACCTTTAGTACATATCATATAGTGTTATTACAATAATAATGTATCAAAATTACTAGAGCATGAAGAAATTTATTTGAATATGTCCTTAATCTTTAAGTCTAAACAGGGTTTCAGAATCATTAAGTATTTTAATTTTATAGGAGTTAACAATATCTTTTTCTAACTTCTTTATTACCTTCTCATCTTTAGTTGAGGAGTTGTTTTTTAATACTCTGAAAAGAGCTGAACCTTCATACTCAAAAACAGGAAAAATAAAATCATTACGAACATACTTGTCCTCAAAATCAATTGAGGTTTTAATTTTTTGAATAAGCTCTTTATAGTCACCCTCCAAAATAAACTCGTCTTCCTGCTCCCTAACTTTCTGGCGTAATTCACTAATATTAGTCGCATGATAAAGTTTACCACTGTCTCGAATAGCTAGCAAGTTATCTAAAACTTGACCAGCAGTTGCTCCAATTCCTTTTCCTATAGCAATCAAGGTCTTGGCTGTATAAGTCTCTGGATCACGTTTTGATGCTTTTGAAAGAGTCTGCTCAGAAATATTTGCCCTCTTAGCTACTTCATATCGATTGGTATTATTCTCTTTCAAATAAATATCCAAAACATTTTTCAAAGCTACTCCTCCTTTCTCAAAAGCATTTCATTTTCTTGTTTTTTATTAATTTTCATTTGGAAATTAATAATCAAGTTGTCTAAGTCTGAAAAATAGTTGATTTTTATTTAGAATCTTAATCATATAAAGATATAGAATTTTCTCCTGTAGAATCATTGTATGTATAATACCTTCGGTAGGAGAAAATGATTTTAATATTATCCCAAGTTCTTGACTATTTGTTAGGAACGTCTTTCTTCTTGGATAAACATTATTGTAATATGAGTCATACTTTTTTTCAAAGTTTTCTATCTTACTTGGTGAGTTGAACAAATCTGAAAAATCACCTTCTAGAATAAACTCATCCTCTTGTTCTTTAACCTTCTGTTTGAGTTCATCAATTGATTTTACATGATAAAAAATATCAGTATCGCGAATCTCTAACATACGATCAAGAGCTATTCCAGGTGCTACTGCCATTTCATTAGCAATAGCAACAATAGTATCAGCTGAATAATTTTCTGGATCAGTTTTTCCTATTTCAGACAGTGATTTTTTACTAACATTCAGTCTTTCCATTAGCTGACTTCTGTCTTTTCCGTTTTCCTTTAAGTAAATATCAAGTACGTTTTTCATGATTTATTACACCTGTTTCAAAATTTAGTAGTCTAGAATCTTATTTCTGAATAAAGTTTGGTGATCATTCAAAATCTTCATTTTATAATTATCAAGTATTTTTTGTTCTAATTTTTGCATCTCTTTATCGTCTTTACTTGTAAGTTTTTTTAAGAACTGATATAAAAATGAATTTCCAGTAGCAAAACCAGGGTAGATAGGATTTCCTCTAACAGCTTTATCTTCAAAATCCATAATATTTTTTGTTTTATTAACAAATTGTGTGAAGCTACCATCTAAAATAAATTCATCTTCTTGTTCTTCAACTTTTTCTATAAGTTCATCAATAGTTGTAGCATGATAAAGTATATCACTATTTCGAATTACAAGCATTCTATCAAGTATCTGTCCAGGACTTATACCAACTTCTTGAGATATTGCAACCATAATATCTGCTGAATAGTTTTCTGGATCCTTTCTAGTTAATTTCTTCAATTCTTTTCCAGAAATGTTACTTTTTTTAGCTAATTGATTGCGATTTGTTCCATTTTCTTTTAAGTAAATATCAAGTACATTTTTCATAATTCATTATACCCTTTTTATCTTATATTCTTTTAAATTCCGATAAATATCATTAATAGTCAAGCTGTCTTAATCTAAATAAACTTTCTTTTTTATTAAGAATTTTTATGTTATAAAGTTTAGATATCTTTTGTTGAAGATTTTTTGACTCTTTTTCATTACTCATACTATTTTTCACTCTACGAAGTGCAAATGCAGCAAAATCTCCCCATCCGTTTGAACCATAATTAAATCCTATAGTTTCACGCTCTGATAATGTACTTGCTTTAATATTTTTTACAAAATCGTAGAAATCACCTTCCAAAATAAATTCATCTTCTTGTTCATCTACCTTTTGTTTAAATTCCTCAAAGTTTGTAGCATGATAAAGCATATCACTATCTCGAATTACAAGCATTCGATCAAGTATCTCCCCAGGAGTCGCACCAATTTCTTGAGATATTGCTACCACAATATCTGCTGAGTAATCTTCTGGATCTCTTTTTGATGTCTTGGCTAAAGCTTTTTCAGAAATATTAGTTTTCTCTGCTAACTGAGTGCGATTAGTACCATTTTCCTTCAAATAAATATCTAATACGTTTTTCATAATTTTACCCATCCTTCATTAATATTACTAAACTATGTTTTAGTATTTTACTCAATTACAGTTTAGTACTTAATTATTTTTTTGTCAATTAATATATTAAAAATATTTTTCTAGGTTTTAATGATATAATTATCTAAAATACAAATTCTTTTTTCACGAAAGGACTATAAGACTTTAGTTGATTAAGGAGTTTCTAGTGGTAATGAAACAACTATTATTGTAATTCTAATCTTTTTTGCAATTGTTATCTTTTTTGCAATTGTTATCTTTTTTGCAATTGTTATCTTTTTTGCAATTGTTATCTTTATGTTTATCCGAAGTTTTATGAGATGGAATAAGAATAATAATTCACCGCGGGTCAATACTAGAGCACGCGTGCTTGCTAAACGAACAAATATAAATAACTTCAATAAACCTCTTACCACAACAAACTATTTTGTGACTTTTGAAGTTGAGAATAAGGAGCGAATTGAATTTAATATTCTAGGAAGTGATTACGGTATGATTGCTGAAGGTGATGTTGGAATGCTTGAATATCAGGGTATTAGATTTTTGGATTTTAAGAGAGAAAATTGAATATAAAAGAAAAAAACGAGCAAGTAAACTCGTTTTTTGTTCTATTTCTTTTTCACGGCTATTCAAATTTCGCTATAAACATTTTCTAAATCATTATCCCATTTAGTAAATGATATTTCTGATTCTCCAACAAGTCTATAATCAGATATACCTAAATTTAAAAAAACAATATCAAAAGAAATATCTTTCTATAAAAAATTATCTCTAATTAATCTATTATCTTATGAATATTGAATCCTCAATCTATTTTTATTATATATTTTATAGCTATTTTATCATTTATTCATGATATAATTAAAATAAAAGGGTATTGAAAAATTATGAGAAAAATTATAAATATAGGAATCCTTATTTCATCAGTAATTATACTTTCTTCATGTATGGCAAAGAATAATAGCACTAAAGAAGTTGGTGATAATAAAAATGAAACTGTTATATCTGATACAAAGGAAAAGAAGGAAGCCACTTTGTCTTCTTCTACTGAACCCACTTCAAAAACTACTGATGAAGAGGATGAAAGTGATATTTTTGTTCAATCTGCAAGTGATGCTTTCTTTGATGGTACATATTTAAAAGGTAATAGTTATTCAATAAAAATCACTGATTATAAGGTAATTAAAGCTGGCGAAAAAGGAAATGAATCCGGTGAAAAACCTGTATTAGCTTTTTGGTACGATACATATGTAAATCCTAATTATGATAATTCTGCCCCAATAAGTGCCTATATCGCTTGGTCGTTAAACTTCAATGCCGTACAAGATAATAATCCCAATATTGTCAATGAGCTTAAAACAAATGGGAAAAATCCTGACAAAACGCTAAGTGAAACCGAAATGTCAGAAATCAAAGCTGGTGGCAAAGTTTCAAATGCAGTATCTTATGAATTAACTGATGATAAAACACCAGTTACTCTTATCGCTGGAAGTTTAACAGGAAGTCAGTACGGAAAGAAAGATTTTCCAATACAATAAAAAACAAATGCCTAAAGATAGCAATTTCTCTTTAGGTATTTTTGAATAGAAAAAATAAAGACTATCAGTGCTATCTATATATTTACTCGTAGAAAATTGCCACATAAACTTCCGTTCTGTTAGTATATGGCCGAGAATAGTCAACGTAGCTCGGAAACCTTGGTATAAATATATTTTCCTTTCAGCAAAAACTTCCATCTAGTCAGCTTTGCATCACTTTTTGTACTATAAATTAGCTAGTTTTTCACGAAATTCTTTCACAAACTCTTGATACTGTAGCAATATATCAATCGCTTTAGGGCTATAGCCTATATCTTCAAGTAAAATATTGAGTTCTTTACCATTTAGTTCTGCCAACGCATCTTCGGCAACTACAAGTTTTTCATTTAGTTCTTCTTTAGTCATATATTTTCTACTTTCTATTGTTTTTTAAATTTTATAGTATATTAAATATTTCATTGAATTAATAAGTATTGTTTTTATTGCTAAGAAGAGAAAAATACTTCTACATTTTATATCTTTTGCAATTAAAAAATACAATATCTAATCTGTATCGACAGTATTATTAATTAAAAACGTTTTGCTAATTGCTAGCTCTACAGTAGATGGTATTTCAGATTCATAATGTGGAGGGATATAGGAATCAGTCGTATCTATAAATGTTTTTTTTAACCACTCGAAATTGTTTACTTTTGTATAAGTGTTATCAATTTCAAAGAAATTATAAAAATCAAATACCTTGCCATCAATGTGCACATTAGTTTCAGTTGGTTCTATAACTAAACAATTGTTTAAATCCGAATTTTTATATACAAATAGTTTTGCAATTGCATATGGATTTATAATTAACTCATCTTCATCTATTGTCAAGACGACAACGCAGTGAATGTTTTTAAACTTAAATTCAAAGCCACTGAAGTTACTACCATATGATTTCATTCCACAAATATGATTTTTCAAATTATCCCATACCATATAAACAGCTCCAATCTTTCAAATAAATTAAAATTATATTTATCACTTGTATTTTGATATTTCTATTGTTTTTATATTATCAAGATCAAGCCATTTAGCAATTATCGCTCTATGAGTCCCATCATTTCCTATGAAATAAGTATTGTCTCCTTGAATATAAATGAAGTATGGATAATCTTTGAAACGTGGATTATCGAGAATTTGCTTTTTATATTCCCCAATCCCATTATCAACTATGAAGTTAATAAGTGAATCAAATTTATTGAGTCTAATATCACTATGCTTACTTTTCCTGTCACTTTCAAACCTTGTTTCATAGTATTTTTCATATATTTGGTACCAAGTTTCATAACCACGAATTGAATTTATACCTTTGACTCTGTCTAACGGTACATCAGCAAGCCCATCTTCATAACCCAGATGGTTATCTAAATGACTATAACTTTTATCGATACTCCATGGCTCAAGATGAATCTTTTCATTTTTAAGTTCATCACTAATATTTACCATGTATTTATTATGAAATTTTTCTATTATCTGAGATATTTCAGTTTCTTTCGGTTGAATTTTACTTTGATGTTCTTCAACTTCAAGTGTAACAACTTTCCTTTTAAACAAACTCATTATACTCATATTATTATTTCCAATTCTTTATTTAGCTCAATATAATTATATACGATTTAAACCGTATTTTCAATTAAAAATTTAAATAAATATTTTTGAAAGGTCGTATATAAAAAAGCTGAACTTAATTTGCTCAGCATTTTTTATTTACTGTAATCAATATAAAGACAATTATACTTATCTCTGCTCATATTCATCAAAATATAAAAGTCAGAGCAGATTAAATAATTTTACATCAATTTTAACTTTTAAATAAATCTCCAATTAATTCTTCAGTTGATTTAATTGCCGCAAATTCATCATGTAATGTTGCGATAGTAATATCTTGAATTTCTTGAGCACTAAAAATTCTCCCTTTATGATCTGTTAAGGAGAACGAAGCGGTAGCGTCTTCTACTAAGATAGTTTCATACCCATAGTTTCCAGCCATGCGCGTAGTAGTCGAAACGCAGTGTGGCGTAGATAGTCCTGCAATAACTAGAGTTTTGATACCATTTGCATCTAAAATATCTTTTAAGTCAGTACCTATAAATGCACTATTCACTTCTTTAGAAATTACCTTTTCATTTTCTATAGGTAATACATGTTCTTGAAACTCAAAGCCAGCACTATTGAAGTAAAAACGCGACTCTGGATTATTACTTATATGATTAATATGGATGACCATATCATTGTTTTGTCTAAATGATTTTAATAATTTAGATGCATTCAACTCAGCGAACTCATTATTTCTCTCTCCCCAAGTACCATCGCGAAAAGCTTTTTGAATATCTATTAATATAAGAGCTTTATCCATAATATTTTACCTACAATTCTTTCTAAATATAATATATATTATAGCAAAAAATAATTCGTTAATAATTTAATGAATCTATACGGCGCTTAAAATGATTTACAATACTTGTGAGAAATTTGCTAAGTATATAGGTTTTTAAAATAAAAAAAATTTTTGATTTACTTGCAGAACTAAGAATACCAGTCAATACTATTATGGATAGAGTTAGCCACAGTGATTATAAAACTACTTTGTCAATTTATTCTCATATAACTAAGAAGATGTCTCGAAAGTTTATATATAAGCTAAACAACTTAAATTTGTAAGTTGTTTTTATTTCTATCCCTTTTCTGCCCCTTTTGTAATTATATAAAAAAAACAAGCCCTTTGAGACTTGTTATATAAGCATTATAAAGATTATCCAACAGAACCTTCCATTTCATACGAAATCAAGCGGTTTAGCTCAACTGCATATTCCATAGGTAGTTCTTTTGTAAATGGTTCTACGAATCCCATAACGATCATTTCTGTTGCTTCACTTTCTGATAAGCCACGGCTCATTAGATAGTAAAGTTGTTCTTCTGAGATTTTTGATACTTTCGCTTCATGTTCCAAAGCTACTTGACTATTATGAATTTCATTAAATGGAATTGTATCCGATTTAGAAATATCATCCATAATAATCGTATCACATTCAATATGAGAGTTTGATTTTTTACTATCCTTATTGAATGTAACTTGTCCACGATAGTTAACTTCTCCACCTGCTCTAGCAATTGATTTTGAAACAATTGAGCTAGAAGTATGTGGAGCATTATGGATCATTTTAGCTCCTGTATCTTGGATTTGTCCTTTATTAGCGAAAGCAATAGATAGCATTGTCCCACGCGCACCAGGTCCATCAAGAAATACTGCTGGGTACTTCATAGTTTTCTTGGCACCAAGGTTACCATCAATCCACTCAACTGTTGCGTTATCAAGAGCTCTAGCACGCTTAGTTACTAGATTGAATACATTGTCAGACCAGTTTTGGATAGTAGAGTAGCGTACATAAGCACCTTCTAGGGCAAAAATTTCTACTACTGCAGCGTGTAAACTGTTTGATGAGTAGGTTGGAGCTGTACATCCTTCAACGTAGTGAACGCTTGCGCCTTCATCAACAACAATTAAAGTACGTTCAAACTGACCAGTATTTTCATTGTTAATACGGAAATATGTTTGAAGAGGAATATCTACTTTTACACCTTTAGGTACATAGATAAATGTTCCACCTGACCAAACTGCAGAGTTTAAAGCCGCAAGTTTATTATCAGTTGGAGGTACTAATTTAGCAAAATATTTTTTGAAAATTTCTGGGTACTCTTTTAAGGCAGAGTCAGTATCAGTAAATACAATTCCAAGCTTAGTGAATTCATCTTTCATATTGTGATAAACTACTTCACTCTCGTATTGTGCACTTGCACCGGCAAGATAAGCACGTTCAGCTTCTGGAATACCGATTTTTTCAAAAGTTTCTTTGATTTTATCTGGCACATCATCCCAATCACGGGCAGGTTTGTCAGAAGCTTTTTGATAGTAAATAATATCATCGAAATCTACATCGTCAAGACTAGGTCCCCAATTTGGCATATCCATTTTTCTAAATGCTTGGTATGACTTAAGACGAAAATCAAGCATCCATTCAGGTTCATTCTTTTCAGCAGATATTGTACGAACTATTTCTTCAGTAAGTCCTTTACCTGTTGAGTATACAGGTGTTACATCATCATGAAATCCGAATTTATATTCTTCGAGTTCAATTGGTTTTGGTGTTACTTTATCACTCACAAGATTCTCCTTTTCTAGAATAATTTAATGTATATATTACTTAAATTATTTCTTATTACTAGGTTGTAGTTACTTTGACAAATTATCAAGCAACTTTGGTGCTCATAACACCTTTTATTTATGTTCTTCCAGGTTAACAGCTATTCCTTCGTCGCCTGATTCTAAGGCTTTTTTTAGGGCATTCCATGAAAGAGTTGCACATTTAATTCTTTGTGGGAATTTTGCTACTCCTGCTAGGAACTTTGCTTCTCCTAATTTTTCTTGGTCAGGGTCTTCGACACCTTGAACCATCTCAGAGAAAATTTCTGCTAATTGGTATGCTTCTTTTTTTGTTTTTCCAATAACTGCATCTGTCATCATACTTGCACTTGATGTTGAAATACTACATCCAGAGCCATCAAAAGCGATATCTGAAATTGTATCACCATCAAAAGCAACTGAAAGTTTGATAACATCCCCACAAGTAGGGTTATTCAAGTCGATTTGAGTAGCTGTATCAAGACTTCCACGATGATGCGGATGATTTGAATGATCTAAAATCACCGCACGATACAAGTTATCAAGTCTAGAGAGTGCCATTGAAAAACTCCTTTGTCTTAATTAATGCATCAACTAATTTATCACAATCTTCCTTCGTATTGTAGAAATAGAAGCTTGCTCGAGCAGTAGCAGGAACATCTAAATACTCAATTAATGGTTGAGCACAATGGTGTCCTGCACGTACTGCCACTCCTTCCATATCCATTGCAGTTGCAACATCATGTGGATGAAGATTGTCTAGATTAAATGAAATTACTCCACTTCTTTTAGAAATATCATCTGGGCCATAAATAACTAGTCCTTCAATCTCCTTAAGTTTAGGCATCACATAATTAACAAGTTCTGTCTCATAAGCATGAATTTCATCCATACCAAGTTCTTCCAGATAGTCAACAGCAGCACCTAAACCAATTGCTCCTGCAATGTTTGGAGTACCTGCTTCAAATTTCCAAGGAAGTTCTTTCCAGGTTGCTGATTGCTCGTATACGAAATCAATCATTTCTCCACCGAATTCAATTGGATTCATATCGTTAAGATATTTCTCCTTACCGTAAAGAACACCAATTCCAGTAGGACCAACCATTTTATGACCTGAAAGAGTGAAGAAATCACAATTTAAGTCTTGAACATCTATTTTCATATGTGGTGTTGATTGTGCACCATCAACAACCATTATCGCTCCATGTTCATGGGCAATTTCTGCAATTTCTTTAACAGGATTAAGAACACCTAATACATTTGATGCATGGGTAATTGATACAAATTTTGTTTTATCTGTAATTGCTTCCTTAAGTCCCTGCATATCAAGTTCTTGGTTTTCATCAAGATAGACGAATTTCAAGACTGCTCCTGTCTTTGCAGCTGCTTGTTGCCAAGGAATAATATTAGAATGGTGTTCCATGATTGAAATAACAATCTCTTCGCCCTCTTTTAATATTTGTTCAGCATACTTTGCAACCCAGTTTAAACCTGTAGTTGTACCACGAGTAAACAAGACTTCTTTTGTCGAACTTGCGTTTATAAATTTTCTGAGCTTTTCACGTGATGCTTCATAATCGTGAGTTGCACGTTCTGCTAATGTATGCACCCCACGGTGAACATTAGCATTGTCATGCTCATAGTAGTATCTAATTGTATCAAGAACTGCTGTAGGCTTTTGCGTCGTAGCAGCATTATCAAGATAGACTAGAGGTTCATCATTAACGATTTGATCCAAAATGGGAAAATCCTTGCGAATTTTTTTGGCATCAATCATTTAGTGTCCAACTTTCTATCGATTACGTCAAACATTTCATCACGAACTGATTTCACTGGAACTTCAACGATAACGTTTCCTAGGAATCCACGGACAACTAGGCGTTCAGCTGTTTCAGTATCAAGTCCACGACTCATTAGATAGTATAAATCTTCAGGATCGACTTGACCGATAGATGCAGCATGTCCTGCTGTTACGTCATTTTCGTCAATTAAAAGTATTGGGTTTGCATCACTACGAGCTTTATCTGAAAGCATTAGAACGCGACTTTCTTGTTGTGCATCTGCACCTTTTGCTCCGCGGATAATGTGACCAATACCGTTAAACGTAAGAGTACCAGCTTCAAGAATTACACCGTGTTGCAGGATATGACCAACTGAATTTTTACCGAAGTTAGTAACTCGAGTGTCTACACCTTGAATTTGCTTACCTGATGAAAGACCTACTGCTTTAATTTCCGCATGGCTACCGTCACCAACTAAATCGCTATCAAAGTCAGCGATAACATTACCTTGGTTCATTACTGCAATTGCCCAGTCAATAGAAGCATCTTTTAATAGATGTCCACGACGGCTTATATAAGTTGAAACATTTTTTCCAAGTTGATCAATTGCTGAAAACTTAACTTGTGCTCCATCTTTTGCAATAACTTCAACTGTAATATTTGCAGGAATCTTATCATCGTTATCCATTGATTGGAAACGCTCTAGATAAGAAAACTGACTATTTGCTTCAGCTACTATTAAAACATGGTGATAATATATGTTATTTCGCCCAGTTTGATAGAAAAGTGATTCGATTGGTTCTTCAATAGCCACATTCTTCGGTACATATAGGAATGCTCCACCATTTAAGAAGGCAGTATGAGCTGCTGCTAACTTGTCTTCATCAGGCTTAACAGCTGTCATAAAGTACTTTTCAACTAGCTCGGGATATTTTTCCATTGCTGTAAAAATATCGGTAAAAATCACACCTTGATCTACTAAGTTCTTTGGCAAAACCTCACTAACTGTTACTTCATCATATTGAACTAAACGAGGTCCATCATTATTTTCCTCATAAAAATATGTAGCTGCATCTCCTACTTTAAATTCATCAGTTGGAAGTAATGGCCAACGTTCATAACGAACACGTTCAATTTTTGGTAATTCTAACTCATCAGCCTTTTCAAGTGCGTCTAGACGTTTTTCAAGCATCCAAGCTGGTTCATTTTTCTCAGCAGAGAATTTCTTAACTGATTCAAGATAATTTTGTAATTTTTTCTCCATTATCTTAGCCTCCTTAAGCTTCTTCTTCTTTATATTCAATACCTAATTCTTTAGAAATTCCAGCATAACCTTCAGCTTCAAGACGACGAGCTAAATCAGCATCACCAGTCATTACAACACGACCGTCCATCATGATATGAACAACATCTGGAGTGATATAGTTAAGTAGACGTTGGTAGTGAGTAATGATTAAAGCACCAAAGTTTTCACCACGCATAGCATTGATTCCTTTTGATACAACTTTAAGAGCATCAATATCAAGACCTGAGTCAATTTCATCAAGAATTGCAAATGTAGGTTCTAACATTAATAATTGAAGAATTTCATTACGTTTCTTTTCTCCACCAGAGAACCCTTCATTTAGGTAACGTTCTGCCATATCTTCATGCATATTAAGCAAAGACATCTTATCATCTAATTTAGTAATGAAGTCCATAACTGAAATTTTATCATCTTCATCACGGCGAGCATTCATTGCTGCGCGCATAAACTCAGCATTTGTAATACCAGGAATTTCTGATGGATATTGCATAGCAAGGAATAATCCAAGGCGAGCACGTTCGTCAACTTCCATTTCAAGAATATTTTCACCATCAAATAAAATTTCCCCTTGAGTCACCTCATAGTTAGGATTACCCATAATTGCTGCTGAAAGTGTTGATTTACCTGTTCCATTTGGTCCCATGATTGCATGGATTTCATCTGTATTGATTGTTAAATTTACACCTTTAAGGATTTCTTTGTCCTCAATACTAACGTGTAAATCTTTAATTTCTAAAACTGACATAAACTTTCCTCTCCTTTGTTTATCAAACAAATTTCTTATTAAAATGATTTATGAAACCACTATCACCATTATAAATAAAAAAAGACAGACTTTCAAAAAATCTGTCTAAACTATCTTACATTTTGCGTTCTTTAGCTGTCTTTTCTATCTATTTTTTGGAATTTCCGATTCTTGTAAATATTTTTAGTAATGGTTGACGATTTTCTCCCCAAACACCAACTGTTTCGAGAAAAAGTTCAAGTCCAAATATACTTGCAATTATCAATAATATTCCACCAACTCTTCCTGAAAAGTTTAAAATAATTGATATTAATGAAAATATTAATGCAATACCATATATCACTAGAACCGCTGCTTTATGGCTCAATCCCATACTTAATAATCTATGATGCAAATGCATTTTGTCAGCTACAGATACTTTCTGATTGTTTAATTTTCTTCTTATTATAGCTGCAAACGTGTCAGTCACAGGCACTCCTAAAATTAACATCGGAGTTAATACAGCAACTGCTGTTGCATTTTTTAATCCCTGTAAACTAAGAACTGATATCATAAAGCCTAAATATAATGCTCCTGTATCGCCTAAATATATTTTTGCCGGGAAAAAATTATATGGTAAAAATCCAATTATAGCTGCACATAAAACGAAAATTGTTATAGGTAAATAAACATTCACATTCCCTAAAAATAAATAAGAGACTAATCCCATGGTGAATAGGCTAATCAATGAAACACCACTGGCAAGTCCATCTAATCCATCTATTATATTTACCGCATTAGTTATTGATATAATCCATATTACAGTTAAAATAAGAGACAACCACGGAGGAAAATTGAGCATTGGACCACCAAATGGAATCTTAAAATTATCAAATCTGAATTTCGAAAAAGCCCATATTGAAGTTGCTGCTACTACTATACCAAGCATCTTCCATTTTGGAGATAATTCTCTTATATCATCTATTAATCCTGTAATTATAATAATCAAGCTTGATAGAACTAATGGGAATACATAATCAAAATAAGTTAAGTATCCTTTAGATGTTTTAATAGTTCCAACTATGTAGGTTAAAAATAATAATACTGAAAGTGTGAAGGAAAAAAATATAGCCAGTCCACCAGCACTGGGCATGACAACCTTATTAATTCTACGAGCATTTGGCTTATCAACTGCTCCTATTTTTTCCACCAATCTGATAACGAGAGGTGTTATTATGAAACTGAAAGTAGCAGTTAAAAACAGTACAATCAGATACTTTATTACAAATGGCATATTAATATCTCGAATCTAAATTTATCTCGTTTATAGTATAGTATCCATTATAACAAAAAATTGGCAGGTTGCCCTACCAATTTTAAGAATTTTTACATTTGGCGTAATATATCAAGTGCATCGTATTCAATCAACGGCTGACCATACTCTGTAAGTGTTTCCCTCGTTACTCGCTCATCTTGTCCAAACTCTAACATTTGAGAATGTATGCTTTTAACAAGTTTTGGTCCCATCAATTTTTGATTTTGGAGAATAGTCATATAATATTTATCTAAATATTTATAAAGTTCACTTTCTTCCACGCTTTGATTGATATTTTTAGCCATATTTACAGCATCATCAATATTTCTAAACTTTAATGTAAAATATGTATATTCTGGAAGGTCTTTTTCTTCTTCTTCCTCTATTGGAATATTATCTATATCACTTTCATTAATTCCACCAAATAGCATATCGGCAGCTTTATTCAAATCAACATTTTCAGGTAAATCACCATTCTCGGCTCTTGATTTAATCATATTTTCTAACGCCTTGGTAAATTCCTCTGGATCAGAAGGTAAATCCAAATCTTCCATATTTACTTTTTCGCCACGAACCATTAAATCAATCCCTTTCGAATTTGGTCGAACCTGAAAGCTGACAACATCACTTTCAATAAACTTATCTGAAATATCTAATTCGCTTGAAATATCATAAAATAATTCTTCAACTGCATCTTGGTTTGTTAAAAATTCCGATAAATTGATGCCACGATCTCGTAGATCATCAAAAGTCATTTTTATTTTTATTGTATTTTCATTTATGTTTTCTAATTCCATAATGACCTCGCTTGCATTTTTTAATTAGGGGTATTACACATATTATAACATATTTTATCTATACTAGTCTTGATACGACTTCTGATAAGCCACTAACTTGCAGATCAGCTTTTGACTGATTCATACCAAATCTTGTATCCTCAATTGCCCAAACATCGGCTCCTGCATTGACTCCTGCTTCAATTCCTTTTTCACTATCTTCGATGATTAAAACATCCTGTGAATCTACACCTAATTGATTAATTGCAGTAATATAAATTTCAGGATTTGGTTTAGTTTCTTTAAAATCTTCTCCACTTAAAATTATACTGAAATGTTTTCTAAGATTATTTTCCTCAAGCATTAAATCTATATCATGATTTGTTGAACTTGATGCTAAAGCTAATTTATAACCAGCTTTTTTCAAAGTACTTAATACTTTATCAACATTATCAAATAATAATTCCTTGTATGGTAGAGGATAATTTTTCTTATGTTTTACATAATCTTTTTGAAGTTTTTCAATATCCCATTTACCATAGTCTTCTCCAAGTATCTTAGGCCAAATTCCCTTCATATTTCCTCCAATGAAAAAACTAGGTTTAAGATGATCAATACTAATGCCTTGAGAATTCATAAAATCTTGCCTGCGATTATAATAAAATTGTTCGGTATCTACTAGGACTCCGTCCATATCAAAAATAATTGCTTTATATTTATCCATAATTAAATATTATAGCATAAAATTCACTTGAAAATATTCTGAATTTTGTTATAATTTTCCTAATACATTTTTATTTGGAGGAATTATGAAGGTAGTTAAATTTGGAGGTTCTTCGGTTGCTAGTGCTCCACAAATTGATAAGGTTTTTAATATTATTAAAAGCGATCCTAATCGTAAGTTTGTCGTGGTGAGTGCACCTGGAAAAAGATTTGCAGAGGATACCAAAGTAACTGATGCTCTTATAGCTTATTACGAAGCTGTAAAAAATGGTGGGGATATTGAAGTAAGCCAAAACTGGCTAATTGACCGCTACTCTGAAATAACTACTGATTTAAATTTGTCAGATAAAATAATTGAAGAAATTAAAAAAAATATCTTATCACTTGCTGATTTAGATGTAGATAATGATATTTTTGCATATGATTCTTTTCTTGCTGCAGGAGAAAATAACAATGCTATACTCATAGCTGAATATTTTGATAATCAAGGTTTGAAGGCTCAATATATCAACCCTAAAGAGGCAGGAATTTTTGTTACTGAAGAACCTGGTGATGCTCGACTGCTCGATGAGAGTGATAAAAAGATTAATGAGTTAAACAACCTTGATGGTGTCCTTGTAATTCCAGGTTTTTTTGGAATTACTGAAAAAGGAAAAGTTTGCACTTTTTCTCGTGGAGGAAGTGACATTACCGGAAGTATCGTTGCAGCAGGTACTAAAGCTGATATTTATGAAAACTTTACTGATGTAGATGGTATATTCGTCGCTCATCCTGGAATTATTGAAAATCCTGAGTCTATTTCCGAAGTAACATATAAGGAAATGCGAGAACTTTCTTATGCAGGTTTTTCAGTTTTACATGACGAGGCTCTCGTTCCTGCAAGGCTAGCTGGTGTTCCTATCGTAATTAAAAATACCAATAACCCAGACCATCCAGGTACAAAAATTACTACAGAAAGAAAAGATAATTCTAGACCAGTAATAGGAATCGCAGCTGAAAGTAATTTTTCAAGTATTAACATCTCTAAATATTTAATGAATAGGGAAGTTGGTTTTGGACGTAAAGTATTACAAAGTCTTGAAGATAATAATATTCGTTTCGAGCATATGCCAACTGGTATTGATGATTTGTCAGTAATTATTCGTTCACGTTTCTTAACACCTAGTCTTGAAGAAAAAGTCTTAACCGAATTGCATGAGACTTTAAATCCTGACGAACTTCATCTAGAAAAAGATCTTTCTGTAATCGTAATCGTTGGTGAAGGAATGAAAGAACACATTGGTGTAACTTCCACAGCTACTCGGGCATTATCTGATGCGGGTATTAACTTGGAAATGCTCAGTCAAGGTTCAAGCGAAGTCTCGGTCATGTTTGTAGTAAAAGGTAAGCAAGAAAAAGAGGCAATTACTGCTTTATATAATGCATTTTTCTAATCAAATAATTTCAAAAAGTGTACGGTTGAATTCAACCGTACACTTTTTATGTATTAAAAAACTAGATTCTAAATTTGAATCTAGTAATTTTTTATCTACTTATCGTCTTCGTCATTTTCGAAATCGTCATCATCGTCATCGTCTTCTTCTTCGATTTCGACTTCTTCGTTTTCGTCATCAATAACAACTTCAGCTAATTCAGAATCATAAGCTTCAACTTCACTTTTTTCATCATCTGGATTTTCATCATCATAGTTGTCATCTTCAGTATATTCGTCATCTTCAGGATCATCATCAGAATAATCAATAGCGTCATCAAGATCAGCAAATGCATTGACTTTCTTACGTTTTTTCTTAGGACGATCTTCATCATCAACTTCATCAAGAGCAATAATCTCTTCATTAATTTCGTCAATTGCATACCAAGCTCTTAAAGCCCATACATTTCCACCAAGTGGAATAAAGCTTCCATCAGTATTCAAATCAGTATAGAATGTTGAAAGATTAGCTCTGATATCTGCATCACTTCTTCCAAGATAATCTTGGATAGCATTAACAAGAACAGAGAATTCCATTTCTTTTCCGTTTTGTTCAAGCATAGCATGAGCAACTTCAATCATAGAAAGTTCATCTTTGTTTTGTCCTTCAAATACTTCAATTTTCAAATTTATTTCCCCTACAATTTTTAATTATCGTACTTATGAAAATATATAAATCAATAGTTTTATAATTCGTATATCATTCAAAAGAGGCTAGGAATTCCTAGCCTATTGGCAATTATTTAACTACTGCAGTTCCAGTAATTGAATCAACTGCTTTCTTCATAGCGATATCATGTTTAAGCATATCTTTTGAAAGTAGGCTTTCAACTTGTTCTTTAGGCATGTTGTATTGCTCAGCCAAGTCAGAAATTTCTTTATCAATTTCTTCATCAGTAGTTTCGAAACCTTCTGCAGCAGCAATAGCTTCAATTACTAATCCAGTACGAACGCGTGCATCAGCATCACTTTCATATTGAGCATGTAAATCATCTTCAGTAGTACCAGTGATTTGGTAATACATTTCAGGTGATACACCTTGTTGTTGCATGTTACCTAAAAATTCATTCATAGCACGGTGTACTTCTTCATGAATCATTTCTTCTGGCAATTCAACGATTTCAGCATTTTCTACTGCTTTTTCAATTGCTGCATTTTCTACTGCTTCATCATATTGAGCTTCTTTAGTTTTAGCTAATTCTGATTTATATTTTGCTTTTAATTCATCAAGACTAGCAACGTCTTCATCAATATCTTTAGCTAATTCATCATCAAGTTCTGGAACTTCTTTAGCTTTCACTTCGTGGATAGTTGTAACAAACAATGCAGGTTTTCCAGCTAAATCTTCAGCTTGATATTCTTCAGGGAATGTTACATTAACATCAACAGTTTCGCCAGCTTTGTGACCAACTAATTGTTCTTCAAAACCAGGAATAAATTGACCACTTCCAAGTTCAAGTGAGAAGTTATCTGCTTTACCACCATCAAATTCAACACCATCAACTGAACCAACAAAATCGATTACAACAGTATCTCCGTCTTCAGCAGCAGCATCTTTAAGAACTAGCTCAGCAAGATTATTGCGTTCACGTTCGATTCTTGCATCTACTTCTTCATCAGAAACTTCTTTATCAACATCAACACTTACTTCAAGATTTTTGTAATCACCAAGTTTTACTTCTGGTTTTACAACAACATCAGCAGTGATAACCCAGTCTTCACCTTTGTTCATTGATTTAATATCAATTTTTGGTTGAGCAACAGGTTCGATAGCAGTTTCAGAAATAGCTGCTTCATAAGCTTCAGGTAAAATGGCATTCAAAGCTTCTTCATAAAGAACTTCTTCACCATACATTTTGTCAAATACTGAACGACTTACTTTACCTTTGCGGAATCCAGGTACGTTAAGGTTCTTTTTAACACGGTTAAATGCTTTATCTAATCCTTTGTTAATTGTTTCTTGATCGATTGAAAATGTTACAACACCATTATTAGTGCCAGTTTTTTCAAAACTTGCAGTCATTATATAGTTCTCCTTATTATTTATAAATTTCGTGTTTAGACACAAAATTCTTAGCTTACAGCATATAAACAGTATTATACCATTAATCATTGATTTCTTCAATGTTTAATGGTTAAAACAGCACTTATTATTTGAGTTTTCCGATCACATCTGACCACAAAGATGGTTTCAAAACATCTTTTGCATGTCCATCACCTAAAACACCGTATCCAATCATCAATCCAGCAATCAGTGCTAAGATTGATAAAATAACTACAAGTATAATAAGATTTATTCTTGTTCCAAAATATTTAATTACACGCACTGTATTTACCTCTCAGTATTAGCTAGATTTTAGTATCCAGATTCTCTTGTGATATCAGCACCTAACTGCGCTAACTTTCCATGAAAATTATAGTATCCACGGTCTAAATGTTTTAGCTCACCAACTGTTGTTTCACCATCTGCAACCATCCCAAGTAAAATCAAAGCTGCTGATGCGCGTAAGTCTGTTGACTTAACTTCAGCACCTTGAAGTTTTTTACCACCTTCAATTAGGGCTGTATTTCTTGTAATATCAACGTCTAGCCCCATCCTTCTCATTTCCTCTAAATGTTGGAAACGATTTTCAAAAACGGTCTCAACCATAGTACTTTCACCTTCAGCTACCGCTTGAAGAGCAGTCATTTGTGCCTGCATATCAGTAGGAAAACCGGGATGTGGAATTGTTTTAACCTTAGAAGGTTTTAGGTGTTTAGGACCAATAATTCGAATTCCATCTGGTTCTTCAATGACTTCAACTCCCATTTCCGCCATTTTAGCTAACAAGGGACGATTGTGTTCACGGATTGCATCCTTAACTAAAACATTTCCTTGAGTCATAGCAGCCGCAATCATGAAAGTTCCCGCTTCAATTCTGTCTTGAACGACTGAATGATTAGCACCGTGCATCTTTTTCACACCTTTGATAATTAATGTGTCAGTTCCTGCACCTTGGACCTGTGCACCCATCTTATTTAAAAGATTTGCAAGATCAACAATTTCAGGTTCACGCGCAGCATTCTCAATTGTTGTAGTTCCATCAGCTAAAGTTGCTGCCATCATCAAGTTTTGAGTAGCTCCAACACTTGGGAAATCCAAATAAATATTTGCTCCATGTAGTCGATCAGTTTTTGCCTCAATATACCCAGCATTTTGAGTTATTTTAGCACCCATTGCTTCGAATCCACGTAGATGAAGATCTATTGGACGACTACCAATTGAACATCCACCAGGCATTGAAACTCGTGATTGACCGTTTCGTGCTAATATTGGACCCATCACTACGATAGAGGCTCTCATTTTACTTACATACTCATAAGGCGCTTCTATTTCTACCTTTTGAGCAGCTTTACTTTTTACAATTTTATTTACTTCATCAAAATCAACGTCAACATTCAGATGACGAATAACTTCATTCATTGTATACACATCAGAAAGAATTGGTACATTTGATAATTCAGTTTCTCCCTCGCTTGCCAAAATTAAGGCAGCAAGTAAAGGTAGGACAGCGTTTTTTGCCCCTTCAATTTCTACAGTTCCGTTAAGATGGGTATTACCACCACGGACTTTTATTTTATCTACATTAGACATCAGACAAAGACTCCACTCTACTAATTTTCCATATATGATTATAACATAATTAACTTAAGGGTCACTTGTTTTTGCTCTAATTAATAAATTCTCTTACTAAAGCAATATTAGATTTTTCTACAGTAAATACTTTTTCACGTCCATCATATTTAGGATTCCCTCCTAATATTGCTTCGGTTACATAATCAAAAGCTGATAAAATAATGGTTCCCGCGGCATAATCCCAAGGAGATAAATTAGAAAAGTATCCACTTATCTTCCCCTCTATTAATTTAGTATATTCTATTCCTGCACTACCCAATATTCTAACCCCAAGTGTGTTTTCTGAGTAATCAAGTAATCCATGGTCATTTGTTCTGTACATATATGAATTCACACCAATAACAGAATGCTTTAAATTTAATTTTGGTTTTTGTAGTTCATCGTTATTTCTGAAAACCTTTTTTCCGTCACCCCAATAAAGATTTTCTTTCATAACATCAAGTATAATACCAAACTTTCCTACTCCGTTCTCGAAATAAGCAACCATGATAGCAAAATTATCTTTTTGAGAGACAAAATTTGATGTACCATCAATTGGATCAATTACCCAAACGTTACCTTTTTCGACAGAATGTCTTAAGTTATTTTCTTCAGCAAGAATATTATCTTCTGGAAATTTTCCTTTGATATGAGATACTAGTTTATCCTGAACTGACTTATCCATATTGGTCACTAAATCAGTATGATTTGTCTTCTCATCAATTTCAAGTTCATAATTCATGTTATCTCTTATATATTGACCGGCTTCAACTGTCCACTCTTTTGCGAGGGCAAGTTTATTTTTCACTTCTGATAAATTGTTTGTCACTTGCTTTTGCCTCCTGTATGGCACGATATGTTGAATATCCACTTAGATTTTCAAATTCACGGTCCAATTGTTTTTCTTGCATTTTTGAGGGAACTATTGTTTTAAACTTTTTATAGGAATCTAAAAAGTCTACTCTTGCCACTTTTCCCTCATAAAATTTTTCCACATGATTAAAAAAAGAGAGCACATCAGTAATTTCCTGCGTGCTCCACGAATAATCAATGGGATAATTGTAATTAGCTTTCATTATAATTAATCCTCTTGTTATTTTATTAGTCAACCAACTCAGCACGAAATTGAGCATCACGCATTTCTGCACGACGATATTCTCGTGGGAGGAAGGCTCTTATTTCATCTTCATTAAATCCGATTTGCATTTTTTTATCATCAATAATTATTGGGCGTCTCAAAAGACTAGGATGCTCACTTATTAATTCAATTAGTTCGTTTAAAGTCAATTCATCGATGTCAATGTTTAACTTTTGAAAAACTTTTGAACGTGTTGAAATAATGTCTTCAGTCCCATTTTCAGTTTTTGATAAAATTGATTTTAAATCCTCAGGTGTTATAGGCTGAGTCATTATGTTGTGCTCACGACTTTCAACATCGTGTGCTGCTAGCCAAGCCTTAGCTTTACGACAACTAGTACAACTTGGAGAAATGTATAAGTCAATCACACGAAGTCCTACTTTCTTTCATTTACTTCATTTTAACAAATTTATAGAACAAAAAAAAGACCTAGTTTGATCTTTTTTTCATAAACTTTTATATTTTCTTTTATTTCGTTAAATCAATACGTCTTCCAAGTGCTTCAATCACTACACTACCAATAATCAATGAGAGAAATTCACCAATTGCAGTTGTAAACCAAGTTGCAAAAAATGGAAGACCATATAAAATATGTAATTCTAGTGCAATTGTGAACATACTTATAGCAAAGAAAATTGAGAAGTATAAAAATGCTTTATTAATCACTCCTCCAAATAAATGTTCATTCATGAATTTAGAAAATAATTTAACTCCTAATGTAACAAAAACATAAGTTGATGCCGAACCGACTACTGCATCCACTGGACCAAACACCATCCAATTTGCAATAACACAACCTATTGTCACGGAATAGACATACCTCTTATTATAGAAGGCTAAAAAATTAAACATCTCGCTTAATCTAAATTGAATAGCTCCACTTCCGAGAGAACCTAAAGCCACCGTTACAACAACATATAGTGCAGTCACTATAGCCATTTTTGCAAAAGACACTACGTCCATTGACTTATTATCCATATTTTTCTCCTTTATCGCTTTTTTGCGAGTGTAATATGCTTGCCCAAAGGTGAATAAGTGGCAAGGGGTCATAGACCAATAAGTATCTTACCATAAATTTATTAAATTTGGTATAATACAAGTATGAAAACAATAAAAAAATTCTTTCAGAATGAAGTACTATCTTATTTATTCTTCGGAGTTGCAACAACTCTAATATTTTTTGTTATTAAAATGATTACCTACAAGATGACCAACAGCGGTTTATGGAGTGATATTATCGCTAATACAGTTGCAATCATCTTTGCGTTTGTAACTAACAAACTTTGGGTTTTTAATACGGAAGAATCTTCTAAAAGTATATGGAGTGAATTTGTTCAATTCGTTAGTAGTAGATTGGTACTTATGGGACTTTCAGCCCTCGCAAATTGGTACTTTGTTGACAAAAATCCTCAAATTATTACCAATTCCTTCGGGGTCAGTAAAGATACTGCCGTAGCTATCCTTACTATAGTCATTCAATTTCTAACAATTGTTATAAACTATTTAGTAAGCAAATTCTTTGTTTTTCGGAACAAAAAATAAAAGAATGAGTAACTTGACTCATTCTTTTATTTTTTCTGTCATCCTTGATCTGGATTGGAATATGTCGGATTTTCATTTTGTGTTAACGATTTTATGATACTAACGATTTCACCACGCCTTGTTTCAAAACTATCGACGTATAGGCTTTGAACTGATGCATTCATAATCGCTCCAGTTATCAAAACCTTAGCAATGAAAATAAACCACAGCATAAGTGCAAAGGTAAGTAAACTACCAACCATTTTAAAGTCCATCATCTTATTAACATATCGATTGACATAATCACCAAAAATTTTAGTTAAGAAAACTAGAACAAATGTTGAAAAAATTGCACCAGGCAATACATATCTTATTTTTTTTATTTTCACATTTGGGAGTAAAAAATATAAGAGAATTAAGGCTGTGAATACTACAATTGCAACAACTGGTAATGTCATATTATATAGCATTTCATAGATTCTTCTATCAAAATGGATATTATTATATAGGGCAGTTAAAATAGTTTGACCAAATGTTAAAACAATAATCGCCAAGGTTATCAAAATGATTATGGCAAAACTACTTGCAAACCCAATAAGCTGACTAACAATAAAATCACGATGCTTATCAACTTTATAAGCTTTATTCATTGCTTTTTGCAATGCTGATAGGCCCTTTGAAAATGTCCAAAACCCTGAAATGATACCTACCCATAATAAACCTGGCGACGGAGTATCAAGGAAACTTTTGATAACTACTTCTACAACATCGTATAATTGTCCAGGTAATAAATCATTAAGCATCTTCAAAACAGAAGTCGAGTCGATTTTTAAATAGGGCAGAGCATTCGCAAAGGTCATTAGAATAGGGAACATTGAAAGTAAAAAATAATAAGCTACAGCGATACTAGATAAGTCCATTTCTGCACTCTTATAATAAGTCATAAAAGCCTTTACTATCGGTATATTCATTATTTTTTCAAAGAACTTTTGTATCTTATCTACCATATGTGATTAGGAACATTAGGAAATCCTAATAAGTTCCCTCCTCACCTTGACTTGTCAAGATTACTGGACCATCTTTTGTAATTACAAATTGATGCTCATATTGACAAGACAAACCACCATCTAAAGTTTTATGCGCCCATCCTGTTTTGAAATCAGTGTCAATTTCATAAGTACCTGTATTAATCATTGGTTCAATAGTTAAAACCATACCTTCGCGAAGACGTAGACCTTTTCCTTTAACTCCATAATGAGGTACCATTGGTTCTTCATGCATTGTTGGACCAACACCATGTCCAACTAGATCACGAACCACTCCATATCCATGTGCTTCTGCATACTCTTGGATAGCTGAACCAATATCACCCATGCGGTTTCCAACACGCGCTTGTTCAATTCCACGATATAAAGACTCTTTCGTCACGTCCATAAGATTTTTCACTTCTTCAGACGGTGTTCCTACTGCGTAAGCCCAACAAGAGTCTGCAATTCCACCACGAAATGATTCAGTATATTTTTTCATATCTTGCACGTTATTAAAATCAAGCTTAGAAACATCTAAATCATCACTTGCCATACCAAGAACCATATCCACTTTTATCAAATCACCATCTTTTAAGATTTGGTGACGGGGGAAGGCATGAGCAACTTCATCGTTGAGTGAACAGCAAGTAGCATATGGATAATCTTGAATTTCACCATCTACACCAATTTGTAGAGGTAAGAAATTTTCTTCTTTACAACGTTTGCGAACATATTCTTCAATATCCCACATATCAATACCAGGTTTGATGATATCACGTAAACCAATATGAATTGAAGCTAGAAAATCTCCAGCCTTGTCCATTTGTTCAATTTCTCTAGGACTTTTCAAACTAATCATTTATTAAATTACCTCTTCTTTATACAATTAAATTCTATTTATTCTACCACGGTTAAAGCAATATTTCAAAAGCATTGAAAAAAAATTTATATAGCAGGAAGCACAGTTTCCATCACTTTCTCTCCACCATCATCAAGCTCACCATTAAAAGCAAATCCCAAATCTTGATAAATTTTAATGGCACGGACATTATCATCATAGACACTCAAATAAACTTTTTTCCCAGGAAATTTCCCAGCAAGCAAAGCTAACGAATCAGCTACTATCCTTTTACCATAGCCCATCGATTGAAAATTTTTATCAACCAAGATTCGGTCCAACCACAGTCTATCCGAGGTCGAAAGCATATGCCCATACATAATAAAGCCAATCAAGTCCTCCACGTCATATACTGCCATAGGTTGCCAGAATGAAGTTTTTTCACCATTTCTTCTTCTCTCCTTGTAGAAAAGAGTCATTTCATCTGCTTCATTTAAACATTCTTCAACAGATTCTATGAAATTTATTTGTTCATCAAACGGCTTAATTTTCAATACCTGTTCACGATTACTATCGTCTACATTTTCAAATCTCAGTTTATTCATTTTTATACCTCAAAAAACATAACTTTCAAGCACCACTTAAATTAATATGTACCTTCTTGACCTTGACTTGTCATTATTACAGGTCCGTCTTTTGTAATTACAAATTGATGTTCATATTGACAAGATAAGCCTCCATCAAGAGTTGAAAATCCCCAACCTGTCTTCATGTCTTCTTTTAATTTATAGGTTCCTGTGTTGACCATTGGTTCAATCGTCAGAACCATCCCTTCACGCAATCGAACACCACGTCCTTTTATACCATAAGCTGGCACATCTGGTTTTTCATGCATTGTTGGTCCAACACCGTGTCCTACTAAATCACGAACGACTTGATAACCTTTGGACTCAACATACTCTTGAATAGCAGCACCGATATCACCAATACGATTACCTACACGTGCTTGTTCAATACCTATATACATAGATTCCTTAGTAACATCCATCAATCTTTTAACTTGGTTACTCACTTCTCCTACTGCATATGCCCAACATGAATCAGCGATTGCTCCTCGAAAACTCTCTGTGTACTTTTTCATAAGTTCAACATTATTAAAATCAAGTTTACTCACATCGATATTAGAGCTTGCCTTACCAAGAACCATATCCACTTTGATTAAGTCACCATCTTTTAAAACTTTATGACGCGGAAATGCATGTGCTACTTCATTATTTAATGAACAACATGTAGCATATGGATAATCCATAATTTCACCTTCTACGCCAATCTGCAAGGGTAAGTAATTTTCTTCCTTACAACGCTTACGGACATATTCTTCAATAGCCCACATATCAATACCAGGTTTTATTATGTCACGTAAACCTATATGAATTGAAGCTAGGAAATCTCCTGCTTCATCCATTTGAGAAATTTCTCTTTCACTTTTTAAAGTTATCATTTTTTATTCACTCTCCTAGAACTGTTAATTTATTCTACCACCATTACAAACCATTATCAAAAAAGGCTTCCTGACGGAAACCTTTTCTTATATTAATGGTCTTGCTATCTAATATTTCCCATTAATCTTTCAATTGTTTTAGAAGTTAAGAATACAATTACACCAAATACCAATGTAATCAATCCTAAGATAATGAAGTATGGAACTTCTGTTTTAGCTGAGTAAAGTTGAACAACTTGTGCGTTCAAGGCAGATCCAACAGCTGAAGTTAAGAACCACATTCCCATCATTTGAGCTGTAAATGCTTTTGGTGCAAGTTTTGTAGTTACTGATAATCCAATTGGAGAAATCAACATTTCACCTACAATAATCAATGCCCAAGAAGCAACTAGCCAAAATGGACCAACTTTCACACTAGTACCATATAACATACCAGGAACTGCCATAATCAAAAATGATAGGGCTGTAAACACTAAACCTATGGCAAATTTCACAGGTGCACTAGGTTGTTTACTTCCTAATTTAGTCCATAAAACAGCAAATAGTGGTACATACAACATAATAAACAAAGGATTTAAACTTTGGAAATATGATGCATGGAACCAGCTTGGATAGTTAACACGTTCTGCAGCAAATGTTGCAAGAACGATTGAACCTTGTTCTTCTAATGCCCAGAATATAACCGCTGAGATAAATAATGGGATATACGCAAGAACGTGGGATTTTTCTTCTTTTGTAGTTTTGTCAGAACGATACATCATGACAAAGTAATAAACTGGAATAATAACTGCAAAAATAGTTAACAGATTAATAAACAAATTAAGCGTTAAAACTTTAAATGCCGCTAATAAACCAAAGAAAACTACAGTAGCAAGGGTCCCTGCAATTACTTTACTATAGAAGCTTTTTTTCTCAGAAGCATCCATCGGATTTACTGGCTTAAGGCCTTCAGCAGGTAAATATTTATTACCATCGAAGTAATATTGAAGTAAACCAAAGAACATACCAACCGCAGCAATTGAGAACGCTACATGATAATTCCATTCGCCTTGTGCCCAACCAACTACGATTGGTGCAAGGAAACTTCCCAGGTTGATACCGAAGACAAAGATTGAGAAACCTGAATCACGTCTTGGATCTTCTGGTGAATAAAGTTCACCAACCAAGCTTGAAACGTTTGGTTTAAGAAGTCCAGTACCCGCAATAATCAATGCCATTGAGACAAATAAAGCTGGTGCTCCAAACGGTGTTGCAAGAGCAATGTGTCCAAACATGATGAGTACTCCACCCCAGAAGACAGCTTTTCTTTGTCCAATAAGACGGTCGGCAATAAAGCCTCCACCCATACCAGTAAGGTATACCAAACTTGAGTATATAGCCATGATTGATGCTGCAGCAGTTTTAGGAATATTTAATTCTCCGCCATCAATCATCCACCACATGTAGTAAAGCAAGATTGCTTTCATACCATAGTAAGAGAATCTCTCCCACATTTCCGTAAAGAATAAGGTCTGCAAGCCTCTCGGCTGACCTAAAAATTCTTTGTTAGAATTCATTAATAAATTACCTTCCATTCTAAATAGCCTAACTATTTTATCATATATTTGGAAAAAATTCAAAAGTGAAAATAATTAATTTATTTATTATTTTCTGTTAATTTAATGTAAAAGAAAGGAGCTTTTTCAAGCTCCTGGTAAAAGTAATTTTATTAAATCAATTGTTCACTTACATATTTTTGATAAAGTTCATGATTTGCTAGTAATTGGCTGTGGCTACCGCTACCTGTTATATGACCATGATCTACAAAATAGATATTATCGGCATCAACAATTGTTGAAAGCCTGTGAGCAATGACAAGAGTTGTACGACCCTTCATAAGGTTAGTTAGAGCCTTTTGTACCATTCCTTCACTCTCAGAATCAAGACTCGCTGTTGCTTCATCAAGCATGAGAATCTTAGGATTTCTCAAAAATGCGCGTGCAATTGCCAAGCGTTGACGTTGTCCACCTGAAATTTTAACACCACGTTCTCCCACTTGTGTATCTAATTGATTATCCATTTCTTTTACAAAAGTTTTTGCAAAGGCAAGATTAAGAACTTCCCAAAGTTCATCATCTGATACTTTTCGATCAAGACCGTATGTCAAGTTATCTCTAATTGTTCCAGCTAGTATTGCTGAATCTTGACTTACAAAGCCAATTTGTTCGCGGTAATCATCTAGCTTAATATCATCAATATTTGTTTCATCAAATTTTATTGCACCGCTTGTTGGCTCATAAAAACGTTCAAGCAAACTAAATATGGTAGATTTACCACCACCACTTGGGCCAGCAAAGGCGATAACCTGATTAGGTTTAGCTTCAAATGAAATATCAGTTAGGATTGGAGAATCGTCTTCATAGGCAAAATCAATATTTTCAGCCTTAAGAACCTTACCTGATAGATCCATTTTTTTACCATGATTAAAGTCTTCTTCATCTTCATTAAGAAGATCACGAACACGAGCAGTTGATCCTGCTGCTTTACCTATCTCACTAAAGAGCATAGCAACCATAGGTACAGCACCAATAAGATTAAACATATACATTAAGAAACTCATTAAAGTTCCCATTGTCATGGCACCAGTAGCAACACGGTGAATACCAAAAGTCAAAAGACCAAAAATCATACCCATCATTAACATCATCATAATTGGTTGCATAGAAGAATCAAATATTGCTTCCTTTAAACCAATTTTATATAATTTATCAATTTCCTCATCTGCTTGTTCACTTGCTTGTTTTTCAGCATTTGAACTTTTAACCAAACGAATTGCACCTAAAGACTCTGTTATATTACCATTAAAACTTGCAAGTGCATCTTGTCTAGAGTGGGCAATTCTTTGTCCAAATACCATGATAGGAGCGATAAGAATTGTTGCAATTGGAACAACTACAACCATTGCTACGGTCATTTGCCAATCCATCTTGAACATCATTATTACACTACCTAAAATAAGTAAGATACTTGAAAGTGTTTTAGGGAAAGTACCTGCTAAAAGTTCTTTAACCTGTGAAGAGTCACTTACTAAACGGCTAGCCATTTCTCCTGCTTTTACTTCATCAAAATATTTAACTTTTAGACGTACCATTTTGTTCCAAATCTTTTTACGAAGATTTTGGACTACATTTTCACCGAAAATTCCAAGCATTGTACCTGATACTACAGATAAAATTGCTGAAAGTACAAATAATCCAACAACTTTTGCAAGCATTCCATAATCAACACCCGATGAAAAATTATTAATCAGACTTTGTGCAACTTTTGGAACAAATAATTGGATTATAGTTCCTAGAACACCAACTAGAACACCAGCAATTAACATGAAATATTTTGGATGAGCAATATTAATAAGCCCAATAAAATCTTTCATCTTGAATTTTTCTCTTTTAAAATCATTTGTTCGTGTGTCAGACACTGGTTGTCCTCCACCGTAACCTCTTTCAGCCATCTTATTCTACCTCTATTTAATTAGTTATTATTCTTCTATATCATCGTCATCTTTAGTAGATTGTTTACCAAAGCTACCAAACATTTCAGCAAATTTTTTCATTGAATCTTCAAAAGACTCATCATTTCGCCTAGAACGACGTTCATCATTTGCCATCCTTCTCATATATTTACGCATATCATTTTCACTTAAATCGTTACCGTTCATATTTTCAAAGAAGTTCATAAAGTCTTTTTCATCCATATTAAAACCATGTTGTTCTCTACCAAAATCTGAATGGCTATGGTGATCATGTGGTTCATGATGATGGTGTGCATGTTCCATATCTTGGAAGTTACGACCTCCTCCAAAATTAGGCATTCCACCACGACCAAACGGTCCTTGTCCAAAATGTTCATGAATTCCACCATGGAAGTTGAAGAAGTTTGATTCAAAATCTTCTGAAGTATTTTCAGAAATAATACGTTTTAATATTGCAATTAAATTTGATTTTTCTTCATCACTTAGAAAATCAAATAATTCTTCTGAAATTTCATCTTGATGGTTTTTTTGTCCTTCTTCTAATTCACGGCCTTTCTCAGTTAAAAAGATTCTAGTAACTCTTTTATCTTGTTCGTCTTGAACACGTTTAATCATTTCTTTTTTATCAAGCTTTTTAACCATATTTGTAACACTTGACGGTTTAACATCCAATTTTTCAGCAATCTCTGAGTTTGTTAAGCCATCTTCTTTCCATAATAGAAAAAGTAATGATCTTGCACCTTGACGATTTCCATTTTCTCTCATTCTTTGTTGCATCATGTTACCACGAAGTGCAAACATCATTTTAGGATTTCCAACTACTTGTGAAAATAAATCTAATAATTCATTCGTTTCTTTACTCATTATTTATACCTCGATTATTTTTATTTTTAGTTAGTTTCATTAATATTTATCTAACAAAATAAATTATATGCTTTTTATTTAGTTTGTCAAGTATAAAACTAAATTCTTTTTTCTTTTATTTTTCATTATTCCTTGTTATAATTCGAATATAAATAAATAGGAGGATTTTATTTTGGCAACTGCTAAAATCGTATATGCAAGTATGACAGGTAACACAGAAGAAATCGCTGATATCGTTTGTGAAGCCTTAGAAAATAAAGGGATTGAAGTTGAAATGGACGAATGCACAAGTGTTGATGCAGAGGACTTTTTAGACTTTGATATTAACATTGTAGCAACTTATACATATGGTGATGGGGAATTACCAGATGAAATCGTTGATTTTTATGAAGATCTTCAAGACCTTGATTTATCAGATAAAATTTACGGTGTAGTCGGATCAGGAGATACCTTCTATGATGAATTCTGTAAATCAGTTGATGATTTTGATGCTGCATTTGCTGAATGTAACGCCATTAAAGGTGCTCAAAGTGTTAAAGTTGACCTTGCTGCCGAAGAAGATGATATCGTTGCACTTGAAAACTTTGTTGAAGAGCTTACTTCTAAGCTTGCTTAATATAAACAAAAAAAGAATCCTCTGGACTCTTTTTTTGTTTATATTAATAAGTATTGTCAATTAACAATACTTATTAATTGCTACTATTATTACTATTTCTACTTGTAATACGTAAAATATTAGTAAATATATTAATAAAATCAAGGTAAACACTTAAGGCAAGATTTATTTCTTCTCCCTTTGTAACATCTCCATATGATCTATCATATACATTTTTAATTCTTTGATTGTCATAGGCAATTAATATTGAAAATATTATTACACTTGCAATGCTTATAATAAAATCAAATGTAGATCCACCAGTAAATATATATATAATACTAGCAACTATCACACCTAATAAACCTGCTCTTGCTGCCTTGCCCACTCCTGTTAGGTTTTTTTTAGTAACGGTACCATAAATCGCTAATCCAAAGAACATAATAGCTGCAATGATGAAAGCAATTGTTATAGAGTTTGGATCATAATAAATCAAACTAAAACTTAAGGTAAAACCGTTGAGTGCTGAATAAAAAACAAAACCAGGTAAAGCAGTACTACTGTTGTTACTTGTAAATTTATCTAATGCATATACTGTTATCAACTCTATTAACCATGTAACAGGTAATATCCAGTAATTATTTTGCAAAATATTCATCATCATATTACCAAAATAGTTAATCATTATAAACGATACTAACGAACTAATTAATAAACCAAAACCCATAATTATATATATGTGTGAATAGAAAGAATTTGCACTTACCCTATCACTATTTTTCATATTAAAATAAACCTCCTAAATTTATAATCATTCTATCATATAAATACTTTTTTAAAAATTTATATGATACATAAACGTATAAACGAAAAAAGAACCTCTATAGAAGTTCTTTTTATATAATTTATTAATCTTTACTACCAAAAATTCTTAATAGACTTAAGAACAAGTTAATGAAATCTAAGTAAAGACTGAGTGCTAAGTTAATTGCTTGGCCACTTGTAACTTCACCTTGCATACCGTTATAAACATTCTTAATAGCTTGATTATCGTAAGCTATTAATCCAGAGAAGATAAGAACTCCTGCAATACTAATAACTAGATTGAATACTCCACCTCCAGTAAAAATAAAGATGATGCTTGCTACGATAAGACCAATTAATCCAGCACGTGCTGCCTTACCAATACCTGTTAAACTTTGTTTAGTTCTACTACCATAGAAAGCTAAGGCAAAGAACATAACTGCTGCAACTACGAAGGCTTGAGTCACAGACCCTAAATCATAATAAGCCAAAGTAAAACTTATGGTAAATCCGTTGAGTGCTGAGTAGAAAATGAATCCTGGTAAAGCCATTGCCCCATCTTTACTTGCACTACTACTAAGAGCAAATACTGTAATTAATTCAATCACCCAAGTTACTGGTAATATCCAGCCATGATTATTTATAATATTCACAACGTTAGCCTGAAAAACTGTTAAAGTTAAAAATGATACGATTGCACTAATTGAAATTCCTAGACCCAAAAGTGAATAAACACGGGCATAGAAATCATTAAGAGAAAATCGTCTTTCATCAATAATTTGATTATTCATAATAAATCCTCCTATAAATAAAATATTAAATTTTCTAATGAACTCTGATACTGGCTATTCTTCAATTACTATTTCAGTCTCCCCAGGTGGTGTTACAAGAAGAATTGCATCTCCAACACGCATGTCACCACGAGTAACTTCTACATTAATTGTTACCAAATCCTTGTTAGTATCGATTTTAATAACTTCGAAATCAAATTTCAAAGTATCACCCCTAAATATTTTCTCAGAAATATTAAAGGTAACATTGACTACGTTACTTCCTGGGCCTGGCAGATACTTACTTACAGTACTAGTCATAATACCAAAAATCAAAGTTGTAGGAACTAATGGCTTCTTCAAGCCAATTTCCTTGACATAATCATACTGTAAAAACAAAGGGTTGTCATCAGTCGTTAGACCTAAGTAAAGTAAAATCTCTCTTTCACTTATTTTCTCAGTTAAACTGAAGGTCTCCCCTTCTTGAATTTCAGAAATAGTCTTTCCAATTTTAATATCTTTATTTCTCAGGTTCACGTAATATTTCTCCTAAATAATTAAACTTCTATATTATTAATGTGCCGAACGATTTCTAAACGCGCGCCATTTATAGGCAACTGGTGTCGAACTTTCTTTGATAGCACAGTACTTATCAACCATTGTAACAACAAAACTTTCCTTGTACTTTGGTGGTGCAATGGTAGCTCCCCACATATGCTTAATAATAATATCCTTTTCAAGCTCTGAAAGCTCAGTTAACTTAAGAGCATTTTCATAGGCAATCCTTGGATGTACATATGCGTGACTTCCTTCTTCAAATTTTGTATCACGCCAATCATAGTAAAAAAGGTCATGTAAAAGACCTGCTCTTGCAACTTCTCTTGATTTCATACCAAATTTTTTTGCAATACGATAACTATTGTAGCTTACATTCAATGAATGAATAAGTCTAGTTGTATGGTGGTGGTGCACAATTTCATCTAATTTTTGTACCTCAGGACGATCAATCAAATCAGATATCAGTTCCAGATACTCTTCATCTTGTTCCCATGGTTTATCATAAAATGTCATTTATCTACCTCTTTTTTTGTCACTATGTATATTATATCACTTTTTTATTCAAATTTTCAGAATATAGCTTATATAATACAATTCTTAGCTAAAAGAAAACTAAATTCAGATAAAATTAAAAATTAATATTCCACCAGCAATCGCTACATTCAGACTTTCAGCTTGGCCAGGCATGTCAATATGGACTAACACATCAGCCTCATTCTTAGTTAATTGCGAAATCCCCTGCCCCTCATTTCCAAGCACAAGAGCAATCCCAGACTTTTGCTCTACTTCTTTGTAAGAAATTGATTCATCAGATAAGGTAGAAGCTAGAATAGTAATTCTCAATTCTTTCAATTTTTTATAGAGCTCAGATAAATCAACTGAATAAACTGGAAGATGGTAATTACTTCCTTGCATACTTCTCATAACTTTCGGACTATAGACATCTGCACAGTCCCTTGATAAGAAAACTGCATCAAATCCACCTGCATCAGCAGTTCTAATGAGAGTTCCCACGTTACCTGGATCTTGGACACCGTCAAGAACCAAAATTTTATTTAAATTAATTTTTTCATAATCTAAGTCGTTATTCATTTCTACAACAGCAACTAATCCTTGAGGTGTTTTGCTGTCAGTAATGAAATTTAAAACTTCCTGAGTCACAATGGTAGCCTCTGGAAACTTATCTGCAAATTCTTCTGTAACAAATGTTTCTAATATTTCTGCTCCTGAACGACTAGCCTCCTCAAAAAGATGAAATCCCTCTATTAAGTATGTATCTTTACGATATTTTTTTTGCAATAATTTCTTAGCAGATTTTACTGCCTTATTCTCTTTTGATCTAATAATATTCATATAAGTAAAATTATAAGAAAAAATTTAACTTTTTACAATGTATATGGATATATGAAAAATAACCATAATGGTCATTTAATCAAATTATTTTATTTCCTCCATCGGTAAATTCATACCCTTCCATCCTTCAAGTGCACAAGACAATTCATATGCCTTAAATCCATTTGTTAATAAAATTAATAACGCTTGTTTACCAAGAGTCGTCCCAGCTGTCCAATCATATACAACATATATTTTATCTTTATCAAGCTTATCTAGTGAACTAGCCAAGTCTTTTGCTGCAATAGCTTTTGCACCTTTAATTTGTTCTTTCTTAACTTGATTAGGTGCATTTCTTACATCAATAATTACATAAGGAGAATCTGCAGCAGCATCTTCTAATACTTCTTGGTGTCCAATATATAAGCTAAGGTATGTCTCTAAAAATTCAATTTTTTTATCGTTCATTTAATTCATTCTCCATTATTTTTAATTTTTCTTTGTTGTTTTCTAATTTCTCAAGTAATTTAGCGAAATCTTCAAGATCTTTTTCACTAAAATTCGAAAATAATTGATCAACTGCTTTATAGTTATAGGGTAAAAAATACTTTAATTTTTCTAGTCCTTCTTCTGTTAGTTTTATATAAGTAGAACGCTTATCAGTTTTTGAAGGAATTTTTTCAATTAAATTTTTTTCTTCCATCTTTTTCAAAATTTTACTGATTGTGGCCTTAGAAACACCTAATCTTTCAGCTAATTCACTTGAAAGTAATTGTTTCTCCTCTGCACGACTTAAATACATCATGATTACAAATCGCGATTCACTTAAGTCAAAATGTTCTAAAATTTTATTATAATTTTTTTCTACTTCTCTGAAAGTCCACTGCAATTTCAAATATGCAGTTACAGAACTGGGATTAATATCATAGTCAAATCCCTTTGCCATCGACTGAACTCTATCGTCATCTGGTCTATCTATAAAGTTAAATTTTTCGATAAAATCACCTTCTTACTATTTTAGTTTGCTAGCTAACTAAATTTATTATAATAAACGTTTATTACTAAGTCAATAAATTTATTTTTTATTTTTATCATCAAAACTAAAAAAATATAAAAAAAATATATTAGAAATTAAATGTTATACTAGGAGTAGCTTGAAATGTAAATTGTTATTTATACTCTTATCATAAAGGAGAAAAATTAAATGTTGAAAGTGAAATTTATCGTTTCTGGACGTGTACAAGGTGTTGGCTTTCGTTGGGGAACAATGTCTTTAGCAAGAGAAATTGGTATTAATGGACTTGTCTGGAATAATGATTATGGCACTGTTGAGATTCTTGCCCAATCTGACTCAGCTAGTAAACTAATTATTTTTGAACAAAAACTGCGTAAAGGTCCTACTCAATTTGCTCGAGTTGACTATCTAGATAAAACAACTGCAAACTTTGATAATTTTAATGATTTTCAAATGGCAAATTAACCTCAGTCTTTGGACTTATTGAAAAAAGACCGTATTTACTGTATAATTACACGGTCTATAAAAATTAGGAGAACTTATTATATTGAAAAAAACATTTAGAAGAATTCTTTATTCAGGATTCACTTTATCAGCCCTTTTACTATTAACAGGCTGCGTCCAAACTAAAAATGGTCAACCAACTGGTAATGGATGGGTATATAACTTATTAGTTAAACCAATGTCTTCTATTATTGAATACTTTGCCAATAATCTTGGCTGGGGATATGGATTTGCAATTATTGGTGTGACTATACTTGTTCGCTTACTTATTTTACCACTTGGTCTTAATCAGGCTTACAAAGCAAGCTATCAGCAAGAAAAAATGGCTTATTTAAAACCTGTCCTTCAACCACTACAAGATAAGATGAAGAACGCTACAACACCTGAAGCAAAAATGGCTGCACAACAAGAATTAATGCAAGTTCAAAAAGATAATGGCGTTAGCATGTTTGGTGGTATCGGATGTCTTCCATTATTAATTCAAATGCCATTCTTCTCAGCTTTATTCTATGCTGCAAGATACACACCAGGGATTGATCAAGCTACTTTCTTCGGAATGAATCTTGGTCAAAGAAGTTTAGTGCTAGTGGGTCTTGCCGGAGTCCTTTACCTAATCCAATCATATCTTTCTACTATTGGTATGCCAGAAGAACAAAAAGCACAAATGAAGAGCATGATGATTATGAGTCCTCTTATGATTGTATTCATGTCATTATCTTCTCCAGCTGGTGTGACTTTATATTGGGTAGTCGGTGGTTTATTTGGTATCATTCAACAATTGATCACTACATTTATGATTAAACCAAGTCTTAAAAAACGTATCGACCGTGAATTTGAAGAAAATCCTCCAGTCGTAAATACAAAAGATATTAAAGATGTAACTCCGAAACAAGCAAATGTCCTTGTTCAAGAAAACATGAAAAAAAATCTTGGCAAAAATAGCAACAGGAATGCTGGTAAACAAAATAAAAATAAATAATAAAAAAGAATCATTTCATTAAGCATTGTTGAAATGATTCTTTTTTATTATTCTTTAATTGATTTTATCAACTAGATAGTCTCAACTAGTTAATTTATAACTATGATAATTGTTCATGCTCAAAAATAGTGAATAAAAAATCAAAATACGATTAAATCATATTTTGATTTTCAATATATTTAATTATTATTTTTTCACTAAACGGATTTGTATTGCTTCCATTCTAAGACTTCTTCCCTCTGTTCCTGCTAATTCTCCATTTTTTACCCATGGTTGCCAGCCAATTCCTTGAACGTGAGAACGATACTCGACATCATAGTGCTTAGCTAGTTCTCCAGTGAGAGATATTTTTAAAGCTTCTATTCGAAGAGATCTACCTCGTGTACCAGCAATCTCACCTTCTCCACACCATTCCTGCCAACCAACATCTTGGACATGAGCACGATATTTTATACTTCCATTATAAGGTCTGTCAGCTAACAATATTTTGAAAGCTTCCATTCGAAGTTCTTTACCTTGTGTACCAGCAACATCTCCATCTTTTACCCAATTTTGCCATCCATAATTTTGAACATGTGCCAGATAATTAATGTTTCCAGCATTGTTAATATCGAATTCAGTACTATCATCAGGCTTAGGTGTAATATCAGAGTTTGTGGCTATTTGAACATATCTTCTTTTACCACTTGCTGCAATATAGCTGATCCAAGTAGCATTGTCATAATTTACTTTGCTGTCATAAGCAACACTTTCGCCAGCATTATAATAACCAACAGTTGTTGATGATTTTTTAGGTTCATTTTTTATTTCAGATTTCTTATTAAATTTATATGAACCCTTTTCAGAAATTAATTTCCATGATGAATCAGATGGATTATTTACTCCAGGTTTCTTAACCAATTTAATTTCCAAAGCTTCCATTCTCAAACTTTGACCCTGAGTTCCTGCAAGCTCTCCATTTTTGACCCAAGACATCCAGCCATTATTCTGAACATGGGCACGATATTGAACATCATAATACTTAGCTAATTCACCAGTTAATCTTATTTCAAGTGCTTCCATTCGAAGTGATCTTCCTTGAGTACCTGCATAACTATTAGGTCCTACCCAGTTTTGCCAACCATCATTCTGAACATGAGCGCGATACTCAACTGATCCATCATAAGGTAGGTTACCAAGTTCTAACTTAAACGCCTCCATTCGAAGAGATCTTCCTTGAGTACCGGCCATTTCACCATCTTTTACCCAGTTTTGCCAACCATCATTCTGAACATGAGTCAAATAATTAATTTGCCCAGCTGTATTTGGATCAAAAGCAGGTCCCATATTTGAATTTGGATTTGTTGGAGTTGAAGATTTACCAATTTTTACATACAACCTTCTTCCACTATTAGTCTTATATCCCAACCATTTAAATCCATCGTTATCTATCTTACTATCATAGTTAACAGAACCACCTTCTGGATAGATAGTAACAAAGTTTGAATCTTTAGTAGGTGCATCTCTTATTTCACAATCCTCTGTGAATGTATATCTACCATATTCTGTTACGACTTTCCAAGGTGTTATAGATGCTAACCTGTATTTCGATTCCTTTATACTTGAATAATCAGATATAGATGTCAATGCATCTTCTACATCAGAAAGTTTAGTATCACTAGATTGTGTAGTAGTGTCAGAACTTTTTTGTTCTACCGAATCCTTATTATTTTCTACATTTTTAGTGCTTGATTTAACTTCTTCTTTTAATGATTCTTCACTACTCTCAGACTTAGAAATAACTTCCTCATCTTTTGAAGAATCTGTAGAAGAATCACTAGTAGATGTATTCGTTTTTGAAGCTTCTATTTTTTCGATTGAAATAAATAATCTTTCATTATCTTCATTCTTAAAACTTATCCATTTATATCCATCAAATTCAACAATTTTGTCATAATCAATTACTGTACCTTTTTTAAATTCATTATTATTATCCGAATTTGATTCTTCATTTTGAGAAATACGAGGTTCTTTTTTCGCACTACTATCTTCTTTGAGCTCAAATTTACCTTTTTCATCCTTTAAAGTCCATTCATCATTTGTTTGTGCATGTACTGAAATTGAATCCAAATTTTTAAAAACATCTTGTTTTGGTGTTGCAAAAAAAATTAATGCTGCACTACTTAGCATTAAGTACTTATAGCCTTTTTTCATTTTTTCTCCTTTATAAAATATTATTTTGTAAATTGACTATACATATATATTACTCTTTAATAACTTATGTGTCAATTATATTTTTTATATTACTTTACTATTACAGTTTTCAAATAAATGTTTTTTAAACACTACTTTAATTATATGTTCTATTTTAATCGAATTCAAATCAAAACTATTTTTAAGTTTTTAAAATATAAATAAGAGAAAATAAAAAGGGTAGCATGATTTAAAAAATCATACTACTCTCGAATTCACACATATTTATATTAGAAGCAATTTTATAAATTATTGAATTTATAAACAACATTACCTACTGTGAAACCATATTCTTCGAATACTTTAGTACCTGGTGCACTTGCACCCCAATGGTCAATTGTCAAAGTATCTCCATCAAGACCAACATATTTTGCCCAACCAAAACTTGAACCTGCTTCAATTGCTAAACGTTTACGTACAGATGATGGTAAAATTTCTTCTTTGTACTCAGAAGATTGTTCATCAAAAATATTTTGACTTGGCATAGAAACAACGCGAACAGATTTACCTTGTTTTTCAAGCTCTTTTTGAGCTTCGACAGCAAGTAATACTTCGCTACCAGTTGCAATAATAATTCCATCGATTTCACTGCCGTTTTCTTTACTTACAATGTAAGCGCCATGGTTTACGCCTTCTTCTGCTAGTTCTGCAGTATTAGGAATTACAGGTAAATTTTGTCGAGTTAATACTAAGGCAGTTGGTTTTGTCATACTATTAACTGAACGTCTCCATGCAGCAATTACTTCATTACCATCTGCGGGACGAATCACATCAATATTAGGCATTGAACGAAGACTTGCAAGTTGTTCAATCGGTTCATGGGTTGGACCATCTTCACCAACGGCAATAGAATCATGAGTTAACACATAGGTAACTGGTAATTCTTGTAACGCTGCCATACGAATTGCTGGTAACATATAATTTGAAAATACGAAGAATGTTCCACCGTATACACGAGTTCCACCATGTAGAGCAATACCATTCATTGCAGCAGTCATAGCAAATTCACGAACTCCAAACCAAATATTTCTACCAGCATAGTTTTCAGCTGTAAAATCATCTTCTGATTTCATCATTGTGTTATTTGATGCTGATAAATCAGCAGATCCACCCCAAAGGTTAGGCATCTGAGCTGCTAATTGTTGAATTACTTCTTGGCTTGTTACACGGCTTGCTGATGAAGTTCCCTCTTCATACTTAGTGATATCAAGTTCTGGAGTTTTATTTTCAAATGCTTTAGCATACTGCTCAGCAAGTTCTGGATACTCCAATGCATATTTATCAAAAAGTTCTTGCCAGTTCGCTTCTAATTTAGTTCCACGGTCCTTAACACCTTCATTAAATCTTGCTTCAACCTCTTCTGGAACTGTAAATTCAGGATAATCCCATCCGTAAGTCTTTTTAGCGTAAGCAATTCCTTCTTCACCTAAAGGAGCACCATGTACACCTGAAGTACCTTGCTTTTCAGCACCAAATCCAATAATTGTTTTAACTTCAATGATTGTTGGTTTATTTTTTTCAGCCTTAGCTGCTTCGATTGCTGAGGCAATTTCTTCTAAATCATTGCCATCTTTTACAAGAATATGTTGCCAACCATAAGATTCAAAACGAAGTTGAACATTATCAGAGAATGATTTGTCAAGTGGTCCATCTAATGAAATATCATTTGAATCATATAAAAGCACCAGTTTACCAAGTTTTAATTGTCCTGCAAGACTTGCTGCTTCTTGAGAAACACCTTCCATTAAATCACCATCACCGTTTATAGCATATGTATAATGATCAACGATATCAAAACCTGGTTTATTATATGTTGCTGCTAGGTGTGCTTCTGCCATTGCCATACCAACTGCATTTGCAATCCCTTGTCCTAGAGGACCAGTTGTTGCTTCTACACCATCTGTCCAATCAACTTCTGGATGACCAGGAGTTTTAGATTTCCATTGACGGAAATTTTTTAAATCATCAATTGATAGATTGTATCCTGCTGTATGTAATAAACTATAAAGTAAAGCTGAACCATGTCCTGCTGAAAGGACGAAACGATCACGGTTTGACCATTCTCTACCTGTTGCCGGATTTACGTTTAAAAATTTATTCCATAGAACATAAGCCATAGGTGCTGCACCCATAGGTAGTCCTGGATGACCAGAATTCGCTTTTTGGATTGCATCAATAGACAGTGTTCTTAAAGTATTTACTGCAAGTTGATCGACATTATCAAATTTCATCTTTTACTCTCCATATTTTTATCAAAATAACCAATCTTATGACTGGTTATATTCTTTATTATTATAACATATTTATTTACTGACCGTAGTAAGCGTTTGCCCCATGTTTTCTAAAATAATGCTTATCTAACAAATATTGAGGAATCTCATCCTTATTAGGATTTAAAAATTCAGTCATTAGTGCCATATGAGCTACTTCATCAAGAACAATTGAATTTTCAACTGCTTTATCAGGTGTATTTCCCCATGTAAAAGGACCATGCCCTACAGTCAAAACACCTGGAACAGCAATTGGATCAATGTTATCATTTTCAAAACGTTCAACAATTACTTTACCAGTTGCAAGTTCATACTCTTTTTCAACTTCTTCTTTGGTGAGTTGCCTTGTTACAGGTATAGAACCATAAAAAGTATCAGCGTGAGTTGTTCCATATGCTGGAATATCTCTTCTTGATTGAGCCCACATAACTGCATATGTTGAATGTGTGTGGACAATAGCATTAACATTTTCAAAATGCTTATATAGATATACATGAGTATCTAAATCTGATGAAGGTTTTAATGAATTCTCTCCAATAACGTTCCCATCCAAATCTGTTACAACCATTTGTTCAGGAGACATTGTGTCATAAGGGACACCTGAGGGTTTAATGACAATGATTCCAGCATCTCGATTGATTTCAGAAGTATTCCCCCACGTCAATACAACCAAATTACTGTCTTTCAACTTTAGATTTGCATCGCAAACGCGATTTTTCATTTCATATAATTTTTCATCACTTAAATTATTATTTGTCATTTTACAACATACCCCGCTTCTCTCATAAATGGATATATGAAGCCTTGAGCATCTTTTATTTCTTTTTCAGGTGCATCACTTATTTCACTCCACATCTCAATAACAAATGACCCATTATAATTCAATCTCTTTAGTGTTTTGAAACATCCAAGGAAATCAACACATCCATCACCGAAAGGAACTTCTTTGAATTTGCCTGGATATTCATCAGTAACGGCCAATGTATCCTTAATGTGAACTTGTGTTATGTTTGAAATATATTTTTCAAGTTCATAACCAACATCATTTTTAGGCCATGCTGAAAGATTTCCCAGGTCTGGGTATGCTTGGAAATATGGAGATGAAATTTGATCTTTTATCTTTGAAAAGCTAGACAATGAATTTATAAATGGATCATCCATAATTTCTATTGATAATAAAACTCCTTTATCTTCAGCCATCTCAACGCATTTCTGCAAATTTTCAATAAATAAGTCTCTAGTTGTCACTGATTTTTTTTCATAATACACATCATAGCCTGCTAATTGAATTGATCGAACTCCAAGATCATATGCCAAATCAATAGCCTTTTCCATCATTTCAAGTGCTTTTTCTCTTTTACTAGAATCTAAACTACCCAATGGGAATCTCCTATGACCACTAAGAGCCATTGAATGAATTTTTACACCGGTATCAAAAATTGCATCTCTTACTACTCTGCGCTCTTCTTTAGACCAATCAAGCCGAGACAGACGATCATCTGTCTCGTCAATTGAAATTTCTACAAAATCAAAATTTAATTTTTTTGCTAATTCTAGTCTTTCTCTCCATGAAATATTTTTCGGAAGAGCTTTTTCATATATTCCAATCATATTTACTCACCCCATAGACGGATAAGTTCATCTTGAAAGGCTTGTGCTGCTTTGGCAGGATTTTCAGCAGCTGTTATCCCACGTCCAGTTATAAATGTATATACAGGAATTCCTTCGAAAAGTTTAAGAGTATCCACATCTAATCCGCCAGTTACTGATACACGGAAGCCCATATCAATTAATTTTTTGACTTTAGTTAAATCTTTTTCACCCCAAGTTTCGCCTGCAAATAATGCATCTCTACTTTGATGGTAAATCGCTTGGTCAATACCAGCGTCTAACCATTCTTGTGCTTGGTCATATGTCCATTCTCCATAGAGCTCAACCTGTAGGTCTTTAACTTCTTTAGCAGCTGCTTTCATAGTCGGAATAGTTGCCGCACATATAACTGTCATCCAGTCTGCACCCGCTTTTGCAACATTGCCGGCAACTGTAGTTCCAGCGTCAGCACATTTTGTATCAGCTACAATTGTTTTTTCCGGATACATCGCCCGTACACACTTAATAGCTTGATCTCCTTCTTGCAAAACTAGTATTGTACCAACTTCTAGAATATCAACAATATCTCCAACATTTTTCACGTCTTTTAATGCACTAGGAAGATCTGAGTGATCCAAAGCAATTTGTAAATTTGGTTTTGCCATCATAATCTCCTATTTAAATCTAGTTTCTAAGTCAGTTTCTTCTTGAACACGTTGAGCAATTTCTTTAGCATTCATTACATTTTTTACGCCTACTACTGTCACACCTTTTTTCTTCGCATCATCGAACATTTTTACAAAGTTTAAAGGGGTAAATACAACATCATAATTTCTAGCTGTTGATTTTCCTTCTGAAATTGCACAGTGATGAATTTGAGTAATAGGAATACCTAATTCTTTCAGTGCTTTTTCTGTTGATTTTTTCATCATTAAACTTGTTCCTGAACCGTTTGCGCAAGATACTAATACTCTCATTTTTTCTCCTTTAATTTGTTAAATTTTTAAATTAATCCACATCATGTGTTTCTGCATAGGCATCATAATCCTCAGTAATTTGGAAATACCCTTCTGGATCTTTTCTGTATTCAAGTTGTGGAATTAAAATTAATCCTACAATAATGATTCCTACTCCTACAAATCCTAAGAATTTCATAATTACTGTGAATAATGGCCAAACAGTTACCCAGTCAAACATTCCAATGTATCCACCATATTTTGCGAGTCCAACCCAACTAGCTATTAAAGCTGATCCAGCAACCTGTAAAATACCTGATAAGAATGGTAGTAAACATGCCATCTTTATACCGCCTTTTCTATTGGCATATACTGCAAATGCAGCATTATCAAAGAATAACGGTATAAATCCTGCAATAATTATTGTTGGTGATTTAAGAAGGATTAGTAATCCTATAGTTAGAAATTGTCCAAGAGCTCCAAACATAAAACCAAGAGTTACAGCGTTCGGTGCTCCGAAGGCAAATGTAGCTGCAACGTCAATTCCAGGTACAGCACCTGGTAAGATTGTGTTTGAAATACCTGTAAAGCTTTCTGTTAGTTCAGCAACGAATGTACGAACACCTAATTGCAAAATTGCTAAATAAACTGCAAATTGAAGTGATCTAGTTAAAATATAAAATAAGAAACTTTGTGTGTCTGTAATTCCTCCATTTGCTGGACCTAAATCAATAAAATACTGACGACCCAGTACCATCATAATTGAGCCAAAGAATGCAAACATCAAGACACCTGTTGCAACCATATTTTCATTAAACATCTCTAAGAACCCAGGCAGTTCAATGTCCTCAACTTTTTTAGCTTCTTTATGATTTTTCTTTTCGCGTTTACTGTATTTTTCAGAAATCCACGAAACCAAAGCAATACCAAACATTTGTTGGTGGGCAACGGCAAAACCAGCTCCTTCTGTCAATTCTTGTGTTGGTTTTACAGTTAAGTTAGTACCTACTGCCCAATAAAGTCCAAGAATAGCTCCCATTATTAATAGTATTGGTAATCTTCCCAGCGTTGGAAAAGCAAATAGAATTAACCAAAATGCTGTTGCAGCATGCTGAACTTGTACATTACCAGTAGTAAATACTGAACGAAGTTTTGTTTGTTTTGTAAAACGTACCAGTAAAATATTAAATACAAAAGCAATTAATAGGAGAACCATTGTATCTCCAAATGTTCTACCAAATGTTTTCTCAATACCTTCTGTAACAGCATTTTGTCCAAAGTATGGATCAATTACAGTAGCGTCCAAATTGAATTTGTCTTTCAACCCTGTTAATATTGGTCGGAAGTTATCAACTAATCCTTTTGAACCTACCATCAAGATGAAATATCCGATTGTTGCTTTTAAGAAACCGGCAATACATTCGTGTATTGGTTTCTTAAGTAATAGGTAACCAACAAATACTAAAACTCCAATAAAGTATGCTGGTTGCGTTAAGATATTTGTAGCAAAATAGCTCCAAACTTTCATCAAAATCTCCATTTTTTTCTCCGTTCTCCCTTATAAAAGTTCTTTAATATCTTCTATAGATCTAGCAGCGATCAAAGATTCTATCATCCCATCTTCCATCAACAATTCTGATAGGTTTGCAATATTTTCCATATGTTCAGCAGGATTTTTTGCTGCCAATGTGAAAAATAATTGTGCATCTTTTTCTTCATTTCCATCCTCAAATGAAATAGGATTATTAAAATGTGTAAATGTTATAGCAGTTCCTTTTACCGCTTCACTTTCAGCTTGTGAGTGAGGCATTGCAACACCAGGAACTAATACAATATATGGACCATACTCTTCTACAGAATTAATTAGTTCAGAAATATATTCTTCCGTGATTAAATCCTTTTCTAAGAGATTTTCAGAACTAATCTTAATTGCATCTTTCCAATCAATTGGATTTTTTTCAGAAAATCTTATTAGGTCATTTTCTAACAAATAGTTAAGCATTTACTATCCTTTCTTTGTTGTTTACAACAATAATTATAAGAATGATGGGAATGGAGTATCATTATCAATTACAAAAGCATCATCAAATCCACGATCAAAGTTAAATTCTAAATCATCTTTGTTATCCGGGAATGTGAATTTACCACCTACTTGCCAGATATATGGTTTAAATTTATATTTAAGACGATCTTTTTTAAAGTTCCAAATTGCTGTTATTTCTTTAGGATCTGCCATGAAATTTGCCCAAATATCATGATGAACTGGGATTACAACTTCAGCATTTAGTGCTTCAGCCATACGTAGCATATCAACTGAGGTTACTTTATCTGTAATCCCACGGGGATTTTCTCCATATGCACCAAGACAAACATCAATTTTGTGTTCATTTCCATGTTTTGCAAACATGTTTGAATAATGAGAATCACCAGCGTGATAAATATTTCCACCAGGTGTTTCAAATAAATAGTTTACAGCAATTTCATTCATATCTTGAGGCATCTTTCCTTTAAGACTTTCCTCAGGGTTTGACCAAGTAACTAAGGCTGTTCTATCAAATGCTTCAAGGGCTACAATATTAACATCTTTAATTTTCACTTCATCCCCTGGATGAACTACAATTGTTTTTTCTTCGGGTACTCCCCATTTAATCCATGTGTTTACAACTTCCTGAGGTCCGATAAATTTCGCATCAGGACAATTTTGGTTTACTGCAGCAGCAGTATTAATATCCAAATGATCTGAATGAATATGTGTAACCACCAATGCATCAACATTTTTTACTGCAAAAGGATCTATTACAAAAGGTTGAGTACGTAAATTTGGTTGTTGTTTTTGAACTCCTGACATACGCATCATTTGATGCCCTTTAACCATTTTTCCAGATCCATGTGTTCTTTTACCTGTACCACACCAGAGATCACATAAAATATTTGCTCCTCCTTCAGATTTCAACCAAATTCCAGTACAACCTAACCACCACATACTTACTGTGCCAGGCTTTACATCCTCTGCCTCTATCTCTTCATTTAGATAAGTTCCCCATTCAGGAAATGTGTTTAGAATCCAACTTTCTCTTGATACATCATTAATTGTGCTCATTTGTTCCTCCAAATTTATTTTTATTTATTTCTTTAATCATATTCTACCTTTAAAAGAAACCGTTTTCAATCATTTATATGATTGTTTGCTCGCTATATGATTGTTTATGACATAATTATTGAATTTATATGACTATTTATATATTATATGGCTATAATATAATAGGTGGTGATTTATGAAAAATTCTTATACTAGCATTAGCGAAAGAAGAAGAGAAATCGTAAGGTTCGTTAGAGAACATGGTGAAGCAAATGTTGAAATTTTAGTTAAAGCCTTTGATACTTCTCCTGCAACAATCCGCAGAGATTTAGTAAACTTAAATAAAATGGGAATGATTCATAGAGAATTCGGTAAAGTAAAAGCTGTCCAGACTTCTCCTGAGGACTACAATAATGACAAAAATCAAAAGATTGAAGATATAAAAAATGAATTGGCTAAAATTGCTGCAAATTTTATAGAGGAAGATTCAACAATTTTTATTAACTCAAGCTCAGCAGCTGGGAAAGTTGCTAAATATTTAAAAAATAAACGTGTAAATATAGTTACTAATAACATTAAAGTTGCTTTTAAAGAGCATCATCCACAATCAACAATTGTATTGACTGGTGGAGAAGTTCGCTTACCAAAAGAGGCTCTCATTGGTAGCTATACGGTCGATTTCATTGATAAAATAAAATCTGATATTGCTGTCATTGGATGCTACGGTCTTTCTATAGAAAACGGTCTAACAACTCCTATACTTGCTGAAGCAAAAATCAATAATCTTATGGTAAAAAATGCTACAAAAAAAGTAATCGCAATTGCCGATTACAGAAAATTAGGTAATGTTGCAAACTTTAAAAGTGCTGAAGCAACTGAAGTTGATTATTTAATTACTGATAGCTTCGCAGATCGTAAGATAATTGCTGACTTGGAAAAAATAGGAGTAACGGTCATCCAAATTAATATTTAATTTTATAAAACTCAAAAAAGATGCAGGGGACTATCTGCATCTTTTCACTTTATTAATAAGGTATCTTACTTATCTTTAAAAATACTATTCATTTTTAATGGAATATTTTCTTTTTGAGGTGCTGGACTTTTTTTCTTTCCTTCTTGTTTATTATGCGCTTGTCTAAGCTCATTAATTTGATCTGGAGAACCAGTAACTTTTTTTGTATTGGTAAATATTAAGTCATAAAAAAACATAAAAAAAGACTTAGAATTTTCAGTTCTAAGTCCATTATTTTTATTTAAAAACTACCTTCTCCACTACTAAATGTACCACCCCCAGTAGAATGCGTTGTTGAACCCACACCTGAAGAGCCGCCTCCTGTGAAATTATTTGAATCATCCCGATGGATTATTCTTGTAGTTATAAACGTGTTAATTAGTGAATCATTTGAAGTATTTAATTTTAATTTGTAATTATTTTGCCAATCATATTTATAGGGAACTTTTTTTACTTTGTACCTAGAACGTGTTGTAAAAATCGCTCCAAATGTTGCTGTGAGACTTGCAATTATTGATCCGAAAATTGTTATAGAAACCGGAGTTTTAACTTTAGTTCTAGTAATTTCCCCTGTTTCTTCGTCAATTCTAAAATGACCCTTTTCAACACCATCTTTCACATATTGTTCAGTATCATCTAAAAATATCTGAGCACCTGAATAATAATTTTGATTAGTTAATAAAGGAGAAATTTTATCAATTATATTTTTTTTTCGCCCATCAGATAAAATATCAATCATATCTCCTGATGCATCAATAATAATTTTCCTTCTCTCCATGTCAATTAATAATATCGTAGCATTCTTATCTTTTCCAAGGTTATCCAGAATATAATAATCAGCGTATGTTCTACTGCTACCACGATCATTTTCGGTAATTGTTACAATGGCTATAGCTGATTTACTAGTTTCTTCGACCTCTTTTATTTTTTCTTCAAGTTGAGTTTTTTGCTCAGGTGTAAAAAGATTTGCTTTGTCATCTATTTTTGTAGAAAAAGTTTCATAAGCAAATACTTGATTAGTAAATACAAATAGCGCTCCAACAAATAGAAGGAAAGTTAGAATTATTTTTTTCATCCAATGTTACCTCCTAAGTATAGACCTACTAATGTTGCAAGAGCAAATACTGCTAATGCAATATAAATAAACTTTTTATAGTCAATTGGAAAATCACCGCTCACCTTTCCAGTTTGTCCATTCATTGCATAATAGTAAACTTTTTTTGATTTATCATTACTTTGATATGTTAAAAGCCAAACAGGTAATAATGTATACTCTGTCCTAATAGCAGATAACTCCATATCAGCTTGATATCTTTTCAATGAATCATAGTCAGCAACTGTTTCACGCATTATTGTTCCCGAATATTTTCCAAGCTCATCCTTTACCTTATCATTCATTTGACCATACTCAATATCTCTCTTTTCAGCTTGAAAGCCAGCTAAATATTGGCTCTTGAACGGAATAGATTCGCCTAACTCATATGGTTGTACAGCTTCTACAAAACCTTGTTTTGTATTTTTTTCCAAGGCATTTTTCACCATATCTCGGAAAACAATAGAACCTTGTCTCTCAGCCATGAACTCTTTAGTTTCAGTATATTCAATATCTCCTACAGTCCATATCCTATATTGATAACCGATAGTTTCAACTTGTCCTTCAATTCTAGCCTTGATAACCCAATATGGAAAATAAACGCCTGTCATTAATGAAATCTGTTTCTTGTTAAAGAAATTCTTTGGTATGAATCTTTTCTTTGTAGTTAAAGATAAAAATGTTTCAATCGCTTCATCTTTTTCAATTTTAAAAGGTAGTATTTTATCAGGCATATACTTACCTGATACTCTTCCTGTAAGAACGACAGGGTTATGGCAATAGTAACAATAGGTTGCAGCTGTTGTAGAGTCAGTAACAATTTGAGCACCACAATTTGAACAATTGAATACTTCCATAACTTGCTCTTCTTCAACTGTCTTTCCAGTATCTGAATCAATTTTTTTATCATCAACTTGAGTATTTTGATTTACATCTGCTTCAATATTATCATGTGCTTCATTATCTGACTCATTATTGGCTGAATTATTTACTTCTTCATTACTAGATTTTGTTGCTTCATTTATCTTGCGTGCCTTATCGTACCTATCAAGTTCTTCTTCTGTATATGTATTTAAACAATATTCGCAGTGAAAAAGTTGATCTTTTGGATTAAATTTTAAAGGACCATCACAATTAGGACATTTATAAGTGAATGTTGAATCCATTTTATTTTTCCTCTCTAATGGTTTTACAAATCACTTCCTTGTCGTCCTTAGACTGGAAGACCTTGGAATGGTTTACCACAATGTGGGCAGAATTTAGGAACACTCGCTGATAAATCAACAATTTCTCCACATTCACTACATTTCATTTCAATTTTTGCAGCGCCTGCTGGTGTTGGTTTTGCTTGTCCACAGTTTGAACAGAATTTTCCAGTATTTTTTGTATCACATTCTGGACAAGTCCAAGTATCCGAATCATTTTGGGCTGCTTTTGCTGCTTCTTCAGCCTGTCTATCCATCTGTGCTTGATTACTTTGACTAGCCTGACCAATAATGCTTCCACCAGCATTCATTCCCATACCTACACCTACAAACGCTCCACCTGCTCCATTAGGATTTTTACCTGCTTCTTCAATACCACGCGCAACTGATCCTTGAACATATCCTTCTCGAATACTAGGGTCACCAAGCATTGCACCTTTATTACGCATATTAATTAATTCAGTTGAATCATCCGTATAGGAAATACTTGCTACTGCAACTGATACTATTTCCATACCACGGTTTTCTCGCCATTCATCATCAAGTACATCAGCCATATATTTACTTAGTTCCATGCTCTTAGAAGGAACATATGAAATTCTAATGCCATCAGCTGACATTTGATTAACAGTTGATTGAAGTGCTGTTAAAAACTCAGATAGATATTGTTCATTGATATCATTAATATCAACTTGAGTTTGGTTTTTAGGAATTGCATTCACATAGAATAAGATTGGATCGGTAATTTTGATTGAATAAACACCATGTGCACGTAAGAATAACTCTGCATTATAAAAATTATCGAAATAATTTAAAGGAGCAGGCGTTCCAAACTTAATTCCTTTGATTTCTTGTAAATTGATATAAAAAACCTGTTGCTTTTGGGGAGTAACACCACCAAATTTGAAACGTGAGAATGTTTCTTTAATTGCATCTTTCAATGATCCATTAAAAAGTGAAGGTGCTGCAGCATTTTTAACCGTATAATACCCAGGCTCTGCAGTATAATCAATAATTTTTCCGCCATCAACTAATAGCATCATCATATTTGGATAAACGTGAATGACTGAACCATCTGAGATAACATCTTCAGTTCCATGTGTGTTTGAGCCACGACGAGAGTCCTTACGAACTGCTACACCTTTGGTCATAACAGTTGTATCTCCCATATTTTCTGGTTCGATGACTTCTAGCCATTGATCTCCTAGACCACCACTTACAGTATCTACTGCTGCCTTAATTAATCCCATGTTCATTCTCCTCAATTGTTAATTTTTTAATAACTACATTATATCATATTAATGTAAGCCTTTTTAAGACTTAAGTATGAAAATTTTATAATATAACGTAGTAAATTTTAGTCATAGTCTTATTTCTTTATGGATGATTCTTATAATGATAATATTAGTTATCAAATCATTTATCAAAAGGAGAATTATGTCAAAACAAACTACAGATGCACAAGTTATCAACAATTATTTTGTACAAGCTGAAACAAAAGGATTTACTTACGATTTAGACTATACTGAAAAAGATCCTGCCATCGTTAGTCAGGGAGCAACACCAACTGATATGCTTTTGGTATCTTTAGCATCTTGCCATTTAATGACCCTTGTTTCCTTCTTTAATCTCAAAAAAATTCCTTATTCAATATTGAAAGCTCACATAGATGGTGATTTTTCGTATAAAACTAATGCATGGTTTTTAGATGCCGTAGTTACTGTCACTACAAATGCTCAACTTAATTCTGAACAGATAGATGAAGCTGAGAAATTTATCCATCGTCATTGCAAAATCTCTAGTATCCTCAGTCAAAATAATGACATTAACTTAGAAATAAATATTATTTCATAAATAAAAAATCCTTTTCAATTAGAGAAGGATTTTAAAATTCTGATTTTCTCATATTACTTCTATTTTCCAAGAATTCTTCTTTCACAGTTTCAAGGCGCTCATCATTACTGATCTGTGAAAGTTTATAACCGACAAAAAATGGTGAAGCTATAAATCTAGGAACCACTTTACAAATATATTTTCCACCAATTAAATAAAAGAATAAATTGTAGGATGTGCATCTTCCATCAAAGTATCTATTCAATAAATAGTTTGTAACCTCTTTTACACCATCAGCCAAAAAATCTATTTGTGAACTATCTGAAATAATGATATTAAACTCATAGTATCCCATTATCGGATCAAGAGATATATTAATTTCAGCATTTTCAAAAGTTTCATCTAAAATTTTTAAACCAAAAAAATTTTCCTGTGTGACATCTTGATAGGCATCAGTATGATTAAGACCGACAATCTGCATATGTGGATGACGAAGACTACCGCCAGATAAAGGACCAAAGTTCTTAAAAAGGATAACCGACTCAAATTTTTCAGAAGCAATCGTCTCCAACCAGTGAGAAATTGAAAACCTGAATAACTTACGATTGTATTTGTAAGTGTAACTAGAAATATCACCGTTATGATCACTTGATTCAATAATTACAGTTTGATACGTTTCCTCAATAGTAGGATATTTATTATCTAACCAGATAATATCACCATCTGTTACCAAGATATTTGTTAATGTATCTGGATGACAGAAGGGACAAACACTATTATTATTTGGTTTTTCTTTGGCAATCTTTGGATTAAATACTAAAGGTTTATTCATAATAATTCTTTCTTAGCTTTATTTTTTTAATATATCTTAAGAATAGAATAAAAAAATCTATATATCAATCTTTTAGATACATAGATTTTTAGTAAATATTAAATAATTATCTTTCTACCAAACGTATTTGCAACGCCTCCATACGTAAACTACGTCCCTGAGTGCCAGCCATCTGTCCATTTCTGACCCAAGGCATCCAACCTACATTTTGAACATGAGCTCTGTATTCAATGTCGTAACGCTTAGATAAGTCACCTGTCAATTTAATTTCTAAAGCCTCCATACGTAACGACCTACCACTTGTCCCTGCATAATTACCTGGTCCAGACCACTTTTGCCATCCAATATTTTGGACATGTGCGCGATATTGTACAGAACCGTTTAAAGGTAATTGTCCTAATTCCAACTTAAAAGCTTCCATCCGTAATGATCTACCATTTGTTCCTGCAGTTTGGCCATCTCTCACCCAGTCTTGCCAACCAACATTTTGCACATGGGTCAAATAGTTAATCATTCCTGATTTCTTTTTGTCATATTTGGGCTCTACTTGGGGATTTCTTTTAGAATCTTGAGTATCTACAAGGTTTTGGTCACACTCAACAAATCTTCTTTGTCCATTGCTAGCAACATATGTTAGCCAAAACTTTCCTTCATTTTTTAGCACTCCATCATATTCAACTTGTTGACCTTTATCGTAAAAATCAATTGTTTTACCTGAGTTTGATGGATTATTTTTTATTTCAGATCTTTTAGTAAATGTGTATACACCTTTCTTATTTATAATTTCCCAAGGATTTTCTTTACGAGCATCTTCTCTATATACCACTTTAACTTGTATGGCTTCAATTCTCAAACTCTTTCCGGTAGTTCCAGCTATATTTCCGTTATTTACCCATGGTTGCCATCCAATATTTTGGACATAGGTTCTATACTGTACATCATATTTAGAGGATAGGTCCCCTGTTAAATTAATCTGTATAGCTTCCATACGTAAATTTTCACTTACAGTACCTGAGAGTTCTCCATCCTTTACCCATTTCTGCCAACCCCTATTCTGAATATGAGTTCTGTATTCAATTGATCCTTTGTAACTATAAGATGATGGGTGAAGACGAATTTTTATCGCATCTAAATTTAATGATTTACCAGTTGTACCCGAGGTTTGTGACTGTTTAGCCCAACCTTGCCACCCCTCATGTTGAATATGTGCAACATAATTTACTTGTCCAGGATCTTTAAAATCATTGAAGTTTGGGGCTATGCTAGAATCATTATTTATTTGAGGATTACTGATATCATAGTCAGCAATACTAACATATAATCGCTCTCCTTTTTTCGTAACATAACTTACAAATGTTACTCCTTGAACTTCTCCTTTTTTATCATAGAGTACCTTATCACCTTTATCGAAATATGCAATTATATTTTTACTTATTGGATTATCATATATAGGCGTAGATTTTTTAAAAGTATATTCTCCTCGTATATCATCCATTGTATAGCCAGCTGCTACTGTTGTTGGTCTAACTTTTTCAGAGACATCGTATGTTGAAGTTACAGCATCTTCTACGTCAATCTCTTCAAAACCGACCGGTTTTTCTGTCTCTTTATCACTGACTGACGTTGTACTTCCCTCATTACCATATTCAGAAGTTGATTTTGAAGTATCACTTTTACTATAATTTACACTTGATTCTAATAACTCACTATTTGAATTTTTGGTAAGTGATTCTTGTACAGACATATCCGGTGTAGATATATTTTCTTCAGATTCTGCTACGATAGTAAAATTCATCAATACACCACAACATAAAATTACTCCCCCCAATAAACCAAAATGTCTTAACTTTTTCATCATTAATCCTCATTTATTCTATAATTGTTAATTCTATTATATATCTAAATATTTAAATAATCAATAAATATTATAAAGTTATGTTGTTGCAATAAAAAAACTCTAGTATAAACTAGAGATCTTTTATCGCAATATTTAATTAGTCATTCAAATCTTCTAAAGTTCTTCCATGAATTCCTTTTTCAGCTTGAACTTTCTTTAATTTGTCAGGAGTAACATCGTTTCCTTCTTCGTCAACAACTTTTACACCTTCAATTTGAGAACGTAAGCTACCTTTTACACCTTCAATATAGGCTTTACGAAGCTCTGCTTGTTCTTCCAATTCTTCAGGAGTTAATCCTTCAGCTTTTTTCTTACGAGCTAGCTCGTTAATACGATTAATATGTTCATCAGTAATTGCCATAATTAACACCCCTTTATGTTTTTATTATAGATTTATTATAGTTAATTGACTTTCAACTTGCAAAAATTTAGGTTATTTTGTGTTGATTTTTGAAAAATCAGCAACCTTTTGTGCCTTATTATTAAGGTCTGAAAGAAGACTAAGGCGATTATTCTTAAGTTTTTTATCTTCTGTCATAACCATTGTATTTTCAAAGAAATCTGAAATTGGTTTAGCAAGATTAAAAAGATTATCAATATTTTCTTCTGCATTTTCACCAATATTAACCGCTTGAATTGCTTTGAATAGAGCTTTTTCGCTGTCATTTTCAAATAGTGCTTCTTCAATAACGGGAGTTCCTTCAAGTTTCCCTGCCATATTAGCAACACGAGCAAGTGCTTCAACTGATTCTTTAAAACCTTCTTTTTCAGATTTAGCTGTAAGAATCTGTGCATTTTCAGTAAGGTTTGCAATATCTAGGCTTCCAGTAGCAATAACTGCATCAATGATGTCACGACGAGCACGGCCTTCAAGAATTTTAGCAACACGGGCACGAATGAATTCCATTACTGCTTTACGATTTTTGTACTTGAATCCATTAATACGAAGTGGATAAAGTTCATCAATAATTTTATCAAGTTCAATATCCCAGTTCTTATCTTCAATAATTCTTACGATACCTTGTGTTGCACGACGAAGGGCGTACGGATCATTAGAACCACTTGGAATTAAATCAACTGTGATGAAGCTTAATAATGTATCTAGCTTATCAGCAACCGATAAAATTGCTCCAATTTCACTTTCTGGAAGTTCTCCATCAGCTGATAAAGGCATATATTGTTCTCTGATAGCTGCTGCAACCTCCTCATCTTCACCAGCAAGAAGGGCATATTTTTCACCCATAACACCTTGAAGTTCTGGAAATTCACCAACCATATTTGTAAGTAAATCAAACTTATAAATATCAGCAGCACGATCAATCTTTTCAATTTTATCTTCACTAAGCATTAAATGACTTGCAAGTTTCTCAGCGATAACTTTAGTGCGTCCCATATGGTCATAAATTGAACCAATCTTTTCATGGAAGGTAACCTTTTTAAGTTTTTCAACTAGATCTTCAATTTTAAGTTTTTGATCTTCACGCCAGAAGAATTCACCATCTTCAAGACGAGCCACAAGAACTTTTTCATTTCCTGAAATTACATTATCAATGTGCTCTGCATTACCGTTTCTTACAGATACAAAGTTTGGTAGTAAGTTACCTTGGTTATCACGAACTTCAAAGTAACGTTGGTGCTCACGCATACTTGTTACTAAAACTTCATCTGGAACATCAAGATATTTTTCATCAAAACTTCCAATGAATGCTGTTGGATATTCAACAATATTATTAACTTCTTCTAAAAGACCTGGTTCTAAGTACATTTGCCAGTCATTTTCTTTAGCTAGAACATCAATTTGGTTTGTGATTTCTTCTTTACGAACATCTGCATTAGCTACAACAAAGTTATCAGCCAAATCTTTTTCGTAATCACAAGCATTTTTAATTACAATGTCATTGTTAGCTAGGAAACGATGTCCACGGCTAACATTTGATGCAGTATCTTCTAAGATGCTGAATGGTACAACTTGATCATTATAAAGTGATACTAACCATTGAATTGGACGAACAAATAATAAAGTATTATTTCCCCATTTCATGTAAGTAGAAAAGTTCATTTTTTCAATTACATCAGAACCAACTTTTTCTAGAATTTCACTTGTCGCAACACCTGGTGTATGCTTATCAGCATATAGGTAGCCATTTTCTTCTACCAAGTCATCAGGATTTACACCTTGACCACGTGAGAAACCAAGCACTGCCTTAGACCAATTTCCTTGATCATCTTTAGCAATTTTCATTGATGGACCTTTTACTTTTTCAGTAATATCTTCAGATTCTTCCGCAAGTCCATTCACCAAGACAGCCAAACGACGCGGTGTAGAGAATTTAGTGATTGATTCAAAGTCCACACGGTTTTCTGCAAGGAATTTTTCCATACGTTCTGCTAACTGGTTAATTGAAGGAGTAACCAAGTGTGCAGGCATTTCCTCAAGACCAATTTCTAATAAATATTCTGCCATTATTCTTCTCCTTCACCTTTTTTTTTGCTATATTTTCCATTTTCTCCAAGATATTTTTCTCGTAAATCTTCATCTTTAAGAAGCGGGAAGCCAAGTTTAGCACGCTCATCAATAAATGTTCTAGCTACTTTTCTAGCCATAGCACGTACACGGTGCAAGTAACCAGCACGCTCTGTAACTGATACTGCTCCTGCTGCATCTAATAAATTGAAGGTATGTGACGATTTGAGTATGTAGTCATATGCTGGGTGAACTAGACCTAAATCAAGCAACTTAGTAGCCTCTGCCTCATATGTATCAAAAAGTGTCAAAAGCATTTCTTGATCACTGTCTTCGAAGGCGAATTTTGAGTGTTCATATTCTGGCTCTTTAAAGATATCTCCATAAAGAACTCCGTTCCCCCATTCAAGGTCATAAACGCTATCAACTTCTTGAATATAGCTTGCAAGACGTTCAAGACCATATGTGATTTCAGATGTTACAGAATCAACCTCGATACCACCAACTTGTTGGAAGTAAGTAAACTGAGTAACTTCCATACCATCAAGCCATACTTCCCATCCGATACCAGCACAACCCATTGATGGGTTTTCCCAGTTATCTTCAACGAAACGAATGTCATGTTCAAGTGGGTTAATTCCAAGTGCTTCAAGCGATTGTAGATACAATTCTTGAATATTTTTTGGACTTGGTTTCATTACAACTTGGAACTGATGATGTTGGAATAAACGGTTTGGATTTTCACCATAACGACCGTCTGCTGGACGACGGCTTGGTTGTACGTACGCAGCATTCCATGGTTCTGGTCCATTCGCTCTTAAGAAAGTGTAAGGACTCATTGTTCCAGCTCCGACTTCATTGTCGTAAGCCTGCATTAGGTTAGCACCTTGTGCACTCCAAAATTCTTGAAGTGTTAAGATGATTTCTTGGAAAGAAAGTTTTTTAGACATGTTTTCTCCTTTTATAAGAATGATTTCAACAAGTTTTGAGAACAGTAGATGATTTATCCAAATTAAAAATCGTCCCTGTGCTCGTAATAAACATGCAAGCACAGGGACGACTATATCGCGGTTCCACCCTGATTTACAAAATCATAAATAGATTTTGCCTTCATTCGTGATTTAATTTTTTCTAATATTATGCGCCTCATAAATCCATGCATGCTTTCACTATTCATGCTCGCTAAATCTGATTTACTTATTCATAATGATATAGATAGTTTAACAAAAATTGATATTTTGTCAAATTATTTCTTCTTCTTACGGCCTTTTTGCATTTTCTTTTGGGCACGTTTCATGGCTGAATTCATTGCCATTTTACCCATGCGTCCTTTAAGACCTCCACCAAACATTGCTGAAAGATCTGGCATTTCTCCTCCAGCTAGGTCACCTAAATCACCTAGATCTCCAAGTTGAGACATATCTGGCATTCCATTAGGCATATTCATACCTTTTGACATGTTAGGCATTTTCCCGCCTCCCATTTGTCCTAGAAGGGAATTCATATCACCATTCATAATGCCTTGCATCATTTTTTTAGACTGATTGAACTGCTTAATGAGTTTGTTTACCTCAATGAAGGTATTACCACTACCAGCAGCAATTCTACGACGACGACTTGGCGAAAGAATATCTGGATTCTCACGTTCTTCTGGCGTCATAGAAAGAACCATTGCACGTTTTCTTGCGATTTCTTTTGGATCTACTTTAACATCAGAAATTCCTGGCATTGATGACATTCCTGGAATCATTTTCAAAATTTCATCAAGGGGTCCCATGTTTGTAACTTGATCCAACTGTTCGATGAAATCATTAAAGTCGAAAGTATTTTCTTTCATCTTTTGAGCAAGCTCAATACTTCTTTCTTCATCAAAGTCTTTTTGAGCTTTTTCAATCAGAGTAAGCATATCCCCCATACCAAGAATACGGCTACTCATACGTTCTGGATAAAATACTTCTAGGTCAGTTATTTTTTCACCAACACCGGCAAATTTAATTGGCTTACCTGTAATTTCACGAATTGAAAGTGCTGCCCCACCACGAGTATCACCATCAAGTTTTGTAACGATGACACCTGTGATATCGAGACGTTCATTGAAAGTCTTAGCTACTTGTGCTGCAACTTGACCAGTCATTGCATCTACTACTAAAAGAATTTCTGTTGGATTTGCAACTTCTTTAATTTGCTCCAACTCATTCATCAACTTGTCATCAATTTCAAGACGACCAGCAGTATCAATTAGGACATAATCGTTTTTATTTTGTTTAGCAAGTTCAAGCCCTTCTTTAACAATTTCAACAGGACTTACATCTGTTCCTTTATCAAATACAGGAACATCAACTTGACTACCTATAACTTTTAATTGTTCAATGGCTGCTGGGCGGTAAACGTCGGCTGCGATCATTAATGGACGAGCATTTTCTTCCGTCTTAAGACGATTAGCTAATTTACCTGCAAAAGTTGTTTTACCTGCCCCTTGCAAACCAACCATCATAATAACTGTTGGTATTTTTGGTGATTTTTGAAGTTGAGATTCACCTCCACCAAGAATTTCTGTCAGCTCGTCATCAACAATTTTTAGAACTTGTTGTGCTGGATCAAGAGCTTCGCTAACTTCAAATCCAGTAGCACGTTCTCTTACTTTTCTTACAAAAGATTTAACAACAGGAAGTGCAACGTCGGCCTCTAATAGGGCCAAGCGAATTTCCTTAGTAACCTGTGCAATATCTTCTTCTGTTAATTTTCTTTTTCCGCGGAGGTTTTTAAACACTCCCTGCATGCGTTCTGTTAAATTTTCAAATGCCATTTTAATTTCCTATTCTTCTTAAATTACTTTTTATTCTTCGTCAATGAGTTGAAGCTCTTGTAACTTTGTCTTTAGGTAATCATCTTCAGAGTACTTCTCCAAAAGATTTTCGATCATCTGACCTCTAACGATATAGTTCGAGTAAAGGTGCAACTTCTGCTCATATCCTTCTAATACTTTTTCGGTTCTCTTTATGTTATCATAGACAGCTTGCCTACTAATCCCATATTCTTCAGCGATTTCCGCTAATGAATAATTATCAGCATAATAGAGTTCAATGTAGTTCATCTGTTTTTCAGTTAAAAGAGCCGCGTAAAATTCAAAGAGCGAATTCATACGATTGGTTTTTTCTATCTCCAAAATTTGCCCCTTTTTTTATTTAATAATCAAAAAATAAATTTTTTCAATTTACTCTTTCCATTATACCAAAAAATTGATTATAATAAGAGTGTATTACATTAAAATTTAAGGGCAAAATTATGAAAATTAAGTTCAAGAACGTTATCATCTATACTATATGTTATTTTTTAGCTGTTTTAACTGTAGTTATTATAAGTAATAACTACTATATTGCTAGTGACACCGATAATTTAGTAAATGAAGCCTATAAGGTAGATAAAGATTTAACTAATGGAAAACCAATTCGTTTTGATGATGTCAAGGTTGAAACATTCACTAAAGATCAAACTAGTGATAAAGATATCGCCATCTTAAAAGATGGTGCCGCTACTTCCCGTGTAATAAAAAAAGATAAAATTTCTGTGGCAATTCCACGTTATGTTGACAATCAAATTGTTGGATATCTTCGAGTTACCGACAAGAAGACTGATAATTCATTTATAATTACTTTATTTGTTATCTTTGCTCTAATAATTTACTTGGTTTGGTTGCTTCAATTCTATCTAAGATATACAAAATCAAAAGAATATATGGAAAACCTAGTAGCTAAAATTAAAGCCATATCTCGAAATCCACTTGAACAAAGTTATCTGATTACAGATGAAACCGATCCAATAACTAAGGAACTTAATAAACTTGGTGAAAAAATACAACACCAAGCAATATCTACTCGTCCAAAAAAGGAAAATCTTTATGAGTTTATAGAATTCTTTGATTTTCCAATCTTTATTTATAATGGGAAAGGATTAATAAAACGCTACAACGAATCATTTAAAGGAGATTTTTCAGGTGGTAAAAGTTTAGACATGTTTTCACAGGATGCTGATTTCTTAACCTTCTTGGTTAGTAAACTTGTTAATCCTGAATTAGATGCAAAAGAATTCCATTTTGATCATAAAAAATCTGACTATATTGTACACTTGCAACCAATTCCCGATTTAACAGACAATATATTGGTTACAATGCAAGAAGTCACAAGTTTAAAGAATAACTAATCTTTGATTTTTTTTAAAAAAATCTATAAAATCATAACCGGAGGTTATACATATGAAAAAAATAATAGATATTATTGCAAGAATTATTGCCGTTGTTATCGTTGTATTGGTTATTGTGGTAATTTGTTTAAATTTAAAACCAATCGAACTTTCATTTTTTGTTTGGCATGCAGATATCCCACTTGCAGTATTAATTGCTGTTCTTTTCCTAATTGGTGCTATACTTGGATTAATTCTTAAAAAAGGAAATATAAGTAAACGTGCTCAACGTGTAGAAAGTGATATTAACTCTACAATTTCAGATATAAAAAAATTAACTGAATAATTAAAATAATAAAGTACCTGCCCTATTATCTAGGCAGGTACTTTTTTCGTCTAAAGCATGTCTAAGCTTCCATTTTTCACAGCTACTTTTTCCATAATATGAAGGACTGCAACTGCTATTAATAGATAAATAAATCCAAGAAACATTCCAGCTTTCAATGGATTTAAAAATCCAACTTGCATATTACCATCCATAATTGATTGAGCTACTGAAATTGATCTTGTGAGTGGCAATATTGGTGGAATAAACTGAAATACTTTTGGCAAGGAAGAAATAGGAAAATTTGCTCCTGTAAATATCAATAAAATTTGGCTTGCTGTATTTGTAACCAAATGGACTTCGGTACTTACTAGAATAAAACAAGAAAATAAAAAACCAAAACTCATAGAGACAAAAACTGCAACCAGTAAAACCAGTAAGAAGGCAAGAACCTTACTAGTCGTCCAGGAAATATGTAAGAGCAGACTAATTACTGTTACGCCAATAAACACGGACAATAATGATTGAATTATTGTCGAAAATGCACTGGTAAATGAAATTTCCCAAAGCCTTGTCTTTGAAGCCACAAGTAAGGATAGGGTTCCATTGTGTTTTTCTGATGATAGTAGAAATCCTACCCTATAAATAGCTGTGAATGCTACAACTAAAAGTGAATTACCTATCATCCACCTTGATACTTTCTCAGGTCCATAGGCATAATAAGCAATTAGTGAGTAACAAAGCATTTGTAAAATTGGTAGTGACAAGTCTACCATTAGATATGTGCGCCATTCAGAGATTATTGAATCTCTCTTATAAGAAAATTTTATTCGACGAAAAAATCTATTTATATACTCCATCAGAAAACCTCCAAACTAGCATTTATTCTACATAAGGCATCAATATGTTCAAAAATATAATAGGATAAAATAAAATATATTACTGTAATTATCGATAATCCTAAAGCTATATGTATCATTTCAGAACTTGTACCACCATTTATTGCCAGCTCAAATCCTTTCATTGCCCATGAAGGACTTAAAATCATTGATAACCATTGTAAGAGTTGAGGAAGAATTGAGATAGGAAAAACCATACCAGATAAAATTGTCATTGGGTATTCAATAAAATTCATCAAGATTCTTATCTTTCTTGATATTGTAAAAAGTCCAGCAAGAATAAGAGCTAAAGCTACCATGGATAAAATAGTTAACAAAATAATCAAAATTAGACATGGGATATTTAAAAATTTAATTGGAAGAGCAAAAACAACTTCTACAACAAACATACTTATAAAAAACGAAACTACTCCCCAGATAGTGTTACCTAGTATTTTTCCCAAAACGATAGTTTTGAAGCCAATTGGTGCTGTAAATAATATTGGAAGGGTTCCAACCCATTTTTCACGGTCAATGTCACTTGCTGAAGAAAAACAGATACTTGACCAAAAAGTTGTCATTCCTGAACCAAGAAAGGCATAAAGAGTGAAATCTGAAATACTTTTATTTTTATAAATCATCCCGAGTAGAAAACCTGCAAATATTGGTCCTAGAAAGACACAAAAGCGGAACATGGGTCGGGCAATTGATTGTTTCATCTGCACGATTGCACTTGTGATTACTGCTCTCAAATCATTCTCCTCCCAACAATTCTACATAGGTATCTTCTAGATTAACATCTAATTTTTGACGTTTGCGCTCTTCATTTTCAATTTCTTTTCTTCTAATTATTTCCTGTCGTCTTTCAACCGATAGAAGATTTTGAAGTCCAGCCACCGTATCGAGAGCAACAATTTCACCTTTATTAATGATTGCTATACGGTCACAAAGCTCCTCTGCTTCTGCTAGATAGTGAGTCGTGAGCACAATAGTCGTTCCATCATCTGCTAGCTTTCGAATAAGTTCCCGCAATTCACGCGCTCCAATAGGATCAAGACCAATACTCGGTTCGTCAAGAAAAATTATTTCCGGGTCGTTCAATAATGCACGGGCAGTTTGAAGCCTCTGCTTCATTCCCTTAGAAAAATTTTCCACTAACTTGTTCCCTGTATCTTCCAAGCCAACTAGCTTAAGCAAACGTGGTATTTCCTCCTTCTGTCTACTTAAAGGAATCTTATACAAATCAGCAAAGTAGGCTAGATTATCATAGGCTGAAAGTCTCCAGTATAGACTTCTCTCACCACCAAAAACAAAATTTATATGCTCCCTCACCTCGTCTTCTTGCCCAAAAGTATCAAACCCTATAACTTTCGCCGTACCTTCTGTTGGTGCAAGCATGGTTGATAGAATCTTCATGGTAGTCGTTTTCCCAGCACCGTTAGGGCCTAATAAACCAAAAATTTCTCCCTTCTTAACAGCAAATGAAATTCCTTTGAGGGCATGAAAATCTTCATTTTTATTCACTTTAAATGAACGCTTCAAGTTTTCAACTTCTATATAATCCATAAATCTCTCCTTTATACTTAAAGAAATTATAGACCACAAAAAAAGAGAATCTGCTTTTCTGTGGAAACATGCAGAAAAGATGATAAAATATTTTTTCAAAAAATTATCAAATGTAAGATACATAAAGTCTTTTTATTTATGTATAGTGAATAATTGAATACAAATGATAGGATATATATATGCAAAAACTTGGTGAAAATCTTAGAAAAATACGGAAGAGTAGAAATATGTCAGTGGAACAAGTTGCAAAAGAAATTGCCTCGTATTCTTCTATTGCATCTTTTGAACGTGGTCAAAGTTTGCTATCGCTTGATATTTTAATAAATCTTTTAGACAGATTAAATATTTCCATCACTGAGTTTCTAAATCTTGCGGAAATTTCAGACAGAAGTTTTTCAAAACAATACAGAGAATTTGCCTTGGCTGCATATTCGGAAGATATGAATTCAATGGAAAACATTGTAAACGATCTTGAAAAACAAACAAATTTTGACCATGTACAAGAAAAACTCACTTACTTAAACTATAAAATGCTACTAAGTTGGACAAATCAAGAATTTAAACTATCTCAAAATGAAGAAGAATTTCTTTTGAATTATTTTTGGAACTGCGAGATTTGGACTGATTTTGATAACACACTTCTCTGCCATTCTATAAATATTTTTAACTCAGAAAATATTGTTATTTTCTGTAAGGAACTAATGAAAAATATCTAGGAACTTAATTTTGAAGGAAGTCACACATATAGTAGGCTGAGAACTATTCTAAATGGTATGTATACTCTGTGGGATAGGCAGGAAATTGAAAAATGTAAATTCATTATTTATTGGGCACTTAAAAATATCAGATATAACAACTTTAGAGAGCTATCTTTTTTCAAAGTATTCGATAACTTTGTAAAATATAAAGAAACAAAAAATCCTCAACTCCTTATTGAAGTTGAGGCGGTCATAAATTATCTACATTTCATGGGCAATTTTTCAAAATATGAATATTTTAAAGAGGAACTTGAGAAGCTAAAAGATATATAATATTTAAAAATCTGCTAGAATTTAATCCAACAGATTGTCTTTTTATCTTTCAAGAAAGAACTCGAATCTATCCCCTGCGTATTGACTAAGCACAAATTCGAATGGTGTATCGTCTGCAAAATATGATGTTTGAGTCAAGCTTAATATTGCTTGACCTTTTTTCATTTTCAGATAATCAGCAATTTTTCCATTTGCAATTTTAGATGAAATTACTTGTTCACTTCGACCTATTTCACGACCACTTGCAACTAATGTTTTAAAGAAATGATTGGCTACATCTTGTTTATCAAAATCAGCAATTAATAAATATGGAATACTTGCTACTTCATAACAAATTGGTAAGTCATCAGCATAACGGATTCGCTCCATACGTATAATTTGTGCGCCTGACTTAAGATTAAGCTTCTCAACTTCAATTTCATTTGCTGCCGTCTTTGTATAAGCTAAAACCTCACTTCGTGGTTGCTTCCCTTGACTTTGGATAATCTCTGTAAAGCTTGTTGTTCCACGCATTTTTTCACGTACGCGTTGACTTGAAACATAAGTTCCTGATCCTGCACGACGTTCAAGTATTCCTTCATCAACAAGAGCTGTTACAGCTTGTCTCAATGTCATTCTACTTACATGAAAACGTTCAGATAAAGCACGTTCACTTGGAAGTCTTGTCCCAATTGGCCATGTTTCATTCTCAATTTCTTGTTTTATTTCATCATGAATTTTAATATAAACAGGTTTCATTTTTGCTCTTTCTCCTTAGTGCTAGTTTCAGCACTATCTTTTCCTTTATTTTCACTCACTTTATTTATATCTTTATCTTGATTATCTTCATCAACTTTTTTCGCAACATCAATTTCAATATTAAAATCTTTACCAATCTTTATAACTTTTTCGGTTACCATTTTTACCGGGGTATCGTGGGTACCTACTAGGTTTACCACAATTGCAAATCCAACTCCAATAAAGGTATCAAGTACCCTATTAAAAACATAGAGGATTGTTTCACCTTCTGGAGTACCTAGTGAGATTATCAGAAATGATGCACAAGCCCCTACTAAACCGGTATTCAAATTATATCCATCCATTATTACGATAATAATCATTAAAGAGATTGGAATTACAAATAATTTAACCCAAAAATTGTGTCCAGAGTCGGAGTATAGCAAGTAAAAAATAATAGAAAGAAGACCACCTAATCCAGCCCCGATAAATCGCGAGCCTGCTACATTAACGGTTGACTTAAAATCACCTCTTACTGCTACGACTGCAGAAACTCCTGCTGCCATTGCTCCTTCAGGACGATTAGTAATTTGACAGAAAATAAGAATCAATGCCATTGCAATTGCCGTTTTTATGGTTCGAAGTCCAAGGCGAAAACGGCCTATTTGTATACTCATACCGATTTTTCCTTTGATTTTTATTTTAAACTATTGTACCATATTTTTTAAAGAATCGACTATACCAATTTACTATTTATTAATATTTTTATGAAAAAATCAATTTTATTTATTGTAGAGCCAATTTATTGAATTAATAAAGAGCATATGCTATATTTTCAAATAGACGGTTTCAATCTATACCAATGAATGGTAAAGAAAAAAACTTGACAGGTCTTGCAAAACAGAATTATTTTCTGTATAATTGACAAGTAATATTAAAAGGAGGAAGACATGGCAAATATTAAATCTGCAATCAAACGCGCTGAATTAAATGTTAAAGCAAATGAATTAAATTCAACTCAAAAATCAGCAATGCGTACTGCTATAAAGAAATTTGACGCAGCTGTAGCTGAAGGATCTGACAACGTTCAAGAACTATTCCAAAAAGCTAGTTCTGCAATTGACAAAGCTGAAACAAAAGGTTTGATCAAGAAAAACAAAGCAAGCCGTGATAAATCACGTCTAGCAGCTAAAATCGCTAAATAATTCGGTCTACCGGGTTATTTTTTTTATGTAAAAAAGGAAGTTGGGCAGATTAATCTATCCAACTTCCTTTTTTGTATCTATCGTTTAAAAATCAATAAATCTGATTCCTTTAATCCAATCATTGGATCAACTCCATAATTATCAACTAAAACTTTAGTTAATATTTTAGGTTGATTATCTACTTCTTGTGCTATTTCTTCTACATTACTCTCTATATCAGAAGAAAGCGAATCAACTTTTTGTGGATTTTCTACGACTTCATGTTCTTTTGCATCTTCAGCGACTGAAGATGACTCAATATCACTATCGCGTTCAATACCAAATTGCTCTAATAAATAAGTTTTTCGATTACTTCCGATTTTATGAACAGCTTGGTTATAAGCGTTATACTCACCTAATAAAATTAAACTTTTTTTCGCCCGAGTAATTCCTGTATATAATAAGTTTCTCTCAAGCATACGTGAATAACTAGAAACCATTGGTACAACGACAGTTGAAAACTCGCTCCCCTGCGACTTATGGATACTCATTGCATAGGCTAAAGTAATCTTGTACCACTCGCTTCGTGGGTAGATGACCTCAGAACCGTCAAAGTCCATGACAATCTCATCCTGCTTGCTCTCAGTATATTTTGCTGTCACTAAATCAGTTATAAATCCTAGATCTCCGTTAAAAACGTTCAAACTTGTTTCGTTGACCAAATGGAGAACCTTGTCTCCTCTACGATAAGAAATTTCTTGAAAGTTAAATTCTAAGCCGTCTCGTAATGGATTAAAGATATCTTGCACTAACTTATTAACATTATTTATCCCTGCAACTCCCTTGTACATGGGAATTAAGATCTGAAGTTCAAATGGATTATTTCCTTTTTTCTTCCATGAAGTAGCAATTTGTTCAATTATATTTGGAACCTGTCCAGCCCCAACCTCAAAATAACTTCTATCTGGTTGACGACTTGTAAAGTCTGCTGGAAGTTCACCATCTTTAATCGAGTGTGCAAGGTCGGTTATGGTTGAATTTTTGCCTTGTCTAAAAATTTTATCCAATGTAATTGACGGAATGGCCTCAACTTTTAATAAATCAGCCAATATTTGTCCAGGGCCTACTGAAGGTAGTTGATCAGCATCACCAACGATTATTACCTTCATACTAGGTGGGATTGATTCAAAAAGTCTATGTGCAAGCCAGGTATCAACCATTGAAAACTCATCAACAATCAGCAAACTTCCTGATAGTTCATCCGTTAAATCAGTAGAGATATCATCATCCGTTCCAATTCCCAAATGTCTATGTAAGGTTGCACTAGGAAGTCCGGTCAATTCATTCATCCTTCTTGCTGCACGCCCTGTTGGTGCAGCTAAAAGAATTGGAAAAACATCATCATGATAGCTTGTTGGATCAAGATTAATATCATTAAGCCTTGCATAGGATTGAATAATTCCATTTAAGACAGTTGTTTTACCAGTACCTGGTCCACCAGTCAGGATAAACAATTGATTATTTAGAGCCTCTTCAATGGCTTTTTTTTGTAGATTGTCATACTCGATATCAAAATCTTCTTCTGCTTCCTTAATTACAGAGGCAACCTCTTCTTTACTGAAAGAATCAGATTTTCTTAACATCAATTTCTGGATATTTCTGGCAATGCCCGACTCAGCAAAAAACAGGGAATTATCAAATATTTTTGTCCCCTCTTGCTGAATCTTACCTTCATCTATCAAATCTCCAATGGCAAGTGCAACATCATCATATGGAATTTCTACATTTCGAGATTTTTCCAAAAGATCAACTGTATACTCTAAAAGCTCTTTAGCCTCAATGTAGGTGTCTCCAGTTGCAAGTGACATAGTTGGAACTAGATGCATGATGGCAGCGCGGTATCGTTCGTTTGATGTAGGCTCAATTCCTTGGTCAGCTGCAATTTTATCTGCAGTTTTAAAACCAATTCCTTTTATGTCTTCAACCAACTGATATGGGTTTTCTGCAATTATATCAAGTGTATCTTGCTTGTATAAGTCATAAATTTGGAAGTTTATCTTGCTAGGCATACCATATTCACTCAGCTTTGAAAGAATTTTTTCCATACCGTGATTTTGAGATAAGAGCTTCAAAAAACCACTCTTTTTTGTCGGAGAAAGAATACTATTAAGTTTACCGTGGTCCTCTAAAATGGCATCAATTGTATCATCTGGATAGGCAGCAACAATTTTTTCAGCCGTCTTTTTACCAATTCCCGGAAAATGATCACTTGAAAGATACTTAATAAGACCATTACCACTTGATGGCACAGCCTTCTCATAAGTATCAACCTTCAACTGCTCCCCATACTTGGGATGATTAGTCATTTGACCGAAGAAAGTATAAGCCTCCCCTTCAATCACATCACCAATTATTCCATTGACCACAATCTCAGTCCCCAAATAATCAGAATTGGTATCAGTAATATCAATCAAAAGCACCTTATAAAAATTTGATGGGTTCTCAAAAAATACTGCTTCAATATTTCCTGTGAAAAAAGTTTTTTCGTCCATGACTTCCTCACCTACTCAATCTGTACAAAATTTTTCATCATATTTACTACTCTAATATACGATTTTATTCCACTCTATCAATTCAATATTATCTAGATCTTTAACGTCCACTATTGTTAAGCTTGAATTTGATAAAATACCATCTTTTCTCAACTGATCATTCGGCGTTCCAATAAGACTTTGAATGCTTGAAGTTAAAGTAGCACCATGACTAACGATAAGTATATTATCATTTGGAGAAATTGTTGGGTCATTGGCTAAATCATCAACTACTTCTTTAACTCTTGCTATAACTTCAGATACATTTTCAGCACCAAAAATACTGCCATCAAATTCTGCTGGATTATTACGAAAGGCAAAAATTTGCTCAGGAAACTGTTCTGTAACCTTTTCAATTTCTTTTCCTTCAAGATTGCCTAAATTCCATTCATATAACCTTTTATCAGTATAAATTATTAATGGATTTTTATTTTTCTCAATTATCCCTTTAGCGGTATCTTGCGCTCTCTTTGAAGGACTAACAAGAACTCTTTTAAATTCAGTGTCTGCTAAATAATCACCTAAAATCGCTGTTTGTGCATAACTCTCTTCTAATAAAGGAGAATCACCTGTCATTCCTTGAAAGCGACGTTCCAAATTCCAAACGGTTTTCCCATGTCTGACAAAATATAGCTTCATTTCAATTTGTCCTTTTCATAGGTATGACTAAGTTCAAGTCCAGAAAAATTCTGTTGGCGTAAACATTCATAGATAAGAATGGCAGCTGTATTTGAAAGATTTAAACTTCTAACATGCTCATCATTCATAGGAATACGAAGTGCTTTTTTTTGGTTATGACGCATAAATTCTTCTGGAAGACCAGTATCTTCTCTTCCAAAAAGAAAATAATGATTATCTTCTTCTTTTGATAAGTCTTCATCAGAGTATGTTTTATCAGCGAATTTTGTAATCAAATGAAGCTTTCCGTCAACTGCAGAAATAAATTCTTCTAAGTTTTTATGATATCTAATATCAACTTTATCCCAATAATCAAGTCCTGCACGCTTCAAATGCTTATCCGTAATTTCAAAACCAAAAGGTTCTATTAAATGAAGAACAGTATTGGTTGCTGCGCATGTTCTTGCAATATTTCCAGTATTGAAATGAATTCTAGGTTCAAATAAGGCTATATGGTTCATTAATAAATATACTCCAAACTAAAGTTATTTAATAAACAGAAAAAATAACTATAAATTAATATAACTACTATTATAATCTTTTAAAAACAAAAAAACTAGGATGCTCGGAGTAAATCTCAGCAAGCATCCTAGTTACGGTTTAATTTGCTTTAATCATAACAGGAAAGATTGAAACAAATTAATTTCAAAATTTATAATAACATAGGTACAGTTTCATGTAAAGCGATTGGAACTGAGTTTTACTGTTAAAACTGTTTTATTTGTGCTTTTTAATAACTATTACAGACTTATTTAAAAAGTTATTTAATGAAAACCAAATGAAAAATCGTGTAAACGTTTTTAAGAAAACCTTTGCATAACTAAGACTTTAGATGTATAATTAGCTCGTAGGTAGATTTTTTTGTTTTTTATGCCGATTTATACCTTTAAATTAAGGATTCATGCACTTAATAAACTTATTTTTGTCGGCATAACTTACAATTGGTCTATACAAATATTTTTTAGGAGGAAACTCAATTGAGTATCGGAATTATTATTGCCAGTCATGGTCAATTCGCCGATGGTATCAAGCAATCAGGTTCTATGATTTTCGGAGAGCAAGAAAAAGTACAATCAGTTACTTTTATGCCAAACGAAGGTCCTGATGACTTATACGCACACTTGACTGAAGCGGTAGACTCATTTGATGCTGACGATGAAGTACTTTTCTTGGTTGACTTATGGGGAGGATCTCCATTTAACCAAGCAAACCGTATCTATGAAGAAAATCAAGATCGTATGACTATCATCGCTGGATTGAATCTACCAATGCTTATTCAAGCTTACACTGAGCGTTTCAACCCAGAAGCTCGTGTTCATGATGTTGCTGCAAATATTATTAAAGAAGCAACTGGTGGTGTACGTGTTCGTCCAGAGGAATTACAACCTGCTGACACAACTGCTGAGGTAGTTGAAGCACCAAAGGCAAGTGGTCCAATTCCAGAAGGAACTGTACTTGGAGATGGAGAAATTAAAATCCCATTGGCTCGTATTGACTCACGTCTATTGCATGGTCAAGTAGCAACAGGTTGGACACCAGCTGTTAAACCTGATCGCATTATCGTTGTATCTGATAAAGTAGCTAAAGATGAGTTACGTAAAAAACTTATCGAACAAGCAGCTCCTGCAGGAGTTAAAGCTCATATCGTTCCAATTGATAAAATGATTCAAGTAGCTAAAGACCCACGTTTTGGTAACACAAAAGCACTTCTTCTTTTTGAAACACCCGAAGACGCACTTCGTGCAATTGAAGGTGGAGTTCCAATCAAAGAACTAAATGTTGGTTCAATGGCTCACTCTACAGGTAAAACAATGGTTAACAATGTTTTATCTATGGATAAAGAAGACGTTGAAACTTATGAAAAACTTAGAGATTTAGGCATTAAATTTGATGTCCGTAAAGTCCCTAACGATTCTAAGTCTGATTTATTTGCTTTAATTAAAAAAGCAGACGTTAAATAATTTAAAGGAGAATATAAATGGAATATGGAGTTTTAAGCGTAATCCTAATTCTTATCTTCGCTTTCTTAGCGGGTATGGAAGGGATTCTTGACTCATTTGAACTTCACCAACCAGTTATTGCTTGTTCATTAATCGGTATTGCAACTGGTCATATTGCACCATGTGTAATTCTTGGTGGATCACTACAAATTTTAGCAGCTGGTTGGGCGAACATCGGAGCTGCTGTTGCACCAGATGCCGCACTTGCATCTGTTGCCTCAGCAATCATCTTAGTTCAATCACACGATTGGACTAAATCAGATACTGTAACAAATGGAGAAATGCAAACAGTTATTGGTACTGCAATTCTTCTTGCTACTGCAGGTCTTGTATTAACTACTTTAGTTCGTCTACTTTCTGTAGGTATTGTTCACCGTGCAGATGCTGCTGCTGAACAAGGTAATTATCGTGGAGTAGAAATGTGGCATATTGTTGCATTAATGATGCAAGGTCTTCGTATCGCAATCCCTGCAGGATTATTGCTTCTTATCCCAGCTTCTGCCGTACAAAAAGGATTACTTCTTTTACCAGACTGGTTCACAGGTGGTATGGCAGTAGGTGGAGGAATGGTTGTTGCCGTTGGTTATGCAATGGTTATTAACTTGATGGCAAGCCGCGAAGTTTGGCCTTTCTTCTTCCTTGGTTTTGCACTTGCGCCAATTAAAGAATTAACTCTAATAGCTATGGGTATCATCGGTGTTGCTATGGCATTCATCTATCTTGCTCTTCAAAACTCAGGTGGCGGAAATGGAGCTGGTGGTTCTTCAACTACTGATCCAATTGGCGACATCTTAAATGACTATTAGAAGGGAGAAAAATAATGGCTGAAAAAATTTCAATTGATAAAAAGACACGTAATAGTGTATTACTTCGTTCATTCTTCCTACAAGGTTCATGGAACTACGAACGTATGCAAAATGCCGGTTGGGCATTTGCGATGATCCCAGCACTTAAAAAACTTTATCCTGGTAAAGAAGAAGCTTCTGCTGCACTTAAACGTCATTTAGAATTCTTCAATACACACCCATATGTAGCATCTCCAATTCTTGGTGTAACTCTTGCTCTTGAAGAAGAACGTGCAAATGGTGCACCAATCGATGATGTTGCAATTCAAGGTGTTAAAGTTGGTATGATGGGACCACTTGCTGGTATCGGAGATCCAGTATTCTGGTTTACAGTTCGTCCAATTCTTGGAGCTGTTGCTGCTGGTCTTGCTACTAGTGGATCACTTCTTGCACCATTGGTATTCTTCTTCGGATGGAATATTATTCGTATTGCTTTCCAATACTACACTCAAGAACTTGGTTACCAACAAGGTAGCAAAATTACCGAAGACCTTTCAGGAGGACTTCTTCAACAAATTACTAAAGGTGCTTCAATCCTAGGTATGTTCGTACTTGGTGTGCTTATCCAACGTTGGGTATCAATTAGTTTCACACCTGTTGTTTCAAAATACAATCTTCAAGACGGGGCATATATTGACTGGAAGAACCTACCAGCTGGAGCTGAAGGTATTCAAAAAGCCCTTCAAGACCAAGCCGGTGGACTTGCTCTAAGCCAAGAAAAAGTTGTAACTTTACAACAAAACTTGGATCAGTTAGTACCAGGACTTGCTGCTTTACTACTTACATTCCTATGTATGTGGTTACTTAAGAAGAAAGTTTCTCCAATCGCAATTATCTTTGCATTATTTGCTGTGGGTATTGCTGGACGTTTCTTCGGAATCATGTAATAAATTAAAGACAAGCTTCCTAGCTTGTCTTTTTTTGTATTGTAAACTTCTTTCTCTGAATATATAGAGAAATGATTGTTATTTTTTGCTATAATGGAAGGTAAGAAAAATTAGAAACAGGTATATTATGGCTCAATCATTAAATACACGTGCTGAATTTGTAGGCCCTGGAATCGCCTATATTGGCTTTGCTAAATATGGAAAAATAATGCTTGGAGATGTAGCATTTGAGTTCTTCTCAGATCGTTCTGTAGAAGACAATGTAATAATTCCTCTAGATAAAATAAAAAGAGTTGAAGGTTCAGTATACGGTAAAAAAATTGGACGTAGATTTAATATTATTCTTCAAAATAATTCTAAGTTATGCTTTGGCTCAAAAGATTCAGGGAAAATTTTGAAAATATTACGTGAAAAACTTGGAAATGAAAATGTAGTCAAGGCTCCAACTTTTTTAGGTACACTTACAAGAGCATTTAAAAGAAATAAATAAAAACAATTTGACTTTTATGCTACTTTTGATAAAATTTACTTAATAAGAGAAATTTAGAAGCTAATGTTGCTAGCGATTTTTAGAGAGTTTGCGGATGGTGAAAGCAAATAATTTAAGGCAAGATATCTACTTCTTAAAAAAGTTTTGCAAAACAAAACCGTATCTTCTACGTTACAGAAATTGAGTTCTTCATACTTATCTAGTTAGGCATGAAGTAAATTAGGTGGAACCGCGCTAACACGCCCTATGTTGTTATATACATTAGGTGAGTTAGCGTTTTTTATATGAATTAATAAGGAGAAAATATGTTAGACATTAAAAAAATTCGTCAAGATTTTGACACTGTGGCTGCTAAATTAGAAACACGTGGTGTTAAAGAAGAAACCTTAAAAGATCTTCATGAATTAGATATTACAAGACGCGATCTGATTGTAAAAACTGAAGAATTAAAGAAACAAAGAAATACTGAATCAGAAGCTATCGCTCAAGCAAAACGTAATAAGGAAGATGCTAGTGAGCAAATCGCAAATATGCAAAAAGTTTCAGCTCAAATTAAAGAAATGGATGCTGAACTTGCTGATATTGAAACAAAAATAAATGAAATTATTGTTATGCTTCCAAATCTTCCACATGATGATGTTCCAATTGGTGCTGATGAAGATGACAATGTTGAAGTTCGTCGTGTTGGTGAGGTTCCTGAATTTGATTTTGAACCAAAAGCCCATTGGGACCTTGGTGAAGATCTTGGTATCTTAGATTGGGAACGTGGTGCTAAGGTTACTGGTAGTCGTTTCTTATTCTACAAAGGTCTAGGCGCAAGATTAGAACGTGCTATTTACAGCTTCATGTTAGATGAGCACGGTAAAGAAGGCTACACAGAAATCATCCCACCGTACATGGTTAACCACGACTCAATGTTTGGTACTGGACAATATCCAAAATTTAAGGAAGATACATTTGAGCTAGCTGATAGTGATTATGTTTTAATTCCAACTGCTGAAGTTCCTCTTACAAACTACTACCGTGGTGAAATTCTTGATGGTGCAGATCTTCCAATCTACTTCACAGCCTTAAGTCCATCATTCCGTAGCGAAGCTGGATCTGCTGGACGCGATACACGTGGACTTATTCGTTTACACCAATTCAACAAGGTAGAAATGGTTAAATTCTCTAAACCGGAAAATTCTTATGAAGAGTTAGAAAAAATGACTGCTAATGCTGAAAATATCCTACAAAAATTAGGACTTGCATACCGTGTCGTTGCTCTTTCAACTGGTGACATGGGATTCTCTGCTGCTAAAACTTATGATTTAGAAGTATGGATTCCAGCACAAAATACTTACCGTGAAATTTCAAGTTGTTCAAATACTGAAGATTTCCAAGCTCGTCGTGCCCAAATTCGTTACCGTGATGAAGATGGAAAAGTTAAATTACTTCATACATTAAATGGATCTGGTCTTGCAGTTGGTCGCACAGTTGCAGCAATCCTTGAAAACTATCAAAATGAAGATGGATCAGTTACAATTCCAGAAGTACTTCGTCCTTATATGGGTGGTGTTGAAGTTATTACAGCTGAAGAAAAATAATTAATTAATATTAGTTTCAAAAAACCATGTGGGATAACTCTACATGGTTTTCTTTATTTATTCATACTGTTCAAAAGCGGTCTTGAATTCTTCTCTAAGAGATTCTTTAAATGACCGAGGAGATAGTACTTTCACCCATGCTCCTTGTGATAAAAACCACATCCGTGCTGCTGATTCAAATACCACTACTTCATATTTTGTCCAATTATTTTCATCACAATTTTTTTCAACTATTTTTGAACCAGGAAAACGATCTAAGATAGTCGCAGGATTTATTTCGGATAAGAACGTTATTGTCATAGGTTTACCATGATAGAGAAGAAAAGAATGCTTTCTCATAGCACTTTCCTCAAAATTCTCTACATGAGGCACCATAATTTTTCGAGAAACTTTTTTTACATCAATAAATCGATCTAATCTCACAACCATGTGCCCTTGAGTTTGGTCAATATATAAAATTATATAAAAATAAAAAACTGAAAAATATATAGCAACTGGAAGTCCTTCATACTCTACAAAACCATTCTTATCAGGATCAACAAAAGTCATCCCACCCTTCGTGGTTACAATATATGACTTAACAACATTACTAAATGCTGGCTTATGAACAAATTTTATGACCTGTCTGTCGTCTATGTAACCCATAAATTCCTTAATTCGTTCCAGTATATGTTTATTGTTAGTGACAGGTGCATAAAAAGTATTGTCATTTCTTATTGATTCATTGGCAATTTTTGCTTTCTCTTTTGGTAATTGTTTAAGGAGCTTATCAATAATAATATCCATCTCATCACGACGTAAACTCCTACTTTCAAGAGCAACCTTTGCTAAAAAAATAACCTCTTCTAAGGCAAATGCTTCTGAACGATTAAAACAATATTCACCCTTAGATCTATTGAAATTAAGAATTATGCTACTATGATTGTCTTCTAGAACTCTCTTTATGTCTGCTATATCCCTATCAACTACGCTTTTACTATTGGATTCTAATAAAGATTTTCGGTTAAGGGGCTCACCCATAAAAAGCTTAGTAAGCATATCTGCAATTCTTCTACTACTATTTGCATCACCCTTCATTTTGATGTAACCTTTCACAAATTTAATTAATATTATAATACACGTTCGAAGGCATTTTTACAATAATATGGCTCAATAATTCACATAAAATTTACATTAGTAGAACAAAATAAAAATATTTTTTGGAGAAAATATTTTTATTTTCTCATAGGAAAATGTAAATTTCTATAATAATAATCAATATCTGATCAAATATGTTAAGAAAATAAATTAAATGGATAGATGATGGTTAAACTTATAGAAAAAAAAATTTTTGTGCCAAAAGATACAAATAAATGTGAAAAAAACTATGAATTATTTCATAACCCCATAATGTGACACTGGACTATGATAATCTATTTATAAGTAAGTATTGACACAATACTTATGAAACGAATGAATTTATTATAGGGGAGAAAAGAATGAAAAACGCTAAACATTACAAATCAACAAATCGCGCGTGGAAATCTAAAAAACAATGGGTTTATGGGACTGGGCTTGCTGTTATAATCTTAAGCAATACTTTACCTACAGCAACTGTAATTGCTGAAACATTAAATGAAAATAGAACTGAACAAACTAATGCACCAAAGTTAGAAACTACTTCCTCAAATATTGAAGCATCTGGAGAAAATACGTCATCTGAAACTACTAAATCAGAAAATGTAACTTCCAAATCCGCTTCATCTTTAGAAAATAATCCTTCTATTGAAGAAAAAGTTTCAACATCAGAAAATGCTAATGCAAGTATTTCTGAAACTTCAAGTTCAAATTCCGAAGTTGACAAATCAGTAAAAGATAATGATAAAACTTCTACTTCTACAAGTGAAGATATTTCCACTAGTGAAAAAGAAAAAATTGAAGAAAGTTCCACTACTTCTTCAACTGAAAATTCTCAAAACAAAAAATCTGTCGTAGAATCAACAACCGAAAGTACAAGTACTGACGAATCTAGTGATGATATTGTCTACATATATGAAGTAAAAAGAGAAAAACTTCCAAATGGTGGTGAAAGAGTAACCTATAGCGATAATTCTGTTGATGAATATGATAAAGATGGGGTTCGTATTAAGTTCACTAATACGTATGGTGATATTTTTGAATTCTATTTTGATAAAGATGGAAATAACAATGGTAATAAAAAAACTACAAAAGATGGGTATATTACTGAATACAATAAAGATGATAAAATAATTAGGCAAGTAGCTCCTGATGGCAAAGTCTTTGAATATGCTGAAAAGATATTACCTGATGGGACAAAAATAAAAAGTGATCCTTGGCAAATTATCGAAACTCGACCTGATGGTTCAAAAACGGAATCAAACTTTTCTTGGGGTGATTCATACAAGGAATATGATAAAGACGGAAATTTAATAAAGAGAATTGATAACTCAGGAAAAACTTGGGAATACAAAGATGAAAAAATGCCTGATGGAACAACTATTCATAATGGACTATGGCAAATTGTTGAAGTAAAGTCTGATGGGACAAAAATATATAAAAATGACGGTGAAGCAACACTTGAAATATTACCAAACGGTAGGCAAATTGAAAATACTCCACAATTTAATCTCAGCAAAACAATTAGTTACATTGATCAAAAGAAAACTTTAAAAACTCATAGTATTATTATCAATTCAGATGGTTCGCAAACTGAAATTGATACTCGTAGTGAAGACGTATACATCGTGGAGAGCTATGATCAAGATGGAAATTTATTTAGTAGAGTATGGTCAATTGCGAATGGATGGGCTACTAGAGATAATTCTGATAGCGTTAATGAATCATTTAATGAATTCGAGAAGAAATATAATGTAAAAGAAGATGGTCAAAAAATTGACTTTGATTTAAAGAAAGCAAATGATAATGATAAACTTGATATCTATAATTATTACGTCCGTGTAGATCCTAATAAAAAACCCGAAGTTATACCTGATGAAACAAAAAAACCAGGTGAAGAAGATAATGGATTTACAAAGAAACCGATAAAATCTGAGGTACTCCGTAACGGAACAATTAAAAATACTTATGAAGATGGTTCCACTATTGAAAAAACGATAGATAAAAAAGAAATATCGTATAATCCTGATGGAAAAATTTCTGAAATTATTTATAAAGATAAAGATTATCCAGTTATTCATCAAGTTAATGTGAAATATGCCGACGGAACTGAAAAGAATTTCGATCAATACATCGTACGTGGAAATTATAAAAGAGATATTTACGAGGATGGTAAGTTTAAAGAATCACTTTTTACAGCTGTGGGTTGGGGTACAATTGACCCTCTAGTCGATGAAAAAATTGCAAGTAAATATGATGCTTTGTATGTTGATAGACAATTTAAATATAATGGGACTTTTGATCCAAATGCAGACTTAAGATTCGTAACATACCTTAAATCTTATGAAAACAATCCTGATAATAATCCTACGGATCCTTCTACTAAACCAGAAGGATCTAAACCTCAAGAGTCTGCTAAACCTCAAGAGTCTGCTAAACCTCAAGAATCTGCTAAACCTCAAGAATC